>CAUPIJ010000006.1:0-88281 GCA_963511305.1 uncultured Propionimicrobium sp.
TTTGTGTTTTTGGCCGGCGTGCTATTTAGGTGTATTACCAAAAAAATTAATATACCCGGGACGTCATCAACTTTTTTTCTCCCGGTCCACTACGTTCTACGAGATGTTTTGGGATAGCCTCGTGGACGTGAATTCGGTCAATCTACAGGCGCTGCAGCTGCGTAGCTTTGGGCGCTCAGAGATTGGCCCAGTAAGGCGCAGCAACCAGGATTCTGGTTTCTATAGCGCGAACAGTGTTTTTATAGCTGACGGAGTCGGCGGCAGCACCGCTGGTGACGTCGCCTCGCAGACCATCTGCACTCTGATGGCCAGCTACGTAGACACGCTTGAGAACATCAACATGCGTACGCTTCGGGCTGCGCTGACGAAAGCTAACAAGAGCCTTTCGGATCTGGCGTTCGAGCACCCAGCCCTGCGTGGTATGGCCACCACTTTCTCCGGGCTCTTTTGTACTGGCAAGGTTCTCTTCGCGGTACACATCGGCGATTCTCGGATCTACCGATTCCGCGATGAAAAGCTGGAACAAATTACCCGGGACGACAGCTGGGTGCAGATGCTGCTAGATCAGGGAATGCTTACCGACGACGAGATCGCCACCCACCCGATGCGTAACATGCTGCTGCATTCTCTGAGCGGAGCTCCGCAGGACGCCTCGCTGGCGGCGATCGCACCGATCAGCTGCAAGGTTGGCGATCGCTGGCTCGTCGCCTCCGATGGTCTGACGAGTTATGTCTCTCAGGACGTTATCGCCCGTTCGCTTCGCAGGCAGAAGACTCCCGAAAAGTGCGTCGACGATCTGATCAAGAAATCGATGTCCAGCACCCGCGATAACGTCACGGTTCTGGTTGCTGACGTGGTCGAGGAAGAATCTGTGCTTCCCCAAGGAACATTGCTCGGTGCCGCGGCACAACAAGAGCTAACATTGCCGTCATGGCAAATTCGCGCGTGAGAGTGCCGGTAGAAACCACAACGCTCTCAAACGGTCTTAAAGTACAAGTCAGTCCCGACTCAAATGCGGCGGCTATCGCCGTGAACCTCTGGTATCGCGTCGGTTCCGGCGAGGAAATGCCCGGTGCAACTGGCTTCGCCCACCTATTCGAACACTTGATGTTTCAGGGCTCTGGGCAGGTGGCTTCCGGCGAACACCTGACCGCGATCCAGGCTATCGGCGGAGAATGTAACGCCACCACTAGCTTTGATCGCACAAATTACTTCGAGACCGTGCCCGTAAACGCGCTGGAGCTGGCCCTCTGGCTTGAGGCCGACCGGCTGTCCAGCCTGGCGGTCACCCAGCAGAATCTCGATAATCAGCGCGAGGTGGTTAAGGAGGAAAAACGGCAGCGCTATGACAACGTGCCATACGGCGACATGCTCAGGCTGTTGTTGGAACTGAACTTTCCTGACGATCATCCATACGGGCACCCGACGATCGGCTCGATGGAGGATCTGGACGCGGCGAGTTTGAGCGACGTAAAGAGCTTCTTCGACCGTTGGTACCGTCCCGACGGCCTGGTGTTGACGCTCGTTGGGCCGATCAGCGCCGATCAGGGCTTTGAGCTTGTCGAAAAGTATTTCGGCCACTTGGATCGAGGCGACGTGCCCGCTCAGACCCGCCCCGCTCAGTTGGAAAAGCACACGGGCAGGCCGACGAATCGGGTTAAGCGTGACGTGCCGAGGGACGCGGTGGTGTTGAGTTGGCGGACTCCGCCCTGCACTCATCAGGATGCCCCCGCCGTCCAGCTAGCCCTGGACATTCTGGCTGCCGGCGAGTCCTCGCGGCTCGACAGGCTGATGGTACGCGAGCAACAGAAGGCTGAATACGTCGGCGGCAACGATTTCGACCTGGTTCGGGGCACCTCGCTGGCAATGCTCAACGCGGGTTCGATTCCTGGCGTTGAGACTTCCGAACTCGTCGAGACGATTTATGAACAACTGCATAAGCTGGCAGAAAAGGGTCCGGAGCCGAGAGAGCTGGCTCGGATTCAGGCCGGGCTGGAACATAG
Source organism: uncultured Propionimicrobium sp. (assembly GCA_963511305.1). Taxonomy (GTDB): domain Bacteria; phylum Actinomycetota; class Actinomycetes; order Propionibacteriales; family Propionibacteriaceae; genus Propionimicrobium. The sequence continues at coordinate 2,004 of CAUPIJ010000006.1, forward strand.
CGCGCTGGCGTTGATCAGCACGGTTTCTGGCAGGGCCGACGAGCTCGGCGAGGTGGCCACGTTGCACGATGATCCACAGAGAATCAACACGGCACTCGACCTGCTGCTGTCGGTAACGCCAGAGCAGGTGGCCCAGGCCACGGCCAAGTGGTTTTCTCCCGAGAACTCCGCCGAGCTGCACTACGAAAGGCAGAACTGATATGCGCCTTCCCCGCCCCGATTTGGCCGCGGCTACGCCCTATTCGTTTCCGAAACCGGCGATCGATAAGACCCTAGAAAATGGGCTTCGCCTGCTCGCGTTCGATCTGCCCGGCCAGTACATCATTTCTTGCCAACTCGTGCTTCCGGTGCCGCTGGCTGCCGAGAAGATAGATGGCATCTCTACCCTGCTGCTAAACGTTGCCAGCAGCGGCACGAAGCAGCACCCGGGCATCGCTTTTTCCGAGGCCATCGAGGATCAGGGCGCGAGTTTCAGCGGCAGAGCAACGCACAACGCCACCTTTGCCCGGCTGGATGTTGCGGCCGGCAGGCTCCAGGCAGCTCTACCGCTGCTTGTTGAGGTGGTCGACTCACCCGAGCTGGCGACCGAAGAGATCGACAGGCAGAAAGTGCTGCACGTCGCTCAGATCGAACAGATTAACTCGAACCCGAGCTATATCGCCTCCAAGGCATTTAACAAAGCGGTATTTTCCGCCAATATGCGCCTGAGCCGGGCGAAGCTGGGCGGCATTAAGCAGATCGAAAACATCACACGTTCTGACCTCGAGGAGATTCACGGCCTCTGGTCGCCGGAGGCGGCGACCCTCGTTCTAGCCGGAAAGCTTCCCGAAAACGTTGAGCCGATCGTCGCGGACGCGTTCAGCCCCTGGGACGGCAAGGCCAGCCAGAAGGTAGACGCCGAGCCGATCGTTGAGCGTAGCCAGGAGCCGGTTGTCTGGGTGGTTGATCGGCCAGACGCGGTACAAGCGAACGTCCAAATTGGCGGCGTCGGCATCGGCCGGCGAGACGAGCGCTGGGCCGCCCTCAGGGTGGCATGCCTGGCGGTTGGCGGTTCATTTGGGTCCAGGCTAAACATGCTGCTTCGCGAAGAGCTCGGCTACACATACGGCGCCAGGCTGAGCCCCTCGCCCGTCGGCGAAAAGGGTACGTTCAACTTCAGCAGCAGCTTCCGAACTGATGTGGCCGCCGACGCGATCAAGAGAACCATGGAGGCATTGCGTCTAGATAAGCCGCTTTCTGCAAATGAGATCACCGACGCAAAGAATTACCTGCTTGGCATCTCGCCGATGGTTTACGGCACCTCTGCCGCGATAGCCTCGCAGGCCGCCGCCTTGGTTGCCGTCGGCCTGGAGACAAATTACCTGGCCCAACTTGACGAACAGGTCACGAATATCACGCCTGAGGCAGCGAACTTGGCGTTCCACGAGGTCGTGTTGCCGTCCCGCTGCAATGTGGTCGCGGTCGGCGAAAGCGAAAAACTGCTGTCCGATCTGACGGACGTGGGATTCGACGCGCGTCTAGTAGAGGTCTAAAAATAAATCGAGGGGCGAATATTCGCCCCTCGATTTATTATCTCTTAGCCGAGTGCCTTGTCGGCCTCCTCGACTCGTGCCCTAGCGATGTCAACCTGCTTCTGGTATTCAGCCAGGTTTCCTTCCTTGAGTGCCTTGTCGGCGGCTTGATACGCGGCTGCGGCCTCTTGCAGCTTGGCCTGCGCGGCCTCCTTGCCAACCTTGGGCTGCTCTGTCTGCTTATCGCCGCCCTGGCTAGGCGTTATCTTCTCGCCGGTATCGACGCCGGCGTCGCCCTCGAAGACCATGTCCAGGGACTCCTGAAGCGTCTCGCCGATGCCAATGTGATCGCCGAACCTAACCGCGATGAAACGCAACACCGGATATGCGCCCTGTGTCTTGCCTCGGGTGTAAATCGGCTCGACGTAGATCAGACCACCGCCCAGCGGCAAGGTGAGCAGGTTGCCGTAAACGGCTTCTGCAGCGCCCTGAGTGGTGAACGGCAGCAGCGACTGCTGCACCCGTTGATCGGTCTGAATCGCGTTGTAGGTCTGGTTAGGGCCAGGCACCTGGTGCGTGTCAGAAAGACGCAGCACCCGGATCTTGCCGTAGTCCTCGTCGGCTGCATCGGCGACGACGGCCATGTATGCGCCGAGGTTCTCACGCTCGTTGGGGACGAAGACCGCGGTCTGGCTAAAGACAGCCTTCTCTTCGCCCGGCCACTTGATCGAGAGGTAGTACGGGGGCTCCTTGGTGTCCTTGGCCCTGGGATCGTTCGGGATCACCCAGAGGTCGGACTGCTGGTACCAAGCCATCGGGTCAGTCATGTGGTAGCGACCGAGCACCTGGCGCTGAACCTTGAACATGTCCTGCGGGTAGCGAATGTGGTTAAGCAGATCATCGCTGATCTCGGACTTGTCTTTCAGGATCCCCGGATAGGCCTTGTCCCAGGTCTTTAGGATCGGGTCTTCCTCGTCCCAGGCATAGAGCGAAACAGTTCCGTCATAGGCGTCGACGATGGCCTTCACCGAGTTACGCATGTAGTTGACGTCCTCACGGGCAACACCCGAGGAGCTCCAGCTCGAAGTCGAGTCGGAGGTGGCATCACGAAGATCAACCCGCTGCGAGTTCGGGAAACTGTTGGAAGTGGTGTAGCCGTCCAGCAGCCAAACCACCCTGCCGTCCACGACAGCCGGATACGGATCCTGGTCTACGTTCAGCCAAGGCGCGATCTGCCGCACGCGCTCAGCGGGAGTGCGGTCGTAGAGAATCTGGGAGTCAGAGTTGACCCTAGAGCTAAGCAGCATGTTGATGTCGCCGAAGCGCGCCGCGTAAGCTGCCCGAGTCAGCAGGTTACCGATCGGTACGCCGCCCTTGCCTGTATAAGTGGTGTAAGTCTCGCCACCGCTCTCCTCATTCCCGCCTGGGGTATCGAGCTCAACAGGCTCACTGCCCTCCGGGGCGCCGACGATCGAGTATGTGTCGGTCTTCTCACCGAAGTAAACGCGCGCCTGCTCCTGCTTTAGCTCGCCAACCGGCGGGATGTCGCGGGTGATCCACTCCGGCTCGCCACTCGCCTGCCTGCGGTTACCGTAGGCACCGACTAGCGCGTAACCGTGCGTGTAGACGGTGTGGATGTTGTTCCAGGTCTGGTTCTGCTCTGGCAGACCCTTTCGGTCGATCTCGCGGACGGCAACGATGGCGTCGGTTTCCTTCTCATCAATCGTGTAGCGGTCGACGTCCAGCACCTTCGGGAACGAGTAGTAACCGCGAACCTGCTGAAGCTGCTCGAACGTCGGAGCGATGACCTCCGGATCCATCAGTCGAATGCCAGGAAGCGCGACGGCATCGGCCCGAAGCTGGCCAGCGCTGACGTCGGTCTTGGCCTGATAGTCGACGATCTCGGTGTCCTCTACCCCGTAGGCAAACCTCGTCGCCTCGATCTGCTTCTCGATGTAGGGCTTCTCCATAACCGGCTCGCTGGGGTTAACCCGCAAGTTCTGCAGCAAACCCGGCACGATCATCTGGGTAATTAGCGCGGTGACCAGCGCGACAGCGATACCCGCGCCAGGCACCAGCCAACGCTTCAGCTTGATGTTGACGAAGAAGGCGATCGCGATTACGAAGAGCACGCCCGCCATGATCGTGGTGGCCACGATTCTGCTGTGATGATCGGTGTAGCCGACGCCAGTGAACAACGAATCGTTGTCGCTGTAAGCAAAAGAAAGCCGCTGCAGGAACATCCAACCGCTGGCCACTAGGAAGATGCAACCCGCCAGGGCAGAAACGTGCGCCTGAGCATTCTTGTTGAACGGGTTGACCAGCTGCATCTGGGGCACCTGGCCGCGCTGAAGCTGCATCGGATCAATCTTGATCGAAGCCGAATTCGACATCAGGAAGTAGAAGACGACGGCAGCCATCAGACCGAAAATGAAGATCCAGCCAACCTGCTGAACCACGTAACGCCACCAAGGCAGATCGAAAACGAAGAAGGAAGCATCCAGCGATTCGAAGAAAGCCGCCGGGCGACCGAACTCTGTCTTGTTGATCCAGCCCAGGAAAGTCTCTAGCTGATTAATCGCAGATAGGCCGCTGACAACGCCAATTGCGATGGAAACCAACACGAAAAGAACGGTTTGGCTTCTGTCCTTAACCTTCTTACCGGCAGTTATTCGCCGGGCGATCAGCAGGTTGATCAAAACAACAACCGCGCTCACCAAGAAGAATCCGGCAAAAAGCAGGATCGTGTTGGTCCATCGAATGGTGAAAACCTGCGGGGTCTCGACGGACTTAAACCAGAGGAAGTCCGTCCAGATCCGTGAGAACAATAAAAAGCCGACAATCAAGACGGCGAGCACGGCCAACGTTGGCGCTAATGCCCTGCCACGACTTTGCGGCTGAGCGGATGTTTGCTTAGACATCGTTACCTTTACTGATCGTTACTAATCTGCATATTCAATTATCTTCAAGTCTATTAGCTTAAGGTGTGCGCCAAGACCGAAGTGAGCGCTGGCACCAAGTCTCCATGCAGCAGCTCATCGGGTTGGCTCTTTAGGCGTGCTACGCACGTCGCGTGTCCGCTCCGCAGCACGCCAGCCACAATCCGCAGGTCTTGGCGTCTGGGATGATTAGCGACGAAGTCGGCCGCCTCGGCGGGATCCTCGGGAATCTCGCCCTCAAACTCGTTGGATAAGAACGCGCGCTCAGTGACCAGCGCGCATCCCGATACGGCCTCCGGCCAAGATAGGTTGACCAGGTCTGAAAACAGATCGGTGCCGCTTTGGAAGTCTTCCTGCTCTACTGAAGAGAAGGAACCGGGTGTCGTTTCCTCGATCTGGCCAGCAAGCTCAGGACTGCTTGCCAAAAGCTCAGCAGTGGGCACCAGCGCGAACAGCCGGGCCGGCTGATCCCAGCCAAATTTTGCGCTATAGCGTTCGATTTCTAGTAGGCACGCCTCAAGGGCTGCCTGACGATCTTGGTCTAGCAAGTCGGCACCATCTCATTATTAGCAGGATCTTTTAACAGCTTCAGGCTGGAAACCGCGTCGCCCAATTTGGTTATCTTCACCAGCCGCATCGAGGTCTTCCCCTCAACATCAACACAGTTCCCGGCGGGAATTAAGAAAATCTCGGCGCCGGCATCTTCTGCCGCTGAGATCTTCTGCCGGATTCCGCCAACCGCGCTGACCTCGCCGGACGGCAGAATCTTGCCCGTCCCTGCAACCACTCGACCGTCAATGACGGGTTCTGGTGTCAACAAATCATACGCGCCCAGTGCAAACGGAAGTCCGGCGCTGGAACCCGATATCTCGCTATCCAGCTTGAACTTTACGGACGCTGCGTGCTTGTAGCTTTCCGAAAATTCAACGCCCAATCTGGCTGCCTGCGGGTTCTCTTTCCCCGCAACCGTGGGAACCTTAACTGTGATTTCTTCGCCCTTGCGGTTCAGCACGATTTCCAGCTCGTCGCCGGGACGAAGAGTGCCGAGAATCGTCTGAATGTCGGCTTTCTTCTTGATGCTCGTCCCATTCATGCTCAAGATCGTGTCGCCTACCGCGAGTTTGTCAGATGCCGGACCAGAATTCGAGACCCTGGTCACCTGTACTGTCTGCTCAACGGGTAGCCCGGCAAGTTTTAGAGCGGCGACAAGAGCGGCGTCCTGAGATTCGCTCATTTGCTTGTTTCTCTCGTCCTCAAGCCGGTCTCTGGTCTTCTTACTTGAACTAGACGGCTCTAGGGGCGCGACATAGCTTCGCGGCAGCACCTGGCTGTCCTTCTTGAAGTAGGCAATCAGCGCCTGCGCCAACGAAAGGTTTGAATTAGACCCCGTGGCTTTTACCGTCGTTAGCAGCAACTGACCGCTCGTCTCATATGTTGCTGCCCCCTCGATCTTTAGCGCTTGGGCTGAATCTGAGCCAAGAATATCTACGGCCTGTCCGGGTTGCCAAGCAACAAATCGGGTTGGGGTCAGACCGATGATGAGGCTCGACACGAAAAGAAAGAAAGCCGCGACCAACGTGGTCAGAAAACGTTTATCTCTCATCATCGATACCTAACTCCAGGCCTGATAGTTGAAACTACATAGACAAGAGTAGCCGAGCATCTGTACTCGGCTAGAAAAGACTTGGTGCCGTGGGGTTCAATTGATACTGAAGAGACTAAGGAGCGACATGTCTGAACAGAACAAACCGGGAAATAACGAAGATCCCGAAGAATTCCTGCGCAAGATTTTCGAATCGGCCGGTTTCCAGGTCAGCGGTGGAGACTTTTCCGAGATTTTCAGCCAGATAGTTAGCAGCTTCGAAGAGGTTGCGCAGTCCGCCTCAGCCAAACCTGAATCCAATTGGGAAGCGATGAAAACTAGCGTCAGACATGCGGTCGCCGCAGCAGGCCCCGACCCGAGCATTGACTACGAGACTCAGCGGGCCTTCGGTGAGTCTGAGCGCCTGGCGGAACAATGGCTGGACGAGGTAACTGACTTGAGCGCCCCCTCTTCGCCCGCTCGCGCGCTCAGCCGGGCGGAGTGGGTTGAGGCCACGATGCCCGCCTGGCAGAAAATCGTCTCGCCAATCATTAATGCCCTGGCTGACGCACTAGCGAGGATGATCGGCGGCGTTAACCAGGGCGAGGACGACCAGCTAGCCCAACTGAATAAGATGATGGCTCCCCTCTTGCGAAGCGCGGCCGCCTCCATGTACGCGATGCAGCTTTCCCAGGCCATCGGCAAACTAGCCACCCAGACGCTCTCCGGCAGCGAAATCGGCCTGCAGCTACTAGAGACTCCCCAGGTCTGCCTGATTCCGACGAACATTGACGAGTTCTCGAAGGGTCTAGAGCAGCGAGCGGAAGACATCCAGATCTATCTGACGGTTCGCGAGGCCGCCCGCCAGCGACTTTTCAATAATGTCGGCTGGCTTGCTCCGCAGCTTCTCGCGATGCTTGAGCACTACGCCCGCGAGATTCAGATTGATGCCTCAGCGCTTACCGATGCCCTCGGGCCGGTCGATTGGGAGTCCATGTCGCCCGAACACCTATCGGAGATGGGCAAGAAGATGGAAGGCAAGCTCTTCAGCCCGACCAAGACTGAAGAGCAGGAGGAGATCTTGGGTCGCCTCGAGACCCTGCTCGCGCTGATCGAGGGTTGGGTGGACGAGGTTACTTATCGCGCCACGCTGCCGTGGATGAAAGATACCGCTGACCAGTTCACAGAAACGCTGCGCCGTCGCAGGGTGACCGACGACCCATCGTCGCAGGCCTTCGAAAGCCTAGTGGGGATGGAGATTAGCCCTCGCCGGGTGCGCGACGCGGCGAATCTTTGGGCTGCCCTGACCGAAAAACAGGGGTCCGAGCAGCGAGACCTCGTCTGGTCTCACCCCGACCTGATACCCACGGCAGCCGACCTTGACGACCCGATAGGCTACGCCAGCGGGGAACGCAGCGCGACCTCGTCGGACGAATTCGATGAGGCCCTTCGTAAACTTTTAGACGACACCGAATAGGCAGGAAATGATGGCAGACGAAAACACGATTCAACAACCACAGCCGCCAAAAAACGAGATCCCGCAGCCCCTGAAGCAGGCGCCTGCACCCAATCCTCAGGCTGACTTTCCGCCACCACTCGTAGCCCCTCAAGTTCCAGTTACCCCGAAAAAGCAGGGTTCTTTCTCCAAGGGGTTTGGCGTTGGCCTTGGCGCGTCCGTCGGCTTCGGGGTGATCAGCGTGGTTCTCACGATTCTGCTGGTCTTCGGCATGATTGTTGGTGCGATAGTGGCTGCGTCGTCCGTCGACCCGAAAGCCGATAACGGCCTGACGACAAAGGTCTGGGGCCCGGACGATGCCAACAGCACGCTATTTGCCGTAGCCATTAGCGGAGCGATCATGACCGACAGTGGTGCAAGCGCGTTCAACACGGGCGTTTACGGCTACGAGATCGCCAAACAGATCGACGCGCTAGAGGCCGACGACTATGACGGCCTCGTCTTGCTCATGGACACTCCCGGCGGAACCATCACCGGGTCCAGAGCCATTCATGACGCCGTGGCCCGCTACAAGGAGCGCACGGGCAGGAAGGTGCTGGCCTACGTACAGTCCATGTCAGCGTCGGGAGGCATGTACTCCATGGCTGGCGCCGACTACATCGCGGCCGACTATGGCACGATGATCGGCTCGATCGGCGTGATCATGGGCCCGATCACCCACTACAAGGACGTTACCGCCACCACCGGAAACATCCTGGAATCGGGCGTCATCACATCCGGTGGCATCACCCAGGAATACTTCACCCAGGGCAAGGGCAAAGACTTTGGCAACCCGTTCCGGGATATTACAGAAGAGGAACGCGCTAACTACACACGAGGACTTGAGCGCGCCTACGAAGACTTCGTGAACATCGTCTCCGAGGGGCGCGGCATCGCTCCCGAGGTGATCAAGAACGAGCTCGGTGCCTACATGTTCGATGAACGTACTGCAGCAGAAAAGAAACTTATTGACGAGGTGCTCCCCCGCGAAGCCGCCTTCAAGAAGGCAGCGGAGCTGAACAACCTAGACCCCGAAAGCACGAAGGTGGTCACCCCGGCGGCCCCCAGCGTCTTGGCTTCGCTCTTCGGAGTGAAGACTAGGATCTATGGACACAGCATGCCGTTGAGCACTAACGAGGGCTTGCAGGCCACCACCAGCCTGTGCGCCGGATCGCCGGTGCCGGTCGCCTATGCGGGCAGTATCTCGCAGGTCTGCGGCGCTTAGTGGCTAGAAAGATCGCTTTGTCTATGCCCAGAATTGGCATCTGAACTTAGGCGAGTTTCACAGGTTTGCCCAAAGAGCTATATGCTAGGGAAACACAAGGGGTTGGCAGCAGCCGCACGTAACGCTAATGTCAACCAAGTTTCAAAGTCTACAGGAGGAAACATGGCTGAAGAGACTTACAGTGGCGAGTTCTACTGCGTTAAGTGCAAGGAAAAGCGTCAGGCTGAGGGCCGCGTTGTTGTTAACGACCGTGGCACCAAGATGGCTAAGTCGAAGTGCCCGGTTTGTGGCACTAACCTGAACCGTATTCTTGGCCGCGCTTAAGTAATACGTCTTATCAGGAGGCGACGGGAAACCGTCGCCTCCTTTTTATTCACCAACCAATTCGAGGATCTTCTTGCCGTAGAGCTCGGCCTTAACCGGGCCGATGCCCGAGATCTGTCTCAACTCCGATTCGGTTCTGGGTTTGCGCTCCGCGATCGCCTGTAGCGTCTTATCGGTAAAGACGACGAAGGCCGGCACCTTCTCTTCTTCCGAAACCGCTTTGCGCCATTCCTTAAGCGCGCCGAGCAGGTCTTCGTCAAGCGTCGCCTCGCAGTAGTCGTGGCGGCCGAGCTTGTTCTGGACTCCCCCGGTCAACGATCTGCCGCAGACGTAGCAGGTCTTGGCCGACCTCTTCTTCTTGGCCTTGGGTTTGGGCAGCGGAGCATCTTCGGATTCAATGGCGTTCAGGAATCTCGACCTGCGCTTTTCACCAGCCCACGAAACCCGCAGCTCCTGCTGGGCGCGGGTGAAGGCGACGTAGAACAGGCGTCTTTCCTCCGCCAACTGGGCGGGCGTCTTGGCCATCGAGAATGGCATCATGCCTTCTCGAGCGCCCATTATCGCGACGACGGGCCACTCGAGGCCCTTGGCTGAGTGCATGGTGCTGACGGTCACAGCCTGCGCAGAGGGCACCTGCTTCAGGCTGGCCAGCTTGAATAATTCCTCGGCGAGCCCGGACAGTTCGAGGCCTTCGTCGATGAACTGATCTGCGCGGGTTCTGAGAGCCTCGAGAGACTCCCACCTGGCGCGAACGGCACCTGCCCCTGCGGGTGCTTCCGGGCGCCAACCGAGGGGCTCGATTATTTTCTGGAACAGTTGTTTTGCCTCGTCCCCCGCCGCGTTTGGGCTGAAAGCGCACGCGTCTTTAAGGCCTTTGAGGCCGCGCCTGATTTCTGGCTTGTCGTAGAAGTTTTCGGCGTCCTTGACCGTATAGGGAATCTTGGCGTCGTTAAGATGCGTCTCCAGAGTGGCGGACTGCGCGTTGATCCTGAGAAGCACCGCGCAATCGTCCCATGCGTAGCCCTCGCGATGTTTCGCCACCAACCAAGCGACGATGCCGGCTGCTTCATCGTTTTCGTCCTTGTTGCAAACCAGCTCGACCTGCTGGCCATTTTCCCTAGTCGGGATGAGGGGACGCCTGTTTTTTTGATGCGCGAGCAGGCTATTTGCCGCTGAGATGATCTGCGGTGTCGAGCGGTAGTTCTTGGTTAGCTGAAGCACCGTGGCGTTGGGATAATACTTCTTGAAACATGTCAACAAGCGCCGATCAGCTCCCGCGAAGGCGTGAATCGACTGATCCGGGTCGCCGACCACGCAGATGTCCGACCTGCCTCCCGTCCATAGCTCGAGCAGAGTGTGCTGAATCGGGCTGACGTCCTGGTATTCATCGACGGTGAAGTATTGGTAGCCCTCCCTGACCTGCTCCGCGACGCTCCTGTGCTCATGAAGCATGGCTGCGGTGCAAAGCAGGATGTCGTCAAAGTCGATAACTCCCCTTCTGCGCTTATAGATTTCGTAGTTCTTGAGAACTGTCGCAACCTGTTCAGGTTCCAAATCGCTGACTTCGCGGCCCAGCTTTTCGGTGATTTGCGGGTACCGCTCCGCTGTGACGTTCGAGACTTTCGCCCAACTAATTTCTGTTGCCAGGTCGCGCAGCAAAGAAAGGTCATCGCCTAACCCCATGTGCCTGCAGGCCTGTGCGACGATGCCGATGGTTTTGCTGGTTACGTCTGGCAGCTCGGTATTCTCGACCCTAGGCCAGAAGTACTTGAGCTGACGTAACGCGGCAGAGTGGAAGGTTCTCGCCGCGACCTGCGGGAAGCCTAGTTTCGCCAGCCTCGCTCTAAGCTCTCCAGCGGCCTTGGTGGTAAACGTGACAGCCAAGCTCGAAGGCGCCTGCTGGCGGCCGGTAGCTATCGCGTACGCGATCCTGTGCGTGATTGCCCTTGTCTTGCCGGTTCCGGCACCCGCCAGAACCGCGACGGGCTGCCCGAAGGTCGTCGCGACCTCTTTCTGTTCGTCGTTCAGCCCAGCAAGCAACGCATCAGGATCAAATGTCATGTTTTCAACCATATGCGCTGCCTCTGACAAAGTTTGACGCCGACTAAACCCTGCTGGTCAAAAATTGTCAGTGGCTATTACTAAGGTGTTAACCGTGAAGAAATCAGAAAGCAATTCGATGCTAGTGAGCAGCTGGGCCGAAGCGGAAACGGCCATCGCTGCTGACCTGCAAAACGCTGCCGCAAGCGTCTTCGACAAAGCGCTAGTGATAGTTACCTCCAAGGGGCACGAGCGGCATCTTTCGCAAACCATCTCCAAAAGCAACGGATATGGAATTTGTGCGGGCGTTGATTTCGTCACGCTAGGTGGCCTCAGAAGACGTCTATCTAAAGATCTGTGTGGCATCGATCCGCAGAATGACCCCTGGCAGCTTTCCGAACTTTCACTTTCCATAGTTAACGTTTTTCAATCGCTGTCGACGCAGCCCTGGTTCCGGCCTATCGCCAAACACCTTGCTGGCTCAAAAGATCGCCCGGGTCGGCTTTCGGTGACCGCTAGGCGGGTCGCGAGGCTCTACCTGCATTATTTGCAGCACTCCCCCGACCTACTGAGCGTTTGGCAAAGCGGCAAAGATGTCTGCCCATCCGGCGACCCGCTGCCGGAATATCAGAGGTGGCAGGCCGAAATTTGGCGACTGCTGAGCGCCTCGATCGACGTTCCGAACCCTAGTGAGCGTCATGAGATACTCATCGAGAAACTGGTGAGCGACGCAGGATCATTCCCAAAGGTTTTCTTAGCAGCCGTGATTGCTGATCCAATTCCCCAAGACAAGGAACTGCTTGACGCTCTGGTCGGTCACGCTGGCTTAAAAATCTGGCAGCTAGCCCTGCCGGAAGCCCGAAACAATGATTTCTTGGCGCGCTACGGCATCGACAGGCTCTCGGGCCTAACGGCTCCTGCTAGCGGGGAGACGACGATGCTGGAGAAAGTGCAGAACGCGATTTTGCGCGACGAACCCGCTCAGGCCTGCCCACAGCCCGATGGCACTATCGAGTTCCACGCTAGCCACGGGCTAAGCAGGCAGGTAGAGGTGCTGAGAGACGTGCTGGCCGAAGTGTTCGAGTCCGATCGTTCGCTTGAGCCGAAGGACGTTTTGGTCTTAGTCCCCAACCTAAATCGCTTCTCTACGCATATCTCCGCGCTGTTTAACTCAGAGGAAGTCTCCACTCGCGAGCACCCGGCAAAGAATCTTCGTGTTCAGTTGGCAACGGCATCTATCTTCCACACAAATTCGATAGTCGAAATGCTCCAAAGTCTGCTCGATCTCATCCAGGGCAGAGGACACATCTCCGAGCTCCTTGATTTTCTCAGCCTGCCCCCGGTATCCGCAAAGTTTGATCTCTCAGAGGAAGACCTACAGACGATCTCTGAGCTCTTCACAAAGACGAACACCAGCTGGGGAATCGATAGCCAACACCGCAGCCGCTACGATCTCGGCTCTTTTGCCGTCGGCACTTGCTGGAACAGCATACAGCGCATGCTAACTGGCGCGATATTTGCTGATGAGCCGCCAACGGCAGTAAAGGATGTTGCGGCATTAGCCCAAATAGAGTCCAGCACGCTGGACGTTATCGGAAAGCTGGCCGAGGCGGTTTCCAGGATCCGCAAGTGTATTTTCAGCTTCGCTAAGCCCGCGACGGCCAGCGAGTGGGCGTGTCGGCTGATCGAGACGGCTCAAGAGCTAGCCCAGGTCGATTCGGAGAACGAATGGCAGTTGGCACATGCAGTGGGCAAGCTGTCCAGGCTAGCCAACAGCTCGCGGGCCTCAAGGGTGCTGCTCGGCTCGGCTGATATTCGCGGCTGGCTAGAGGAGATAAACCGCCCGAGGGCAAGCAGGCCAAACTTCGGCAACGGCTCCCTACTTATCGCTCAACTCGGCGAGCTGCAGGCCATCGAGCATAAGGTGGTCTGCGTTCTTGGCCTCAATGACGAGGACTTCCCCGCCAGGAGACGCCCGATCGGCGATGATTTATTGCCCGAGGATCACCTGGTTAGCAATCCGAAGCGGGCGTCCAGGCAACAGCTCTTGGACGCGCTGCTGGCTGCCGAAGATAAATTTGTGGTGATAACCCAGTCCGCGAGTTCTAAGACCGGAAATAAGCTGGCGCCGCCGATCGCCGTCCTGGATGTTCTGGATGCCTGCGGCGTTAAGAATCCGCAGAAACTGTGGGAGAATCCGGACGAAAAGTTGCTGATCTCCCACCCGCTGCAGGCCTACAACAAAAGAAACTTCTCGGCTACTCGCCCAAGTTTCGATCCTAGGGCTTACTCCGGCGCGGTCACCAGGCCTGAGCCCGAAGCTAAGACCCCAGCTCCCTTGTGGGCTACCGAATTCGCCAATGATTTGCCGACAGAGTTCACCATCGACCAGGTCGTGAAGTTCTTACGGAACCCGGCTGCTGCTCTGCTGGCGTCTGCGAGCGGGCTGAACCTGAACACGTATGAGACCGAAGTGCAAACCGAGCTGCCGATCTCACCCGACGGTCTATCCGTATATGCGCTGCGCTCGCAGATGATTGATGAGCTGTTATCGGGAGTCCACATTGACAGGGTCGAGTATGTCGCTGGCTTGTCTGGAAAAGTGGTGCTGAACGAGCAGGGTAAAGAACTAGTCAACGACGTCGTCGATCAGGCTGCCCATGTTGCTCAGGATGTTTTGGCAGCTCGCGGTAACCGTCCCGCTAGCGACCACAACATCACGCTGAGTTTTTCCGGCCGACGGCAGAGCACCTGCCTGCTGAGCGGAGATATCCGGACGTGGGACGGAAGGGTAATCATCCACAGGGCGGGGCGGCTGAAGGCGATCTCGCTAGCAGAAGCCTGGGTGAAACTATCGATGCTTTCGGCTAGCGGCCTAGCCCCGAAAGAAGCGGTCGTCATTTCTACTGACGCTGTCCGCAGATTGGCCGCGCCTGGTGAAGAGCAGGCACAGCTTTGGCTTAGCGATCTGATCCTGCTGCTTCAAGACGGAGCTAAGCAACTCGTTCCGCTTCCCATCGACACCGCCGCCGCGTACATGGGTGTGGTCTGGCGCAGAAACAGCAGTGACCGCCCTGACTGGAGGTTTTCCCAGACCTGGTCGAACAGGCAAGGTTTCGGCGAATACGATAGAGACCTGTCCTGGCAGCATTTCTATAGAGACGCGAGTCAGCTGCTACTCGACTCTCCCCACGCTTTGGATCCAACTCCGCCTAACACCGATATCTTCGATTCCCGAGCCGAACAACTGTCTGCCTGGCTCTTTCAGCCGATCAGAAAGGCTCAAATACGATGACGAAACCAGAGTTTTTTGAGCTGACCGGCGAGCTGCCCGGCCAGGGCATAACCCTGCTCGAAGCAAGCGCTGGAACGGGCAAGACATACGCTATCGCGGCTCTTGCCGCCCGCTTCGTAGCGGCTGGTTTCCCGATCAAGTCGCTGCTGATAGTTACTTTCAGCCGTGCGGCCGCCGGCGAACTGAAGTCTAGGGTTCATCAGCGGCTGGCGGGCACTCTGACTAGCCTGAAACTCTATCGGGACTTTGGAAAGGAGCCGGAAGACGAGGTAGACCGGCTATTGGCTCAAGGCAACGTAGATGAGATCTGTCGAAACCTCGAAGATGGTCTAGGCAAGATCGACGAGGCCTCGATCGCGACCATCCACGAGTACAGCTCCACTATGCTCAGGGAGCTCGGCATGTGTGTAGACCATGATGAGGCTAGCGTCTTTGTCGAAGACATGTCAGAACTTATTTCTGAGGTGGTAGCCGACAGCTACCTGAATCATTGGCAAAACAAAAACGATAAGAGCTTTCAGCGAGCGACAATAATCGGCAGGCAAGTGTGCCTCAGCCCGAGCCTAGAGATAGTTCCAGCCGATATTCCCGAGGCCAAGTTCGCGAGTCTCGTCCGGGAAGAGTTTTTTGAGCGCAAACGAAAACTGCGCATCCACGGCTACGACGACATGGTCAACAGGCTCACCGATGCCCTTGACGATCCTGAAACGGGAGGCGTGGCCGCCGAAATTCTTTCAGAACGCTTCCCCATCGTCATGGTCGACGAATTCCAGGACACCGACCCTCAGCAGTGGCGCATCATAGAGAAAGCATTCGCACCGAAATGCCGAGTCGTGTTGATCGGTGACCCGAAGCAGGCAATCTACGGCTTCCGCGGCGGCGACGTGGAGACCTATCAACTGGCCAAGCGCAGCGATTCAAGATTCCCGAAGTCCGTGAAGACGATGAGCGTAAATTATCGCTCTGATCCGGGCATCGTCGAGGGCGTCAACGAGTTATTCGGCGCGGCCAACATCGGAGCTCAGGACTCCCCCATCTATCTGCCTCCGGTAAGGGCAAACAAAACAAAGAGCCACATCGCTGCGTCCGGTAAAGCTGTGGAGCGCCCCGTGTTGGTAAGGCAGATAGCTGGCGAAAATCTTTCTGCCGGTGTTGCCAGGGCCGAGATCGACAAAGACATCATCGCGAGCATCTACTCGCTTACCGAAAACTACACGCTGGAAGAAAAATCAGGAACTCGTCCGGTGCGCCTGAGCGATATCGCGATCCTAGTTCGTAGCAATAGGCGAGGCGAGGCCATTCATCAGGTCTTGCAAGACGCGGGCATACCGGCAGTCTTCACTGGTACAAGCGGCATTTTTGAGTCAGAGGCGGCTGACGACTGGAAGACGCTCCTTAGCGCGCTAGCTTCCCAGCGCGTCCAGGAAATGACCAGGGCCACCCTGACGTCTTTCTTCGGCTTGACTTCCATCGATCTGGCAGCCGATGAGAGCGCACGCAATTTGGCGTTCATGCGCATGCGGCAGTATGCAAAGCTGCTTGCCACAAGAGGCCCGATTTCCGTTCTCGAGAAGGCAATAGATGACTCTGAGCTTTACTCCAGGGTTCTTTCTGAACCGGACGGTCAGCGAAAACTAACTGATCTCCAGCACATCGCCGAACTACTCGATAGCGCTCAGCAAAAGAACAAGCTCGGAGTTTCGGGACTTCTTAACTGGCTCGACGAGCAGATCACTAGGACATCTGAGCAGAACTCTGCTGAGCGAACGCGCAGGCTGGAGACCGATCGCTCCACCGTCACGATCACCACGATTCATCAGGCTAAAGGGCTCGAATTTCCGGTAGTTCTGCTGCCCGAGGCCAGCGACCATTACTCAACCGATAAACAATGGGCTGAACGGCTGCCTTTCGGCCACCTTGAGGGCAGGAGGGTTATCGATGTCGAGTGGCAGACCGAGCGCTACCCCATCTATGCAGCAGAGGATGCGGCCGAACTGCTGCGGCTGTTCTATGTCGCGGCGACGCGAGCGGTTAATCTGTTGATCTGTTGGTATGCATCCACGAAAATGAACACGACGGCTTCGCCGCTTCATCGTCTGCTGTTTGAGTTGAACTCTGGCGGAAGCCACCAGCACATTAATTTTTGTCAGGCTAGCGCCAAGCTGCCGCCTAAGCGCACGCTATTCGGTGGCGAGCAAAAGGCACCTGCTCCGCTCAAATTAGCGAAGTTCACAAGGGAAATCGACCAGACATTCAAGCGCACCTCGTATTCCGGGCTCACCGCAGCGATCCACGGCACAGCGTTAGCAGAGGAGCTCGATGAGCCGCTAGAGGAATTGGTCGAACCAGTTTCCAGTGACGGGGGTACGCAACACATTTCTGAATTTGCACAGCTTCCAGGCGGGGTCAACTTCGGCACGCTAGTCCACTCGATACTCGAGGTGAACGATCCCGCCAGCCAGAATCTCTCGGAAGATTTGCTGACGCAAAGTCAACAGGCCCTGGATGTTTTTCCTCTCGATGGCGTAGAGGCCGGTGTGCTGGCCGACGGGCTGGAGCAGGTGGTCAGAACTCCACTGGGTGATCTTTCCGATGGCATGTCTCTGCGCGATATCGGCGCTAGGCATCGACTCGCCGAGCTCGACTTCGAAATGCCCATGGGGTCGGACATAGAGTATGCGCTTCTCGCCGATTTGGCAATGCTCTTTGACGACGAGAACCTCGCCGACCCATCTGGAATATTGCTCGGCTACGGCAAGCAGCTTATTTCTACCCCTGCCGCGCACAGCACGCTGCACGGTTTCTTGACCGGCTCGATCGATGCCGTCGTACAGGTTTCGGATAGATTCGCCGTGCTTGACTACAAGACCAACCGCATTCCTGTTGCCTCCGACGAGGTGCTCTCCTCGGAGATGTACGACGCAAAAACCATGGAAAAGATGATGCGCCAGGCGCATTATCCGCTTCAGGCCCTGCTCTACATGGTTGCACTGCACAGGTACCTGGGCTGGAGGCTGCCGGGCTACGACCCAGCCCGACATCTGGGAGGCGCCGGATACCTGTTCGTCCGAGGAATGGTCGGGGCAGATACGCCAGCGACCGAAGGGATGCCGTGCGGCGTCTTCACCTGGCGCCCTGACCCGCAGATAGCAGTTCGTGCTTCCGAGATAATTGCTGGAGGTATTCGATGAGAAACCAAGAGAGCATCGTCGCCAAAGGGCTTATCAAACAATTCAACGAAGCCGGATTGATTGGGCTCGCCGCCGTTCATGCGGCTAGGGCGCTAGAGCTGCTTTACAACGAAAAATCTGAGCAGGTGTTGTTGGCCACCGCCCTGACCGTGCAGGCAACACAGCTTGGTTCCACCTGCCTACCGATGGATTCTGTTTCAGGGATTAGGGATCTGCTGATCGTCACCGAAGAGATCACCGACGAAGAACGCCTGAATTTGCTTGACGATCTCGACTGGCCCGACTTTGAACAGTGGCGCGATGCTTTGGCCTCAAGCCCTGTCGTTTCCACCGATTCCAAAGAAACGGCGAACCAATATCCCCTGCGCTTTGTCTCTGGAAATCTTTATCTGGAGAAAAATTGGCTCGCCCAGGACGAGATCTGCCAGAACATCATCTCGAGGATTTCTGTGGCTCCACCAGTCGTTGACCAGAAGAAACTCTCGGCTCTGCTCGACAAATTATTTTCGCCCGAGAACGCATCTGACAAGCTGAAAGAGGCGCTGATAGATCAGCGCAGAGCAGTGGAGAACAGCGTCAACAACTGGCTGTCGGTGATCGCGGGTGGGCCAGGCACCGGAAAAACTCACACCCTGGCTAGCCTGCTGATGGCTCTATCGGTTACTTCTGAACGGCCGCTACGAGTGGGGTTGACGGCCTTCAGCGGTAAAGCTGCGGCTAGGATGAACGAGTCGCTATCCGAGAATGAGCTGACCAGGCAGCTGGCTAACGTCCGGCTGGATCGCGGCGTCACGCTACACAAGCTGTTGGGATCTAGAGGCCCGTTAAATGGCTTCACTTACGACGCCGGCAATAAGCTCCCTCACGACGTGGTAATCGTCGACGAGGTATCGATGCTTTCGCTGCCGTTGATGATCAGGCTGCTTTCGGCCTTACGTGCGGATGCCAGGCTCGTGCTGATCGGTGACCCAGATCAACTCACTTCGATTGACGTCGGAACCGTGCTCGCGGACATAGTTGACGCCGACATGCCGGGAAATCGCCAGACGGGGTCGATGGTCTCCCGTCTGCACGTTAACCTACGCAACGAAGGCCAGATACCCAGCTTCGCGGCTGCGATCAGGGACAACGACCCCGATACCGCGCTAGAAATCCTGGACAGCTCAGATGGCATCGAGTACATAGAAATGGACGCCGGACAATTTTCTCTGGGAAGAGGCGAGGCTACGTCACAAGATATCTTGGCTGCGGCCACCAAGATGCTCACTAGCGCTCAAACCGGCGATATCAGCAGCGCGCTGGAAGCCCTAGACAGCCATCGGGTGCTTTGTGCGCACGCGCACGGCGCGTATGGGGTGAGCTCCTGGCAGGAAAACATCGAGATCTTCCTGCGTTCTAGCCTTCCCGGCTGGAACCCAGCAGACGGCTTTCACGCCGGCATGCCGGTGCTCATTACCTCGAACTCACCCGATATCGAGATCTACAACGGCGACACCGGCGTTTTGGTTAACCAGGGTTCTCTGCAGGCAGCCATCGGCAGCCACAAAGACTACAAGCTGATCCCAACCTCGATGCTCGATGCTTTCCAGCTCATGCATGCCCTGACCGTGCATAAGTCTCAAGGCAGCCAGTACGAGAAGGTCACCCTGATCTTGCCGCCCCCGGAATCGCCGATTCTGACCAGGGAACTTCTCTATACGGCTGCCACTAGGGCAAAGAGAGAGTTGCGCGTCATTGGAACTAGGGAGTCCATCATCTCTGCTGCCGGTAAACCTGCTCGCAGGGCATCGGGGCTAACTGAACAGTTGAGGCTCAGCCAGCCAGGTGCGTAGCATCTTGCTGGCGATTGAGACCCTGGTTGGCAGGATCAGTTCGCCTTTTTCTGCTAGTTCCAGGGCTTCCTCGCGAGAATAAAAACCTGCCCAATCAAGCTCTTTGCCGTCTACCCTCGCTTGTTTTGCCTGGTGCGAAGATACCCTGGCGAAGAAACCAAGCATCAGCGACCTCGGATAAGGCCATGGCTGGGAACCAAAGAACTGTAGCTCCTGGATGCGCAGATTAGATTCTTCTTCTATCTCTCGGTAGCAGGCCTGCTCCGCCGATTCCCCCGCTTCTACGAAACCCGCCAAAATCGAGACGCGGTTCTGTTTCCAGCCGGTATTGTGCGCCAGAAAAATCCTGTCTTTCTCGTCCAAGATGGCGACGATGATGGCCGGATCCGTCCTGGGGAATTGCTCTTTGCCGCAGGTCTCGCATTTGCCCTGGAAACCACCGTTTTGTGGGACGTTCTTGCCGCCGCAGACAGAGCAGAAGCTGGCAGAGTCCCACCAGTTTAGGATCGCTATCGAAGCAGTCGCTACTTGCAGCTGCGCATCGCTCAGATCAGCGTCTCGCAGCGCCACCCCATTCGCTACGCTCCCACGGATCGCGAACCAATATTTGCCCTCGGCGGCACCAACAAAGACGGCACTTTGCGGGTTGTCAGCCACGGAAGGCTGAGAACCTAGGGGGAGCTCAACACGATTGGCGGCGTCTACCCTAACCAGCCTGGCATTGTCCGTGCCCCAGTGCTCGATGAATGAGCCATCGTCTCGGATCGTTTGGCAATGATCTAGCAGAGCCGGCAGTTTCCAGGAAGCAACGTCAGATGCGCTCTTCAATACCGAATTCAATGGCATATCCCTAGCCTACTGACACGAGCTAAGCCAGGTTTTTACTTAACCACGGTTAAAGACGGCCTCTCAATCTTGTCGCTCATTACGTGATAGAAGACGGCATCGACCCGTTCTTGCGGCACCCCGGCAATCTGCGCCCAGGCTGCCCGATAGAGACTGAGCTGCATCGCGTCGCCAGGCGAGTCGAAGGTCTTCCAGTCGACGACCTGGTAGTCGTAATCGGCATCTTCTGAGTTAAACACCGCGTCTACTCGGCCCCTGACCTGCTGGCCGTCTTCGAGAACCAGCACGAAGTCCGCTTCCACCGCTACAGGCTCTCGGTCGGCGTACTGTCCGGCCTCGAAAGCTGCGCAGAGTTGCTCGAACCTCTGCGCAGCGAAGTCTCCACCGTCGGCATCGGAACCTGACGCATCGCTGCCAAGCTGCGCGTCAGCCTTGTACCTTTGCTCGACCCAATCGTGGAACCTGGTGCCAACCGCGGACATCTTGTTAATTCTGCGCGGCATCGGGCGTGCCAGCTCTGCCCAGAACCTCTCGGGATCCTTGCTGAGCAAGACGCTCTGACTGACCGAGATTGATTTCGGCAACACCCGGTCAGTATTTCTCTGTCGGCTCTCAATGGCCTCTTCGATCAGCAGATCAACAGTCTCAGCCCACTGCGAGGCTAGCTGCCGATCCTCGAAACTGAGTTCAGGCATTTCTGCCGAGTCAAGAGATAAAAGCGCCTGAGCTACTTCCTTCTGACCGGTGTCATCAAAGTCATCGGTTGCTGGCCAGGCGAAGCCACTCGGATTATCCGAAGCCGGATTCGTCAGTATTGGATCTGCTAGTTCGATCTGGGTCGCATAGACGTAATCTCCATCTTCCTGCGAAGCCGCCAAGATGAAGTAGCTTGATGGAGCTTTCGGTTTGCTCGCGCCGTCCCACTGATTACACGTCAGGACGAGTTTCTGCTTAGCCCTGGAAGCTGCCACGTAGGCGAGGCGATGTTCTGCGAGCAGGTTGTTAATCTTCAGCCGATCAACGAAATCGTCCAGACCAGCCTTTGTTACCTCTTCCAGCTGGGGAATCCATTCGGCGTCGCCCCGGAGAGGCGAAGGCATCTCTGATGAGTTCCTTACCCAGTTGTTTCTAGTTCTGCTGCCTGGAAAGGTGCCTTCGACCAGTCTGGGCAAGAACACTGCCTTCCATTCCAAGCCCTTCGCCTTGTGCATGGTCAGCAGTTTCACCGAATCATCGTTTGATACGTTCGCCTGCTCTAGCCCATCGGACTCCTCCTCTTCAGCATCTAGCCATGAAACCAGCCCAGACAAGGTCGCGGTTTGGCTGCTGAGCGAGAACTCTCCGATCTCGTCTAAGAACTTTCTCAGCTGCGACGACTGGCTGGGTGAAAACCGCATCTCTGCCACTAGGCCCAATTTAGAAGCGACCCTAGAGACTAGGTCTAGAACTGGTTCTTCCCTGTGCTTCTGAAGCTCGTTAAAGGTATCGAAAAAATCCCCTAGCCGTTCTCTAGCCTCAGGGCTGATTTCACCGGAAGACGCCTTCATCATGTCGAACGCCTTGTCGATAAGACAGGCGTCTCTTTCACGTCTGCCAAATGCGGCTAGATCGGTTGGGCCGAGACGCCATTTATTTCCGCTAAGCAATCTCGCCGCGGCGGGGTTGTTCGTGACGTCGTCGAGCAGCCTGAGCATATCGACGATATCTCTGATTCCGGGAAGCAAGAGCAGGCCACTCAAACCAACGATTTCTACGGGTATCTGCAAGTCATTCAACGAATTAAACAATTCGTGGATCGAATTGTTATTTCTAACCAAGACTGCGATGTCACTCCACTTTTCTGTCTCTCCGAGATGACGCATCAAAGCGATCTGTTCCGCGATCCACCTGGCCTCGCTCGGCCAGTCGACAAAACTGTGTACCTCGACGATCCCGTGTTCCGGGCTAGACGCAGCCGAATCGTCTATACCTTCTTCTGGCGAGACCAAGATAATGTCTATCTGCTTGCCGGCGGAGTCCACGGCCTGAGGCACATCCGGCGAACGAAGCGGCTGGGCAAAGGCGTTGGCCAGCCGCAAGATATTCGGCTTGCTGCGGCGGTTAGTCTGCAGCGTATAGATAGCGGCGGGCTGGTCTTTGACCTTGAACTGCTCGGAGAACTCAAGAATGTTGCTTGCCGATGCTCCCCGCCACTCGTAGATAGCCTGGTATGGGTCGCCGACGGCAGTCACCGGATGCGAATTTCCCGCAGGATCAACAAACAGGCTGGCGAGAAGCTTTGACTGAGCTACAGAAGTGTCCTGATATTCGTCAAGCAGAACGACCTTGAACCTCTCCCTGATCTGATGACCGACCAACGGGTTCGCAGCGACTTTAGCTGCAGAAGACATCTGATCGTGAAATTCCATCAACTGGTTATTCTTTTTGCACAGCTGATATTCCCTAGCCAGACCAAGAAGTTCCAGCCGCTCGAGAGCGACGCATCGAGCATCAGTTATTGGTTTGTAGGGTTTCTTATTGCGGCTATAAGGGGCGTTATCGAGTTCGTTGACGTACGTCTCGGTGAACGAGTTGACGTCTTCTGCAGTGCTCAGATTGGAGCTGACGTTTTCTGCTAGTTTGATCAGCCGCCTAACTATCGTGGCGGGTTTCAACTTGTCCAGAAACTCGAATTTGCCAGCGAAATTCTCCACCACGTTTGAGGCGAGAAGATAACTTTGGCCCTGCGAAAGCAGCTTCTGCCCGGTATCTACCCCGGCGTGCATTCCGTATTCTCTAAGCACCCAGGCAGCGAAAGAGTCGTAGGTGGCGATGAAGGGCTCCCCGGTCTCTGCATGCCCGGAACTAGCCGCCAAACCAACCTTGGCAAGGGAAGAGTTGATTCTATCGGCAAGCTCAGCGGTTGCTTTTCTGGTGAATGTCAGCCCCAGCACCTCATCTGGCTTGACTTGGCCAGTGGCCACTAGCCAAACGACCCGAGCAGCCATGACCGTGGTCTTGCCAGTTCCCGCTCCCGCGATAATCACCGCAGGCTCAAGCGGAGCGGTGATAGCAGCAAGCTGTTCTGCGCTGAAGGGTATCTCGAGTGCCTCGCAGAGTTCTTTTTCGTTGGTAATTTTCGCCATGATTAACTCCTAGAGAAGGCCGGGCAATCAACCTTAAAGGCACAAACCCTGCAGGTATTGCAGACAGTCGCGTCGAATTTATTGCTTCGCACCACGTTCGCTGCCTGATAAATCAACTCGTGTATCCAGGTCGGCTGATCGGTTTCAACATCACTGATTTGGGGACGAGAATCCAACGAAGGCTGGCTGAACTGCTTCGGCATCTCCTCGTTCTTATCGGGCACGCTGAGATAGACCAGATGAGCGTCCGCCAAAGATCTGCTCTCCGAAACGTCATCGAAGGCTCCGAGCCGGGCGGCAAGCTGATAAACCCCCAATTGAACATTAGACTCTGCTTGTTTCTTGGTCGGGGTGCTAGATCCAGTCTTAAAATCGATGATTCGCAACGCACCGGAGGAATCCCTCTCGATTCTGTCAGCTCGCCCCACCAACAGGACTCTCTGACGCCCAACAGCTAGATCCACTTCAAAGCGTTTCTCTGTTGCGATAAGCTCGAAATCGCTAGTCTCAACCCAGTTCTTAAGCCGAACGATCATCTTTCGAGCATCTTCGTGCTGCGACAGCGCATACCAATCGATATCCGGTTTGATCTCTGGCCAGGTGTTTTCGAACTTTTCGTTGAGCTCGTCCAGATCCAGGTGGTCGCTTTCGCTAGCAAGTTCGTGAATCACATTCCCCAGGTTGGCCGCGTACTTGTTATCCAGCTCAGCATTCATTTTTCTTGAAAGAAGCCACTTTCTGGGACATTCCAGTAAGTCCTCAACATCGCTGCCGCTTAATCTGACCGGCTCGTCATCTTTCGATATCGGAACGTCGCTAGCAGTGACCGGCAGGATTCCCCACCAGTTTTTCGGGTTAGCATCAGCGACGAGCGGGTTGCCGTGCGCATCGGTAGCTTGCTTGAGCTTATAAAGCTGGGCGACTGCCGCCTTCCTGAGGCCATCAGATAGCGTTCTATCTGCGGCAGCCCGCCTGAACCCGGCCACTAGCCCAGAAAGGTTGGTTATCTCTTCAGCTTGGTGCTGCTCAACATGGACGCCAACATCGCTCATGAACCTCGACACCCTGGCGCCCGAGCCATCGTTACCGTTTGCAGCAAGCAGATAAACCTGATCGGTTGCACGGGTGATCGAAAGCAAGAAAGCCCTGCGCTCGGCAGCGATTTGTTCTGCCTGGCTGACCTGATCTTCGAATAAACGCACCTGAGGAACTGTCCTCGGCCACTCCCCCTCCTGGAGGCCGACGACCACCACCAACTTCCATTGCCTGCCGAGCACCCTGTGGGTGGTTAGCACGGAGACGCCCGCTCTGGCGTGGTCTGATTCCCTAGTGGTGTCAGCGGCGATCTGCTGGCTAAGCACCTCGTCGGTGAATTGCTGGACGGCCCGGATTCCGCTCAGCTCTGAGCGCTCGGCTAGATCGAATAACGCGATAACCGCGTCGAGATCCCGATTCGCCCCCTGGGAATTCTCGTCATTTCGCAACGCGGCAGCCCGCAACCGCTTCGGCCAATCCGTGCTAGACCAGATTTCCCAGAGCAGGTTAGAGACGGCCTGCCCCTGCGAGATCATTTCAGCCACCCTATCGACTAGATCTCTGATGAATGCCACCGCCTTGCTATCTTCTGCGTCTGCCGAAAACAGTTTTCTGACCTCTACGGCTGTCATGTTTCCAATCGGGCACGTCAGCAAATAGAAAAGTTCGTCATCAGTGATCTCACCACCCGTAACTTTTCGGGTGGCGATGCTAAGCACCAACAAAAGCGGGCGTACCGCGACCTCCTGGCTGAGCGCTAGCTCGTCGCCCGAGGTCACGACCGAGACACCAGCCGAGGTGAGCGTTCTAGCAAGCTTGCTGACTTCGGCCCGGCCGGCTCTGGTTATCACGGCCATGTCGTTCCACCGCATGCCGTCCAAGGCATGCGCATGACGCAGGACGCTAGCAAGCTGGTCATAAAGAAAGTTCTCTTCGTTGACGGATATCGCCCTGAGCACCCCCGGATAATCGTTTTCTCTGGGCTCGCTCAGCTTAGTGGGCGAGATCCCGCCCCGAAAAGGCAATTTCGCTGTGATCTGGTTGGCTGCTCTGGCTATGGCGCTAGCGCAGCGCATATTCTGCGGCAGCTCGACCCGCTCGCTGTCAGGCCCAAAGTATTTCGCAAAGTCCATCACCGCTCTTGGTTCTGCGCCCCTAAAGCCGTAAACACTGGTGTCTGGATTGGCGAAAGCAACGACGCCGATTCCTGCCGCGTGCAGATCGGTGAGCAGCCTGATCTGCGACTCATCCAATTCCGCGTAGTCGTCCACGTAAACCGTGTCTATTTCACCAGCTAACACCGAGGCCGCCCCATCAGCTAGCAGCAGCCGAACCCGGTGGATCAATTCGGTGTAGTCGAGCGCGTTTTCGGCATCCAGAACATCCAGATACTCAGCAAAGAATCGGCCTAGGCTCTGCTCAGTTTCGGAGCCATCCAGAAGGTCTTGCGGGTCGAGACCGTGTTGTCTGATATCAGACAGTTTCTCACGCAGCTGGCGGGCAAAGATCCTGGTCTTTGCAGCAGGTCGCAATGATTCCGGCCAGATGGTCACGGGAAAAGCCGAGAGAAGTTCCCGAAGCCGAAACTCCTGCTGCGGCGCGGTGAGCATTACCGGAGGTTCTTGATCTGACGGCGTAAATCTCTTCAGTATTTCCTTAGCCCAACCATGCATGGTGGTTATCTGGGGATTGATCTGGGACTCTGAGATCTCTGACAGTATCTGAGTGCGCAGTTCTTGAGCCAACGGCCTGGAAGCAGCAAAAACCAGAATCTTGCTCAGCGGCAAGCCAGCCCTGACCTTCGAGGTGACGTCCTCGATCAGCCTTCTGGTCTTGCCGCTACCGGCGACACCAACAACCAATTTCGCGCTTGAAAACTGCATATTCACATTCAATCAGGGGCCACTGACAATTTTTGATGCCCCTTTTAGGTTTACCCTGATCGTCTCTCATATGATTGAGACGCCAACCGATTGAATGGAGAAGGTAATGGCTAACGGAACTGTTAAATGGTTCAACGCAGAAAAAGGTTTTGGTTTCATCGATGTTGAAGGATCGTCTGAGGACGTCTTTGTCCACTTCAGCGCGATCGAGGCCAACGGCTTCCGCAAACTCGAAGAAGGACAGAAAGTAGAATTCGAGATCGTCACCGGCCCCAAGGGCCAGCAGGCAGATCATGTGAAAGTAATCGACTAATCAACGAATCTCTATAGCCGCATAAACGTTTGCTCGACCTTGTAGATTTGAAAACGTGGATATCAAAATTGGCGTAACTCAGATTGCTCGTGAGCTAGAAATCGAAACCAGCCTGACCTCTGAAGAAGTTCTGGACAAGCTCCAGGACGCTAAGAATGGCGAAAAGGCTCTGGTTCTCGAAAGCACAAACGGCAGGAAACTTGTCATCCCGACCGAAAAGATCGGATACATCGACATCGGTTCTCAGAACCAGCGTCCCGTCGGTTTCGGCGTATAGAAATAAAACTAGACTAAGCCCGCAGTCCCAGGTGTCGCATCCTGGCGCGGGCTTTTTCTAATAGCTCGTCCATCAGCTCACCGACACCCGCGATGTCGTCGAGGCCATCGCCATCGGAGCCGCTCAGGACGTTACTGAGCGCAGGATCTGCTGCCGCCAACGTCTGAACGGTGAGCATCAGCTCAGAGATGACTCGACGCCCGTAGAGCGAGAGGATGTCAACCACGCCCTCGTCATCCAGATGGCCGACCACCTTGGAACTAGCAAAATCATGGCTTCGCCAAAGCTGGGTGCTGCTCTTCAAGGCCTTCTTTTCCATCTCGGAGAGGTTAGGCTCAACCGACTTGACCAGCTCTTCGATGAAACCGACAACCAAGCAGACCCTGAGCATCGCTTCGGAATCGCTCTTCGGCGCGGTTAGCCTGCAGAACTCGTTAATAGTGCCGCTAATATCTTCGAAGCGATTCTTCATTGATTTCAGTGAGCCAGCGTTATCGGCGAAACGCGCAAAGTGGCCGGCGCCGAGAGTATTTAGGCGGAGCCTGTCTGCCATATCCTCGCTTTTAGCTGCTAGCCACACCAGCTCCTCGTGCAGGCACAGATTGGCATAAGAAACGACGTTGACCAGTTTGTTTTCGCTCACGCATCAAACTTTAGCGAGAATTCTGGCCGTTGGAATCAGCCACGCAGACACGCAAAAACTACGGCAGTAGGCGTTGTTAGTGGTTTGCGGGTAGCATCGGGATTGATGAACACTAGCAAAACTACCGATAATGCAGAGGGCTCTGCCTCGACCACGTTCGAGAGCCTAGGAATCGACCCGCTCCTCTGCGAGGCTTTAGCGGAAGAAAACATTACTAGCCCATTCCCGATTCAGGAGATGGCCATCCCGATCGCGCTTAGTGGCGCAGATCTCATCGGCCAGGCTAGGACTGGCACTGGAAAGACCCTGGCCTTTGGCCTTCCGCTGCTCCAAAAAATCACCCTGCCAGGCAGCGAAGATTTCGAAGACTTCGAGCATTACGGTAAGCCGCAGGCTCTGGTCATGGCTCCCACCAGGGAACTCGCCCAGCAGGTTTCGAATGATCTTAGAACCGCGGCCAGCAAAACCGGCGCCCGCTTCGTAACGATCTACGGCGGCGTCTCTTACGACGAACAACTTAACCGACTGAAGAAGGGCGTCGACGTAGTCGTCGGCACCCCTGGCCGCTTGCTAGATCTAGCCAAGCAAGGGGCACTGGATCTCTCACAGGTAAGATTCCTCATTCTCGACGAGGCCGACGAGATGCTAGATATGGGCTTCCTACCCGACGTCGAGAACCTGACCGACCGCACTCCGCAGGATAAACAGTCGCTGCTGTTCTCGGCGACCATGCCTGCTCAGATCATGAACCTAGTCCGCTCCAGGCTGCACAACCCGGTTCACATCCGGGCCGAGGGGCACGACGCGCAGGCCACCGTGCCGGACATCACCCAGCTGGTCTATCAGGCTCACGATCTCGATAAGCCAGAGATGATCAGCAAGCTGCTCCAAGCCCCGAACGTCGGCAAGGTGATGATCTTCACCCGCACCAAGCGCGCCGCGCAAAGGCTGACAGACGACCTTGTCGACCGAGGATTCGACGCGCGACCGATCCACGGCGACCTCAACCAGGCACAGCGCGAACGCACACTCAAGAAATTCCGCAACGCCCAGACGAAAATTCTGGTCTGTACCGACGTCGCGGCACGAGGCATCGACGTCAGCGGTGTCACCCACGTCATCAACTTCGAGGTGCCGGACGAGGCCAAGGAATACGTCCACCGCATCGGCCGCACCGGCCGGGCGGGAGCCTCTGGCGTCTCGGTGACCCTGGTCGACTGGCAGGACATCACCCGCTGGAACGTCATCAACCGCACGCTCGGCATGGATCTGGCCGACCCGCCGGAGACGTATTCGACTAGCGAAAACTTCCTAGCCGACCTTCAGATTCCAGAAGGCACCAAAGGCCGCATCAAGGAACCGGAAGAGCAGAAGGAAGAAACGCAGCGGAAGCGCCCGCCTCGGAACGCCAAGCCGCGTCGCAAGAGGACGCGGCGGCGCACCAAGAACGGCAAAGTCCTTCGCGAACGCAGCAATTAGACGTTGTGAATTAGCTCGCTAAGCGGTGCCGGGTGGATCAGATACGGAGCCACCTCTAGCACCGTTTTAGCGCCGCTGACGCCCTGCTCCTTCAGCCGTACCGCTGCCCTGCCGTATGCGACGGCGACAGCAGCGGTAAAGTCCGCGTTCTTCTCTAGTTTCAAGCTGTATTCGACTGTGTCCTGGGTGCCGTTCACCTTGCCGGTGGTGACCACGTAACCGCCGTGCGGCATCCCGGCGTGATCGCGGTCAAAATCTTCTTCGCTGATGAAGTTGACCTCTACCTCGTAGCCGACAAAGTAGTCGGGCATAGCGCGAATCTCGTTTTCGATGCGTTCGTGCTCGCTCTCGTCGGCGACGACGAAGCACTGGCGGCGATGTGCCTGCTGGCCGGTCAGCCCTTTAGCCTTGCCCTCGCGGGCTAGATCCAAGGCGCCCTCGTCGGGCAGAGTGTATTGCACGGCCTTGCGCACGCCGTCGATGCGTCGCAGCGCGTCAGAGTGGCCCTGGGAGACGCCTGGCCCCCAGAACGTGTGCTGATCTGATTCGGACAGCACGGCAGAGGCGTAGACCCGGTTTAGGCTGAACATGCCCGGATCCCAACCGGTAGAGACTATCGAAACGTTGCCGAATTCCTTGGCGGCCTTGTCCATCTGCGCGTAGTGCTCGGGGATGTAGTGATGGTTGTCGTAGGTGTCTACCGTGCAGGACAGCTTCGCGAACTTCTCAGACATCTGAGGAATATCCGTGGCGCTGCCTAGGCACAGGTAAAAGACATCTATCTTGTCGGCATGCTTTTCGGCATCAGCAACGTCGTAAACCGGGATGTCAGTATCCAGCGTGCTTCGCCTGGAGAAGATGCCGTAAAGCTCGATGTCGGAAGATTTCGAAATGATCTTTTCAACGCTCTTGCCGAGGTTGCCATATCCAACAATTGCTGCAGATATCTTGTTCATGCGGTTTCCTCTCGTCTGGAGTTTTTCAACGAGAAAATTGTATGCGAGTTTTTGCCGCCATCAACGCAACGACCAAACCTGAAACAATCAGCGCTCCCATCGCAAGCCGCAGGGAGGTCGCCTGCGAAACCACGCCGACGAGGATACAGGCCCCGCCGGTCATCATGACCGTCTTTCTGCCGTAGCCGTCGATCAACGGGTCGCCCAAAATCTGTCCGACGAATTGAGCACCGACGATGAACGTGTATCCCAAGCCGGCAAGCCCGATCGGCACCTATCCAACTTGGGCTGCGCAGGCGCAAAGCACGATCGAACCGTAAGAAGCAACGTTTATCGGCCCGAAGCGTTTTATCAGAGGAACCGTGACGGTGACCGCCAGCAGCGAGCCGACAGAGATCAGAGCGATAATGAAACCGTAGGCGCCATCAGTAAGCGCGAAGCCTTGCTTCAACTCAGGGAGCCTGGGCACGATATTCGTGAAGATGGCTCCGTTGGTGAAGAAGAGCAGTGAAACTCCGAGCCTTGCCCTCGCCGGGCTCACCTGGCGACTCGCTTCAGGGTGGCGTAGGCGAGGTCGTGCAGCGGCACCACTACCCCGCTTTCCTTGGCGAGCCTCACCACGGCACCCGGCTGCCCCTCGAACTCGCTGGGCTCGCCGGACATCAGGTTGCGCTGCAGGCTCGACGTCGATTTAGGAGGTTGCGCGTCCATGGACGCCATGATCTTCTGCTGCGAGCCATCGGGAATTTCCACTCCTCTTGCCCTGGCTAGGCTCAATACCTCGCCGACTGCTTGATCGAGGCTGTTGCGCAATTCGGTTCGGATGACATCGATGGTCGAGCCCGTCATCGCACCAAGCACGCCAAATGGCTCCACAAAGGCGAACTTGAGCCACACGTCTACCCATTGGTTGTCGAATTTCGGGACGGGAATACCTGCTTCTTTCGCGGCCTTCGCTAGAGCCTGTGTGCGAGCAGACTGTTTGCCGTCCCACTCGCCAAAGGACAACGAGCCGGAGCCTCCCTTGTGCGAGATCACTCCGGGTTCGTCTGCGTTGGTAAAAATCCTAGCGACGCCGGGCAGAGTGTGGCTCTCGCCGATCTTCTTGGCAACGATGAATGGCGCTTCGACGCCATTCTGCAATGTGATAACCGCTGTCTCTTCACCGACAAGATGTGGAAGATGAACCAGAGAATCCTCCAGTTGGTGAAGTTTCGGGGTGCAGAAAACGTAGTCAACAGCGCCAATCTCGGCAGCGTCCGTCGTAGCCTCGACCTCCACCGTGAGGTTGGTGTCGCCCACGACACGAAGCCCGTTGTTGCGAATAGCATCTACCGTTCGCTGTCTGGCGATAATCGAGACGTCATGTCCGGCAGCGGCGAACTTGGCTCCGAAGAAACCGCCGAGCCCACCAGCACCAATCATTGCAATTCTCATATCGTCAACCTTAGTTGAGGGCTGGGAGGGCACAGAAAATATTAATAAACCATCTTCATCGCGGCTCTGACCTCGTTCAAAGTCTGATTGCCCACCTCGTTGGCAACCTCGTTACCGTGCGCGAGCACCTTTTCCAAGTAACCCGGGTCTGCCATCAGCTCGGCACGACGCGCACGTACGGGGGCAAACTTTTCGTTTACTGCCTCGGTGACCAGCTTCTTCAGCTGCCCGGCACCGCCGTCGCCGATCTCCTCTGCGATGGCGTTTGGATCTTGTTCGGTGCAAAGCGCAGCCAGATTTACCAGGTTCGATATCTCTGGGCGGTTATTCGGGTCAAAGGTGATGTGGCGCTCCGAGTCGGTGACCGCCTTCTTGATCCGCTTCGCGGTCTCCTCGGCGCTCATGCCCAAATCAATCGTGTTTCCGTGCGACTTGCTCATCTTCTTGCCATCAAGCCCCAGAATGCTGGCGCCACCGCTGAGCAGCGCATCGGGCTGGGGGAATACCGACACGTCTGGGTTAACGCGGCCATAGCGCTCGTCGAAGCGACGCGCAATAACGCGAGCCTGCTCTAGGTGCGGCAGCTGATCCTTGCCAACCGGAACCAGATTGGCCTTGCAGAACAGAATGTCGGCGGCCTGGTGAACGGGATACGTCAGCAGCAGCCCACTCATCGGACGGCCGCCGGTGGCCTCGTGCTCTGCCTTGACGGTCGGGTTGCGGTAAAGCTCCGAGTCTGTAACCACGGAAAGGAACGGCAGCATCAGCTGGTTTAGAGCCGGCACCGCCGAGTGGGTGAAAATGGTGCTCTTCTCAGGGTCGATTCCGACCGCGATGTAGTTAGCCAGGGCCGAGTAGACGCGCTCCCTGATCGGGCCGACGCCGTCGCGGTCAGTGATCACCTGATAGTCCGCGATCAGCACGAAACTGTCCACGCCAGCGCTTTGCAGTCGCACACGGTTAGCCAGCGAACCAAAATAGTGACCGATGTGCAGCTCGCCGGTAGGACGGTCGCCGGTCAGCATCCGGTATCGCTGCGGGTTTACGGCCAGATCATCCTCGATGGCCTTGCTTCGTTTCAGGCTGGCCTGCAGGGAGGCCTCGGAGGTCGACTCGCCTAGCGCCTGCTCAACGCTCTTATCGACTTCAGCCGGGCTATTTTCCATTTTCTGCTCACTCATGACATCCATACTAGAGCACCGGAACGTTACCGCCGTGCCGGCGAATCCTGGTGATCAGCTCCTGGGCGGCTGTCCAGCGAGTTGTTTCGCAGCCGAGCTCGTGACCGATCTTTCCGGTGCCGTGATAGTCGCTGCCTCCAGTACGAACCAGCCCAAGGCGATGTCCAAGCTGACGCAGCAACTCCCTGCTGTGATTATCGTGGCTGGGATGATCGACCTCGATGCCGTCCAAGCCGTGACGCCTTGTCAGCTGCTCGATGAGCTCGACTTCCATTTGTTCGCCTCGCCCCTCGATCATCGGGTGTGCTAACACCGCAGCGCCGCCAGCCTGGTGAATCAGGTCGATGGCTCGTCCGATCTCGGTGGCATAGCGGGTGACGTAGGCGGGCTTGCCAACCGCGAGATACTTCTCGAACGCCTCATCGCGATTAGCCACGTATTCCGCATCGATCATGGCATCGGCGACATGAGGACGGCCGATTGCGCTGCCGGCGGCTTTCTTGCGCACTTCCTCGAGGCTGATCTGTACGCCCAACTCTGCCAGAAGTGTCAGTGTCTGAGGGATTCTTTCCGACCTGCTGTCGACGATCTTCCGCAGTTCAGCAGTCAGTTCAGGATCGTTGGCGTCGGCCCCGTAGCCGAGGACGTGAATCGAGTTATCTCCCTCGCATGCGCTCAGCTCGATGCCGGGAATGACTCTGACCCCGATTCGCCTGCCCATCTCCATCGCCTCTGGCAGGCCATCAAAGTTATCGTGGTCACATAAACCCAAGACCCCTACCCCGGCCTGCTGCGCCTTAGCGACCAATGTCGTAGGCGTATCCGTGCCGTCTGAATAGGTGGAATGCGTGTGCAGGTCTATCTTCATTTTCTTCCCCTCGCAGTGTTACTCGAAAGTTCAGTCTTGAAAGCCACCATGAATTCCTGCCGATCTTCGTAAGACCACTCCTCAATCCTAGGCGAGTCTTGCGGAAGGCAGAGACCAAAGTCGTATATCACGGCTGGCTTGCCTCGCAGCGAGACCTTGTAGGGAAACTCATCGACGATCTCGACCCCGAGCTCAACCAGCTTCGGAACTATCTCGGAGAGTTTCATAGTGGCCCCGACACGAAATATCTTTAGCCGAAAATCTATCTCGTTTTGCGGAGGAGTCGGCTGATATACCAGCAGGCCAATGTCTTTTGGCGAGCCAATCATGTTCAGCTCTGCCAGATCAGAAACCGCGTCCAGTGGGGCGTACGCCTCTTTATAGGCGTCAGAAAACTCTATTCCCCTTGCTGACGAGGGGAAACGCTCGGCGATCTCGGCAAACCTATCCGACCAGCTCCGCGTCGCCTGCTTGATCGAGTTCTCCAGCCGAACCGGATCGATGTGCGGAAGCTGCTTGCCCTCCTCGACTCGCACGCTCAGGTAGACCCTAGCGAGAACTGACTCGCTGACCGACAGGCTCCATTCGACCTCCTTGGCTCCGGTCGCTGCCTGCAGCACCTCTATCATGGCTTCCCTGACGCCGGTGTTGTAGCGGTCTCGGGGAAAATAGATCACCGCGGTGAGCATCCTTCCCCACCGGCCGCGACGCATGAAAGTTTTGATGTCCCTGCGCTCTTCTGGCTGCGCGACCTGGGTGAGAATTGGCAGCAACTCCTTAGGAGTAGCCCTGAGCAACTCCTCTCTCGGAAAAGTCTCCAGCGCGGCGAGCATGCTTCGCCCGGCATACGATTCCGGGTCATACCCCAGACTGTTCATCAGAAGATTGGCCTTTTCGGCCAGCAGCGGAATGTTGTAGATGGATTCCGAATAGGCGGTCGAAGTGAGCAGCCCCAGGAATCTGTGCTCGCCGACCACCTTGCCGTTGCGGAAGACCCTGACCCCGAAGTAGTCCAGATAACCCCCGCTTCTGATTCTGGATTTTTCCGAGTCCTTAGTGATGATCAGCTCTTTAGCGGTTTCATTAGGCAGCAATGAAGCATGGAACCTTCTGGTGGCTCTCAGGTCGTCCTTCAGGATTCCTAGGCCGCCGCTCTCGGGAAGAAATGAGCCAGTCTCGGTTATCGCGTAGCTTCTGCTTCCGACGGGCACGAAGTGGCTAGGGTCCGCAAGCCACTTGAGCATCTGCCGAGTTACCTCATCGTGGGCCTTCCCAGCAGCATGTTTTATTGTCTCGCGTATCCTGGTCATGTCCTGGCTGGCCACGGCAAGATCCTCTAGAGCCAGCTCCAGCTTTTTCTGCAGGGCGGGCACGGAGTCCTCGGGTGAGACGCCTAGCGGGCTGAGCAAATCCAGCTTCACCCAGGATTCGCGCTCTGCCGATTCGCGTTCTTCGTCGAAGGCCACGAACTGCCCCTTCTTGTCCCTGAGAACCCACGGTCTAGGATGGCTCAAACCCCGATTCAGAAAGTTAAGGCTGTTCGCGATCTGCAAGATGGTCTCAACGATGAATGGCCTGTCCAAGGTGACGACCCGGACGCTGACGTGGCTGCTGGAATCAGCGTTATTGCAGAAAACGCTGACCACGGTTCGATCGCGAAGGCGGGCTATCTCCTCGAAATCGGCTAACTCATCTGGGAACTTCAACTCCGAGACCTCCTGATCAAAATGCTCATAACCTTGGCAAGCTCAACATTAGCGAGGGCATTATTAGGATATGCGCATTACAGCTTGCCACCGATACCATGCCAATCCTGAAGAAGTCTACGCGATGCTGAACGACGAAGATTTCTTGAAGAAGGTTGCGGCAAGGGCAGACGCAACAGAGGCGACAGTTTCAACCGACGCGGACGGCATCGAGCTACGAGCCTCGGTAGTCGCACCCCAAAAGGCTCAAAAGTTGGTCGGCGAAGAGCTAACACTCGCTCTCAGATCTAACTGGACCAAACTAATGAATAACCGCGCGGAAGCGGTGCTGTCCGCGAGCGTTGATAGGCTGCCGGCAACTCTTTCCGGAACGGCCAAACTGAGCGGTAACGAAAGCGAAACGATCGTCGAATACGACTGCGAATTCTCGGTGAGGGTAGCCCTGGTCGGCAAGCGCATCGAGCAGGCGGCTGCGCCATACGTGACGGCCGTGATCGACAAGCAACAAGAGGTCGGTAACGAGTGGCTGGGCTAGACCTCGCTCAGGTCATGCCAGCACAGATCGTGTTCAGCCATAAAATCTTGGGCTAGCTGCCAGGCCTCGTCGAGGCTTTGACCAGCTATCTTCTCGGTCAACTCACTGTTCGGTGGCTCCTCGTCGCAGAACCACGAAATTACCCTTTTGCGGTTTAGCCCGGAGACTCTGACACCACCGTTTTCGGACTCGTCGCCCGGGCTCAGTTCGGCTCCGTCGGCATCTGCAACCACGATGAGGCGCTCGCCGCTGGCGATCAGACCCCAGACCCCTGCCACCTGCAGCGCGGCCATCTCTGCCTCTTCCTGGGCATCCTTGTAGTCGGAGATTTCGAAGGCCTCCTTCAACCGATCGTTGGCGACGAAGGCCTGCATCTGCCCGCCGAGCGATCCTTTCGAAGCGAGCTCCTCAAGCTGTTGGCGCGTTACCGGCACAAAAACCAAATTCACTCATCCAGCTTCGCACATCGACTCGCTGAAAGTCCCCGCTAGACCAAAAGCTGGCCAAAGAAATTAGTGGCCGGACGGGAGATCCCGCCCGGCCACAGTGTTTGAAATTGACTAATTCCTACCGTGGCACTTCTTGTATTTCTTGCCCGAGCCACAAGGGCAAGGGGCGTTGCGCCCGACGCGATCGTTCTTCACGACCTGCCTGTCAGATTGCTCCTCAGAGCCGTCCTCGGACGGTGCCGAGTACCGCAAACCCTCGTTCTTCTGCCTGGGAGCCTGCTGGGCTGGTTTCACCGCCGAAGTATCCTCGACCTCTGCTTCCTGTTGCCCTTGCTGGGCAATCAGGCCGTCAAGCGGCTGGTTCAGCAGGAACTGTACGACCTCTTCGTAGAAGCCCTCACGCATCTGGTCGAACATGAGCGCGCCCTCGCGCTGGTACTCAACCAATGGGTCTCGCTGGGCCATCGCGCGCAGGCCGATGCCCTCGCGCAGATAGTCCATCTCGTATAGGTGCTCGCGCCACTTGCGGTCTAGAACGAACAGCCAGACAGTGCGCTCGAATTCGCGCATGCCCTCCTCGCCAAGGAGTTCCTCGCGTTCCTTGTAGACGCGATTTGCATCCTCTAGGAACGCCTCGACCAATTCATCCGCATCATCCACATCGTCGAAGTCGGCCTTCTTCAGCCCGACCGGGTATAGCTGGCTCATGGCCTGCCACAGGCCGTCGATGTCCCAATCGTCCGCGAATCCCTCGGTGTAGCGATGGACGCCACCGTTGATGATCCTTTCGGTTACCTCCTGCAGGGTGTCCGAGATCTCGGCTCCGTCGAGCACCCGGCGGCGATCGCCATAGATGGCGTGCCGCTGACGGTTCATCACGTCGTCGTATCGCAGAACATTCTTACGAATCTCGAAGTTCTGAGCTTCCAGCTGCTTCTGAGCGCTCTCGATAGCCCGCGAAACCAGCTTCATCTCGATCGGCTCGTCGTCGGCAACATTCAGCCTAAGCAGCGCGTTTTCGACTGCGTCGGCCTTGAACAAGCGGAGCAGATCGTCCTGCAGACTCAGGTAGAAGCGGCTCTCGCCGGGGTCGCCCTGACGGCCGGAACGACCACGCAACTGGTTGTCGATTCGGCGAGACTCGTGACGCTCGGAACCAATCACTACCAGGCCACCGAGCTCCACGACCTCATCGTGCTCATCGGCAACCTGCTGTTCGAGCACGGGCAAAAGCTCACGCATTGCGGCTTCGTACTCTTCCGCGTTCTCGACCGGATCCAGGCCGCGTTCCTTGAGCGTCTCGGTGGCGATGAACTCTGGGTTGCCGCCGAGCATGATGTCAGTACCACGACCTGCCATGTTGGTGGCGACGGTTACTGCGCCCTTGCGGCCGGCCTCCGCGACGATCGCTGCCTCGCGCTTGTGGTGCTTGGCGTTCAGCACCTGGTGCGGGATCCCCGCGCGCTTCAACCGCTTGGAAAGTTCCTCGGACTTGTTAACCGAAGCCGTACCAAGCAGAATCGGCTGCCCAGCCTCATGGATCTCCTTAACGTTGCGGACGATCGCGTTGAACTTGGCGTCCTCAGTTCGGTAGATCTGATCATCGAGATCTCGGCGAATCATCTTGCGGTTAGTCGGAATGACCAGGACGCCCAGGCCATAAATCTTCTGGAACTCCGATTCCTCGGTCTTCGCTGTACCGGTCATGCCCGCGAGCTTTGTGTACATGCGGAAATAGTTCTGCAGGGTGATGGTGGCGAGAGTCTGGTACTCGTCCTTGATTTCCACGTGCTCTTTCGCCTCGAGTGCCTGGTGCAGGCCCTCGTTGTAGCGACGGCCTTCCAAGGTGCGGCCTGTGTGTTCATCAACGATCAGGACCTCGTTGTTGGAGACCACGTAGTCCTTGTCGCGGTGGAAAAGTTCCTTGGCGCGAATAGCATTGTTCAGGTAGCCGATCAGGGGCGTGTTGGCCGACTCATAAAGGTTGTCGATGCCGAGCATGTCCTCGGTTTTCTCGATACCGGGAGCAAGAATCGCCACCGTGCGCTTCTTCTCGTCGACCTCGTAGTCCTCGTCGCGGGTAAGTCGCAAGGCTAGATTGGCGAAAGCGGGATACCACTGTTTATTCTCGGTCGCCGGACCGGAAATGATCAGCGGTGTACGGGCCTCGTCGATCAGAATCGAGTCGACCTCATCGACTATCGCGTAGTGATGGCCGCGCTGCACCAGGTCATCCGGCGACATAGCCATGTTGTCGCGCAGATAGTCGAAACCAAATTCGTTGTTGGTGCCGTAGGTGATGTCGGCGTTATAGGCCTCGCGACGCTGAGCCGGGGTCATGCTGGTCAGGATCACGCCAACCCTTAAACCCAAGAAGTGGTGGACGCGTCCCATCTGCTCGGACTGATACTCGGCGAGGTAGTCGTTCACCGTGACGATGTGAACGCCCTTGCCAGTCAGCGCGTTCAGGTAGCTTGGCATCAGCGCGACGATGGTTTTACCTTCACCGGTCTTCATCTCAGCGATGTTGCACATGTGCAACGCTGCGCCACCCATCAGCTGAACATCGAACGGGCGCTTGCCGAGGACTCTCTTACAAGCCTCGCGAACTGTGGCGAATGCCTCGACCAGGATGTCGTCTAGAGTCTCACCCGCTTCAAGGCGCTTCTTGAACTCATCGGTCTGCGCCCGAAGTTCTTCGTCGCTCATCGCGACGTAATCTTCTTCGATGCTGGTTACCTGATCAGCGATCTTCTGAAGTTTCTTAAGAACCCGACCTTCGCCGAAGTTCAGTAGGCGATCTAAAACGCTCACGAGTGCTATCCCTTGTAATTAAATGTTGTACAACACAACGATATTAGCCGAACAGCACGATCGGCCAACCATACAGTTGGCCGATCATGCAACCAACATCCATTTGGCAAAGACGAAATCGATGTCAGCCTCTTAGCTTGAGCAGGAAAACTATGAGTTTGCCTTAGCAACGGATTCGTCGATATTTAGGTGAATCACGCCGTAGTTATATGCCTTGCGACGATAGACCACGCTCGGCTGCAGCGTCTGCTCGTCGACGTAAAGGAAGAAGTCGTGACCGACCAGCTCCATTTCGTCGAGGGCCTGCTCCAGCGTCAGCGGCTGGGCATCGAAGACCTTTTCGCGAACCACCAATGGGCCGTCCCCGGTCACCTCGATGCCGGCGATGGTCTTCTTCTCCGGCTCTGTGCTTTCGGGCTCTTCTTCCTTCTGCAACAGCCCGAGATCGAGAGGTGCAGCGGCAAGGCTGCGAGCCGAACGGAGCCCTCGGTTGTGCTTACGCCTATCCGCG
Organism: uncultured Propionimicrobium sp.; assembly: GCA_963511305.1. Classification (GTDB taxonomy): domain Bacteria; phylum Actinomycetota; class Actinomycetes; order Propionibacteriales; family Propionibacteriaceae; genus Propionimicrobium. Next base: position 41,496 of record CAUPIJ010000006.1, read on the forward strand.
GCTCTGCGGAGCTGCGTCATCAACTTGTCCTCAGCCCGATCAAGCGCAGTGCGCTTGTCAGCTGCCTTCGCGGAGGCTCTGATCACGGGACCCTTGCCCCGAAGTGTGATCTCACAGCGAATATCGTCGTCCGGATCGCCTTTAGCAGGCTGCGCCGTAAACTCAACTTCAACGCGGATTACGCGATCTTTCAGCTTGCTAATCGATTCGGTTAATCGCTCACTTATCTGCTCACGTAGCTCGTCGGTGATTGTGCAGTGACGTCCAGTGATGGTGACTTCCATGTCATCCTCCTAGTTAGTGCGGAGTGTTAGTGGCGGAAACCGCTTAAGTAAAAGTTACCGCTTTATTAACCTTTTCGTCTTGAAAACTGGCTAGCCGAAGCCCGGTTGAGGCAATAGTCACAGCATTAACACAAGAAATACCGGCGTCTTTTAAAACCCGATGGGCCTCTCGCAACGTGGCTCCTGTGGTGACTACGTCGTCCAACAGCAGCACCTGCCCAGAGCAGTCCCGCGCGAGACTCATCGTGTTGCGCTGGGCTCTTGCCCGATCGGCCTTATCTCGCCCGATCTGATCACCGGCTGCTTTGCTCCTGCGCAACAACCGTTTAACTTGGCAGCCAGATAGGTTGGAAATTTCTTTCGCTAGCTGAAAACTATGGTCGTAACCGCGCTTTCTGACTGCGGAAGCGTCAGAGGGTATTGGGCACAGTATCACTTTTGACGGCACCGAGATCTTCTCGGTCAGCAGCTTCGCTAGAGGCTTGCTGAGCCACCAGGCGGATCTATTCTTGTGCGCGAGAATCAGGCGACTGACTGGATTTTTGTACTCGCAGGCGGCGAAAACGGTTAGATCTCCCCGCAGATTTCGCCTGATTATCCGCTGCCGCTCGGCCTTTTCCATGCATTCATCGCAGACTCCCAGCCCGGGCACTCCGCAGCCTGGACACGCGGCGCCGAAAAATAGGTCTGCAGCACCCTCGTATGTCTCGAAAGCCTTAGCGACAAGTTTCTTCATTTCCACGACATCATGATTGCTGCCGAGGAGAGTTTTGTTCACCTCAAAGTTTGGAACTATTTATCGTCCTGCCCGGCAAGTACCTAACGGCGTTTTAATCCCGTCACCATATAATCGACACATGGCCAATAACGATGAGCAGCAAAGCTACGACGTTTCTGAAGAAACGGATATGACCGGGCTCAATTTGTTTGATGAACGCGCCAGCGCGGCTGGCAGCTTTCCTCACGCAATGCTCGGCTACGACCGCACCTCTGTCGACACATATGTTCGGGACGTTGAAAAGCAAGTCTCCACACTCCGGCAGCTGACCAGGCACCTTCGCCGCGAACTCTCCATCACCCAGTCCGCTCAGGGCGATACTGATTTCAGCAGGCTTGGCGCACACGCGACTTCCATCCTTCGCGCTGCCGAAAACCAGGCCGAGGAGCTGATCGCGCAGGCGGGAGCCGAAGCGGAGCGGATCAGGGAGGAAGGCCGTCGATCGGCCTCCGATCTTCGCGCGAATGCCCAAAGTGAGGCCGACGACATCAGGGTTTCCACGGCCGAGGATCTCCGTCAGAGCCGCGAGAAGCTGGATGAAGAAGTCAATGCGGCCAGGGAGAGCGCCCAGGCGGAATCCGCGAACATCGTCACCGCAGCCCGTCAGCAGGCCGAGACGATCGTCACGGAGGCGAATCACAACGCAAGCCTGGAGCTAGAAGAGGCGAAGGCGTCAGCGCGTCAGATGCTCGCTGACGCAGAACAGGAATCGGCTCGGCTCAAGACTGAGTCAGAGCAGGAGGCCGAACAGCGCCTTTCCGATGCGCAGGCGACTGCCAAGCGGACTCTCGATCAGGCCAGGCTGGCGGCGGATTCGATGCTCTCCGAGGCCGAGAATAATGCGCACCAAACCATCGCTCTTGCTGAGCAGGAGGCAAAGAAGACCGTCTCGCAGGCGAAGGCCAGTGCCGATACCATCATGGCTACGGCAGATAACGACGCACAGCTCCATCTTGCCGAGGCTAAGACCAAGGCTGCGGAGACAATTTCGCAGGCTACGGAGTCCGCGAACGAGCAGCTATCGAAGGCCAACGAGGAAGCGACGGCGGTTCGCGAAGAAGTAAAGAAAATCATCGCCGACGCTCGCGAGCAGGCAGAGCAGGCCACCGCCAATGTGGTCTCTCAGACCGAAGCGGCCGCGGAGATCCGAGCCCAGGCCATCAAGGAAGCCGAAGAGGCTCGCGCCCAGACGGCTAGCGACAGCGAGGCTCAGCTCGCCGCCGCGCACCGCCAGTCCGCGATGCTGCGTGAGCGCCTGGAACAGCAGTTCCAGTGGCGTAAGGAGCAATTGCAGCGCGAGATCAGCGTGCTCGTTGGCCGCAAGAAATCCATCATCGGCCAGCTCGAAGCCCTGCAGCAGGTTGGTTTGGAATCGCTAAACGAACTATCCGAAGACGACGATTTCCCCGAGCTAGAAGATCAGCCAGAAAACGACGAAAAATGGCTGGCCGAGGGGGATCCAGAGCAGACCATCGTGGTCAGCGAAGAGCAAACTAAGGTGCTGAAGAAAGACGACTAGAAATGATTCGGAGCCGGAAAATCCGGCTCCGAATCTTCTCTATGCCTGAGCGGCCAACCAGGCCTCGGGCATGAATATGCAATTCGGGTCGGAGGCCATGTAGTCGCCGGTCATGGCGTACGCGGTTGCTCGGGACCCGCCACAGATTCTGTTGTAGCCACAAACCCCGCACTTGCCCTCGAAGTTGCTCGGGCTACGTAGATCGCGCATCACCTTGGTCTCTCGGTAGAGCTCATCGAATGAACGCTCCCGGATGTTCCCGACCTTGATCGGCAGGAAACCCGAGGGGCAAACGTAGCCCTCGTGATCAACGAAAGCGAAACCCGAACCAGAGTTGATCGCCATCGGCGGGCGTGGCGTGCGCGGATTCGGCGCATGATCGCCCATGATTCTGGTCGTCTCTGCCGTCAGCCAGTGGTATAGCTCCCCGCGCTCGCTAGGATTCGCCAGCTCCTCTGCGGGCACGCCCGCGTCCGCCGCATCTGCCCGCTGCATCGCGATCCTGCGATACTGCGGAGCCTCCGTAGTTTTGATTGCGATTCTGTCCGAGACGTCGTGCTGCCAGTGCATGACGTCCTCGCGCTCTTCCGGTGAGAGCATCTGGAGCTGGGAACCCCGACCAGTCGGAACCAGCATGAACGTGTACCACATGAATGCGTTCAGATCGATCGCGTTCTTGAGCATCTGAGGGGCCTCGTGGATATTTCCCTTGGTCAGCGTCGTGTTGATCTGAAGACGAAAACCCACCTCGTTGATGATCTTCGTCGCTTCGATCGTCTTGTCGAATGTGCCGGCGAAACCGCGGAATGCGTCGTGCGTCTGCGCCGATGCGCCGTCGAGAGAAACACTCATGGCCTTACCACCGGCTTCCCGCAGCGCCACCAGCCGCTCCCTGGTGAACAATGGCGTCACGGAGGGCGAGATAGAGATGTGCAGGCCTAGATCGGTGCCGTATTTGACTAGCTCAACGAGATCCTCGCGTTCGAAGCAGTCGCCTCCGGTGAATACCACCATTGGGCGAGGCCTCTCATAGCTGGCGAGTTCAGCCAGGAGCTTCTTCCCCTCAGCGTTGGAAAGCTGCTTAGGCGATGGGCAATGCTGCGCCTCAGCACGGCAATGCTTACAAACAAGCTGGCAGGCTCTAGTGACCTCCCAAATCACCATGAACGGCTTCTTGTTGATGTCGTGCTTGATCTTGCGGACTACCGGCCCGTGTCCTCCATGCGGATGATTGTGCACATCTACCCCTCTCTACCCAGTCGACTCTAACCCTCGATGGGCTGAGACACTGCGTCCCGCTTAGCGTTCGCTAAGGATTTAATAAACGTTATCCAGTCCGGAATCGCGAAGTATCTCGCGTGCCTTCTCGGCTTCTTCCTCTGACGGTGGCTCAACGTCTTCGAGCAAGTATTCGTAGCCAAGATCGGTCCATTTGTCCCTAGCCATCTGGTGGAAAGGCAGCAGCTCCACGCGCTCGACGTTGGGCCACATCTTGACGATCTCGGCAACCTCGCGAATGTTATCCGCATCATCGCTCCAGCCTGGAACCAGTACGAAGCGCACCCAGACTCTCTTATCCGCCGCAGCCAGGCGATCGCCGAATTCAACGGTCGGGGCAAGATCGACCGAGGTCAGCTTCTTATATGTCTCGAGATTTCCGCTTTTCACGTCTAGCAGAACCAGATCGATATCAGAGAGCATCTGATCGCTGATGTTCGAGCCCAGGTAGCCCGAGGTATCGATAGTTGTGTGAATGCCGTTGGATTTCGCAAAACGCAGCAGCCGGGCTAGAAAAGCAGGCTGCATGGCGGGCTCGCCGCCGGAGAAAGTCACACCACCATTCGAGGCCTTGAATACGGCGCGATAGCGCATCATCAATTTCTCGATGTCTTCGGCGTGGATCGGTTTTCCGTCGCGCATCTTGAAGGTATCGGGGTTATGGCAGTAGACGCACCTGAGCGGGCAGCCGTTTAGGAAAACCGTGAGCCGGGTTCCCGGCCCGTCGACGGCGGTGACCAGCTCCCAGGAATGGATCGAACCGATCGCGCCCTCGCGCACTGCCCTGATGTGTTCCTCGCGGCTCATCTCCGGCGCACCCTCGATGCCCGCTAGGCCAGCTCCGGAAAGTCGCGGAACATCGATCTCACTGCGCTCTGGGCGATACTCCCCCGTCGAGCCTTCCGAGGCAAAAATCGAGGTCGCACGAGTTTCCTCGCGCGACCCTCGATTCGCTACAGCATCTGTAGCCAAAGTTACATTCCCTGGTGGAAAGTACGTGAGATGACGTCGAGCTGCTGCTCACGAGTCAGCTTGACGAAGTTAACAGCGTAGCCCGAAACGCGGACGGTCAGCTGCGGGTACTTTTCCGGGTGCTCCATGGCGTCCTCAAGGGTCTCCTTGTTCAGGACGTTGATGTTGGCATGGTAAAGGCCCTTGCTGGAGGTCTCGCTGGTGCGGTTAGCCTTCATCGAGGCAAGACGCTCGTCGAAAGTCTTGATAGCCATATTTCTCTCCTAATCTTTCGGGATGAAGCCGGCATCCATGATGCCGACCAGGTTGGTGATTCGCTCGTCTTCGGTCTTGCCGAGAGACGATGGGACAATCGTGTTGGTCAGCGAGATGCCGTCGAGGGCATCGCTGTAGTCCAATTTACCTACCGACAGCATCGAGGCGAGCATGCCGTGCGTATCGGCGCCGTTTTCGGGGTTGGCGCCCGGCGCGAAGGGAGTGCCTGCCTCGTGGCCGGACGGGAACGCTCCCGTAGCCTTGCCGTAAACCACGTTAGAGGTGATAGTGAGCACCGACTGGGTCGGCACCGCGTCGCGATACATCGGGATCGCCTTGATCTTGCTCATGATGGTGTGGACGATGGTCGCGGCGATATCGTCCACGCGGTCATCGTCGTTGCCGTAACGCGGGAACGTGCCCTCGGTGCGGTAATCCACGACCAGGCCGGTTTCATCGCGCACCGGGTAGACCTTGGCGTACTTGATGGCGGACAGCGAGTCGGCCACGATCGACAAGCCGGCGATGCCGCAGCCCATCGTGCGGACGATCTCGGGATCGTGCAGGGCCATCTCCATCGATTCGTATGCGTAGCGGTCGTGGCAGTAGTGAATAATGTTCAGCGCCTCGACGTATGTGCCGACCACCCAGTCGAGCATCTGCTCGTACTTGTTCCAGACCTCGTCGAAGTCGAGCGGACCGTCACCCTCGATCGGAGTGAACTGGCCAGCGGGGGTGATCTGCTTTCCGGTCATCTCGTCGCGGCCACCGTTGATGGCGTAGAGCAGCGATTTGGCGGAATTTACGCGGGCACCGAAGAACTGCATCTGCTTGCCTACCCGCATCGGCGAAACGCAGCAGGCGATGGCGGCGTCGTCGCCCCAGTGGTCACGGATCTGTTCGTCAGACTCGTACTGCACCGACGAGGTATCAATGGAGGTCTTAGCGCAGAACCTCTTGTAGCCGTCCGGCAACTCCGGGCTCCAGAAGATCGTGATGTTCGGCTCCGGAGCCGGACCGAGGTTGACTAGGGTCTGCAGCAGCCTGAACGAAGTCTTGGTGACCAGGGTGCGGCCGTCCTCGCCGAAACCTGCGTCGGACCAGGTGGCCCAATACGGATCGCCGGAGAAGATCTGGTCGTAGGCCTCGGTGCGCAGGAATCGAACGATCCTCAGCTTGATGACCAGGGCGTCGATGATCTCCTGAGCGCCAGCTTCATCGAGATTGCCGTTAGCGAAATCGCGCTCGAAGTAGATGTCGAAGAAGCCGGATAGCCTGCCGATCGACATGGCTGCGCCGTCCTGAGACTTGACCGAGGCCAGGTAACCAAAGTAGGTCCACTGAACGGCCTCCTGCGCGGTTTTCGCCGGCACTGAGATGTCAAAGCCGTAATCGGCAGCCATCTTCTTCAGCTTCTTGAGAGCCTTGATCTGCTCGGAATGCTCTTCGCGGAAGCGTGCCCAGTGCTCGGTGAAGGGCTTGTCCGCGACGGAATCCTTCTCCTGCTGCTTCCACTCAATCAGCTTGTCGACGCCGTAAAGCGCAACGCGTCGGTAGTCGCCGATGATGCGGCCGCGCCCGTAGGCGTCAGGAAGGCCAGTGATGATGTGCGCGGACCGCGCTGCTCTGATGCGAGGAGTGTAGATATCGAAGACCGCTTCGTTGTGGGTCTTGCGGTACTTAGTGAAGATTTCCTTTACCCGAGGGTTGATCTCTTTACCGGCCTCCTGGATCGCGGACTCCACCATTCGCCAGCCGCCGTTGGGCATCATGGCGCGCTTCAGCGGAGTGTCGGTCTGCAGGCCGACGATGACGTCGTCGTCCTCGCAGATGTAGCCGGGTTTGAAAGCATCGATGTCTGCGGGAGTATCGGTATCAACGTCGTAGACTCGCTTCTCGCGTTCGACGCTCAGATACTTGCTATCGAGGGTCTCCCAGAGACGCTTGGTCTTCTCCGTGGGGCCAGCCAGGAAGGAATCGTCGCCCTCGTAAGGGTTGTAATTCCTTTGAATGAAGTCACGGACATCAACCTCTGATGTCCAGGGACCAGTTACAAAACCTTCCCAAGCTGCCTGGGTCTGCTCGTTCACTATCTCGGACAACTAGCGCTCCTCATATATAGAAAGAAAAATCTCTACTTAAAGTTTCTCATTATGAGACGGTAAGTGTCTACTCGATGCGGAAACGTTGTTTACAACACCCAAAAGAGCCCCTGCCAAGCCAAAACCAAAAATATTTCGAAAGCCCGTCTCAGCTTTTGGGACGCTCTATGAACACTTAGAAGTTAAAAAAGCCGATCCTCTGAGTGATCCATTCCCCGCAGCGCATCGTAGTCAACTGTTACGCAAGCAATCCCCCGATCCTGCGCGAGAGTAAGAGCCTGCGGCTTGATCAGCTGAGCAGCAAAAACACCTTTGACTTGGCCGAGCAGCGGATCACGATTCATCAATTCCAGATATCTAGTCAGCTGCTCTACGCCATCTATTTCGCCCCGACGCTTTACCTCGACGGCCACGTACTCTCCCGCAGAATTACGGCACAGCAAATCAACAGGGCCGATCGCGGTGGGATATTCCCGGCGAACAGTTGTCCAGCCGTCCCCGAAGGTTTCTGGATTATCCGCCAGCAATTCCTGCAGGTGGGCCTCAACCCCGTCCTTCTGCAGCCCAGGGTCGAGCCCTAACTCGCAGCTCTCGTCTAGGTAGATCTCTCCAACAGAAATCTTTAACTTGTCTCCCGTGCCAGCCCTGATAGTCCAGATCTCCTTGACTCGCTCATCGAGTTGCGTCGCGAATTGTTCATCGTCTTCGGGGGCTGAAACGGTCATAGTGCATGGTGCGCTCAGCCAGTTGAGCGGCTTGTACGCTTTGTCGTCAGCGTGAACCGAGACAGAGCCGTCTGCCTTGATCATTATCAAGCGCTTGCTCATCGGCAGGTGAGCAGTCAGCTTACCCGCATAGTCGACCTGACAATCCGCAATAACTAAACGCACGAGCCCAGGTTAGCGCACCACGAAAACTATGTTCCGCTAGTTCTGCTCGGTCTGGTTTTCCGCAGCCTTCCGCTGCTCTTTAGAAGCCCAGCGCCTCAGGGAGTAGGTGACGTCACCGGGGTTCAGGCCGGCCGTTGCTACCTGGTAGAGCAACGGCTGGAAGGTGGTATATGCGTGCCTAACGATTACGGTCACTTAATGGTCGGTGCGAGTAAGCTCTTTAGCTGCGTGCAAACCGGCAAACCCGCCGCCAATGATAACAACATTAGATTTAGTCACGTTTTCGTTGTTACAGGGCTAGAAAACATGTTTCCCCTCATAAGAAATGTCTCTGGCTGCAGAGAGCAAAAGAACAGTTTCGCCTTGCCGCTTTCGGAAAAATTTAAAACTATTAGGCTTATCTTCGTGGCTCGAAGAAGAAATAAGTACTCTCGGCCTTTCCGGCCCCTGAACCTAGGAGCGGCTCAGACCTCCTCAGCCAAATCCGATGGTCGGTGGGTAACTCGTCCGGTAAGGCAGGGAACCAGCGAAAAGAGCTACCTGTGCCCTGGCTGTAATCAACTGATCGCGGCAGGCGCAGCGCACATCGTCGCGTGGCCGCACACTCCCCCGATCGGCTCTTCTTCCGGCCTTGATCATCGCCGGCACTGGCACAAGGCCTGCTGGGAGAGGAAAAGATGAGCCTTTTCCACACCGTCTGCGGAGACGGACCACAGCGGCTAGTTTTTCTGCACGGCCTTTTTGGCCAGGGAAAGAATTTCGGCCAGATAGCTAGAAACATTTCGGATCTCGCCACCGCCTACCTGGTTGACCTGCCCGATCACGGTCGCTCCGAATGGACTAGCGAGATCAGCTACCGAAACTACGTCGACTTGGTTTGCGAAAAACTGGTCGAGTTAGGCGCTGACAAGGATCCGATTAACCTCGTTGGTCATTCACTCGGCGGACGGGTAGCCATGCTGGTAGCCCTAGAGCGCCCAGAGCTGATCTCTCGTCTCGGCGTGCTAGATATGTCTCCCGGTGAGAGGCTAGACAGCAAGCTGTACCAGTCTTATGCGTCGGCGATGCTGAGCATAGATCTTTGCGCCATCTCCAACAGACAGGAGGCTAACGAGGCACTAGCTTCCGCCGTCCCAGAAGAGACGGTCAGAAATTTCCTCTTGCAGAATCTGCACAGAGACAAGGAAAGCGAAAGCGGCTGGCGTTGGCTGCCGAATATCGAGCTGCTGCGCGCGCAAATGTCTAATTTCAACGACTGGCCAGATATCTCAAGCAAGCGTTTCCTGGGGCCGAGCGAGTTCATCGCGGCTGGCCAATCCAATTACATCACTCGGAGAGACCTACCGAACATCTACCGGCTCTTCCCCGCGGTCGGCATAGAGGTTGTGATGCAGGCGGGCCACTGGGTGCACGCGGAGGCGCCAGATCGGGTGACCACCGCGATGCGGAGATTATTAAAGCGCCGCCTATGGCGATGACGTTAGTATCTAGACATGGTTAACCTCACCAAGATCTACACTCGTACTGGTGACGCCGGAAGCACCCGGCTGTCTAACAACGAAGTGGCCAGCAAGACTGATTCCCGCGTCGAGGCCTATGGCTGTGTGGACGAGGCGAACTGCGCAATTGGCTTCGCCCTCAACCTTCCGAAAGAACTGGCACCGGGCATCAGCGACGAGATTCGCAGAGCCCTAACGGTGGTTCAGAACGAGATGTTCGATGTCGGTGCCGATCTGTCTAACCCTGTCGTGGCAAACCCCAAGTGGGAGCCGCTTCGAGTCGTCCAGTCATCAATCGACCGGCTCGAAACCTGGTGCGACGAGTTCAATGAGGACCTGGAAAATCTTCGCTCTTTCATCCTGCCGGGAGGCGGACTGGCCGCCGCCCAGATGCATGTCTGCCGGACGGCAGTTCGCAAGGCCGAAAGGGCTGCCTGGCGGGCGGCGGAGGAATACGGCCTCGAGGACGGCTCCGAGCCCAAGGGTGGAGTAAACCCGTTGGCTATCAAATACCTGAACAGGCTAAGCGACCTTTTCTTCATTCTCTCCAGAAAAGTAGCCGCCAACGAGGGCGAACCAGAGGTGCTGTGGCTTCCGGGCGGCGAGCGGAATCCGAACGCTTCATAACATGAAATACTCCCCGCTCGCTTTCTGACATTCTCAGTTAGCCGAGCGGGGAGCAGGTTAAAAATGTTGCTTTACCTCGCGTTGGGCAGCCAAACGCTGGACCAACCGATCAGCGGCTGGCCCCATGCGACTACCGGAGTGTTGATCGACATCAGGCCAACTCCTCCATTCTTGCCGTTGGACCAGACCATTCCGTTGCCGGCGTAGAGAGCCACGTGACCATAGGGGTTTCCTGCTGGCCAACCGTTGTAAAAGACCAGGGCACCCACGGGTATGTTCCCACCAGTCTGCATCTGGCCGGCATTTTGAATCATGTTCGCGGCATTCTGAGCGCTATAAGCGCCAGAAGTAGAGTAACCATATAGGTTAGCCATCATGCCAAGGCAAAGACCCTCGTAGTTGGGGCTTCCGTTCATCGCCTGCGCCCTAGCCAAGGCCTGCTGTACGCTAAGTGGACGCTTCTGGCCGGGGGCAATGTTGGTTGTCACCCAATCGCCGCCTGCCTGTGCTGCTGCGACCGAGGCGGCCTGGTTCGCGGCTGCTGCGTTTTGAGCCAGCTGGCTATCCCGGGCGGCAATCTGAGCAGAGAGTTGATCCGCTCGTTTCTTTAGCTCGGTATTGCCGGATTCTGATTCGGCAAGCAGCTTGGCAGCCGAGTCGTACGCTGCCTGAACAACGGCGAGGTTACTATTAACCTCGTCTGCAGCAGCCTGTGCTTCTGCGGCTATCGACTGGGTAGCGTTGAGCGATTCGACTGCCTCATTCTTCGCCGCCTCAGCAGCCGACTTTGCCTTTTCGGCCTCAGCCAGCTTGGCTTCATACTGTTCCAAAGACGCTTCGTAAGCGTTCAGTTTTTGCTCGGTGGCACCGGCCAGGTTCTTAGCCCACTGTGCGCGTTTCGCCAGGTCGGCGGTGCCCTCGCTGCCGAAGAACATCGCGATGCCGGAGAGTGTCGAGTTCTGCCTGAACTCGCTCCGCGCGGCCTCACCAACTAGCTTCTTCTGCTGTTCGACTTCGGCCCTAGCCTTCTCTACTTCCTTTTCAGCAGCAGCAACTACCTCTTGGGATTTATCAAATTCGCTTTGAGCCTGATCGGCCTTGGCCTGCGCCGCGGCTAACTGTTCGTTGGCCTTTTCGAGTCGTTTCTTGGCGTCCTCAAGCTGGGCTCGTGCGGCCGAAACGTCTTTATTCGCGGCATCAAGCTGCTTGCGATGTCCCTGAACAACGCCTGAGGAGTCCGCTAGCTGCTTTTGAACGGCAGTTAACTGATCGTCCAAAGTCGCCGCGTGAACGGGCACGACGCAGTTACCCACGCCTAGTGACAAGCTGACCAATATTCCGGCGGCAGCAATTTTGAATTTCTTTTTAGATATCACAAGACCGCTTTCGAAAATAAGTAAAAATAAAAACTTCAATTCGATTCTTTAGATATTTAAAAAGCGTGTCAAGGGACGCGCCGAGCCTGTAAGTTAAAATGGCGCGCCCGCACGAGCCAAGCGGTCTACGACCGGCTGTTCTGCGTCAATCCGACTATCCAAACCAAGAAACGAGCTAGCGGTAAGCGGAACCAGACCACTTATGCGCCGCGCGGATCTGCGAAACGTACTTGTCGTAGCTCATCTTCTCGGCCTCAGTGGCCTCGCCGCTATAGACGCGGTCGTGCAGCTTGGCCCTGCCCCTCTCTGCCTCATCGACGCTGATGTACTTCGCGATCTCGCCGTACGGGCAGATCAGCGAGACGTGATTCTTGAAGACAGAAACGATACCGCCAGAAATCGCGAAGATTTCCCGATCACCGCGGTCCGTGATGACTTCCGCCGCCTGGGGCACGAGGATGGCCATGAACGCCTCATGCCCGGACAGGATGCCGAGGTCGCCCTCCGTGGTACGGACGACGACACTCGTAGCGTCACCCTCCCAAACAGGCGAGTCGTTGGAGACGACTCGAACTTTTAGTGGTTCGGCCATCAGGCTTCCTTCTTCAGCTCAGCTGCCTTAGCCTCGACGTCTTCCATGCCACCGACGTTGAAGAACGCCTGCTCTGGAATCTCGTCGCACTTGCCGTCGACGATCATCTTGAAGGCCTCGACGGTCTCCGAAACCGGAACCGTCGAACCGACAACGCCCGTGAACTTCTCAGCCACGTAGAAGTTCTGTGACAGGAACTGCTGGATACGACGAGCGCGCGAGACGATGATCTTGTCGTCCTCGCCGAGCTCATCGATACCGAGAATCGCGATGATGTCCTGCAGCTCGCTATTGCGCTGCAAGATCTGCTTAACCGAGGTGGCCACGTCGTAGTGCTCCTTGCCCACGTACTGCGGGTCAAGAATACGGCTGGTCGAGGTAAGCGGGTCGACGGCTGGATAGATACCACGGCTGGCGATCGAACGAGACAGCTCGGTGGTCGCATCCAGGTGAGCGAACGTGGTAGCCGGAGCTGGGTCGGTGTAGTCGTCAGCAGGAACGTAAATCGCCTGCATCGAAGTAATCGAGTTGCCCTTGGTCGAGGTGATTCGCTCCTGCAGCAGACCCATCTCGTCGGCCAGGGTCGGCTGGTAGCCAACCGCAGAAGGCATGCGTCCGAGCAGCGTCGAAACCTCGGAGCCTGCCTGGGTGAAACGGAAAATGTTGTCGATGAACAGCAGCACGTCCTGGTTCTGGACATCGCGGAAATACTCCGCCATGGTCAGAGCCGAGAGCGCGACACGCAGACGGGTGCCCGGCGGTTCGTCCATCTGACCGAAAACCAGGGCGGTGTCCTTAAGAACGTCCGCCTCTTCCATCTCGGTGATCAGGTCGTTGCCCTCACGAGTACGCTCACCGACACCGGCGAATACCGAGGTACCACCGAAGTTGTGAGCAATACGGAAGATCATCTCCTGAATCAAAACGGTCTTACCTACGCCGGCGCCACCGAACAGACCAATCTTTCCGCCCTGCACGTATGGGGTCAAGAGGTCGATAACCTTGATGCCCGTATCGAGCATCTGGGTCTCGGGCTCTAGGGCATCGAAGGGAGGCGGATCGCGGTGGATCGGCCAACGCTCGTTAACTTTGACGGCAGAAGGATCCGCGTTGAGAACCTCGCCAGTAACATTCCACACGTGGCCCTTGGTCACGTCACCCACGGGAACGGTGATCGGCTCACCCGTGTCAACAACCTCCGCACCGCGACGCACGCCGTCAGTCGGCTTCAGCGAGATACAACGAACAGTGTTTCCACCAACCTGCAACTCGACCTCTAGGGTCAGGGTCGAGGTCGTATCGCCAACTGTGGCCTCCACCTTAAGCGCGTTGTAGATTTCTGGGATATTTCCAGCAGGAAACTCGACATCAACCACCGAGCCAATAACACGGCTTACGCGACCGACCGGGTTGGTGGCAGTCTCACCTACCGCGCTGGGCTCGGGAGCTTTTCCTTCTTTTAACGCCATAGCTCAGTTCTCCTGTCCATCAGACAGCGCATTAGCGCCGCTGACGATTTCTGTAATTTCCTGTGTGATCTCACCTTGGCGTGCCTGGTTGGCCTGCCTGGTCAGATCGTTAATTAGTTGTTTCGCGTTGTCGGTTGCAGAATGCATTGCCTGTTGACGAGCAGCCAGTTCTGAAGCCGCCGATTCGCGAAGCATGAATTTAATCGTGTCGATGATGTACATCGAGGTGAGCACATCCAGCACATCTTCTGCGTTTGGTTCGAAGCTGTACTCGGGCAGAATCCCTGATGGCTCTGAAGCGTCCACATCCGGATCGGCCTGAAGCTTCTCATCGTAGTCAGCCGGATCGCTCTCGGCATCGACGATCAGCAGCGGAAGCAGTCGGATAATCCTGGCCTGCTGGCTCACCAAGGACTTGAATTGGGTATAGACGATGAATACCTCGTCGATACCGCCCTCCTTGGAGCTCTGCAGGAACCTGTCGATCAGTAGCTCGCCGATTTCCTTGGCGTGCTCATAGCGGGGATCCTCGCTGAAGCCCTCCCACGACTTTGTGATCTCTACGTCACGGAACTCGAAGTACTCCCGGGCTTTCCGACCACACGTGTAGATGTCTATCTCTACCTCGTCTTCTGCGAGCTCGGCGAGAATCTTCTCTGCGGCCTTGTTCACGTTTCCGGGGTAACCGCCGGCCAATCCCCTATCGGAACTGATCACCAGCACAGCTGTGCGGTGTCTCTCGGCGTACTCCGAGTTAAGCGGATGATCGACACGGCTATAAGCCGCGACAGCCGAAACTGCTCGCCGCAGCTCCAGGGTGTATGCCTCCGCTCCGACGGCCTTTTTCTCTGCACGAGTTACCCGCGATGCTGCGATCATCTCCATGGCACGAGTGATCTTCATCGTCGTGGACACAGAACTTCTGCGTTCACGCAATTCGCGCAAGCTGGCAGCCATTTACTAACCCCGCTTCTGCTTGGTGATTACGTGCTGCCTGATCGGTGCGCTCTCGTCCATGTCCTCATCTGCGATCAGCGGCTGACCATCTGCGGTGCGATAGGTGACCTGGTAGGAATTGATGGCTTCCTCAAGCGCAGCTTCTGTTTCTGCAGAAAGCTCTCCGCTGCTCTCGATGTCATTCAGAATGCTGGTCTCGTGATCAAGGTATTCCCAGAACAGGCTCTCGAAACGCAGGATCTCTTCGACCGGCACGATGTCCAGGTGGCCTTTCGTGCCCATCCAGATGGAGACGGCCTGCTTGGCCATCGGCACCGGAGAGAACTGACCTTGGCGGAGCAACTCGGTGAGCCTCTTGCCGCGTTCCAGTTGGCGCTTAGTGGCGTCGTCCAGATCGGAGGCGAACATCGCGAACGCTTCCATATCGCGGTACTGTGCCAGCGAGATCTTAAGCGTTCCCGAGACCTTACGCATCGCCTTGGTCTGGGCGGAACCACCGACACGCGAAACCGAAATACCAACGTCGATAGCAGGACGCTGGTTAGCGTTAAACAAGTCCGACTGCAGGAAGATCTGACCATCAGTAATGGAAATCACGTTGGTCGGAATGTAAGCCGAGACGTCGTTAGCTTTGGTCTCTACAATCGGGAGGCCGGTCATCGAGCCGCCACCCAGCTCATCGGAGAGTTTCGCGCAGCGCTCCAGCAGCCTCGAGTGTAGGTAGAAGACGTCACCGGGGTAAGCCTCACGACCAGGGGGACGACGAAGCAGCAGCGACATCGCGCGGTATGCTTCGGCCTGCTTGCTGAGGTCGTCGAAAACGATCAGGACGTGCTTGCCCTGGTACATCCAGTGCTGACCGATAGCGGAGCCGGCGTATGGCGCGATGTACTTGTAACCGGCCGGGTCGGAAGCGGGGGCATTCACGATGACGGTGTAGTCCATCGCCCCGGCCTTCTCTAGCTGGCCGCGCACCTCGGCAACGGTAGTGTTCTTCTGGCCAACCGCGACGTAGATGCAGAGAACCTGCTTCTTAGGATCCCCGCTCTCCCAGTTAGCGCGCTGGTTGATGATGGTGTCGATCGCCAGAGCGGTCTTACCAGTCTTGCGGTCGCCAATGACCAGCTGGCGCTGGCCACGTCCGATAGGAGTCATGGAGTCGACTGCCTTCAGGCCCGTCATTAGCGGCTCTCGAACCTCCTGGCGATCCATAACGCCGGCTGCCTGCAACTCTAGTGCCCTGCGCTCCTTAGCCTTGATAGGCCCCTTGCCGTCCAGCGGCTCACCCATTGCGTTGACAACGCGTCCGAGATAGCCGTCTCCGACCGGAACGCTGAGCACCGATCCGGTGCCTTCAACCGTGGATCCCTCATCGATGCCCTCGGAATCACCTAGAACGACGACGCCGATCTCGCGAGAATCGAGGTTGAGCGCGATACCAAGAGTGCCGTCCTCAAAACGGAGCAGCTCGTTAGCCATCGCGGATGGTAGCCCTTCGACCTTCGCGATACCGTCACCCGAAGTAATTACAGTGCCAACTTCTTGTTTGGCCGGATCAGACGGGTTGTAATTCGAAACGAATTTATCGAGCGCGTCCCTAATCTCATCGGGACTAATCTTTAGCTCCGTCATGACTTGCTCTCCATATTTCTAGAATCTAAATTTCCAGCTGAGACAATTCGCTTGTCTCAACCAACTTCCGCAGTTTCTTTAACAGCGCGCTCAGCCTCGGCGAGTTTTGCCCTGACTGTGCCGTCGATAACCTCTTCGCCCACTTCAACTTTCACGCCACCGATCACGCTCTCATCAATCAGCACGAGCAGGTCTATGTCTTGACCGTAAATCTTGCTCAGGCTTGCGCTAAGAGACCTGCGCTGTTGATCGGTAAGCGGTCTCGCAGCAGTGGCAATGGCCAGCTTGCGGCCAAGGATCTGCGCCGAAGATTCAATGTAATCATGAATATTCTCGGCGAAAGTTACCCTGCCGAAGACTGGTGAGTTCACAGCACGCTTGGCCAGGATGACGACAGAATCAGCAGCCCCATTTGGGATCACCCCAGCCACAAGTGCACGCCTCGCGGCAAGATCGAAAGACTGATCGGTGATAGCAGCGATCAACTCGGGAGTGTTAGAGGCGAGCGCAGACAGCTCAGCCAACTGGCTCGACACCTTGTTGTAGGTATCGGCATCGTCGGCTTGATCAGCCGCGTATCTGAGCTGCGCAGCTACGCCCTGGCGCTCCAACGCCTTAAGCCCTAACCGCGGATCGCCCCATTCGACTGCTGTAACGAGGTTCACGATTTCGTATGCGGCTGGCCCCAACTTACTGCCGAGAATCTCTTTTAACAGAGCGTTCCGTTTTTCCACCGGAACGGTGCCGTCAAAAATACTTCTGCGAAGTCGCGGGTTAGCTACCAGCAGATCCACCAGATTGAAAATCTCGGTGCCGGTAGAATCCGCCACCTTAACCTGGCGGCATCTCTCAGAAAGCTGTCGCATGTTATTCGAAATCGCGTTACTCATTACCTGGTCTCCAGCTCCGCTAGGAAGCGATCGACGGTTCTGTTGGCAAGAGCATCGTCTGCCAAAGACTCACCGACGATCCGTCCAGCCAGCACTGTGGCGAGACCGCCGACCTCACCACGCAAGCTGTCGTAAGCCTGCTTACGCTCAGTCGCGATCTGTATCCTGGCCTGCTCTATCATTCGGTCCGCTTCACGTTGGGCTTGCTCTCTAGCCTCCGCAACTATCTGCGCGGCCTGATTGCGAGCCTTCTCTCGTGCCTGCGAACTGTCCGCCCGCATCTGCTCCAGGAGCTGCTGGTATTCCTGCTTGGATTCCGCAGCCTCCTGCTGAGCCAGTTCAGAACGCCTAATGCCGCCCTCGATCTCTTCCGAGCGCTGCTTGTAGACTTCCTCGAACTTAGGCACGATGAACTTCTGGACGCCAACGGCAATCAGGCAGGCCAACAAAAACCCGACGATTACCTCGCTCCAATGATGCGGCGCCAGCGGGCCAAAGGTTCCCTCAAGAGGGATAAGTCCAAACCCTGTCATTTGGGCACCTTATCGGACGATAAAGGCAAGAACGAAGCCCAGAATGGCCAGCGCCTCAACCACTGCGAAGCCGATGTAGACAGCGCTCATCATGGCGCCACGAGCCTCGGGCTGACGAGCGATGCCGTTAATGACGGAAGCGAAAATCCAAGCAACGCCAAGCGCAGGGCCGATAGTAGCGATTGCGTAGCCCAACACGTTGATCGAGCCGGTCAACTCCATAGGTGTCATTACTTTTCCTTTCAGATTTCAATTAGTGAGTTTCACTGACTGAAGACGAGATGTACTGTGCGGCCAAAATTGTGAAGATGTATGCCTGCAGATAGCCGATGAAAAGCTCAAGCCCCATCATCACAAAACTAAAAACGATCGAGAAGAAACCAGCAAAGTTATATGCGATATTTCCCGAATAGGTAAGCAAGAAGGCTCCACCGAGGGTGAAGACCATGACTGCCAGGTGACCAGCGAACATGTTCGCGAAAAGACGAACTGCCAGGGTCAATGGCCTGGTCACGAAGTTAGAGATGAACTCAATGGGAATGATGATGAAGGCGAGGAACCACGGCACGCCTTCAGGAATTAGCGCCATCTTTAGGTACTTGATTCCGTGTTGCTTGAAACCAGCACCCACGTAGGCGATGAATATGAACGCGACTACTCCCCAGACAAAGCCAATGTTCGAGAACGTCGGGAACATGAAGAAGAAGAATTCGCCAAACCAGTTGTTCAGCAGAATGAAGGTGAAGAGGCCGACCAGCAATCCGATGTAGGGCCTGAAATGTGGCCCCATGATGTCACGGCCGACGCCGTTACGAATGAAGTTGTAGATGCCTTCTGCGAAGAACTGTCCCTTTCCAGGCACCACGCTCAGTTTGCGGCTCGACAGCCCCCAGAAAATAAATACAACTATCGCAGCAATAAAGATCTGAAGCATCGGCTTGTTCAGCCAGTCGGTGCCAAACAACCCATTGAACTTGAAGTCGTCCGTGCCGGGAGTTTTGAAACTGCCCTGCATCGGCAGAGCCAACTGCAAGAATATGCTCACTCTAGACCTCCGGTCTTTCGCATCTTTCGGCCCTCTTCGATCATCTTCTCATTTACCGTTCGATTTTTAACTCTAGCTAACGAGAATATTTTTTTAGAATTAAATAAATGCTGCAAGCCAGACCAAAAACGATACCTACTGGAGTCATCCATACGGTATCGAATCTGGAATCCAGGAACCAGCCTAGGCCACCGTAGCAAATTATTCCTGCGAGTAGATAAGAAAAAATCCGCATCCCGTTGTCTGACTCGCCAGACGTTTCTCGCTCTTGCGAACCATCTTCATAATCAAACTTTTTGTTTTCCTTATCAACCATTCCGTTCAGACCTTATTTTCGGTGTCTTTTCAACAGAATCGCTGTTAACTTGATATGGCGTGTCGTAGACCGGTACGCGTGCCTTGGTGTTGCCAATCACGAGCCCTGTCAACCACGAAATCAGAGTAGCCAATGCGCCTATCGCTAGCCAAATCGGCTCGACTTGCAAATATTTCCCGATAGCCCACAGCGAAGCCCCAACGAACGCAAGACGTAGCGCCAACGCGGTCATGGTGATGAACATGCCTTGACCTAGGTTTTCCCTCGACAGCGAGAACCTGGAAACCAGCTGTCCGCTCAGACAAAAAATCAGGACGATTGCCGACCCCAGAAATGCTCCCAGCAGAGCGTCCCTTCCGCTGAATACGAGAGCGGCCATGGAAGCGAGTATTAGTGCGGCCAGCGAAGGGGCCAGCGCCGTCCAGGTAAGCTTTGTCTGCCAGCTCATGCCTAAAGCATACCTTCTCTATTTGTTGCTAGGTTCCCGCGGCTGGGAGCGGAAGGCGCGAGAGCCTACGCAGCAACAGAAATGTCAGAGCGAGTGCGATGCCCCAAACGAGTAGAACTACGACTAGCGCTATCACGTTTCGCATCAACCCGGCGATAACTACGCCAAAGGCGATCAGCCCCGTCCATAGATACATGATCAAGACGGCTTTGACGGTGGAACGGCTCCGCCTTACCAATCTGTGGTGCAGGTGCTGCTTGTCAGCCTCGAACCACCACTGCCCTTTCAGAGTTCGTCTGATATAAGCCAACGTCATGTCCGCGATCGGTAGCGCCATGATCGCGAACGGAAGCAGCAGCGGCAGCCAGTTCGGCAGCAGACCGCCGCGCGACGCATCGATGACGCTGGCATCGATTTGACCGGTCAGGGACAACGAGGAGCACGCCAGCAGGAGGCCGAGCAGCATCGAGCCAGTGTCTCCCATGAATTGCCTGGCCCGGTAGAAATTGTGCGGCAGAAAGCCGAAGCAGATTCCGGTGGTAGTCGCGGCGATCAGGCTGGAGGTCGTTGCCACTACGAAGTTCTGTTCGCGTGCCAGAACGTACGTATAAATGAACAAGGCTGAGGAGCCGATGCCGACGACGCCGGCAGCAAGTCCGTCGAGTCCATCCACGATGTTGATCGCGTTAACGCAAACGAAAATGAACACTACGGTGATCAGAATCGAGGTGGCCTGATCTAACGCGATGATCTGGTTGGGCAGCGAGATCCAGTACATTCGGACGCCGTTTAGCACCGCCACGCTCGCTGCCAAAACCTGACCGGCTATCTTCGCGACGGCAGGAAGCTCGATCAAGTCGTCGATGACACCGACCACGCAAATGACGATGGCGGCCAACGCGATGCCCCACGAATCTTGAGTGATCAATTCACGGTGACCCAGGAATGGCAGCCTAGAGGCGACGAAGACGCCGACGAGCAGACCACCAAGCATCGCGAGCCCACCGAGATATGGAGTGGGAACGGTGTGGACATCCCTTGACCTGACCCTAGCCACTGCCCCGTTCTTTAGTGCAAGCCGCCTTGCGGGGGCTGCTAGCAAATAAGTTGCAGCTCCCGCTACCAGCAGGATCAGTAGGTATTCACGCACGATTTGTTACTGGGCTTCGTCAGGAAATTCGATATTTGGAGCATACTTGCGCAGTTCCGCCGCGCCAATAGCCCCTAGCCTAATTAGCTTTCCACCCGGATTGTCGGCGAAACTCACGATAGTAGAAGGAACAGGTCCCGGCGTTGGCCCCCCGTCCAGGTATACGGCAACCGAGTCGGCTAGCTGGCGAAGGGCCTCGTCAGCGTCAGTCGCGGATGGCTGCCCCGATATGTTTGCGCTGCTCACGGCTAATGGACCAGTTAGCTCCAGCAACTCGCGCGCGTCTGCATTGTCAGGCACGCGAACGGCTATCGTGCCGTTGGTGTGGCCCAGATCCATGCGCAGATCAGCAGACACCCGCAAAATGACGGTCAAGGCGCCCGGCCAATAATGCCTAATCAGGTTCTCCGCTGCCGCCGGGATCTCAGAAACCAGCGTCGAGAGCGCCTGAGGGGCTGAGATCAGCACCGGTGGCGGCATGTCTCGGCTGCGGTGCTTGGCGTTTAGCAACGACTGCACGGCGGACGCGGAAAATGCGTCAGCCCCAATTCCATAAACGGTGTCGGTGGGCAATACGACACACCTGCCCTGAGAAATAGCGTTCGCAGCGGCAGCAAGAGCCTCTTCGCGCTGCTGCGCTAGATCGTATTTCACATTTTCGACCCTGCCTCTGCAGGCAGTTAGGAACCTAGGACGGTGATTGAGATCCCGGTGGTCTACCACCTCCCTGAATCTCTTCTCCGCGCTAGCCAGCTCTATGACGGCCTCGCGTTGCTCATCGCCGTGTTCGAAGACTAATTTGCCGCCCTCCTTTAATAGGCAGGCGGCTACTGGTATCAACGCTCGGATCGCGTCCAGCCCGTCCTCACCGCTGAACAGAGCGATCTCGGGATCTGCTTTAACATCGGCCGGCAGGCTATCGATGTCGGATAGCGGAATATACGGTGGATTAGAGATCACCAGATCGCAGTTACCGGCTAGACCAGGCCTTAACCCGGGCAATTCACTCAAATCGCACTCGACTATCTCCACGCTCGTGTCAGCCAAGTTCTTGTCAAGATAGCTGACTGCCTCGGGGCTGATCTCGACAGCCACCACGCGCGTAGACGGGATCTCTTTGGCGATCGATTTAGCGACGATTCCTGATCCAGAGCCAAGATCAACAACGAGAGGACTCTCGACGCCGTCCTCGATAGCTGTTTTCAAGGCCTCGATCGCCCAGCCGACGACGATTTCGGTCTCTGGGCGCGGTACTAAAACCCCAGGGCCGACCTCGACCTCGACATAGCGGAAACCCACGCTGCCCAGAATGTGCTGCAGCGGAACTCCGTCGCATCGCTGCTTGACCAGGCCAAAGAACTTCTCGACGGTCTCATCATCGAGCTCACCGGCAGTTGCAAGCCCCAGCGCGTCTAGGCCGGTAGCCTTTTGCAGCAGCTGCTTAGCATCTGCCTGCGGAGAAAGGCTGTTTCCTTCGGCCAAGACATAGGAGGCCATGTTTATGAGTGCCTTGGGCCGATTCACTTTCGGCCAGTCAGTCATTTCTTCTCACCGACGTGCTGCAGACGCTCCTGCAGGTCTGTCTCTTGAAGAGCAGAGATCATGGGCTCGAGTTCACCCGTCAAAACCTGGTCTAGGTTGTGGGCCTTGAAACCGATCCGGTGATCGGTGATGCGGTTCTCCGGCCAGTTATAGGTCCTAATGCGCTCGGAGCGGTCGACCGTGCGCACCTGAGAATGCCTCGCATCTGCGGCCTGGGCAGCTGCCTCCATCTCCTGCTGAGCCACCAGTCTGGCTCGGAGAATGCGCATGGCCTGCTCGCGGTTTTGCAGCTGGCTTCGCTCGTCCTGGCAGGTGACGACGATGCCGGTGGGCAGGTGCGTGATGCGAACGGCCGAGTCTGTCGTGTTTACGCCCTGGCCGCCCTTGCCCGAAGACCTGTAGACGTCAATGCGCAGATCGGAATCGTTGATCTCAATTTCGTCAGGCTCGACGTCAGGCATAACCAGCACGCCTGCCGCAGAGGTATGGATCCTGCCCTGCGATTCCGTCACCGGCACTCGCTGGACGCGATGCACACCACCCTCGAATTTCAGCACTCCGTAGGGGGCGTTATCTGGGTCGTTGTCCGTAGCCCTGAAGGCAATCGTCACCGACTTATAGCCCCCCAGATCGGTCTGTTCCGTCTCGAGCATCTCGGTCTTCCACCCGCGCTTTTCGGCGTAGCGAAGGTACATATTCAGCAAATCACCGGCGAACAGCGCGGATTCCTCGCCGCCCTCGCCAGACTGGATCTCCATGATCGCGTCGTTGGCGTCGTTAGGGTCCCTCGGTGCCAGGAGTTCGGTGAGCTTGGTCTCGTTTTCCGCCAATTCGGCAGCTAGCCTCTCGGCCTCCGATGCGAAGTCGGGGTCGTCTGCAAGTTCCTTGGCCGCCTCAAGATCCTCAGTTAGCCGTTCGTGCGCGTCGAGGGCCTTAATGATGGGCCCCAACTGCGCGAACCTGCGTC
Source organism: uncultured Propionimicrobium sp. (assembly GCA_963511305.1). Classification (GTDB taxonomy): domain Bacteria; phylum Actinomycetota; class Actinomycetes; order Propionibacteriales; family Propionibacteriaceae; genus Propionimicrobium. Next base: position 64,617 of record CAUPIJ010000006.1, read on the forward strand.
CAACCCTCCTGGACTTTGAAGAGTCTGACATGACCTGCGGATCTGACATCTGCGCAGTCACTTCGCGATATTCCTCGCGCAAGCTCTCTGCTTGCTCAAACATTCCTGGCTCCTAGCTTTACGACTTGTAGCGATGCGGCTTAGACGAACATAAACTGCGGGCGCCGGACAGGACATGCCTGCCGACGCCCGCAAATAAAGCTATTTAGCGTTCTTCTTGCCGTAGCGACGCTCGAAGCGTGCGACGCGGCCACCGGTATCAAGAATCTTCTGCTTGCCGGTGTAGAACGGGTGGCAGGCGGAGCAGACGTCGGCGCTCATGACGTCGCCCTCGTAGGTGCTGCGAGTTTCAAACTGGTTGCCACAAGTGCAGACAACCTTAACCGTGTGGTACTCGGGGTGAATACCTTGTTTCATTTCTGATCTCCTGTCTAGTCGCCGGGTCGCCGAAGATTTAGGGCGTGAACCGGAACCGAGGAATAATGGTAGCGCAGATAAACAAATAGACGTTAATTGCTAAGCAATATATTTTATTCGCTGCTATTCACTGCCCGGCGTGGTTCTGCTGATCAGAATCAGGAACTCCGCGTTGTTATGGGTCTTGCGCATCTGCTTGAGCAGAGTCTCTAGGGCCTGCTGGTCATCGAGACCGGAGAGCACCCTGCGCAGCTTCCAGATGATATCCAGCTCCTGCTTGGTGGTGAGCAGATCCTCGCGCCTGGTGCCGGAGGCCTCGACGTTAATCGCCGGGAAGACGCGCTTGTCGGCCAACTGCCTGCTGAGTCGCAGTTCCATGTTGCCGGTGCCCTTGAACTCCTCGAAAATGACCTCGTCCATCTTCGAGCCAGTTTCCACGAGCGCAGTGGCGAGAATAGTCAGCGAGCCGCCATTCTCGATGTTCCTAGCCGCACCGAAGAACTTCTTTGGCGGGTAGAGGGCTGCAGAGTCAACACCGCCAGAGAGGATGCGGCCAGATGCTGGAGCCGCGAGGTTATAGGCGCGCCCCAATCTGGTGATGCCGTCAAGAAGAATCACCACGTCTTTGCCCAACTCGACCATTCGCTTGGCTCGCTCGATAGCAAGCTCAGCGATGGTGGTGTGATCGGACGCCGGGCGGTCGAAGGTCGATGCGATCACCTCACCAGAGGTAGTGCGCTGAAAATCAGTGACCTCCTCGGGACGCTCGTCGACTAGAACAACCATCAGGTGAACCTCAGGGTTGTTTGCCGTGATGGCGTTAGCGATGGTCTGCATCGCCATGGTCTTTCCTGCCTTTGGCGGGCTAACCAGAAGACCACGTTGGCCCTTACCAATCGGGGAAATCAGGTCGATGATTCGCCCAGCCAGCTCGTTCTGGCTGGTCTCCATACGCAGGCGTTCCTGCGGATAGAGCGGCGTCAGCTTGTTGAATTCGGGGCGGTTAGCCATCTTCTCCGGTTCGACGCCGTTGATGGTGTCGATGCGAACCAGCGGGCTAAACTTCTCTCGCCTCTCCCCCTCGCGCTGCTGACGAATCGCGCCAGAGACCACGTCACCCTTACGCAGGTTGTTCTTGCGAATCATCGACATCGAGACGTAGGCATCGTTCGGGCTTGGCAGGTATCCCTGCGTGCGGACGAACGCGTAGTTATCTAGCACATCGAGAATGCCTTTGACGTCGACCAGAACATCGTCCTCGCGGATCGTCTCATCAACCCTGGAGTCCTGACGCGAACGTCGGCTCTGCCTATCCCGCTGCCGACGATGACGAGACCTGCGTCCGCCCTCAGAACTGCTCTGCTCCTCGCGCCTGAAATTCTTTCCGCCGTTCTTTTCGGCCTTCGGTTGAACAAATGAGCGCTTTGCGTTGCGCTTGCGAAGCCTCTCCTGAACTGCCGGATCCTGGCTCAGCGCGTCCAGCCGGGCACCGATCTCCTCGGACGTGCTGTTGGACTGCTCGCTGCCAGAACCGCTCTTTTCGCCTTCGGTATGTGTCTCCGCGGATTCAGACTGTGCGGCCTTCTTAGCGGCTCGCTGGCGCCTGGAGAGTTTGTTGGTGTTCTCGGATACTGCCGAAGCAGTCGCGGCGGTAGAACCGGAAGATTTGATCGCTTCGACGAGCTCCGCCTTTCGCAACTTAGCCGCGCCTTTAATGCCGAGCTGTGATGCGACGCGCTTTAGATCGGCAACATTCATTGCCGCCAGATCGGATCCGGAGGTTTTCGCGATATTTTCGCTCACTTAATTTGTCCTTTCAAGACCTGGGGCAGAAACATCCATCTGACGTCTCCAACTTCGGGTCCAGTTACGAAACGAAACTGAAGCCAACCCACAGATCACAGGCTGAAAACTAGATTTGCAGCTAATCGATAAGCGCTTGCAAGAAAATAGCCCAGTATTCTTACCTTCAGCTCGGATGAGTCTAGCTAATTGATGGAAGCTGAGTATGATTTCCACACGTTCGCAAAAGAATCCAAGCGTCTTGCTTAGCTGATTAGCAGAACCGGATAAGGCGAATGCGCCATAACCGGAGGTTGCAGCCTTATTCTAGCGCTAAAGAACCAATATGGCTAAATCTGATCAGCCGATCCTTTTGGCTGCGTTCTCGAAGAACTCTCGCAACTCGACATAGTTATTTGCCACCGGGAATTGCTTGAATTCATCGGCTACCTGCCGGGATGGCTTAAACAGCGCACCGGCATCTGCCTGACCGAGCATAGTGGTGTCGTTATATGAATCACCGGTGGCGATGCACTTGAAATTTAGGCTCTGCAGAGCCGCAACCGCGTGTTGTTTTTGATTGCGCTGTCGCAGTCGATAATCAACGATCATGTCGTTTTCAATCACCAGGTCATGGCAGAACATCGTAGGGTAATCGAGCTGTTTCATCATCGGTGACATGAAGTCGTAAAAGGTATCAGACAAGATGATGACCTGCCAGCGTTCGCGCAGCCACTGCAGGAAGTCTTCGGCGCCCTCGAGCGGATCCATCCCAGAAATTATCTCTTGGATCTGAGACAGTGTGATGCCGTGCTCGGCCAGGATTTTTAGACGTCCCTGCATGAGCTCGTCGTAATCGGGAATATCGCGGGTAGTAAGGCGCAGCCCCTCAATACCGGTCTGGTCGGCGACGGCCAACCAAACCTCCGGAACAAGGACACCTTCGAGATCTAGACAAGCGACGATCATTTAGCTGCCCACCCGAATGAAGCTGATGTCGTTCGAGACAAACTCGCTGTCGCGCAGTTCTTTCATGCAAGCCCGGATATCCGCTTCCACGGCCTCGTGCGTCATCAACCCGACGGTGGCGTGATTTCCGCTAGAACCGTTTCCTGCCGTCTGCTCAAGCGAATAGACAGAAACGTTGTGCTTAGCCAGCGTGGCAGCGACGGAAGCCAGAACTCCGGCCTGATCGGTCACGTCCAGGGTGAGGTGGTAGTGGCAGCGGGTGGAATCCATATTTGCCAAAGGCAGCTTCTTGAAACCCGCCAAAACCGGCTGCGAGATACCCGCGACCTTGTTTCTGGCCACCGTCACTAGGTCACCAACAACCGCGCTCGCGGTTGGCGCGCCACCAGCGCCTGGCCCCATAAACATGAGCTTGTCGGCAGATTCCGCCTCGACCATGATCGCGTTGTAAGCGCCCGCAATGGACGCCAGCGGATGTGACTTCGAGAGCATCACCGGATGTACCCGAACGTGTACCTCACCGTTGATCAGTTCGGCCATCGCCAACAGCTTGACGACGCAGTTTGCCGATTTCGCGGCCGAAATTTCGGTCTGCGTGATCTTGGTGATGCCTTCGCAGTAAACGTCGCTGATTCCGACCGGCGTGCGGAATGCCAGGCTTGCCAGGATCGCTGCCTTGGCGGCTGCGTCCGCGCCACCGACGTCGGCGGTCGGATCCTCCTCGGCATAGCCCAGCTCCTGAGCCTGCTTGAGGGCGGTCTGATATTCCATGCCCTCGGTAGTCATCTTGTCCAAGATGTAGTTGGTGGTTCCGTTGACGATGCCAGCAACCTTGGTGATGGTATCGCCGACCAGCGAATCGCGCAGTGGACGGATAATCGGAATCGCACCGGCCACAGCCGCCTCGAAGTAGACGTCCACGCCTGCTTTGTCTGAAGCGGCGAAGATTTCGTCGCCATAGGTCGAAAGCAGCGCCTTGTTGCCGGTAACCACCGATTTGCCGCCTTCGATGGCCTTCATGACCAGGCTCTTAGTCTGCTCGACACCGCCCATCAGCTCTACGACGATATCGATATCGTCGCGAGAAACCAGACCCACGGTGTCTTCGGTCAGGAGCTCCGACGGGATGCCCGGCCTCTCTTTAGACGCGTTTCGCACAGCCACTCCTGCGAGTTCAATCTCTCGACCAGCTCGCTGAGCGAACTCTTCACGCTGCGTCAGCAGTAGCTTTGCTACCTCGCTGCCTACAGTTCCAGCACCGATCAAAGCCACCTTGAGCGGCTCGGTCTTATCACTCATCAATAGAACCTTTTCTTATTCGCCTACGTCTAACCTAGCCAAGTCAGCCAGAGTTTCGCGTCGGATCATTGTCTGTAGCCTACCCGCTTTAACTGAAACCACGGGCGGCCGAGGAATGTGGTTGTAGTTGCTGGCCATCGCATACGAATAAGCTCCGCATGCGGGCACCGCTACCAGGTCGCCGGGTGCGATGTCGCCGGGCAGGAAAACATCGTGTACGACGATGTCTCCGCCCTCGCAATGCTTGCCGACGATCCTGCAGAGAACCGGCTCGGTGTCAGAAGATCTGTTCGCCAAAACTGCGGTGTATTCTGCGCCATAAAGCGCCGGCCGGATATTGTCGCTCATGCCTCCGTCGACGGCCACGTATACCCTGCTGCCCTGCTCCAACTCCACAACCTTCACGGTGCCTACCGTGTATAAGGCGACGCCCGTCGGACCGACTATCGAGCGCCCCGGTTCGATCGAGACCTGCGGCACATTGAGATTTAAGATCTCTGCCTGGGCACTCACAATCTGTTGGAGATCCTTGCCAAGATCAGCAGGCGTAGCGGGCTCATCCTGGCTGGTATAGGCGATGCCGAAACCGCCGCCCAGGTCAAGCTCAGGAAGCTGGGTTCCAGTGGCGTCAGCAAACTGCGCAAGCAGCTTCATGGTTCGCATCGCGGCAGCCTCGAAACCGTCGGTTTCAAAAATTTGGCTACCGATATGGGAGTGGATGCCCCGCAGGTTAATGTTCTCGGCTTCGTTGCAACGAAGCATGGCTTTCAACGCCTGCCTAGAGGCTATCGAGAAGCCGAACTTCTGATCCTCGTGTGCGGTCATGATGTATTCGTGCGTGTGCGCCGAAACACCTGCGGTGACGCGTATCATGACGTTAGCCGTGACGCCTAGCTCTCCAGCGATTCGATCTATTCTAGAAATCTCGTCGAACGAGTCCGCAAAAATGCGCCCGACGCCGTTCTCCAGCGCGTATCTGATTTCTGCTTCGGACTTATTGTTTCCGTGGAAGCCGATCTTTGCGGTATCGAAATCCGCTCTAAGAGCGGTCTCCAGCTCCCCCATCGAGCAGACATCCAGACACAGCCCTTCTTCTTTGACCCACCTAGCAATGGTTCTGCTCAAGAAGGCTTTACCAGCATAGAAAACGCTCCAGCCGGAAAAGGCGTCCTTGAATGCCCTTGCCCTGCTGCGGAAGTCCACCTCGTCGATCAGATAGACAGGGGTGCCCTCTTCGCGCGCAGCGTCCGTTACCAGCACCCCGCCCAGCGACAAGGTGCCATCGACACGCTTGGCCGTTGAGGGCCAGATCTTTGCGTCCAATTCATTAGCGTCGGCTGGCTTTACGAGCCAATCTGGATGAGGCGCCGCAATCTGAGCATCGGAAGTTGCTGAGGTGTGCATGGTGAAATTGTGGCAAACATGGCTGGGATATTAAAGCTGATGACCGCTTGCCGGACTCCTGTTGCTATATTTGAGCGATGCTCAGCAAATATGGATTCGCCAAATTTAACTCAATGAGTAAAATGGCTCGTTAGAAAACTGCCCCTATAGCTCAGTGGATAGAGCACCGCCCTCCGGAGGCGGGAGCCGAGGTTCGAGTCCTCGTAGGGGCGCTTGTTATTTTTATTGGCAAAGACTTAAGACCACTAACCCTGGGAGGATCTTTGAAACGCAGGCCGTCTCCTTCCGAGGTTTCTTCAAACTGGGTTCGGCGCTCAGTTGAGTGGTCGTTTCACCAATTCAGGAAATTCGATCTAACCTCCGGCAGGACGCTTCTGGTGTTCTGGTTTGCCACTAGGATTATGGTCTTCGCCCTTTGGGCCATCTTCTCGCCATCGGCTCAGGGTGACGTTCTCTATTACTACAGGGGCGTCGATTCGCTGTTTTCGGGCACGCATCCTTCCATGGTGATGCAGGAATATCCGACTCCTGTGCTTTGGATGCTCTCTGTATTCTGGCTGCTCGGCTTCGGCACCCAAATCGGCTACGTGATTGCATTTATCTTGTCGATGGTGGTTGTTGATGCGCTCTTTGCAATCAGCCTCTGGCACACTGCGCGACGTTTGGCCCCGCACGCAGTAGCCATCTGGATCATCTTCGTGCTGTGCTGCGGCCCCACCATGTATATGCGATTCGACCTGATCACCTCGGTGCTCGCCGGGTGGAGCTTGCTATTTCTGCTCCGCCGGCATACGGCTATGGCTGGCTCCTTGGCCGCGGTCGGAGCCTCCGTTAAGCTTTGGCCGGCGCTACTTTGGCCATCTTTGTGCGGCGGCCCGTTGCGCCAGAAAATGAAGGCCACGAGCAGCTTCGCGATCACCGGTGTGGTTGTCGTAATTCTCAGTGTTCTCTGGGCGGGCTGGGACAGGCTGCTCTCGCCGTTATCTTGGCAGTCTGGCCGTGGTCTGCAGGTCGAGTCGGTTTGGGCGACGGTGCCGATGTTGCTTCGCGCACTCGGTATAGGCGACTACGCCGTGCTCATCTCCAGATACCAGGCCTTCGAGGTCTACGGTACGACCGTTAGCTTCTGGACTGCTGCCGCTTCGATAGCTTTCGTCGTCGGTGTGCTCCTGATCATTGTCTGCTACGCGCTTTGGCTGTTGCGCGGTCACGGCACCATGACCGAGGCGAGCTACTTCATGCTCATGGTCATCTTGGTGATGATCGTCACCAATAAAACGTTCAGCCCGCAGTACGCCTTCTGGCTAGGTGGGCCGCTGTGTGCATCCTTCGCGATCATGGGCGCCAGGGTTCGCGATTCAGCCGCTTATTTGATTGACCGCAGGCGGCTATGGATAATCACGGCTTTGACAATCACTATGACGGCCGCAACTGGCGTCGTCTACCCGATCGGTTACGGTCCTTTAGTTAGGGACGGCGGCTTTTCCAACATTTTCCGGCTCCCGGTCACCTTGGTCCTGGTGCTGCGAAACGTGCTAATCGTGGCTTTGTTGTTGGCCATCCTCGCCTGGATTTTCAAGGCCGTCTCCCCGAAAGCGTTCAGGCTAATTAAGGGGCGAAAGATCAAGCAGCCGACAGTTACCATTGAGCCCGTGGTACAACCAGAGATGCCGGAGAAAGAGTGGTAAAACTTAAAAATTCCGAGTCGTCAGCAGTCACCCTGGATGGCATCCTGATGTCTGTTTTTTGGCTTCTGACGCGCCTAGCCATGGCGTGGATCTGGTTCTTCAGAACCAGGTTCGTCGAAGCGGATGTGCACTACTACTTCGATCAGACGGCGAAATCGATCGCTAGCGGTCAGCCGGGTCTGATAGAATATCCGCCCCCGATCGCTTGGTTGATGCGCTTGATCTACGAAGGAAGTTTCGGGAATCTGGCCGCTTTCGAGACCATATTTGTCGCATTAATCCTCATCCTGGACGCAGCGGTAACTTTCTTCCTGTGGCGACGCAGCTCGTGGCAAGCGGCGATTTACTGGACGCTGTTCATCTTCCTGGTTGGGCCGATCACCTGGTTCCGCATCGACATGCTTCCCGCAGCAGCAGTCGTCTTTGCCCTGGTGTTGATAAACTCAGATTCCAAAATCGGACAATTCTTTTCGGGTGCTTCAATAGCGATTGGCGCTGCCGTGAAACTATGGCCTGCGATGCTTATCAGCGGCCTCGTCGGCAGGTCAGACAAGGCTAAGAACCGCCTGGCAGGTTTCCTCTCGGTAGGCATGTTCCTAGGGCTAGCGTCTTTGCTTGTCGCTGGCTGGTCGGGCTCGACGTCTGCGCTGACCTGGCAGTCGGACAGAGGGGTGCAGATTGAGTCTCTGGCTGCGACCCCAGCGATGGTTGATAGAGCATTCTCTGATGGTTCTGGATACATGGTTCACCTATCCAAATACAACGCTTGGGAGATCGCCTGGCAGGGAGATGAACTGGCGTTGAAGATGAGCGACCTAGCCCTGGGCGTCACCGTGCTCTTCGCCGTCTTCGTGGCGATTCAGTTGCTGCGTAAGAAAGCCGAGTTAGCGGGCAGCGATGAACACTCCGCGGCCGTCACCTTCGCCGTCTTAGCCATAATCCTGGCTGTCATCGCGACAAACAAGACGCTCAGTCCGCAATACATAATCTGGCTCGCGGGGCCGCTGGCGATTCTCTGCAACAAAACCGACCGAACGCGCGGCCTAGCTACCCCGGTCTTGGCCATCTTAGGCCTGATCGTGGCGGTCGGCACCCAGATGGTTTACCCGATGAACTACGCGCAGCTACTTGCTGACCAACCGGGTAAATCCGCCACGATGATTCTGCTAGCCAGAAATACTTTGCTAGCCGTTATGACCCTCGTCTCGATCTTCTTGGCTACGAAAAAGCTGCTTTCGCTCGAAAACATCAAAACTCGTAGTCACTAAGTGCTTATTTCGTCTGCGAAACCGGCTCCGCGTAGGTAAGTTGAAGGGCGTAGCAAATAACTGCGAGATTGAGCTGCTACTACGGTCACGAGGGGTTGAGATGAAATTGGAGCAGATAACAGAGTCAATTTCTTTTCACGGCGAAGGCCCGGTCTGGTGGGCTGCCACCAAGAAGATGCGCTATCTCGACATGCTCGCCGGAGACGTGCTGGAAGTAGATGAGTCAGGCAATTACCAACGCTTCCCCACCGGCTCTGACGTGGTGGCCTGCATTCGCCCCAGAAGGTCCGGCGGCGCGATCGTCGCACGCACGCGAGACGTCGCGATCTGTGCTGAGGAAGATCTGAGCGACATCAAGACACTAACTGGCGATTTCATCGAGGAAAGCAAGCGCTTTAACGAGGGCGGCTGTGACCCGCACGGCAGGTTCTACATCGGCAACATGTCCTGGCAGAAGAAGGTCGGCGGCTCACAAATGTACCAGCTCGTCCCTGGCAACGACTCTGCCGAATTGGTGCTAGATGGGTTGACGACTTCCAACGGTATCGGTTTCAGCCCCGATGGCTCTCTGGCTTATTACAACGACACCGAAACCATGACCACTTCGGTCTTCGACTACGACGAAAATGGCATAGCGAATCGTAGAGCGTTCGTAAAATATAAGGATGGCGAGGGACGCCCGGACGGGCTTTGCGTAGACGCCGAGGGTGGCGTCTGGATAGCTATGAACCGCGCGGGCCACATCCGCAGATACGATCCGAACGGGAGATTGAGCGAGCGTATAGATCTTCCCGTCACGATGACAACTGCGGTTAGCTTCGGCGGGGACGATTTATCAACGATATTCGTCACAACCTCCAGAGACGGTCTCGCGGATGGCGAAGAACCGGCTGCTGGAGCTCTGTTCGCGGAAAAAATTGGGGTTCGCGGCCTTGAACCTTTGGCGTTCGACGGTTAAGTTTGTCTGCTGGTTCGTTTTTTAGCAGCGATTAACCCCATTTGTTTTCTTAGCGAACTGAAATTCATCTGATCTTGAGAAGGAGTCTGTAAGTATGGACTGGCGGCACCGTGCGGCATGCCTGACCGAGGATCCCGAGCTGTTCTTCCCAATTGGCGTGACTGGTCCCGCTTTGGCTCAGGTCGAAGAGGCTAAAAAGATATGCATGCGCTGCGACGTTCGCGAAGAATGCCTGCAGTGGGCTCTAGAGAATGGCCAGGACCACGGAGTTTGGGGCGGCACGAGCGAGGATGAACGTAGATCAATGAAGCGTCGAGCCGCGCGCGCTAGGGGCATAAGCCGCAGATAGCTGGCTATCTGGGGTTGTGCGATTTCGTTCGCGCAACCCCATTTTTATGCACGGATACTCCCGGAAAGGTTAGCCTGTCAAAAGTTATCGCCACATTCTTGGCTAGCCAAGTTCGCTCTTTTCTTCTCTAATCGGCAGGGTGATTCTTGCGGTTGCACCCCGCTCGAAGGGCGACTCGCTGCCGGAGTTAAAGAGCTCGAATTTGCCGTCCAGATCGCTAATCAGCGTCGAAACGATCGACAGCCCAAGAGAGTTCGTTACACTCATATCGAAATCCTCGGCGAGTCCAGTTCCGTTGTCGATGACCTCGACGACGAGACGATCATGCGACCTCGATGGCTTGATTATCAGGTGACCGCTGCCCGAATCCAGGCCGTGCTCTACCCCGTTCTGGCAAAGCTCAGTGATCACGAGGCTGAGCGAAGTAGCTACCCCCGCGGGTAGGACGCCGAACGTTCCGTCGCGCTCGGTGGTGACCCGTCCGCTGGACGCAGCGACGTCGCCAACCACCGAGAGGATCCGATCCGCGATCTCGTCGAAGTAGACCACCTCATTGAAGCTTTGCGAAAGGATTTCGTGAACGGTCGCGATCGACTCGACGCGCCGCATCGCGTCGCGAAGCGCATCGCGTGCGCTCTCGGAATCAAGCCGTCTGGACTGCATTCGTAGCAGAGCGGCAACAGTCTGCAGATTGTTCTTTACCCTGTGATGGATTTCTCTGATGATCGCGTCTTTTGTGACCAGTTCCCTCTCGCGCTCCCGAACCTCGGTGATATCGCGACATAGAATCAGTGTGCCGGACTTCTTCTCGGTGAACAGCGGAACCACCTGTAGTTGAATCGCGGTGTTGCTGGTTTCCAACTCAAAGCTCTCCAGCTCTTTCAGGCCTAGACGCCAGGGATCCTCGTCCTCGTTCTTCCTGCTGCTGGATAGCCCATCGACTTTGCTGAGCAGGTCTTCGAGCTTGTCGCCCATCAAATCAGGCAATATACCTAGCCGTCGCCACGCAGAAACAGCGGTCGGGTTTGCGTACTTAACAATCCCCTTCTTAGAAAGCAGGGTGAGGCCATCCCCTGCCCTGGGCGGATAGTATTCCGCGCTTGATTCGCAGACCGGGTAGACGCCCCTAAAAAGCATGTCTTCGAGCACCCTGGATATTTTGAGATAGGCGTCCTCCATCGCCCCGGGGTCGCGAACACCCATCTGGTTAGTGTTTCGCTCAACCACCGCGATTACTTGGTCATCGCGAATGATGGGAATGCCGCAGGTATCAACCGGAATGCCCGCATCAAGAGAATGTTCGCTGGGACGAAATATCTCTCGGCTAAAGAACGCAGTAGTCACGGGCGATTCTGGTTCATAGTCGATTTCGTCGCCAACAACATCTTCTTCGATAGCGGTAGGGCCAGTCGTCGGCCGAATGTGCGCGACCGCCCAGAAAATGTTGTAGTCGTTCTTATCTGGAACCCACAAGACCAGGTCAGAGAAGCTCGTATCTGCGAGCAAGTGCCAATGCTCCACCAGGCTGATCAACCAATCATGGTTTTCCTTAGACAGATTGGTGTGTTCCTCAAGCAGCTGCGACATCGAAGTCATGTTGCCATGTTAATGATTTGGCGGGGCAAAAACATCTGGCGAAAGTTTAGCCAAGGATATTTGGCTAGGCCGGAAGCGAATGGCAGAATCGAATATCGCGTCGGTTATACTCATGAGCCGAAGCAGAACATTGATAGAACTAGAGCTTTGGAGGCAACCATGAGCAAGCGTGGACGCAAGCGTAAGTCTCGTCGCAAGAACTCTGCTAACCACGGCAAGAGGCCAAATTCTTAACACTTCGGGTCAGAGATATCTCTGACCCGATTATTTTTAGGCTTCTGAAACCCAGCTGATGTGCAGCACGGACAGTTTTGCACGCAGTGTTTTGGGGGCAGGAACCTCGCGGCAGCACTTTTTGATCATGCTCGATATGAGCGCTTCAACATCGAAGTAATCCATGCAGTTTTCGCAGCTCATCAGATGTTGCCGAACCTTGTCCGCCGATTCCTCGCTTAGTTCGCCGTGCAGGAAGGCATAAACGTTGTCGAGGGCTAGCGCGCATTCTGCAAGCTCATGCTGGTCGTAGTGACTCATATTCTGCGGTTCAGTCATTTACTTCGCCTCCCCGCTCTTGGTCTTTTCCGAACGCCCGATGCCCATCTGCGCGGCTCGGTCAGCCAGCAAGTCGCGCAGCTGCTTGCGGGCGCGGTTAAGACGCGACATCACAGTTCCGATCGGGGTGTCCATGATCTCCGCGATTTCTTTGTAGGCGAAGCCCTCGACGTCGGCTAGCAGGACTACCTCACGGAACTCGGGGGAAAGCGTGTCCAGGGCGTCTAAGATTTCCTGGTCGGGCATCCGCTCCAGAGCCTCAAGCTCAGCGGACGGCAACCCGTCCGAGGTGTGCGAAGCGGCTCTAGCGATCTGCCAGTCTTCGACGTTTTCGGCGTCGCTGATCTGTGGACGCCGCTTAGCCTTTCGGTAAGTATTGATGTAAGAGTTGGTCAGGATCCGGTACAACCAGGCGCGCAGATTCGTGCCGGGCTTGAACTGATGGAACGAGGCGTATGCCTTCGCGTAGGTGTCCTGAACCACGTCTTCGGCGTCTGCGGGGTTTCGGGTCATCCGAAGCGCGGCAGCATAAAGCTGATCCAGATAACCGAGAGCATCGCGTTCGAACCTTTCGCGGCGCTCGTCCTCGGTTTCGTTTTCTAGGAAGTCCTGTTGCGTTGTCGGCTCTTCGTCAAGAGTCGAATCTGTAGTAGAAGTGACCATCACATCTGAGACTAGCGGTTTCAGAGGAACATCGTCCATGAAATGCTCGTACAGTCCGCCAGTCGGAAGCTGTTTACGGCTTTCGCGCGCACCGGAGCGTGAACTCGGTTCCTGGTCGATCGCACTAGCTAACTTCATATCTATTAAAACGCTTGGGCGGTGTCTTTATTCCAAAGCTGAACTTAGGTTTTAATTAATCAGTGCTCCCCGGTTCCGTGCTTGGCAAACCTGGTAGAAATATAGGTATGGCACTGCTTAGATTTTTTGGACGCGCACTGTTTTCGTCGTACTTCGTCGCTGACGGCGTTGGAATGATCACAAACCCTCAGGATGGGGCCGAGCGTATTGAAGGAACGGTTGAAAAGGTTGTTCCGGTAGCGCAGCGGCTACTTCCCGAAGGCGCATCGGACGCTCTTCCGGAGGAACCCAAAACCTGGTCTCGTATCTTCGGCGGCATGCAGATCGCCGGTGGAGCTCTCTACACACTAGGGCTGGGACGTCGACTGGGCGCGCTGCTGCTTGCCCTTTCGGCCCTGCCGAAGGCCTTTAACGCTCGAAACGAAGAGGGCAGCTCGCTGGTTCCGCTTTCTTTGCTTGGTGCCGCTATCGTCGCGACCAAGGATACGCACGGCAAACCGTCGCTTTCTTGGAAAGCCAATCAGGCTCGTAAGGAGGCCGGCAAAGCCGTCGATCGCAATACCGACAAGATGAGCCGCAAGGCTAAGAAGGCCGCCAAGAAGGCAGAGAAGAAGCTCAACAAGGCCCGTAAGTCTTTTAAGTAAACACCGGAAGATCATTTAGTGGTTGATATTTGGTTCGCGCCAGTTGCTAGCGTGCCGATTGAAGCTGCCTGCGCAATTCCCGGTTCAAAGTCTGAGTCCAATCGAGCTCTAGTGCTCGCCGCGCTGGGAAATGGCCCCAGCAAGTTAACCGGTGTTCTGAAAGCCAGGGACACCGAGTTGATGATTTCCGGTCTGCGGAAGCTGGGCGTCGAGATAACGCTGGAAGGCGATAGCGCACTGGTTGATCCGCCTCGGGAGTTTGAGGCTGCGGATATTGATTGCGGCCTGGCGGGCACGGTGGCCAGATTCCTACCGCCGCTGGCCGCGCTTGGAACAGGCGAGAGCAGCTTCTATGGAGACCCGAAGATGAGCGAGAGGCCCATCTCTCCCCTACTCGACGGTCTCAAGCAGCTGGGCGCGGTCTGTACGGCGGATTCAGTGCCGTTCTCGATCTCAGCCCCTAACGGGTTGTCCGGAAGAGAAGTCACGATCGACTCGTCAGGCTCTAGCCAGTTCGTTTCCGGGTTGCTGCTGAGTGCCGCAAGGTTTCCGAACGGCATAGTGCTGCATCACGAGGGTGATTCGGTGCCATCTCTGCCGCACATCGAGATGACTATGTCGATGTTGCGGCAGCGAGGTATTGGCGTCTCTTACGCTGACCTGACTTGGACGGTTGAGCCGGGAGAAATCTCTGCTCTGGATCAACGCATAGAGCCGGATCTGTCGAACGCTGCCGCCTTTCTGATCGCTGGCGTGATAACGGGCGGCAAGGTCACGGTTCCCGGTTGGCCCGCAGAAACCACCCAGCCGGGCGATCTGATTCGCGACGTCTTCGAAAAGCTGGGCTCGAGCAGCGAGCTCGGCCCCGACGGCCTTAGCGCATGGACAGAAGGCGAGATCGTCGGTTGCGATCTAGACATGCACGCTGCCAGCGAACTGACGCCCGCGGTAGCTGCTCTCGCCGTTTTTGCTAATGGCGTCACCCGCATCACTGGCGTTGGACATATCCGCGGCCACGAGACGAATCGTATCGAGGCGATCGTAAAGGAGCTGCGTGCGCTCGGGGTCAACGCCGAAGAGCTTGCGGACGGCCTGGCCATAGAGGGTGTCGGCGCTTCCGGCAAGATCTCTCCGACAAGGCCATTCGACACTTATGCTGATCATCGCATGGTTCACCTGGGCGCGCTGCTGGCTCTCAAGTGCGAGGAGCTGAAGGTTTCTGATCCGCAGGCCGCAGCCAAGACCATGCCGGACTTCGTTCAGCGCTGGGAAGCCATGGTGAGCGCTTAATGGCTCGCAGATTCGCCGGTCGAGACATTCGTGACTTGGACGTTGATGATTTCAACTTCGGCAGGCCGCAGAAACGAAGCAGGCCCAGAACAAAGAACCGTCCTGACTATTCCGACGCAGAGATTGGCCGCGTGATCGCGATCGACAGGGGCCGCTATCAGTGCGTGATGGAGGATTCTGGAAATCTCGTCACGGCCACCAAGGCCAGGCAGCTTGGCCGCAAGGGCGTCATCATTGGCGACCGCGCTCGGGTGGTCGGCGACACCTCCGGCCAGGAGGGAACGCTGGCTAGAATCGTCGAGATAGTGGAGCGCGAGACCATTCTTCGCAGAACCGCAGACGACGATAGCCCACTCGAGCGACCTATCGTCGCGAACGCTGATCAGCTGCTGATAGTTACGGCCCTGGCTGATCCGCCGCCGCGCGAGGGCATGATTGACCGCATCCTGGTCTCCGCTTATGACGCGGGAATCAAGCCAATCTTGTGCCTAACCAAGTCCGATCTGGCCAGCCCGCAACAGCTGATCGATACCTATGCCCTACTGGAGATTGATGTTTTCGTCACCAGCCCAGCTGAAGATATCGACGATCTTGTTGATGCCTTGACTGGGCATGTCACGGTTTTCGTCGGGCATTCTGGGGTAGGCAAGTCGACCCTGATCAACCGCCTGGTGCCTGACGCCCAGCGCGAGACCGGGCACGTCAACGAGACCACAGGCCGGGGCCGCCACACCTCCACATCAGCAGAGGCGCTAGAGCTTCCGACTGGTGGCTGGGTGATCGACACCCCTGGCGTGCGGAGTTTCGGACTGTCGCATGTCACGCCGGATTCGGTGCTGGCGGCCTTTAGTGGTTTGAGTGAATACCTCGAGCATTGCCCGCGGGGATGCACGCATACCGCCGCCGAGCCCGAGTGCGGCCTAGACGAGGCGCTACGAAATGATGAACTCGTCGAAGGCAGATTGACTTCATTACGCAGGATCCTCGAGGCGTTGCAGGCAAATCTCACTCCGGGCAGCTAGCCTAGAAACGTGGCTGACTACACAGAAGATATTCGTCTGGCGCATCTGCTTGCTGATAGCGCCGACGCGATTACCGAAGAACGTTTCCGCGCTCAGGATCTCAAGGTCGATACTAAGCCCGATCACTCCGAGGTTACGGACGCTGATCGTAGCGTCGAGGAGACCGTGCGCTCGATGCTGGCCAGCACGCGTCCTCGGGACGCTGTACATGGCGAAGAGTTCGAGGACACCGGTTACGGTCCTCGCCGATGGATAATCGACCCAATCGACGGCACGGCTAATTTCGTTCGCGGCGTACCCGTCTGGGCGACCCTGATCGGCCTCGAGATTGAGGGCGAGATCAAGGTCGGGCTGGTTTCGGCGCCGATGCTTGGAAAGCGTTGGTGGGCGGCCGAGGGCTTCGGCGCGTGGACTGGCAAGTCGCTGTTGAAGGCGACGCAAATGCACGTTTCGGGCATAGCCAGCCTATCGGACGCGTTCGTTTCGTACTCGTCGCTGCACGGCTGGATCTCGTCAGGACGCGGTCAAGGTTTCGTTGACGTCTTGCGCGACGCCGGACGCACCCGGGCCTTCGGTGATTTTTGGAGCTACATGCTGGTGGCCGAAGGCGTGGTAGACATCGCTTGCGAACCGGAGCTATCGCTTCACGACATGGCTGCGCTGGACGTTATCGTCCGGGAGGCCGGCGGCAGGTTCACTAGCATCGACGGCGAGGACGGTCCACACGGGCCAGGAGCGCTGGCCACGAACGGGATGCTTCACCGCGAGATGCTAGACCGCCTTCGCCCGGCTAATTAAGAACCCTAACCCTAATGGTGTGAGGCACCTTTTCCAGCTCGGCGGCAAGACCTGGGGTGCTAGAAGTGACGTCCATGATCGCGAAGCCGGTGTCGCCTACCGTGGACAGCGCCTGGTAGGCGATGTTGGCGTTGTGGTTGCTCAGGATGGTGTTCAGGGTGCCCATGACGCCGGGGACATTCTCGTGAATGTGGATGATCCGGTGGCCCTGCAGCGGCTGCACTTGAACCTGAGGCATGTTGACGCTCATCGCTGTGCTGCCGTTGGTCACGTAGTCGATCAACTTTCCAGAAACATAACGGCCGATATCCGACTGCGCCTCGCGGGTCGAGCCACCCACGTGCGGCGTTAGGATTACGTTCGGCATGCCCTGCAGCGGGTTTTCGAATGGATCGCCGGTGGTCTTCGGCTCCTCGTGGTAGACGTCGATCGCAGCGCCAGCGATGTGGCCGGAGCGCAGATTTTCAGCGAGTGCAACCTCGTCAACCACGAAACCACGAGACAAGTTCAGGAACAGCGAACGCTCGGGCATCATTGCGAACTCCCTGGCTCCGAAAATGTCCCGGTTCTCGTAGCGGCCGTCGACGTGCAGCGAAACCGTCTCGCTGGTGGACAGCAGCTCTTCCAAGCTCTCGCAACGATGAGCATTGCCCAGTGCAAGCTTGTCAGCGATGTCATAGAACTGAACCTTCATGCCGAACGCCTCGGCCAGGATAGAAAGCTGGGAGCCGATGTTTCCGTAACCGACGATGCCGAGGGTGCGGCCGCGAACCTCGTGGCTGCCATCAGCAGATTTCTTCCAGATGCCCTGGTGCATCTGCTGGCTCTTATCAAAAAGCCGGCGAGCCATCACCACGATCTCACCCATCGCGAGCTCGACCACAGACCTGGTGTTCGAGTAAGGCGCGTTGAAGCAGACGATTCCGCGCTTCGCGGCAGCATCCAACGCAATCTGGTTGGTGCCGATACTGAAGGCGC
Source organism: uncultured Propionimicrobium sp. (assembly GCA_963511305.1). Taxonomy (GTDB): domain Bacteria; phylum Actinomycetota; class Actinomycetes; order Propionibacteriales; family Propionibacteriaceae; genus Propionimicrobium. The sequence continues at coordinate 82,432 of CAUPIJ010000006.1, forward strand.
CGATCGCGACGAGGTGATCGGGCATCTGCTCAACAACCTCTTCGGTCAGATGCGTCCTAGATCGAACACCGACCACGTTAACGTCCTGCAGGGCTTCAATCAGCTCCTCGCCCTCCAGGGCTCCAGGGCGGGAGTCAACTTCAAAACCGGCCTTTTCGAATGCTTCGATGGCGGTTTTATCGATGTTCTCTAAGAGTAATGCCTTCATATTTAGTGATTGTAGTGCGAAATAGTCGTTACCCTAATCCACTCTCAATCGTGGAATAGCCGCCAGCAGTTTCCTGGTGTAGTCGTGTTCGGGTTCGTAGAGAACCTTCGAGGTTGGGCCGGCTTCGACGATTTTCCCCGAATGCATCACAATCACCCTATTGCACAGATATCTGACCACGGACAGATCGTGGCTGACGAAGAGAAGGGTCAAGTTTTCTTCGTCCGCGATCCGGTTTAGCAGGTTCAACACCTGGGCACGCACCGAAACGTCCAAGGCGGAGACCGCCTCATCTGCGATCAACACTTCAGGGCGCGAGGCAAGCGCGCGAGCGATCGCGATCCGTTGCCGTTGACCACCGCTGAATTCGTGTGGATATTTATTCGCGTCCGCCGGGTCTAGCTCGACTTGTTGCAGAACCTCCGCGCACCTGGATTCGGGGTCTTTTGGCAGCCCAGGTCGGCCCTTCAACCACGGCGATCTCAGCGCTTCGGTAACTATTCTCCCAACCTTCATTCTGGGGTCAAGAGAGCTGCGTGGGTCTTGGAAGACGACCTGAACGCGGGAGCGCAGCGGGCCCAGCTCACGCTCCATCTTGCCCGTGATCTTGTGGCCGTTGAAATAAACCTCACCGGAAGTGGGCCTGCTCAGACCGGCAAGCATCCTAGTCAGGGTCGATTTACCCGAGCCCGATTCGCCGACGATACCAACACGCTCGCCCGCTTGGATCTCAATACTCACATCATCGACCGCGGTGACCTCGGTTTTTCCGCGTCGGTATATTTTCATCAAGTTCTTTGCGCTGTAAATCACGTTGCGCTCCAGAAATCGTCCAAGACTCGTAGCGGTTCGCCAGGAACCGCCGAGGCGATATCAGCGGTCGACAGCAATCCGCGGGTGTAAGGGTGTCGGGGTTCATTGAGAATCTTCTGGCGCCGACCGCTCTCAACTATTTCGCCGTTGTACATCACCATCAGGTAGTCGCAGATCTGCGAAACCACGGCAAGGTCGTGGCTGATAAAAAGGCAAGCAGCGGTCGCCTTGGCCAGCTCGCCGTCCAACAGTTTCAGAACCCTATCTTGGACGGTAACATCGAGGGCGGTCGTCGGCTCGTCGCAGATTAGCAGCGAAGGAGCATTGATGAGCGCCATTGCGATCAACACCCGTTGGCGTTGGCCTCCCGAAAGCTGATGCGGATAGCTAGCTGCGATCCTCTCGGGATCGGCCAGCCCAACCTGGTCTAGCATTTCGCAGACCCGCTCAGACGAGTTCCCCTTACGCTCGGAGTGCAGGAGCATCGCCTCCGCCACCTGCCTGCCGACCTTCATCGTCGGGTCTAACGCGGTCATCGGCTCCTGGAAGATCATGCCAATCTGGCTTCCGCGGATCTTAGACATCTGGGCGTCATCAAGGTCGCTCAGATCCTGCCCGTCGAGGGTGATCTTGCCTTCGACTTTGGCATTCGGCGGCAGCAGATGCATCAGCGCGAGGGCGGTAACCGATTTGCCAGAACCTGATTCGCCGATCAGCCCTACTCGTTGACCTGGACGTATTTCTAGGTCGATGCCTCGCACGGCCTGGTTGCCCTTGAAGCTGACCCTTAGGTTTCTGACCTCTAAAAGATTCTTGGCCATGCTCTAGTCCTTTTGCCTTAGGCGGGGGTCCAGCAGCTCTCTAAGGCCGTCGCCCAACAGATTAAATCCCAGAACGGTCAGCGCAATAAATATCCCAGGCCACAGTGCCTGGTTTGGCTGCACCAGAATGGATTTCTGTGACTCGTAGAGCATCAGCCCCCAGGTGGGATTGTCTGGGGTCGCGCCTAGCCCGAGATAGCTGAGCGCGGCCTCGGCGAGGATGGCAAGCGCGAAGCTAACGGACGCCTGCACCAAAACAGTTGGAGCGACGTTCGGCAGGACGTGAGTGAAGAACGAGACGTATCGCGGGGTGCCGCATGCTCGGGCAGCAACCATGTAATCCTGGTTCAGCACTTGAAGCGTGGCCGCTCGGGCGACCCTGGCGAATGCCGGGATGGAAGCGACACCGATCGCCACCATGGCCGTCCAGGTGGAGCCAGATCCCCTGACCGCGGCAAGCAGGATCGCGAGCAGCAACGCGGGGAATGCATACATGATGTCTGCCACACGGATTATCAGCCGTTCGGCCAAGCCGCCCCGCATTGCGGCGACAATCCCGAACGGCACGCCGATCACCGCCCCGATTGCTACCGAGACCATTCCGACAAGCAGGCAAACGCCCGCACCGGACAGGATGCGGGAAAAAATGTCTCGCCCGAAACCGTCCGTCCCGAAAAAATGTTTGGCGCTAGGTGGCTGCAGGAGGTTGGCAGAAACCTGAGTCGGGTCATATGGCATCCAGAAGAAAGAGAAGATACCGAGAAGAATCACTATGCCGACTAGCACAAAGCCCGCGACCAGATTTATGCGCTTCATGCCGCCTCCTCAACTGCCTTGAGGCGTGGATCGAGCATGCGGTAGACGATATCGACCAGCGTGTTGATGATCAGGACTAGCGCCACCAGGATCATGACGACTGACTGCACCACAGGAAGGTCTCGCTGCCCCACTGCGCTGATCAGGTAACTGCCTAGACCTGGCAGGCTAAAGACTCTCTCGACGACAATAGAACCAACCAACAGACTGGCCAGCTGCAAGCCCAAAATGGTGATCACCTGCAGGCTGGCGTTTCTGATTCCGTGCCGAATAATCGCTGGGCGAAAGCGCCAACCGATGGCTCGGGCAGTGCGGAAGTAGTCCTGCTGCAAGACGTCTACGAATGCCGACCTGGTATAGCGGGTAAGGATGGCACCCTGGACTGCAGCCAGAGACGTTACCGGCAGAAGCAGGTGCCAAGCCCAAATCAAGGGATTTTCCATGAACTCCACGTAGCCGTTGGCGGGTAACCACCCTAGCCAGACCGAGAATACGATCACCAGGAGCAGACCTGCCAGGAAGGCTGGGATTGCCATCCCGAGCTGGCTGAGTGCGGAAACCAGGGTTCCGGACGGCTTGTCTCGGTGGGCGGCGGAGTAGGCGCCGAGCGGTAGGGCTATTCCGACGGCAGCAATCATGCCGAAAATCACCAGGCTGAACGTTACGCCCAGTCGCCTGCCCAGTTGTTCGGCTATCGGCTGGTGGGTGAAGAGCGATGAGCCGAGATCACCGCGTAACAAACCAGAGACCCACTCCAGGTATCGCCTGGGCAATGGTTCGTCCAGATTCATCGATTCCCGCAGAGCTGCTACCGACTGCGGATCCGCGTTCTGTCCCAATATGACACCTGCGATGTCGCCAGGAAGCAGATTTACCAGTAGGAATACGACCAGCGACGCGGCCAGTAGGCTCAAGAACAGAGAGCCTAATCGGCTAGCGATGAATCTGAGACTAGCCGGCCATGCAAGCTGACTTGGCCTCGCAGCTACCTTGGTCATCACTACTCGTTGATGGCTACGTTCGTCAGATCGAAGCTAAGCGCGGTCGCGTTGGCGCTGATGCCGACTATCTCCGGCTTGGTCACCACGAGATTAGGCAGCAGCCACAAGAACCCAGCGCCAGCCTGGTCTGAAATTATCTTTGCGGCCTTCTTCATCAGCTCGACCTGCTGTTCCTCGGGAGCAGCGTCGGCCTCCTCGATCGTCTTGCGGAACTCCTCGTTATCGAAGTGCCAGTAGTAGTCGGGATTAGCAAATCGAGTGATGTCACGCGGTTCGACGTGCGAGACGATCGTGAGATCGTAGTTGGACTTGACCATCACCTCATCGATCCAGCGAGCCGGGAATTCAAGCTGCTCGATGTTTATCTTGATGCCGACCTGAGAGAGCAGGCTGCTGATGTAGGCTGCCGAGTCAATCGCATATGGCAGCGTCGGCACTCGCATGTTTAGGGTGAGGCCGTCGGCGTAGCCAGCTTCCTTCAGCAGCTCTTTGGCCTTTTCAGGGTCGTAAGGGTAGGCCTCTGAGAGATCCTCGTACCAGGGCTCGAACGGAGGAACCATCGAGCCGATCAGCGTGCCTTTGCCTGCCCAGACGGCCTCAAGCAGAGCCTTCTTATCGATCGCGTAGTTGATGGCTTGGCGGACTCTGACGTCCTTTAGGGGTTCGCGCTGCTGGTTCATGCCCAGCACGACCTCGCCATTGGTGTAACCCTCGAGCACCTTGAACTGGTCGTTATTCTCGAATTGGCTGAGGGCCTGGGGAGCAGTCACATTACGGATGATGTCGATACTGCCTGCGGCCATCGCGTTATTCATGGCGTTCGGGTCAGCGAAATATTTGAAGGTGACGCCCGCCACCCGAGCGGGGGTTCCCCAGTATTCGGGGTCGCGGATCAGCCTGATTTCCTCGCCCTGCAGCCAGGCGTCTAGCTTGTACGGGCCAGAACCAGCGGTCTGGGTAGCGAGGTCACCGGAGGCAAGCACATTTGGGTCGTAGATGATGCCAGCCGGACCAGCCATCGAATACAGCCAGAAGTTACTGGGATGTTTTAGTTTTATTTCGACGGTGTCTTCGTCTTTAGCCTCGACGGATTCCACAGGCTCCATCTCAGCCTTGCGGGTCTTGCTGGTGCGCTCGTCGTTAATGGTGTAGTTGATGGACTTGACGACAGCTTCGGCATCTACCGGGGCTCCGCTGGCGAACTTAGCCCCCGAACGGATCGAGAACGTGTAGGTCATGCGGTCGGACGAGATCTGGTACTCGCTGGCCAACAACCGCTGCAGATTGCCCTGCTCGTCGGTGCGTAGGAGCGGTTGGTAGACGTTGTAGAGCAGCGCTTCTGAGATTGCTGCGGCGTCGTTGGCAGAGATGTCCAGTGTGCTGGGCGTGGTGTGGGTGCCGACGACGAGGATTCTGTCGTGCGGAGCCACCTCCGGGCTAGTGCTACAGCCGCTGAGAATCAGCAACAACGAAATGATGCACGTCAGTGCTTTCCGAAACATGATCCTCCATATGCTCTGCGCGATGCCTGGACATCTTAGGACAGTTTAGCGACTAACGCTGTTAGGCCACAGGAGCGCCCGCGGGGAGGCCGAGATTTTGATTTCGCGAAACGTTCGCCTATAGTAGATCAGACGCCGCGGGGTGGAGCAGTTCGGTAGCTCGCCGGGCTCATAACCCGGAGGTCGCAGGTTCAAATCCTGCCCCCGCTACGAGATAAAGAGGGATCCGGAGGGGTCCCTCTTTTTATTTCCGCCGCCAAGCTGAGATAATTCAGATACCTATGTGTGGGGATGATCCCCGTTGTTTTGGGTAAGCGGCCAAAATGTGGTGCTCTGTTTGGGCGTGTCGCGCCTTGTTTTCATCGTTGGGCCCAGCCTTTTCTGATGTGTAGGGATCCGTCTTGGTAGGCGGTGTCGTAGTCGATAGCGGTGTCGTAGCTAGCCGGGCCGATATGTTCTAGGGCTGACGGTTTTGGCTTGGGGCCGTTGGTGTCGTGACGATGGCCGTTCAGCCAGGCGACCGGGTCTGCAGGATCAATGGAATTTTGGTTTAACAGCCACTCGACGCCAGTTTTCATGTGAGCTTCGCTCATGCCTCGATGCGCATTAAGCAGGCGACGGATCGCGGCGTTAACACCGCCTTCCAGCCGGCTAGTAGTTCGTTGAATATCCAGGCCAACAAATTGGGG
>CAUPIJ010000007.1:0-69760 GCA_963511305.1 uncultured Propionimicrobium sp.
CTAACAGCCTAAACCGGATACTATTTAAACCATCCAACAATCGGGGGACAGTTCACGCTGGCCAGGCCAACTTTTTTATTCCTAAACCGCTTCGCTGTATTGAATGGCAAGGTCTTTTGATTAATCTGTCAGTTATGAAAAGGCTTCTTGCGGGTATCGTCCCTGGCGCTCTGCTGCTGTGCAGCGTGCTGTTGACGAGTGGCTGTGAGTCCAAACTGGTTACGCCGGGAAGCGGCGAAATAATCCTTCCAAGTCCCTCGGCGCTTGAGAGCGCGGTTGCCGAGCCAGGCCAGCCATCAGCAGAAGTCAGCAAGGATCCTGCCGGGAACGTTCATTCCGATTTCAAGTCCACGGGAAAGTTTCTGCTCAACAAGTTGGAACTAAAGTCCTCTCGCGGCGGCCGTGAGATCAAATACGTCGTTCAAGTGGAGGACAGCCTGGGCTTGGATCCCGACACGGTGGCGGAAAAGGTTCACACCACCCTAGACGACGATCGCGGCTGGGCTCCCATCGAAAACGTCTCGTTTAAGCTGATTGTTGACCAGAACGATGCAGATCTGGTGGTCACGCTTGCCACGGGCGGCACAGTCAACAAGCTCTGCCAGCCGCTAGATACCGAAAACACCTGGAGCTGCAGATCCTCGAATACGGTTAACTTGAACGCAGATCGTTGGCTCTATGCTACGCCGTCATACGAGGGCGTTGATCTTGAGATTTATCGCACATATCTGATTAATCACGAGATCGGCCATTTTCTGGGGCATGACCACCTTAATTGCCCAGCCCAAGACGGGCTTGCACCAGTGATGCAGCAGCAGAGCATGAGCCTGCAGGGTTGCCTGCCGAATGGCTGGCCGGCAAACGACCCAGGCCGCTGACCTGGGTCGTGATGCGCGCTATGTTCTGCTGAGCAATTCGGCTACAGCTTTATAGGAGCTCCGCGACTGCTCGCGGGAGCGAAGCGATTGCTTACAGGAGCGAAGCGATTTGATCGCCGATTTCGCTGGTAGAGAGCTTTTCATCTGCGCGATTGGCCATGAACTTGTTGATCGCGGCCTCGATTCGAGCGGCGTCTTCCCTGCGTTCCAGGTGATCCAGCAGCAAGACCATGGAACTGATCGCCGCTACCGGGTCCGCGATGCCCTGGCCGGCGATGTCCGGTGCGGAGCCATGTACCGGCTCGAACATCGACGGGAACTCGCGGGAGGTATTAATGTTCGCGGATGGAGCCAGGCCGATCCCGCCGGTCACCGCGGCGGCCTCGTCGGTGATGATATCGCCGAATAAATTGTCGGTGACGATCACGTCGAAGTCCTGCGGGTTGGTGATCATCTTGATGGTGGCGGCGTCGATGTGCAGATAGTCGCGGCTGACCTGCGGGTATTCCTCGCCGACCTCGTTGAAGATGCGGTTCCACAGGCCACCGGCGTTGACCAGTACGTTGTGCTTGTGCAGCAGGGTGACTTGGTTATAACGGCGGGTGGCAAGCTCGAATGCGTAGCGCACCACGCGCTTGACGCCGAATGCGGTGTTGACGCTGACCTCGGTTGCCACCTCGTGGTCGGTGCCGGTGCGCAGCGTGCCGCCGTTGCCGCAGTACAGGCCCTCGGTGCCCTCGCGGACGACGACGAAGTCGATCGGCTTGCCCCCGGTAACCCAATCGGCCAGCGGTATTTGCTGTCCCGGATAGACCTTCGAGGGGCGCAGGTTGACGTCGTGGTCGAGGGCGAAGCGCAGTTTGAGTAGCAGGCCGCGCTCGAGCAGGCCGCTAGGGATGGACTTTGAGCCGGGTGCCGCGCCGACCGCGCCCAGGATGATGGCGTCGGTGGCCTTCAGCTCTTCGAGGGTCTCGTCGCTGAGCACCTCGGAGGTGGCAAGCCAGTGCTCAGCCCCGAGGTCGAAATCGACGTAGTCGAAGGTGCTTTCGCCGACGCACGCCGTTAGAACCTTTAACGCTTCATTGACTACCTCGGGGCCGATCCCGTCGCCTCTGATAACTGCTATCTTTGCTTGCTTTGAATTCATGGCAGATAGCCTAGTGAAGAACTATCTGCCAGGCTTTTTCGTCTCAGCGACTAGTCGAGGTCGGTGCGCTCTGCCAGCCAATCGTGAACACTTCTCCAGCTAGCGCAGTCGGTGGTGTTGACGCCGAGACTCTTATAGGCAGCAGAGCGCCCGGTCACCGCGCTGATGCCCAGCGCGCAGCCGAGAAGGGTGCAGAGGAATCTGCCGAAACCGCGACGGGCGCCGGATCCGGTGAAGAAGATAGCGGCAAGGACACCGCGAAGTGCGCGGTCAGCGTCGCCGACGTTGGTTCTGACGGGACGGTCGATGAATACGTATTCGGTCTTTTTCTTTCGAGCCATTATTGCTCTCCGTTCTAGTAGCAACTCGTTAATCCTATGCGCTGGGCGTTTAAGGTTTGGACTAGAAAAATATTTGTCTCTTCTAGGGTTACCCTTAGTGGCATGTCGCTGCAATTCGAATTACCTGAAAATCCCAGCTTTCTAGCTGATGACGCAATCGCCAAGATCCACGAGAATCCCGGCTTCGGAAAGTTCTTCACCGATCACATGGCGGTAGCCGACTGGAGCATCGAGGACGGCTGGAAGAATGACCGCCTCGTGCCGTATTCGCCAATTGCGATGGACCCTGCAGGCGCCGTTTACCACTACGCTCAGGAGGTCTTCGAAGGCATGAAGGCCTATCGGCACGCTGACGGCTCGGTGTGGCTGTTCCGTCCCGAGCGCAACGCTCAGCGCATGGCAGATTCTGCGGAGCGCCTAGCCTTGCCGCCGTTGCCGGTTGACGACTACCTGCGGGCTGTCGAAAACCTGGTCAAGCTAGACGAGCGCTGGGTGCCGGGCGGCGAGGAGCAGAGCCTGTACATCCGTCCGTTCGAGATGGCCAACGAGGACTTCCTTGGTGTTCGCCCGGCCGAGACCGTGGTTTTCGCCATCATCTGCAGCCCGGTAGGTGCCTACTTCGCTGGCGGCGTACACGCAGTCGACATCTGGGTTGAATCGAGTTACGCCCGCGTCGCTGTCGGTGGCACCGGCTCGGCCAAGTGCGGTGGCAACTACGCAGCTTCGCTGCTTCCGCAGAAGCTGGCGGAGCAGAAGGGCTGCAGCCAGGTTCTCTTCCTGGATGCCGCCGAACACCGCTGGCTTGAGGAGCTGGGCGGCATGAACGTCTGCTTGATCACCAATAACGATGAGCTGGTTACTCCGGAGTTGAACGGCAACATCTTGCCGGGCGTCACCCGCGACTCTCTGCTGCAGATCGCTCCCGACCTGGGCCTGACCCCGGTCGAGCGCCCGATCAGCTACGACGAGGTCGTCAAGGGCATCGAATCGGGTGCCTTCGTCGAGGCCTTCGCCTGCGGCACCGCAGCGGTGATCACTCCGATTGGTTCGCTTCAGGACGAGGACGGCGTCCATGCCTTCAGCGCGAAGCCGAAGAAGTCTCTGGAATTGCGCAACCACCTGATCGACATTCAATACGGCCGCGTCGAGGACACTCGCGGCTGGATGCGCCGAGTAGTTTAAGGTTCGAGGGAAAAGAGCAGATGAGCAGCGCGCTGGCAATGCCAGATGTATTCCACGTCTACGACACGACCCTTCGGGACGGTAACCAGCAAGAGGGCATGCATCTGTCGGTTTCTGACAAGTTGCGGATCGCCAGGTTGCTAGATGATTTGGGTGTCGGTTTCATCGAGGGCGGCCAGCCGGGCATGATCCCGGCGGACGAGGATTTCTTCAAGGCAGCCGCCAGCGAGCTATCGCTGCGGAACTCTGCCCTGGTGGTTTACGGCAGGACGCGCGAGCCGGGTGTGCGCTGCGAGGATGATCCCGCGTTAGCCAAGCTGCTCGCTGCGGGCACCGATGTGGTCTGCCTGGTGGCCAAGGCCCACGACGTGCACGTCTACGACGCGCTGCGTACGACGCTGGACGAGAACCTGGCCATGATTGAAGACACCGTGCGTTATCTGATCGGTGAAGGCAAGCGGGTCTTCGTCGATCTTGAGCACTTCTTCGACGGCTACCTGGCTAATCCGACGTACGCGATGTCTGTATTGCGGAAGGCCGCCGAAGCCGGGGCGGAGGTGGTTGTGCTGTGCGACACTAACGGCGGCATGCTGCCGCACGAGGTCAGCGACATCGTTTCAGCAGCCACCCAGGTTGGCGTCGATCTTGGCATCCACTGCCAGAACGACTCGGGTTGTGCGGTGGCTAATTCGATGATGGCGCTGGACGCTGGCGTGATGCACGTGCAGGGCACCATCAATGGCTACGGCGAGCGCGCCGGAAATGTTGATCTGACAACGGTGATCGCAAATCTGCAGCTCAAGTACCGCTGGCAGGTGATCAGCCCTGCTCAGCTCGGCATGCTGACCTCGATCAGCAACTCGATCGCCGAGATCGCCCATCAGCCGCTGGACCCGAGACAGCCATTTGTTGGGCATTCCGCGTTCGCGCACAAGGCCGGCCTGCACGCCAAGGCCGTGCAGATCAACGAAAATCTTTACCAGCACGTCGACCCCAAGGCCGTGGGCAACACCACGCACATGGTGATCAGCGAGATGGCTAGCCGAGCCAGCGTGCAGGTCAAGGGCGAAGAGCTTGGGCTTGACCTATCCGACCGCAAGGTGGCAGACCAGATCGCCGATCTGATCAAACAGCGGGAGTCCAAGGGCTACGCTTACGACGTCGCGGACGCCTCCTTCGAGCTGCTGGTGTTGGACTTCTTGGACAGGCTCGAGCAGCCATTCCAGGTGGTCAACTGGCGTGTCGTATCCGAGGAGGACGGTGTCGACGAGGTCTCGTCGTCGGAGGCCACCGTCAAGGTGATTGCGAATGGCAAGCGGCAGGACGCGGTCGTCGATGGCAACGGCCCAGTCAACGCGCTGGGGCGCGCGCTAGTCGAGGCGCTGCGCGGCGGCTATCCCCAGGTGGATAGCTACAGGCTCATCGACTACAAGGTGCGAATCCTAGACACCGAGGCTGGCACGGACGCCGTGGTGCGGGTGAACATCGTCACCACCGACGGCGATCAGACCTGGACTACCGTCGGCGTCGGCACGGACGTGATCGAGGCCAGCTGGGAGGCGCTGTCCGACGCCTACCACTACGGCCTATTGAAGGGGTATGGGTCGAAGAACTAGGCGATTGTTGACTAGGCTTGGTTCATGAGAATCGCTCGTTTTGTGCTCGACGACCAGCCTCAGTACGGCGTCGTCGAACTTGAGGAAGACCAGGGCTCGCATCCACAGACTATCGCGGTGTTGAATCGCGATCCGTTGGCCGGCCCGGTTAATTACACGGGGGAGCGCGTCGATCTTGCCGATGTACGCCTGGTTGCCCCGGTGATCCCGCGCTCGAAAGTGGTTGCGGTGGGCAAGAACTACGCCGATCACGCCGCGGAATTCGATACCGAGGTGCCCGAACAGCCGCTGCTGTTTTTCAAGCCGAACACCTCGGTGATCGGCCCGGGAGAGCCGATCATCAGGCCCGCCGAGACGAAGGATCTGCACTATGAGGGCGAGCTGGCCATCGTCATTGGCCGGATTTGCCGGAAGGTTCCGGTGGAGCGGGTTCAGGAAGTCATATTCGGCTATACCTGCGCTAACGACGTCACCGCCCGAGACGTTCAGGCGGCCGAATCGCAGTGGACTAGGGCTAAGGGTTTTGACACTTTCTGCCCGCTTGGCCCCTGGATCTCCAGCCACATCGACCTGAAATCTGCCGGCGAACTCTCCATCAGGACGATCCTGGATGGCGAGCTCCGCCAGGAGGGCTCCACAAAGGACATGGTTTTCGACGTGGCAACCGTGGTCAGCTACATCAGCCAGTTCACCACGCTGCTGCCCGGCGACGTCATCCTGACCGGCACCCCGGCTGGTGTTGGCTCCATGGTGGCCGGCCAGCAGGTCAGCGTCGAGATCGAGGGCATCGGCACCCTGACGAACCCCGTTATGGATGATGAATAAATGGTTTCTGGGCCCATAACTAAGCCCCCGGCGAGCGTCGACTACACGAAGGTTCTAAAGACCGACGACTCGGCCAGCACGAGGTCACTGGTGGGTTTCTTGGTGGTCTTCTGCGGCTATCTTTTTGGCGTCTACGTGCTTGCTCATGCCGTAGTAGGGGTGGGGTGGCTGCTGCGCGGCACGCCGGAAGGCTTCCAGGATTTCGCTGCCAAGGCGCTTCGTTACGAGCTGCCCGAGGGCCTGCTGGGCAGTCATCTTGGGCTGGCCTCTATGATGCTGATCTGCTTCGCGGTGGTTTATTGGGAGCATCGAGTCCGGCCGTTCTGGCTCATCTCGGTGCAGCCGGGAATGCGGTGGCGTTATTTGTTCGCCTGTTTGCTGGCAGCTTGCGTTTCGCTGAACGCCGTCTACTGGATCAGCAGGGCGGGCAAACCGTTCGAGGTAGCCCCTCCCGAGGACGCCTGGCTCTGGTTTGTTTTCATATTGCTAGCTAGCCCGCTGCAGGCAGCGGGGGAGGAGTTTGTCTTTCGCGGCTATCTGATGCAGGCCGTAGGCACCTTCTCCAGGAGTCCCTGGATTCCGGTGGTCTTTTCCGGCGCAATATTCGCGATGATGCATGGCAGCCAGAATCTGGCGCTGTTCGTAGACCGGTTGGGCTTCGGCTTGCTTGCTGGTGGTCTCGTCGTGCTGACCGGCGGCCTGGAGGCGGCGATAGCCGCGCACATTGTTAATAACGTCTTTTCCTTTGGCTATGCGACGCTGTCCGGCACGTTGACGCAGGCTCGTGAGATCTCTGTTTCGTCCTGGGCCACCACCGCATTCGACCTGCTGGCCTACGCTTTGACCTTCGGTGCCTGCTGGCTGATCGGCAAAAAAATGAATGTTGCAGACCGAACTCCCGATTTTGTTTCCGGCGCGAAGAGCATGTAATGTTTTAACTCGCGCGTTGAGCGCCAAACACAACTAAACAAGTGGAAACACTCATACTGGGGTATGGGGTAATGGTAGCCCGACGGTTTCTGGTTCCGTTAGTCTAGGTTCGAGTCCTAGTACCCCAACAAAGTTTCCACAAAAACTGAACATGGCCCCGTAGTGCAGCGGCCTAGCACGCAGCCCTCTCAAGGCTGAAACGGCGGTTCGAATCCGCTCGGGGCTACCATTAAAACCCTATTTGATTAGGGGTTTTGCAAAATCTGGGAGCGTTCAGAACCCCCTTGAAATTGCCGCGTGCCAGAACGCGTCAGAAGCGACTTTTTGAGCCCATCCCGGTCGAGTATTAAGAGTGGTGAGGGGCTTATTGTAGTTAATAGCCCAGCCAAACTTTTTATCGGTTGGCAGCTAGTCCCCCCATAGTTTTCCTCTGCTCCTCTCCAATTACGATCTCGTGATACGTTGAATACAGTTAATATGTGAGGGCGGGTTCATCGTGACGAAGACTCCGATGCCGGTTCGTGTTTCCGCCGAGTTGGCGAGCCGCTACGACCGGCTAGCTAAAGCTACGGGGCGGACGAGGACTTTTTATGTGACCGAAGCTCTCGAGGGCTCGATCGACCGACTTGAATACGAATACGGGCTTTTGAAGAAAGCCGAAGATTTCCGCGCGGGCAGGCTGGAAACCATGACGCTCAATGAGCTGGAGGAAAGACTTTGCAGGAGCTTATGGCCATTTGACAATTAAGAGCCAAGTTCCATTTTTATCAGGATTAGGTATGCATACCGTAAATGGATATCTGTACTTAATTACTGTTCTTATGAACTGGCATTCAACTTGACTTCCCAGGACTTTCAGGACATTATCCCAAATTCCTTTAGTTTCTGCATCGCCAACGTATCCGTCAGACCACGCATACCCCTCGGAAACGTTTACAGAACTGCTGTTTGAATTAACTGTGACTTCAGCACTCGCATTTGGAGTCGCGCATAATGAAGCGCTAACTGCGACAGATATGCCAGAAAGAAAAGCAAGCGCTTTGTTTTTAAAAGACATCATACTTAAGTGTTGCACAGAACATTCTCTTGTTCCTCCCGTGCGAAGATAAAACTATGAAAAAATCAGATAGCTTTGCTTCGTTTATGCAAGAAGTTTCAAAAGCTCTTAGCCAGAGTGACACCCCTACGGCAGCAGCATTTGCCGCTGGTTTTTCGATGTGTCCAGAAGAAAATATAACTACGCAAACTCTGATATGCGATTTGATAGGTGTTATATCCGATCTAGAAACTAGAATTAAAGCACTCGAGGATAGTAAAGAGAGACCGAGCATTTCGTAATGCTTCTCTTAAATGTTGCCCCGGCGCCCTATGTGAGATGAGTATGTGGTTCGTACGTTCAGGCTATGCGGCACTGGGGACGGGGGCTGCTAGCGGATTAGTCTTCGCGGGCCAGGGTTTCCGACAAGTGTTCTGCCGCGGCGATCACGGCGGGTGCGTGCAGGCGTCCGGGCTGGCGCGTCAGGCGTTCGACGGGGCCGGAGACCGATATTGCGGCTATCACCTTGCCCTGCGGGGAGCGCACCGGGGCGCTGACCGATGCCACGCCTGCCTCACGCTCGGCGACGGACTGAGCCCAGCCGCGCTTGCGGACGTTCGAGAGCCCGACGGCGGAGAAGTTCGAATCAGTGAGGCCGCGCGATAGCCTTTCCGGCTCCTCCCAGGCGAGCAGCACCTGGGCGGCGGAGCCTGCGGTAAGCGATAGCTGGCTGCCTACTGGGATGGAATCGCGGAGGCCGCTAGGGCGATCCGCGGCAGCGACGCAGACGCGGGACTCGCCCTGTCTGCGGTAGAGCTGGGCTGATTCTCCCGTGATGTCGCGGAGGCGATCCAGAACCGGCCCCGCTTTCACTAGGAGTTTGTCGTCACCTGCAGCTGCCGCCAGCTCCACCAGTCGGGGGCCGAGCACGAACCTGCCCTGCAGATCCCTGGAGACCAGCCGGTGAAATTCAAGGGCGACTGCAAGTCGGTGAGCCGTGGGTCGCGCTAAGCCGGTGGCCTGAACTAGGGTGGCAAGAGTCATCGGCCCAGATTCCAGAGCCGTCAGCACCGAAGCTGCTTTATCTAATACGCCAACACCTGAAGATTGTCCCATAGGCTGAGATTATCATCTCACTTAATGGATGGCTAGTGCATAATGGAAACATGGGAAAAACGCTTAGCCAAAAGGTGTGGGACGATCACGTAGTCAGGCGATCCGAGGGTCAGCCTGACCTGCTGTACATTGATCTCCAGCTTCTTCACGAGGTAACCAGTCCGCAGGCCTTCGAGGGGCTTCGCATGGCAAATCGTCAGGTGCGCAGACCTGATCTCACTCAGGCCACTGAGGATCACAACACGCCAACGCTCGACATCCTGGCTCCGATAGCTGATCCCACTAGCCGTCTACAGATCGAAACTCTGCGCAAGAACGTTAAGGAGTTCGGCGTCCCGGCCTTTCCGCTAGGCGATATCAATCAGGGCATTGTGCACGCTATCGGCCCGCAGTTGGGACTTACGCAGCCCGGCATGACCATTGTCTGCGGCGACTCGCACACCTCTACGCATGGTGCTTTCGGGGCGCTCGCCTTTGGCATCGGCACCTCCGAGGTCGAGCACGTTATGGCCACTCAGACCCTGCAGCAGAAGAAGCTGAAGACGATGGCAGTCACCGTCGAGGGCGAGCTACCCGATGGCGTGGTCTCCAAGGACATTATTTTGAAGCTGATCTCGATGGTGGGCACTGGCGGCGGCGCCGGATACGTCGCGGAATACCGTGGCTCTACCATCCGCAACCTTTCGATGGACGCTCGCATGACCATCTGCAACATGTCCATCGAGTGGGGCGCCAAGGCCGGCATGATCGCGCCAGATCAAACCACCTTCGACTACCTGAAGGACAAGCCGTACGCCCCGAAGGGCAAGGACTGGGACGACGCGCTGGAATACTGGAAGTCGCTCTACAGCGATGACGACGCGGAATTCGACCGCGAGGTATTCATCGACGCCTCGAAACTGACCCCGTTCGTCACCTGGGGTACTAATCCAGGCCAGGGCATCGAGCTGGGCGATAACGTGCCCAACCCGAGCGATTTCGAGAACGATACTGACCGCGCCGCAGCCGAGCGCGCGCTCGAATACATGGATCTGCGCGCCGGCACCCCGATGCGCGACATCAAGATCGACACCGTCTTCCTGGGCTCCTGCACCAACGGGCGAATCGAGGATCTGCGTATTGCAGCCGATGTACTTCGCGGCAAGAAGATCAAGGACGGTGTACGCATGCTAGTCGTGCCAGGCTCGGCGGCGATCCGAAATCAGGCGATGGAAGAGGGCCTGGATAAGGTCTTCACCGACTTTGGCGCCGAGTGGCGCTTCGCGGGCTGCTCGATGTGCCTGGGCATGAACCCGGACAAGCTGGAGCCCGGCGAACGCTCGGCGTCCACCAGCAACCGAAACTTCGAAGGCAGGCAGGGGCCCAAGGGCAGGACGCACCTAGTCAGCCCGCTGGTTGCGGCCGCGACCGCGATCACCGGCCACCTATCCAGCCCAGCAGATCTGTAAAGGAAAATCATGGAAAGCTTTACCTCGCACACCGGCATCGGCGTCCCGCTGAAGCGCAGCAACGTCGACACCGACCAGATCATTCCTGCCGTCTACCTGAAGCGCATCGCGCGCACCGGCTTCGAGGACGGTCTGTTCGCCTCCTGGCGCAAGGACGACGACTTCGTGCTAAATCAGCCCGACTACAAGGACGGCTCGGTTCTGGTGGTCGGCCCGGATTTCGGCACCGGTAGCTCGCGCGAGCACGCCGTCTGGGCCCTGCAGAACTACGGCTTCAAGGTGGTTATCGGTTCGCGCTTCGGCGAGATCTTTCGCAACAACTCCGGCAAGGCCGGCCTGCTGGTCGCGTTGGTTCCCGAGGAGACCGTTGAGGCGCTGTGGACATACACGACGGATAATCCGGGCGCGGAGATCAGCGTCGACCTGCCCAGCCAGACCATCGCCGCTGGCGGCCAGAACTATCCGTTCGAGATTGACGAGTACACCAAGCATCGCCTGCTAAATGGCCTGGACGACATCGCAATCACCCTGCAGCACGTGGAAGATATCGCCGCATACGAGAAGAGGCGGCCAAGCTGGAAGCCGCGCACGCTGCCCAAGCTGGTTTAAGGCAAGAACGCACGCCACCGTCTGGTTTCTCCGGCGGTGGCGTGTGTATTTTTAGCCTGCAGAAGATTAGAATTGCTCATCGTGGCTAAGACTTCGAGCGACGGCAGGTTTCGCACCTGGGGAAAGCTGCGCAAGCTAAACAGCGAATCGACTGATTCTCTAGCGCTCTCCTCGATCACTCCCTTATTGAAGCCGCTGTTTAGCCCGGTAGCGGAGTTTTCTTGGCTGGGCGGCCAGAACGTCCCGAAAACCGGCCCGGCACTGATCGTCGCCAACCATGTCTCTTCGCTAGACCCAGTTTTACTAGGCCTATTCCTGGCGCATCAGGGCAGGTGGCCGCACTTCTTGGCCAGGGCGAATTTGTGGGACAACAAGCTGCTGCGCAAGATCCTGAACAGCAGCCGTCAGATTCCGGTGCATCGCGGGACCGCCCAGGCCGCCGATTCGCTAACCGCGGCTATAGAGAGCCTGGAACGGGGTGATCTGGTGATCATCTATCCAGAAGGCACAATTACCTTCGACCCGCAGGAATGGCCAATGACGATTCGCTCCGGAGCTGCCAGGCTGGCTCTAACTACGGGTGTAAAGGTGATTCCGGTGGGGCAGTGGGGCGCGAATTACATTCTGCCGCCACGCAAAATCCGCAAGCCGAACCTGCGCAGGCGCGAGGTGCGGGCTGTTGCGGGCAAACCGATAGACTTCTCGGGTTTGGTTAGCGAGCAGCCCAGCGGAGAGCAGATCGCGCAGGCGAGCAACCGAATCCTCCAGGCGCTCCTTAAGCAAACGTCAGAAGCCAGGCGCGAACCCGCCCCGCGTGACGTGTGGGATCATAGGATCAAGCAAAGAGTTGCGATCAGATAAACCATTCTCGACATAGGAAGCCCATGCCAAACAAAACGGTAGCCATCTTCTTCGGTGGTCAAAGCACTGAACACGAGATCTCTTGCTTGACTGCCAGCGAGGTAGTCAAGGAGTTGGACACGAGCAGATACGACGTGATCTGCGTCGGCATCTGCCCGGACGGCGTCTGGTATCGCATGCCCGTCGAGGAAGTTGCTGCCCTGCGCGTAGTGGACGGGCGGCTGCCCAGGCTGACCGGCGGCGGTAACGTGGCGGTCGCCATCCGCGACGAGCGTGGCGTCGAGATCGCCGATAAGAATGGTGACGAGCTGACCAATAGGGTGCGTGTCGACTGCGCGTTTTCGCTGCTGCACGGCCCCTACGGCGAGGACGGCACCCTGCAGGGCATGCTCGAGATGCTCGGCGTGGCCTATGTTGGATCTGGTGTCGCCTCCAGCGCGATCGGCATGGACAAACACTTCATGAAGCTGGCGATGCGCGCAGCCGGAGTTCCGATCGGGCCGTACGAGTTGGTGCACCCGGATTCGTGGCTTGTCAATAGTGACGAGGTGCTGGCGCGGGTAGCGAAGAACCTGACATTCCCGGTCTTTGTGAAGCCTGCACGCGGCGGCTCTTCGGTCGGGATCTCCCGGGTTGACAGCGCCGAAGGGTTGGTCAGCGCTATCGAAGAGGCCCGCAAATTCGACCCGAAGGTGCTCGTCGAACAGGGCTTCATGGGCGCGCGAGAGGTCGAATGCGCGGTGCTTGGCGAGAAGCACCCGGGTGACGGCCCGCGCGCTTCGTGCCTCGGGGAGATCGTGGTCAACGAGGGCGCTGAGTTCTACGACTACCAGGCCAAGTATCTGCCGACCGAAGGCCAGGTCGACTTGAACATCCCCGCCGACCTCGACGAGGAGACCACTCAGCGCGTGCGAGAACTAGCCAGGATGAGTTTCTCGGCTCTCGACTGCGAGGGGCTGGCTAGGGTGGACACATTCGTCACCGCCGATGGCGAGGTATACGTCAACGAGGTAAACACGATGCCCGGCTTCACTAAGCTCTCGATGTTCCCCAGCCTATGGAACGAGTCGGGGCTGCCGTATCGTGAGCTGCTGACAGACCTGATCAAGCAGGCTCTGGCCCGCCCAGTGAACGTGAATCGGTGAGGCAGATGCAAGATAAAACCGTTTCGGAAATAGGCGAATTTGAGCTGATCGGACAGCTAGTCAGCCAGCTTTCCATGGCGCAGGCAGTCGAGGTGGGGCCGGGCGACGACGCAGCGGTATTCACGACGCAAGGCAATCCTGTTGTCTCCACCGACATGATGGTTGAGGGCGTGCATTTCAGGAAAGATTGGTGCACCGGCCAAAACGTCGGCCGCAAGTTGATCGCGCGCAGCCTGGCTGATCTGGAGGCGATGGGCGCCGGTTTGGTCGGTTGCGTGGTGGCCGTTTCCATACCCGAGGATCTTCCTTCCCAGTGGCTAATGGACTTCTTCGAGGGGCTAAAACAGGAAGCAGCCGAGGCCGAGGTCTCGATCGTGGGCGGCGATCTCACCCGCGGCGAGAAGATAGTGGCCACCGCTACCGTTTTCGGTCAGACCGAGGGGCGTTTTCCAATTCTGCGCGGCGGTGCGAGACCCGGCGACATCATCGCCTATCGCGGCAGACTCGGCTGGGCGGCAGCCGGACTGGCCGCACTGAGCAGGGGATTCCGCTCGCCCAGGGGCGCGGTCAATGCATACAGATGCCCCGTAGTTCCGTACGGCGCAGGCAAACAAGCCGCCGAAGCCGGCGCGCACGCGATGATCGACGTTTCCGACGGTCTGCTCGCCGATCTAAGGCACATTGCGAGAAGAAGCAACGTGGAGATCAAGCTGGCGTCTACATCCTTCGAAATCGCCGAGCCACTGCAGACGGTCGGTTCCGCGCTGAACCAAGATCCGCTCGACTTCGTCCTTACCGGAGGCGAGGATCACGCGCTGGTTGCAGCGTTCGAGCCCGGCAGCGTCCCGGAAGGCTGGCGCGAGATAGGCTCGGTCGGCAAGGCTGGCGAGTGCGGCTCGCGGGTGTTGGTTGACGGTGCGGAATGGGAGACTCCGGGCGGCTGGACGCATTTCTAAGTAGATTTTGAGGTCTAGCGGCGTGGAGACGAGGATATTTTCTCAATCCCGCTAGGCTCGAACGCATGGCGTCCCGCATGTCTTCCCCCTCGCGGCCGACGACCAAGAAGGCTACGGCACGCCGCACATCGGGCGGATCTGCCAGGAAGTCATCTTCGTCGCGCGGCAAAAGGACTGTATCTAAAGCCACCGCAAAGAGGGGCAATCAGCCCGGAATCTTCACCAAAATCTTCAGGGCGGTCTCCAAGGCCCTGGGCAGCGGCGTCAGAAAGATAGGTAAGGGCGCCCGCGAGGTGGATCCCGCAGTGCGCAGCGACGGTGTGGGCTTGACCCTGCTCTTCCTCGCCGTAGCCATCGCCGCGGTCTTCTGGTTCGGCCTGCCTGGCCTGCTTGGCCAGTGGCTGCGCATCGGCATCAGCACGGTCTTCGGAATTTCGAGCTATGTGCTGCCCGTTCTGCTGCTGGTCATGACCTGGCGGACGCTTCGCGACCCGCTGGCCAACGGTCCCGGTGGCCGCCAGCTGATCGGCTGGTCGCTGATTTTCTTCGGTGCCTTGGGCGTCGCAAACCTGATGCGCAACCCGCTGCCTAGGCCGTCGGATCCCGAGGCGATGCGCGCGGTCGGCGGATTCGTCGGATACATTTCCAGCTCAATGCTCGTGCAACTGATGCCGGTGTGGATTTCGGCGTTCCTGCTAGCGCTGATAGCTATTTTCGGCGCCCTGATCGTCATCGGCCGCCCGCTCGCGGAGCTGGTCGACGACGGACGCAGAATAACTAAAACTGTTATCGAGTTCTTCACCGGCCGCCCCGAGATGGCCGATGAGAAGCTCGAATACGGCGTTGACAACGCCTATGATTCACCGCTGGTCGAAGACGGCGAAGACCTGCACTCCGATATCTCCGAGGACTACTTTGCGGACGCCTTCGAGCCTGAATCGGAGCCCAAGAAAGAAACCAAGAAAAAGAAGAAGGACGAAGTCGAGGAGCCCTTCCAGCCTGAGCTGCTTGCCCCCGAGCACACGCCAGCGCCGGCCCGCTCGGAACAGCTTGAACTATCGGGCGATGTCCAGTACACGCTGCCCTCCTGCGAGATGCTTAAGGCGGGCACGGTTCCGCGCGCCCGAACTGAGGCCAATGACGAGATCGTCCACCGCCTGCAAGAGGTCTTCACCGAGTTCAACATTGACGCCGACGTCACCGGCTACACGCGCGGCCCGACGGTGACCTGCTACCAGGTCGAGGTCGGCGCGGGCACCAAGGTAGAGAAGGTCACCAACCTCTCCAAGAACATCGCCTACGCGGTCGGGTCTGCAGACGTGCGCATTCTCGCCCCGATTCCCGGCAAGTCCGCGATCGGTGTCGAGATTCCGAACCGCGATAAAGAGGTCGTCACTCTGGGTGACGTGCTGCGCAGCCAGAAGGCCAGGAATGACCATCATCCGCTGGTAGTTGGCCTGGGCAAGGACGTCGAGGGCGGCTACGTGATCGCCAACGTCGCCAAGATGCCGCACCTGCTTGTCGCAGGCGCCACCGGCTCCGGTAAGTCCAGCTTCATCAACTCGTTGATTACCTCTGTGATGATGCGTGCGACCCCGGACGAGGTGCGCATGATGCTGGTTGACCCCAAGCGCGTGGAATTGAACCACTACGAGGGCATCCCGCACCTGGTCACCCCGATCATCACCAGCGCCAAGAAGGCCGCTGAGGCCCTCGAATGGGTGGTGAGCGAGATGGATCATCGCTACGATGATCTGGCCGCGTTCGGTTTTCGGCACATCGACGACTTCAACAAGGCTATCAAGGCGGGTCAGGTGAAGGTGCCCGAGGGCTCCGAGCGGAAGCTGACGCCGTACCCGTACCTGTTGGTCGTCGTCGACGAGCTCGCCGATCTGATGATGGTGGCTCCCAGGGACGTGGAAGACTCCATCGTTCGGATCACGCAGCTGGCCCGAGCCGCTGGCATCCACCTGGTTTTGGCCACGCAGCGCCCGTCGATTGACGTGGTCACCGGCCTGATCAAGGCGAACGTACCTAGTCGCCTGGCGTTCGCGACCAGCTCGATGACAGATTCGCGCGTTATTCTTGACCAGCCAGGTGCGGAGAAATTGGTCGGCCAGGGCGACGGCCTCTTCCTGCCGATGGGCGCCTCTAAACCGATGCGCGTGCAGGGCTCCTGGGTCACCGAGGGCGAGATTCGCGATGTCGCGGACTTCCTAAAGAAGCAGCTCGCGCCGCAGTACCGCGAGGACGTGGAAGCCGCGGTCGCCGATAAGCCGAAGCCTGCCGAAGACATCGGCGACGACCTGGAGACCGTCCTCGAGGCCGCCCAGCTGGTCATCGAATTGCAGCTCGGCTCCACCTCGATGCTGCAGCGCAAGCTGCGCATCGGCTTTGCTAAGGCGGGCAGGATGATGGACATTCTGGAGAGCCGCGGAATCGTCGGTCCCAGCCAGGGCAGCAAGCCGCGCGATGTTCTGGTCGGGCCAGATGGGTTGGATGACATGCTAGAAAGCTTGAAAATGGGAAACTAAAACGCCCGACTAATTTCTTGAAACTCGTTGACAGGAGAATCGTCACTAAAGCAAGATGTTCCCATCGCGCAGCGATGCGTGGTGGGGACATGTTCTTTTAGGAGGGGGCAATAAAAAAATTGTTTCGAAAATTTTTGTTGGCGTAGTTGCATGCACATTAAGCATTACGGCATTGAGCTATGCAGCTTCGCAGTCTGGAAGTAGAGGTTGCGGGAGGAATTTTACTGGCGTGGTCACGTCAGCCTCTACCGGGAGAGTAAGCCATAGGCCGCCTGGTAATGCGTTCAGTGAAAGAACCTATTTTAACGGTAACGGAGCGATGCGAAGCACCTATGCGAAACGAGCTGGGGAGGTGACTGGCAAGTAACTGCTACAGGCACAATAAGAACAGCATCTGCATGGCGCGATTCTGGTGCCCCCTAATTTTCTTTACTTAAGGAAGGCGGTGCTTGTAAAGCTTGGTTTGCAGGCTCGTCGTTTACCAGAAAGTGGTAACCATGCATACGTTTAAAAATAAATTTATGTTTTTAATGCTGACTGCTGTCTTTATGCTATTTGTGCCTGCTTGTGGGAAAAGTGCTCAGCAAGACCCTAGCGGAAGTACCTCCCCCTATGTAGGGTCATTTTCGAACCCAGATGAATTAGAGCAGGAAGCCGCTGCCGGGGATGAAGACTTTCTAAGCTATCTGGATACACTTCCACAGGCTCCGCCTGCGAAGTCACATAAAGAATTTCTTCAGCAGGAGACTTCTTGGTGGCAAAGCATTTCAACTTGCATGAACGAGAGGGGCTGGGCGAACATGAAAGTCGAGAATCCTGGCACGCCTTTGGTTTCGCTTTCTGGCGGTCCACCAGAAGGGCAAATAGAACCTTTTTACGCAGATTTTAAAAAATGCGGACAAATGGCGGGTGCATCTCCCCAATACCCTGTAACGGATGAAAACATGGCTAACGCTCGATATGACGAGCTAACTAAGGTTGCTAATTGCCTAAAAGATCACGGCTATGAGGTTACTGAAGCTCCTTCCAGGCAAACTTTCGTGGATCAGGAAATGCGTAAAGAGCTAACTTGGGACCCAAAGGCTGATGTCCTAACGAAAATAAGGCCAGAGGCCCTTTACGAAATGTGCCCATATGAGATTTCGTGAAGAAATTAGAGATAGCATAAGAACTCCCAAGAAAAGAATCATTAAGACATTATTCATAACTACATTTATCTTTTTCTTAGGGCTGTCTCTAGGTTGGGCTGGGAAAGTGCTATTGGCTGCGCCAAAGCAGTTAGATTCTGGAAACGAATATGCGATTGTTGCTGCCGAATCTGGATCTTTGGGGCGTTCGATAAATTTAAATGTCAAAGCATCTTGGCAAACCGGACAGGAGATACTTAATCAATCTAGCGGAGTTTTGACTTCAAAAGATGTCGAGAATGGGCAATCAGTTAGTGTCGGTGATCTGGTCTATACCGCCGATTTGATTCCAGTTTTTGCTGCTCAAGGAGACGTCCCGGCGTTTAGAGAAATGACTATCGGAGTCGAAGGCAAAGACGTTGCGCAATTGCAAAGATTCCTGAACAGTGTCATAGGATTTGGCCTTTCTGATAAGGGTATTTTTGGCCCGGAAACTGAATATGCCGTAAAGGTTTGGCAAAGCAGAATAGGTATTGAACAGACAGGAATTATTCCTTTAGGTCAGTTGCTTTTCCTGCCTCAATTGCCCGCATCTTTTGTCTGGAACGAAGAAGCTAAAACAGGAAGTCTGCTGGAGCAGGGGAAGCCAATCGCTAAACTATTGGTGGGAGAACCAAACTTTTCGATGGTACTGCCTAAGGGTCAGCTTCAGATGGTATCTGAGGGTATGCGAGTTGAAATCAAACTGGCCGACAACGTTTGGGCTGCTCAGATCGGTCAAGTAACTAAAGATCCTGAAACCGGCGATGCAATTGCAGCATTGAAACCAATCGATGATGAAACTATCTGCGCAAAAAGCTGTTCGATTATCCCCATCGAAGGCAACGAGGCAATTCCAGCAACTATTTTTGTCGTTCCTGAAAAGAGCGGAATCATTATTCCTAATAAAGCCATCAGGGTTACTCAAAGCAGCAAGACGGTGGTTTTAGATGAAGGCGGTAGCGAATATCAAGTTGCAGTTTTGGCTACTGTCGCAGGGCGTTCAGTCGTTGAGGGAATCGAAGAAAACACTAAAATCAGGGTTTTCGGAAACGAGTGAATATGGCGCTTCTAGAAGCCAGATCCCTTTCGTATACGTACCCAAAGTCCTCTCGAGCAGTAGTTGAGGATTGGTCCTGCGCTTTTGAAGAAGGCCAGGTCTCGGCTATTACCGGAAAATCCGGTTGCGGGAAATCAACTCGGCTGTTTCTTTTAGCACTTTTAGTTAAGCCCACCGGTGGGGAAATATTTTTTTCTGGAAATAGGGTCGATAACCTGAAAGATGCCCAGAGATCGAATATAAGGGCTAGAGATTTTGGTTTTGTTTTTCAAGACTCAGCGTTAGATCTGACCCGAAGCGTTTTAGATAATGTCACCGAATCAAGCCTCTATAGAGGTGCCAACAGGAAAGAAGAACAAGCCAAGGCGGTTGAACTTCTAGCTAGAGTCGAGGTGTCTGTCCCATTAGATCGTCGTCCAGGTCAGATTTCCGGGGGCCAAGCACAAAGAATCGCACTATGTCGTGCCTTAGTCGGAAACCCAAAAGTGATCTTTGCAGATGAACCTACTGGCAACCTGGATGTCGAAAGTGGCACAGTGGTCATGGGCATGCTTAAGGAAGCTGCGAACGATGGCGCCAGCGTCATTCTCGTCACGCACGACCCAAAAGTTGCGAAACTCTCAGATCAGCGGATAGATATATCCTCCTTGCTCGTTGGATACGAAGATGAGTAATACATTTTTCCGTAAAACCTGGCCGTGGGTTATAGAGGTTTTGGTAACAATACGCGCGCAAATGGTCACTTCAATGATCATTTTTCTCATCACTTTAGGAGCAAGCAGCGTAATCATTTTTACGTCTGGTTATAGCGCTGCAGCGCAAAAGAAAGTATTAGACACCGTTGACCAGGCGGGGACACGTTCGATAGAAATTCGTTCCATAAAAGGAAGCCCCGGTTTCGACATGGACCTGCTGAACGTCATCTCCGGATACGACATTGTTGAAAGTGTCATAGGTTTTTCTGGAGCATTCGATGTGTCGGCTGCTGAAAACCCCGATGGCACCCGCGTAGCGGCAAGGAAAGTTTACGGTGATCTAGCGGGGCGACTATATGACGAGATCGGCGTCGTTGGGCTGAAAACGCAGCCGGCGCTTGCTGCGGGAGAGAGCCTGCGAAGACTAGGGCTACCAGAAGGCGGAGCAGTGCGAATGGCCATCGATGGCCCAGACTTCCAAGTAATCAAAAACATCGAAATTCCGGATTATCTGGATAAACTGATGCCGCTAATTTTGATTCCACAAAATGACCGAAACGCTCAAATAGAGACGTTAATAATTACCGCAGACAAGCCGGAAAACCTCTCACTGCTAACAGATCTAGTCCACGACCTGCTGTCCGGAATAGATCCCGAAACGTATTCCTTTAGCACTTCCCAAGAGTTTGCTAGCCTTCGTTCAGCATTAGATGGGGCAATGACAGCTAACTCCCACAAGTTGATCGTCGCTAGTCTTGCTGCAGGTGCACTATCGGTGATGCTTGTTGCATGGGCGACAGTTTTGCTGCGACGAAAAGACTACGGCCGACGACGCGCACTTGGTGCCACGCGAGGGGCAATAATCGCTATCTCTTTGGCCCAGATTGGGGCGGTGACTTTAGCGGGAACTTTTTTCGGCGTTTGCACGTCTTTAGCAGTTTTCGCTTTGCGTTGGTCACAGCTGCCACCGTTAGAATTCTGTGGCTCGGTAGTTGCTGCCCTAACGGCATTAAGCATTTGTTTTTCTTTCCTGCCTGCGCTTTGGGCAGCAGGAAGAGACCCACTGGTTGAACTTAGAGTCCCCTAGCGGTAGTTACCATCAGCTATTGATGGGTTTTGCGCTTCGTGGTGGATAATTGGATACGAAATGATATCTAAACTCGACTCTAAAACATCCGTTGCTATGGTGACTCTCGGCTGCGCTCGTAATGACGTTGATTCCGAGGAACTCGCCGCACGGCTGGACGCCGGGGGCTTCGAACTGGTGCCCGAGGCCGCCGACGCTGACGTGATCGTGGTTAACACCTGCGGATTCATCGAACAGGCCAAGAAGGATTCAATCGACACGCTACTGGCAGCCAACGATCAGAAGACCTCGGGCAAGGCTCAGGCGGTGGTCGCCGTTGGTTGCATGGCCGAGCGCTACGGCGACGAGTTGGCCGAGGCTTTGCCCGAGGCCGACGCCGTGCTGAGCTTCGACGACTATCCCGATATCTCCAAGCGCCTTCGCGATATCCTCTCCGGCGCTCATTTGCAGGCGCACAAGCCGCAGGATCGCCGCACTCTGCTGCCGCTCACCCCGATCAAGCGTTCGGCTAAGCGGGTCAAGAGTTCCGGGCGCCGGCGGCTGACCAGCGGGCCATATTCGCCGCTGAAGATCGCCTCCGGCTGTGATCGGCGCTGCGCGTTCTGTGCCATTCCGGCATTCCGCGGCTCATATATTTCCAGGCCTGTCGATGAGATCGTCGAAGAGGCGCAGTGGCTGGTCGAAAATGGCGTCAAGGAGGTCATGCTGGTCAGCGAGAACACCTCCAGCTACGGCAAGGATCTGGGTGAGCGACGAGGACTCATCCCGCTGCTCCGTGAGCTAAACGAGGTCGATGGGCTGGAGCGCATTCGGGTGAGCTATCTGCAGCCGGCGGAGATCTATCCGGGGCTGCTGGAGACCATGACCTCGCTTGAGCGGGTCTGCTCGTACTTCGACATCTCTTTCCAGCACGCCTCGCCGAGCGTGCTGCGAAGGATGCGTCGTTTCGGCGATGAAGATAACTTCCTGAAGTTGCTGGAGAACGTCAGGCAGCTTGACCCGGCCAGCGGTGCTCGGAGCAACTTCATCGTTGGCTTCCCCGGCGAAACTCGGGAAGACTTCGACATGCTCTGCGACTTCGTGCAGAAGTCGCGACTGGACGTGATGGGCGTCTTCGCCTATTCCGATGAGGAGGGCACCGAGGGCGAGCGGCTCGAGGGGCACCTGCCGGCCGAGGTCGTCGAGGAGCGCACCCGCGTTCTCACCGATCTCGTTACGCAGCTGATCGATCAACGTGCAGCCGAGCGGGTGGGCGAGAAGGCTAGTGTCTTGATCGAGTCGATTGATGACAACGGCGTGGTCGGGCGCGCGGCTCACCAAGGGCCCGAAGTGGACGGCGAAACAACGATATTGGACGCATCGCCTGAGGCGGTGCGAGTTGGCGATATTGTAGATGCGGTAGTCGTCGATAGTTTTGGTGCTGACTTGATGGCAGAGCAGCGCTAGGCATTATCACTAGGCGGTGGGGAAAATTTCTGAGCAGAGCGACAGCAAACCGAAGCTGGGTTTCAAACTGAATGTGCCGAACATTCTGACGCTGCTTCGAATTGCGTTGGTGCCTGTTTTCTTTATCGTCTTCCTTAGCCACCCGCACAGCCAGCAGTGGCGATTTTGGGCGACGATAGTTTTCCTGGTCGCGATTCTGACCGATCTTTTTGACGGCAAGATCGCCCGGAAATACAACATGATCACGAATTTCGGCAAGATCTGGGATTCGATCGCCGACAAGGCATTGACGGGCGTGGGCTTCATCGTGCTTTCCATCGTCGGAGAATTGCCGTGGTGGATGACGGCGATAATTCTGCTGCGCGAGTGGGGCATCACGGCGATGCGCTTCGTGGTGCTTAAATACGGCGTGATGGCCGCGAATCGCGGCGGCAAGTTGAAGACGGTGGTGCAGGCGGTGGCGCTGATCATGTTCCTGATCTGGCTGCCGTCGCTGGGGGCGCTCTGGTATGTGCCCAAGTGGATCGTCATGTGGGCGGCTTTCTTGCTGACGGTCTACACGGGCATCGAATACCTCTTCGAGGCTGATCGGCTTCGCAAGGCCTCGCTGAAGGCGGGACACCCGGTGGACATCTCTATTGTCGAGCAGGAGCCGTTCATCAAGAAAATCTTCAAGGGCAAGAAGTGAGCGTCGCCGCCGAGGTGCTTGCCGAGCTGGGGCGCAAAAATCTGACGCTGGCTACTTGCGAGTCGCTGACCGGCGGCTTGATCGGTGCCGAGCTAACCACCGTGCCGGGTGCGTCGAAGGTTTATCGCGGCGGTTTCATCACCTACGCCAGCGACCTTAAGACGAGCCTGGTTGGCGTCAGCGCAGAGCACGTCAGGGACTTCGGTGTGATCAACGCCTATACTGCTGAGCAGATGGCGGCGGGCGCGGCCGAGCAGGCCGCCAGCGACGTTGCCCTTGCCGTGACTGGTGTCGCCGGCCCGGACCCTCAAGACGGCAACCCGCCGGGAGTGGTCTGGGTTGGCTACTCAATCTGCGGACGGAGGGGTTCGAGGCAGCTGAGCTTGAGCGGTGAGCGTGATGAGATTCGTGCGCAGACCACTCAGCAGGCGCTGCTGGTGCTGCTGGAGGAGCTGGGTGGCAGCTAGCACTTTTGCCATGTCGTAATCTGGTTTGGTGCGTGAACAGGAGTTGTGGGCCAAGCTGAAGAAAGCCCTGGGGGAACCGTACTACTTGGTGTGGACCGAACAAACTGCCGTGCCGGACTTGGGCTCTAGGACTGTTCGGCAGGCGCTGGACGATGGCGTCAGGTCTAAGGATATCTGGCGGGCGGTGTGGAGCTTTTTGGGGCTTCCGGATAGGGAACGCTAGCGTGGCGCAACTTTAATTCGAACACTTGTTCGGCTATTCTTTTGGCTATCGAGTGTTGACCAAAACACCGCGGGTGTTGTCGTGGTGAATTTTTGTCAGTGCCGTTAACTACAGTGCTAGTCGTAAATAAAAACAGGTTTTACCGATGTCCAGAGTCGGTTAGAAATATAGGAAGGTCGGGTGCGAAATGACTGCAACGTCTAATCGCCAGAAAGCGCTAGACCAGGCGCTGTCCCAGATCGAGAAGCAATTTGGCAAGGGCTCGATCATGCGAATGGGCGATCAGGTCAACACGCAGATCGAGGTAATCCCAACCGGTTCGATTGCGCTAGACATGGCGCTTGGTGTCGGTGGCCTGCCGCGGGGTCGAATTGTGGAGATCTACGGCCCGGAATCCAGCGGTAAGACGACGGTTGCCCTGCACGCCATCGCCAGCGCTCAGAAGATGGGCGGCATCTGTGCCTTCATCGACGCCGAGCACGCCCTCGACCCGACTTATGCGGCCGCGCTGGGCGTGGACGTGGAACAGCTGCTGGTCAGCCAGCCCGACAACGGCGAACAAGCCTTGGAGATTGCTGACATGCTGGTTCGTTCCGCCGCCATCGATCTGGTGGTCATCGACTCAGTCGCTGCGCTAACCCCGAAAGCCGAGATCGAAGGCGAGATGGGCGACAGCCATGTCGGCCTACAGGCCCGCCTGATGAGCCAGGCGCTTCGTAAACTGACGGGTCCGCTGAAGGCGAGCAACACCACCGCGATTTTCATCAACCAGCTCCGCGAGAAGATCGGCGTCATGTTCGGCAGCCCCGAGACCACCACGGGCGGTCGCGCGCTGAAGTTCTATTCCTCGGTTCGCCTAGATGTGCGGCGCATCGAGACGCTCAAGAACGGCACGGATATGGTCGGTAACCGCACTCGCGTGAAGGTAGTAAAGAATAAAATCGCTCCGCCTTTCAAGCAGGCCGAGTTCGACATCATGTACGGCAAGGGCATTAGCCGTGAGGGCAGCCTGATCGACATGGGCGTCGACACCGGAGTGGTTCGCAAGGCGGGCTCGTGGTTTACCTACGGCGATATCCAGCTCGGCCAGGGCAAGGAGAACGCCCGAAAGTTCTTAATCGAGAACGTCGAGATGGCCAACGAGATCGACGCCAAGATCCGAGCCGAGATGGCTCCAGTGGAATCGCAGGAGGCAGACGAAGAGGTTCCTGCGGGCGTTGACCCCGAGACGGGTGAGATCGAATTTTAGGTGACGAGGAAGCCAAAAAAGAGGACGCTTTAGCCCTGGCCAGAAGGCTTGCGCTAAAGCGCCTCGATCGGCGCTCCTACAGCCGCGCCGAGCTCCAGGAATACCTGATCGGCAAAGAGATCGATAGCTCCGCGGTGACGCAGGTGTTGGACAGGTTCGAAGAGGTCGGGCTTGTCAACGACCGTGCATATGCCGAGACCTGGGTCAGGTATCGCTATGAAAACAGAAAGCTATCCAGAAAAGCCATCGCGATGGAGCTGCGGCGCAAGGGTGTCGCGGAGCACCTTATCGAAGATGCCCTGGAGGCCATTGACGGTGACGACGAGTATCGTGCGGCGCAGCAGCTTGCGCAGAAGAAGGCGCGAACTCTCGGCTCGGTCGACAGGCAGGTTGCCTATCGTCGGATAGCGGGTTATCTAGCCAGGCGGGGTTATTCTTCGTCTCTGGTCCACGAGGTCGTGGCCGGGGTTTTGCAAGACTGGGAGTCGCAGTAGCTTCTTCGATCCGATGAGCCTCGACTTAGGTCTAACCAATCGTCTGATTACCGGCAACCCGATATGCTCGGAATAGCACAAATTAAATGTGAGTTTGTGTGCTGAAAAAATAGACGAGGAGAACAATATGCCCATCATCATGATGTGGGTTGCGCTTGGGCTCCTTTTCGTTAACTTGATTGTTTTGGTTTCGGCCTCGGTTCGCGGAGCACGCGAGGATGAAGCTGATAAGGAAAAATCTCTGGCGCTCGAAAAACAGAGCGCCGTTCTTGCTGAGCGTCAACAGAAGTTGAACGAGCGGGAGGACAACCTCACCGCGGAGAGCAAGCGACTCAGGGAAGAGTCCTCTCGAATCAGCGAAGAGCTCGCCCGCGTCCGTGAGCGCAGGGACGAGATCGAGAACGCCAAAGATGAGTTAGCGAAATCCCAAGAGCTGGTAACTAGCGAGTTGGAGCGCATCAGCGGACTAACTCATGAGGAGGCCCGCGAGCAGATCATCGCCAAGGTTGAGTCGGACGCCAAGCTGCGCGCCAGCAAGCTCGCCAAGAAGATTAGCGATGAAATCATCAACGACGCTCAGAATAAGGCAAAAAAGGTAGTAGTCACCGCGATTCAGCGGGTCGCTGCTGAGCAGACCTCGGAGTCCGTTATCACCACGGTGGATCTGCCGTCGGACGACATGAAGGGCCGGATTATCGGTCGGGAAGGCCGAAACATTCGGGTTCTCGAGCAGGTGACAGGGGTGAACGTGATCATCGACGACACGCCTGGAGTGGTGCTGCTCAGCTGCTTCGACCCGGTACGTCGCGAGGCGGCCAGGTTGACGCTGAACGAGCTTGTGGCAGACGGCCGAATAAATCCTGCGCGCATTGAGGAAATGCACAAACGCAGTGAGGAGGAGGTTGCGGATAGCTGCCGTCGAGCCGCCGTCGAGGCGTTGAATAGCCTGAATATCACCGACATCGCCGAGCAGTTGCTGCCGGTGATCGGCGCTCTGCAATACCGCACCAGTTACGGGCAAAATGTTCTGCAGCACATGGTCGAATGTGGCCGACTGGGTGGCGCGATGGCCGCCGAACTCGGTCTGGACGTCGACAGCTGCAAGCGTGCCGCATTCATGCACGACATCGGCAAGGCTGTCGTCACTTCCGGTGACGGTTCGCACGCCCTTGAGGGCGCGGAGCTCGCCAAACGCTATGGCGAATCAGAAGAGGTGGTCAACGCGATTGCTTCCCACCACGGCGAGGTTCCCATGACGTGTGTCGAGGCAGCACTTGCTCAGGCCGCGGACTCGATCTCCGGCTCCAGGCCTGGCGCTCGACGCGAGAGCCTGGAAAGCTATGTACACCGCCTGGAGCGTATCGAGCAGATCGGTCTGCAGCACGACGGCGTGGACCGCGTCTACGCCATGCAGTCCGGCCGCGAGGTTCGAGTCATGGTGTTGCCCGACAGGGTGCCCGATAGCAAGACCCAGCAGCTGGCCGACCAGATCGCTGACGAGATTCAGAACGAGCTAACCTACCCTGGAAACGTCAAGGTCATGGTGGTTAGAGAGTCTCGGGCAACCGCCACCGCCTCTTAGTACGCCGTCTTGGTCAGATCGTCTAAACTGCCGTGAGTCATGTCTGTAGAAGCTAAAAGTCCACGCACCTATCAGGTGATCACCTATGGGTGCCAGATGAACGTGCACGATTCCGAGCGAATCAGCGGCCTGCTCGAGCAAGCCGGCCTGGTTCGTGCCCCCGAGCCGGTCGGTGAGATGGCGGACGCTGATGTCGTGGTTTTCAACACCTGCGCTGTTCGCGAGAACGCCGATAATCGGCTGTACGGGAACCTCGGGCACATGAAGAAGCTCAAGGAGACCCGCGAGGGCGGAATGCAGATCGCCGTCGGCGGCTGCATGGCCCAGAAAGACCGCGAGCTGATCACCAAGAAGGCGCCCTGGGTGGACGTGGTTTTCGGCACCAACAACATCGGTTCGCTGCCAGCCCTGCTCAGGCGTGCTCAGGTCGCAAACGAGGCGCAGGTCGAGATCAAGGAGGCGCTGCAGACGTTCCCCTCGAACCTGCCCACACACCGCGACTCTGCGTATTCGGCATGGGTGGCCATCAGCGTCGGCTGTAACAACACCTGCACCTTCTGCATCGTGCCGAGCCTTCGCGGCAAGGAGGTCGATCGCAGGCCCGGCGAGATCTTGGCTGAGATCGAGATGCTGGTTGCCCAGGGCGTCCAGGAGATCACCCTGCTCGGGCAGAACGTGAACACCTACGGCGTCGAATTCGGCGACCGCCAGGCGTTCGCGAAGCTGCTGCGTGCCTGCGGTGAGATCGAGGGCTTGAGGAGAGTACGGTTCACCAGCCCGCACCCGGCTTCGTTCACCTCGGACGTCATCGACGCCATGGCCGAGACGCCCAACGTCATGCCCAGCCTTCACATGCCCCTACAATCCGGCTCCGACAAGGTCTTAAAGGAGATGCGTAGGAGCTATCGCTCCAAGAAATTCCTGCGCATTTTAAGCGAGGTGCGTGAGAAGATGCCGGAGGCGGCCATCACCACCGATATCATCGTCGGCTTCCCCGGCGAGACCGAGGAAGACTTCCAGCAGACGATGGACGTGGTGCGCGAGTCCAGGTTCTCGGCTGCATATACCTTCCAGTACTCGATCCGCCCCGGAACTCCCGCCGGCGAGATGGAACAGGTGCCCGCTGACGTGGTTCAAGACCGCTACGAGCGCCTGGTCGAACTGGTCGACGAGATCGCCTGGGAGGAGAATCGCAAGCTCGAGGGTCAGCTGGTAGAGGTCATGTTCGCGGTCGGCGAGGGACGCAAGGACGGCTCCCGCGATCGCATCTCTGGGCGGTGCCCGGATAACCGGCTGGTTCACGTGGCGGCTCCCCCCGAGGGTGAGCCGATGCCGCGCCCCGGCGATATCGGTTGGGTACGCATCACGCACGCTGCTCCTCACCACCTGATCGCAGACAGCCCGATCGAGCGTCTCGAACGCACCCGCGGCGGCGACGCCTGGCAGGCCCGAAACGAGACGCCCGCCCCTGGTGTCGCGATCGGTATGCCGAAGCTAGTGCGCAAATGAGCGCGGGCACTTTGCCGCTGATCGTCCTGATCGGGCCGACCGCTAGCGGTAAATCCTCTCTGGCCATCGAGTTGGCTAAGAGACTGGGTGGCGCGGAGATCGTCAACGGCGATTCCATGCTGGTCTATCGAGGCATGGACATCGGCACCGCGAAACCCAGCCTCGAGGAGCGCCAGGGCGTGCCACATCACCTTGTGGATGTGCTGGACGTCACCGAGACGGCGAGCGTCGCGGAGTTCCAGCAGATGGCCCGCTCGGCTATCGAGCAGGTGCGAGCGAGGGGAGCGGTGCCGATTCTGGTTGGCGGTTCCAATTTGTACGTCCGCGCCGTCGTCGACGAATTCGACTTCCCCGGCACCGACCCGCAGGTGCGGGCAAAGTGGCAGAGCAGGCTGGACGAGACCGGACCGCACGCCCTGCACCAGCAGCTCGCCAGAGTGGCCCCCGAGGCCGCGTCTCGAATTGAGCTCGGCAATGGCAGAAGGATCGTGCGGGCGCTGGAAATTTACGAGCTAACCGGCTCGGTTTCAGGCAAGCTACCAGAGCCCAGGTACGCGCTAGAAAACGTTCACCAGTTTGGGTTGAGAATCGCTAGGCCGCTGCTGGACGAGCGAATCGCGAGTCGCGTCGAAGCGATGTGGCGCGACGGGCTGGTCGACGAGGTGCGTGGCCTGATCCCGGCTGGCCTTCGCGAGGGCGTCACGGCCTCCAGAGGCCTGGGCTATCAGCAGGTCTTGGAGTATCTAGACGACAAGCTAAGCGAGGAGGAGGCTAAAGAGCAGACGATCGTCGGCACCAGAAAGTTCTCCAGAAAACAACTCGGCTGGTTCCGTCGCGATCCGAGGATCACCTGGCTCTATTCCGGCGACCCCGAAAACCCGAACAAGATCATCAACCAGCTAGCGCGCGGTTCTTGTCCGGGCAACTAGGCTAGAGGCAAATGTTGCAGACCTACGAATACGACGATCCGGACGGCGAAGACCCCGAGATCCTGGAATCAGAAGAAGAGCAGATCGAGCTAGAAGAGCGGCTCTCGCTTCGACGCGTTCCGGGGCTCTCCACCGAGCTCGAGGACGTCAGCGACGTCGAATATCGCAAGCTGAGGCTCGAGCGGGTGGTGCTTGTTTCGGTCTGGACCACGGGCAGCAAGGTTGATGCCCAGAACGCGCTTTTCGAGCTTAAAGCGCTTGCCGAGACCGCTGGATCTCAGGTGCTGGACGGCCTGATCCAGCGCAGGCAGCGCCCGGATCCGGCAACCTACATCGGTCGGGG
Organism: uncultured Propionimicrobium sp.; assembly: GCA_963511305.1. Classification (GTDB taxonomy): domain Bacteria; phylum Actinomycetota; class Actinomycetes; order Propionibacteriales; family Propionibacteriaceae; genus Propionimicrobium. Next base: position 29,563 of record CAUPIJ010000007.1, read on the forward strand.
CAAGGTGGGCGAGCTGCGGGACGCGGTGATCTCCACGGGCGCAGACACCGTGATCTGCGACGGCGAGTTGGCGCCTGCCCAGCTCAGGAACCTGGAGGATCGGGTCGGCGTCAAGGTCGTAGATCGCACGGCGCTCATCCTGGACATCTTCGCGCAGCACGCCAAGAGCGCGGAGGGCAAAACCCAGGTTGAGTTGGCCCAGCTGAATTACCTGAAGCAGCGGCTTCGCGGTTGGGGTGGCAACCTCTCCCGCCAGGTCGGTGGCCGAGCGGCTGGCGGCGTCGGAATCGGCGGCCGCGGCCCCGGTGAGACCAGGATCGAGACCGACAGGCGACGGATCAACAGCCGGATCGCCGTGCTGCGCAGGAAGCTGCGAGAACTCGACGGCAACCGCGAGATCAAGCGCGCCCAGCGCCGCCGTAACCGCATTCCATCGGTGGCCATCGTCGGCTACACCAACGCCGGGAAGTCGTCTCTACTGAACAAGCTGACCGATGCCGGCGTCATGGTCGAGAATGCGTTGTTTGCCACGCTGGATCCAACCACCAGGCGATCCCAAACCGTCGACGGCCGCGTCTACACGCTCACCGACACCGTTGGCTTTGTCCGTCACCTGCCGACCGATCTGGTCGAGGCGTTTCGGTCGACGCTGGAGGAGACCAATCAGGCAGATTTGCTCGCACATGTCGTCGATGGGGCCGACCCCGATCCACAAGGCCAGATCGCCGCGGTTAGGCAGGTGTTGAACGATATCGGGGCTGGTGAGATTCGCGAGCAGCTGATCATCAACAAGTGCGATATCGCCGATGACGATCAGCTGATGATTCTGCGGAGCCAATACCCCGACGCTGTTTTCTGCTCCGCGAGGACGGGCGAGGGCATCGAAGTAGTGCGCGCCCGCCTCGAGGAGCTGCTGCCCAGGCCGGACGTTGAGGTGCACGCGGTGGTGCCGTGGAGCCACGGCGAGCTGATTGACAAGGTTCACAAGCAGGGCGAGTTGATGTTCAGCGACTATCTGCCCGAGGGCACGGAAATTAAGGCCAGGGTGAACGGCGGTCTGGCCGCGGAGCTAGCTGAGTACGCGGTCGAGGGTTGAGCAGGTCAGTGGTGTCTTCAGTATCGATCAGCTGCCTCGATGACGCGGTCAAGAAACTATCCGGCCAACCCCGAGAGGGGCAGCGTCGGATGGCCAGCGCAGTTGAAAAGAGTCTGGCCGACGGCACCCACCTGCTCGTTCAGGCGGGCACGGGAACCGGAAAGTCGCTGGCGTACTTAGCGCCCGCGCTGATTTGGGCTTGCGACAACGATCCGGTGGTGGTCGCGACCGCTACTTTGGCGCTGCAGTCGCAGCTGGCCAAGAAGGACATTCCGCTGATCATCTCCTCGATCGAGGATGTCATTGGCGTCAAGCCGAAGGTAGCAGTCCTCAAGGGAAGGGCGAACTACGCCTGCCTAATGAAAGTGAACGACGTCGTGGCCGAGCAGAGCAGCCTGATCGATGCCGGTCACCAAGCGAGTAGGCTGGGTTCGTCGGTGGTTGAGCTGCGCGAGTGGGCTCAAGACGAGGTTGACGGGGGGACCGGCGAGCGCGAAAACGCGCCCTCGCACACCGACCTGGCTTGGCGTCAGATCTCGGTGAATTCGCGCGAATGTCTCGGGGCTCAGGCGTGCAAATACGCCGAGCAATGCTTCGCCGAAAAGGCTCGAGCCAGGGCAGCCGAGGCCGACTTGATCATTACGAATCACGCTTTGCTAGCCATCGACGCCATGAGCGACAACAACGTTCTACCGGAACACTCCGCGGTGATCATTGACGAAGCCCACGAGTTGGCCGATCGGGTGACGGGCGCGGCCAGCGCCGATCTCAGCGCGGCCTCGATAGGCAGGGCGGCGAGAAGCTGCGCGAAATGGGTTAGCGAAGAACTGGCAGAGCAACTAACGGAGGCGGCCGATAATTTTGCCACGACTCTGGAGGACAGCGAGCCCGGCAGGATCGTGGAACCCGGGGCGGCAGAGATAATGGCCGCAGACGTCGTCCGGCAGGTGATGCGGGAAGCCGTGTCTGCGATGAGTGGTGCCAGCGCATCAACCCAGACCCCGGAGCGAACTCAGGCAAGCGCGCTGGCCAGCGAGGTCTACGAGGTGGCCAAACGCATCGTCGAGCTGTCTGGCCAAGACGTGATCTGGCTGACCAAGAGCGATAAATTCGGCTCTTCGATCAACGTCGCACCGCTCTCGATATCTTCCCTGATGCGCGAGAAGGTGCTGGATCAGGCAACGACGATCCTGACCTCGGCGACACTGGCGCTTGGCGGCAGCTTCAGCTCCGCGGCGGGAACCGTCGGGCTGGCCAAGCCAGAAGAAGGCGACGCCTGGCAGGGCATAGATGTAGGTTCGCCGTTTGACTACGCTAAACAGGGCATTCTCTATCTTCCAGGCCACCTGCCAAAGCCCTCTAGGGATGGCATCAGCGACAAGGTGCTGGCCGAGATCGCGGAGCTGGTCTGGGCCGCGGACGGCCGTGCCCTCGGCCTATTCGCCTCGCAGCGCTCCGCTGAGGCTGCCGCCGCCTATGTGCGAGCCCAGCTGCCCAAACTCAGCGTATTGTGCCAGGGCGAGGCGCAGATTTCGGAGCTGACGAAGCGCTTTGCCGAAGAGGAGAACACCGCGCTGTTCGGCACCTTGAGTCTGTGGCAGGGCATCGATGTGCCCGGTGACGCTTGTCAGCTGGTTGTGATCGAGAAAATCCCGTTTCCGCGCCCCGACGACCCGCTGATGCAGGCCCGCAAGGACGCGGTGGACAAGGCCGGTGGCAATGGATTCATGTCAGTGGCCGCTTCCCACGCGGGGCTGTTGCTGGCGCAGGGCGCGGGCAGGCTGATCAGGCGACACAGCGACAGGGGAGTGGTCGCGATTTTGGATAGCAGAATGGTCACGGCCAGATACGGCCAGTTCCTACTTCGCTCTCTGCCGCCGTTCTGGCGCACGGCAGATCACGAGACCGCGATCTCGGCGCTGAAGCGCCTGTCCGGATCTGACTGTTAGAGCTTGCGCAGAACCGCGACGACCTTGCCCAGGATGGTGGCGTTGTTGCCGTCGATCGGCTCGTAGAACTCGTTGTGCGGAAGTAGCCAGACCTGCCCGGGGGTTCGCTTCAGCGTCTTGACTGTTGCCTCGCCGTCAATCATCGCGGCGACGATCTCGCCGTTCGAGGCGTCCGGCTGGCTCCTAACCACGACGTAGTCCCCGTCGCAGATGGCGGCGTCGATCATCGAATCGCCCCTGACCTCGAGCATGAAGGTCTGGCCGTGGCCGATCAGCTGTTGTGGAAGCGCCATGACGTCCTCGACGTGTTCCTCGGCGAGGATCGGGGAGCCGGCGGCGATCTGACCGACCAGGGGCACCTCGATGGCGTCGATCGAAGCTCGCGGCTCCTCCGGCTCTTGCAGGTTGAGCCCGACCACCTCGAGCGCCCTGGATCGATTGTGTTGGCGAACCAGAAAACCCTGGTCTTCGAGCTTCTTCAACTGATGGGAGACGCTTGAGGGGCTCGCCAGGCCGACGGCTTGGCCCATCTCTCGGATGGACGGCGGGTAGCCCCTTTCCTTGGTGCTTTCTGCGATGACGCTGAGCAGTAGGAGCTGCCTGTTCGTCAGGCCGGCAAACCTCGGATCGGACAAGAAGAAATCAGGAATCTTATTCTTTAGCGACTTGTTCACGACAGATTCTTTAGGGCGCCCTGCCTTGTTAAGCGACTTGATCGGCCCGCTCAAGCCCGGAGCGCTAGCAGCCGTGTTCTTTCTTGCCTTAGGTGCCATGTTTTCAACCTAGTGGAACTGTTTTTAATAATCAAACACCCGTTCGAGTGTCGAGCGGTCAATTTTTGTCAGTGGCGCCTGATTGACTTGTTTTTGAGCTTGAAGAGCGAAAGAAATTAATCTAATATCAAATCGAACACCTGTTCGACTGGCTGGGCGAGGGCCTGGCCAAGGGGTGAAGCTGTTGGGTTCGCTCCGGAACGGAAGGAAGAAGAAATGACTATTCTGCTTAGAGAAAGCGGTCAGGCGGTTGGTGCTGCGCCCGCTCGGGTTCGTGGCCCTCGTTCAACTCGCGCTGTTCAGCCGGGCTTGCTTGGTGGTCGTCCGGTGCAGCCCTCCGCACCAATGCGCCCCTCCGTTCGGATGGAGCTCGTGGTGCCGAGGGAGCAGGCGCAGCCTGAGCGGTTGAGTGAGAGAACTATTGCTGCTGTGCTGGTCAGCTTCGCGGTTGCCGTTTTGTTGGGCGCTGGCGTTGCTGTCGGTCAGTTATTCTCTGCCGATCCTGTTGCGCCAAAGCCTCAGCCGGCGGCGATGAGTCTCCGCTAATTTGCTGCCTTTGTGCGAGGCGCCAGAAAATTTTTCACCTTTTCCGACATCAGCCTGTGTCGTGTTTGGCTTCTTCGGGACTTGGTGTACTCTGTCAATATCTAGTGGTTGAAGTTCAAAAAATTAACTACCTGTAGTGGTTTTTAGTTTTTTATTCGGCTTGCGAGCGGGCGCTGAAAGTGCTAGTGAAAGCAGGTCGTAGTGGGGCTTCGGGGCTGGTTTTGAGGTAAGAAGGGAATCTCTGAATGCACTGTCCGTACTGTCATAACGACGACTCCAGGGTTCTGGACTCTCGTAATGCCGACGAGGGGGCGAGCATTCGTCGTCGCAGGGAGTGCAAGCAGTGCGGGCGACGGTTCACCACTATCGAGCAAACTCAGTTGGTGGTGGTGAAACGCAGTGGCGTTGTCGAACCCTTCAACCGCGAAAAAGTGATCAATGGTGTTCGCAAAGCGTGCGAATCTCGTCCGGTTTCAGAGGAGCAGCTAGCTCATCTGGGGCAGAAGGTCGAGGACAGGCTGCGAGCTACTGGTCAGGCCGAGATTAAAAGTGGCGACGTTGGGTTGGCTATTCTTGGGCCGCTCAGCGAGCTGGATGACGTGGCGTATCTGCGTTTCGCTAGCGTCTACAAGAACTATCAGGACGTCGATGACTTCTTGGTTGAGATCGAGAAACTAAAGTCCGGCCGCCAAGAAAATTAATCAATTTCAGTGCGAATTCTTGTGGGGTTCGTGCGCTCAAAAATCAAAAATCATTTTCTTTAAGTTAGGAAGCGGAGACAATGACTGACACTCAGACTGCCGAGCAGGGGCGGCCAAGGCTGCGCGTTGAAAGGAACTTTGCAACGCCAGGCGTGCATCCATATGACGAGGTTAACTGGCAGCGTCGCGATGTCGTTCAGACCAACTGGAAGACAGGCGAGGAGGTCTTCAGCCAGAAGGGCGTAGAGTTCCCGGATTTCTGGAGCCAAAACGCCGCCACCATCGTCACCACCAAGTATTTCCGCGGCGCCAAGGGTAGCCCTGAGCGCGAGGATAGTCTGAGGACGCTCATCGATCGGGTGGTCAACAAGTATCGCGAGACGGGCGAGGCTAACGGCTACTTTGCCTCGGCCGAGGACGCACAGGCATTCGCCGACGATCTCACCTGGCTGCTCTTGCATCAGTACTTCAGCTTCAACTCCCCGGTGTGGTTCAACGTTGGCACCAACGCCAGCCAGCAGGTGAGCGCCTGTTTCATTCTCTCCGTCGACGACTCGATGGAGTCGATCCTGAACTGGTATCGCGAAGAGGGCATGATCTTCAAGGGCGGCTCCGGCGCCGGCCTGAACCTCTCTCGGATCCGCTCGTCCAAGGAACTCCTTCGCTCCTCGGGTGGCACCGCTTCCGGCCCGGTCAGCTTCATGCGTGGCGCCGACGCCTCAGCGGGAACTATCAAGTCCGGCGGCGCAACCCGTCGCGCCGCGAAGATGGTGGTTCTCGACGTTGATCATCCCGACATCGAGGAGTTTGTCGAGACCAAGGCCAGGGAAGAGGACAAGATCCGCGCGCTCCGCGACGCCGGCTTCGATATGGATCTGGGCGGCAAGGATATCGTCAGCGTCCAGTACCAGAACGCCAACAACTCGGTTCGAGTCTCAGACAAGTTCATGCAGGCCGTGGAGGAGGGCAAGCCGTTCGATCTGCTCTCGCGCACCACCGGCGAGGCCGTCGAGACCGTGGACGCTAAGGAGCTGTTCGGAAAGATCGCCAAGGCTGCCTGGGAATGCGCAGACCCCGGCATCCAGTACGACGACACGATCAACCGCTGGCACACAGACCCGAACAGCGGGCGCATCAACGCTTCCAACCCGTGTTCTGAGTACATGAGCCTGGACAACTCCTCCTGCAACCTGGCCAGCCTCAACCTGCTCAAGTTCCTGCGCGAGGACGACACCTTCGACACCCGCCGATTCATCAAGGCCGTCGAGCTCGTGATCACCGCGATGGAGATCTCCATCGTCTTCGCCGACTTCCCGACCGAGCCGATCGCAGAGACCACCCGCAACTTCCGTCAACTTGGCATCGGTTATGCGAATCTTGGTGCTCTTCTGATGGCGCTGGGTAAGGGCTACGACAGCGAGGGCGGACGTTCGCTGGCGGCTACGATCACGTCGCTGATGTCCGCGACCTCTTATCGCCGCAGCGCGGAGATTGCCGGCATCGTGGGGCCCTACAACGGCTACGCCGAAAACGCCGAGCCGCATAAGAGCGTGATCCGGATGCACGCAGACGCCAACGCCAAGATCGATGTGCTCAACGGCGTCGACGGTGAGGTCAAGGAGGCCGCTGCCGATCAGTGGGCCCGCAGCCTGGAGCTTGGTGAGCAGAATGGCTACCGCAACGCCCAGGTTTCCGTGCTGGCTCCGACCGGCACCATCGGCTTCATGATGGACTGCGACACCACGGGCATCGAACCAGATTTCTCGCTGGTCAAGTTCAAGAAGCTGATCGACGGCAGCTCCATGCAGATGGTTAACCAGACCATTCCCCGCGCGCTGAAGAATCTTGGTTACACCGAGCAGCAGTCCGACGAGATCGTCGACTACATCGCTGACAAGGGCAACGTGGTCGATGCCCCGCACCTGAAGCGGGAGCATTACGAGGTCTTCGACACCGCCATGGGCGTGCGCTCCATTGAGCCGATGGGTCACGTTCGCATGATGGCTGCTGTGCAGCCGTTCCTTTCTGGCGCGATCAGCAAGACTGTGAACCTGCCCGAGTCGGCCACGGTCGAGGATATCGCTAATGTCTACCTGGCAGGCTGGAAGATGGGGCTGAAGGCCGTCGCGGTCTACCGCGATAACTGCAAGGTTGGTCAGCCGCTTTCCGTTGCTAAGGACGAGAAGGAGGAGAAGGAGGCGCCAGCTCCCGATGTTCGGGTCGAGTATCGCCCGAGGCGCGTTAGACTGCCGAAGTCTCGCTCTGGCCGCACCACCCGCTTCTCCGTCGGTGGCGCAGAGGGTTACATGACCTCCGGCGCCTATGATTCCGGCAAGCTGGGCGAGGTTTTCCTCAAGCTGGGTAAGCAGGGTTCGACGCTCTCCGGCGTGATGGATGCCTTCTCGATCGCGGTCTCGATCGGCCTGCAATATGGCGTTCCGCTGACCACCTTCGTGCAGAAGTTCACCAACCTGAAGTTTGAGCCCGCCGGCATGACCGATGATCCGGATATCCGCATCGCGCAGTCGGTCATGGACTACATCTTCCGCAGGTTGGCTCTCGACTATCTGAGCTTCGACGAGCGTTCCGAGCTTGGCATCTATACAGCAGCAGAGCGCGCGCACTACGTCGAGACCGGGCGTTACATGAGCGAAGAGGACGAGGCTCAGATGCCCGAGTACGAGCAGCTCAAGAATGACGCCGGCGACGATATTCGTATCGACGAGTCCGGGCCGATGCAGCCCAGCCTTATCGCCGGCACCCCGGAGCCATCGCACGCTCATACCACTAGCGAGTTGATGGAGGAGATCACCGGCATGGCGGTTGACGCCCCGCTGTGCATGATCTGTGGGACGAAGATGCGCCCGTCCGGCAGCTGCTACGTCTGTGAGGGTTGCGGCTCCACCAGTGGTTGCAGCTAGCAGCTAGTTATTATTGACTAGGCCGGGTAGGGTTTCCTGCCCGGTCTAGTAGCTTTCGGAGAGTGTATGGATCAGGAGCAGGTGCGGGCGGAGCTGACTGAGCGCGAGGCCGATCTCGTCGATCAGCTCGCCGAGTTGACCAAACCCGTCGACCTGGACGGGGCGATCGGCTTCGGTAAGCGGATCGGTGACGGCACGATTCAGGCCGTTCAGGCGTTTAATGATTCCTTCAGTGCGCAGAACATTTCCGATCTCCTGGCTCAGGTGCGCCGGGCGAAAATCAAGCTCGAGGAGGGCAGCTACGGGGTCTGCGACCAGTGTGGGCAAGAAATTGGCAACGAGCGCCTGGAATTTAGGCCTTGGTCCACTAAATGTGTTAAACATGCATAATAACTAATAATTATTCGACTTTTTGAATCGAATGGGCCAAGATGTTCCTTGACCCAATAAGGAAGGCAAGACAATGAACAAGAAGATCATCTCCGCTGGGCTCCTGGCCCTGTCCCTGTCCCTGAGCGCTTGTGGCGGCTCCGATGGCGGAACTGGTGCCCAGACGGGCGCCGATCGCAGTTACGACGTCTCGAACGTCCAGAAGGATGAGGCGATCGCTGCCAAGCTGCCCGAAAACATCAAGAAGAAGGGCAAGCTGGTTATCGGTGCGGCTATCGACTATGCGCCCGCCGAGTTCCGCGCTGATGACCTGCAGACCGGCATCGGCTACGAGGTTGACTTGGGCAAGGCCTTGGGCAAGGTGCTCGGTGTTGAGACGGAGCTGAGCTCTGCGGAATTCGCCAGCCTGCTGCCCGGCATGGGTACCAAGTACGACGTAGGCATTTCGTCCTTCACCGTTTCGAAGGAGCGCACCGACGCCTACAACATGGTTTCGCACATTAACGTCGGTTCGTCCTACGCCGTCCAGAAGGGCAATCCCAAGAGCTTCAACCCGGATGACGTTTGCGGCAAGAGCGTCGGCGTCCAGACCGGCACCTCTCAGGAAGACCAGCTGCGCAAGCTGACTGCCGAGTGCACCGCGGCCGGCAAGCCGGAAATCAACATCGCCAGCTATGGCAAGCAGACCGACGTGACCACTAATCTCGCCGGCGGCAAGATCGATGCGATGTTCGCTGACTCGACAGTGGCGGACTATTCGGTGGCGATGACCAATGGTCAGCTAGAGGTCGTCGGTGGCGTTCGTGACTCGGCCCCGCAGGGCATCGTCATTAATAAGTCCGATGAGGAGCTGACCGAGGCCATCCAGCTGGCCATGCAGAAGCTGATCGACGACGGCACCTGGGACGCCATCCTTGAGTCGTGGGGCGTAAACACCGATGCCGCCGTGGAAAAGGCTGAGCTGAACCCTAAGGTCGACTAAGTGTCTGAGAAGAAGATCGAGCTGATCGATGCCAAACCGGTTTTCAAGCCGAGTTTGTGGATCTGGGCTGCTGTAGTCCTGGTGCTGATGGCCATGTTCGTTCATGGCCTGCTCACCAACCCCAACTATCGCTGGGATATCGTCTGGCAGTACATGTTCGACCCCAGGATTCTGACTGGCGTCGTCTGGACGTTGATGCTGACGGTCGGCGCCATGGTTATCGGCATCACGCTTGCCGTCACGACCGCCGTCATGCGGATGGGTACGAACCCCATCCTGCGCGGCGTTGGCTGGGGGTATATCTGGCTGTTTCGAGGCACCCCGATCTATACCCAGCTGGTCTTCTGGGGCCTGCTGCCGGTGCTTTACCCGAGGCTGTCGCTGGGCATCCCGTTCGGCCCCGAGTTTTTCGTCTTCACCACTCAAGACGTGATCAACGCGGGTGTCGCGGCCACCTTGGGCCTTGGTTTGAATGAGGGCGCTTACCTGTCCGAGATCGTCCGCACCGGCCTGAACTCCGTTGATAAGGGGCAATCCGAGGCTGCGACCGCGCTGGGCATGAAGCCCGGCCAGGTGCTGCGCCGGATCATCATTCCGCAGGCGATGCGCGTCATCGTCCCGCCCACCGGCAACGAGACCATCTCGATGTTGAAGACCACCTCGCTGGTGACGGCGGTTCCGTTCACCCTGGAGCTGACGTTCGTCACCAATGCGATCGGTAGCCAGACGTTCCTGCCGGTGCCGCTGCTGATGGTCGCGATGATCTACTACCTGCTCATCACCTCGATCCTGATGGTGGGTCAGAACAAGCTCGAGAAGTACTATGGCCGTGGCTTTGATGATGACCAGGACGACCAGTCCAAGAAGTCGAAGTCGGGTAGCCGCCAGCAGATGATCGCTGCCTCCGGCACGGTTAAAAAGCAGATTAATTTGGATGTGACGCCATGAGCGAAATGGTTAAGGTGAAGGACGTTCACAAGTTCTTCGGTGACCTGCACGTGCTGAAGGGTATAGACCTGGATGTGGCCCACGGCGAGGTCTGTGTTGTGCTAGGCCCCTCGGGGTCCGGAAAGTCCACGCTGATTCGCTGCATCAACGAGATGGAGCAGATCGACGCCGGCCGCATCTGGGTGGACGGCGAGCTGATGGGCTTCCGCGAGGAAGAGAAGAACGGCGAGAAGGTTCTTTATCGTCTTCGGGACGAGGCCATCGCCAAGCAGCGTTCGAAGATCGGTATGGTCTTCCAGAAGTTCAACCTCTTCCCGCACATGACCGCGCTGGGCAACGTCATGGAGGCCCCGGTTCATGTCAAGAAGATGTCGAAGGAGGCCGCCCGCGAGATCGCGCTGAAGCAGCTCGAGCGTGTGGGGCTTTCCGATCGGGTCGACCACTATCCGTCCCAGCTCTCCGGCGGGCAGCAGCAGCGCGTGGCGATCGCCCGTGCGTTGGCCATGGATCCCGAGCTGATGCTCTTCGACGAGCCCACCTCGGCCCTAGACCCCGAGCTGGTCGGCGAGGTTCTTGGCGTAATGCGCGAGCTGGCCAATGACGGTATGACCATGATCGTCGTGACCCACGAGATCGGCTTCGCCCGCGAGGTCGGCGATCAGCTGATCTTCATGGACGACGGCATGATCGTCGAGCGAGGCAAACCGACAGACGTGATCGACAACCCGACCCAACCAAGGGCTCAGGAGTTCTTTAGTAAGGTTCTTTAATCAGTAACCGCCTGCTAGCTTGATCAGCTACGCGGGCGGTTGTTTTATGCCCTTGCCGGCTCCTTCTCTCGCTGGACGCGAACGAAAAGGAAGACCGCCAGCGCGATCAGCGCTATCGCCCCCAGGGTTAGGGCCGGGGAGCGCTGCCAGCCCCAGCCGATCAGCCGGAAGCCCACCATGCCTACCGTCGAGTAAATCAGCGCCCAAAGAGCACAGCCCAGGGCACGTCCCAACTAAACGGGTTCAACTAGATATCCTGCGATTAAGGCTCACCTTAGTCGATAACTCCGGGGCTGACGAAAGATTTCCGGCGTGCCTGGCAGCATATACTTGTTGCGTGCTAAGCGCGTTAAGTGGATTCGTGACCATCTGGGCGGTGGTCGCCGTCGGAGGGGTGCTAAGCCATCTTGGCGTCCTCGACAAGGACGCTCAGGTCGTGCTGGCCAAAACCTCTTTCAGAGCCGGCCTGCCGTGCCTGCTTTTCGCCTCGATGTATCACGCTGACCTGGCGCGGATCTTCTCCATCAACGTCCTGGCCTCTGCTCTAGCAATTGTGCTTACCGCCGTTATCTACATCGTGGTCTCGCGCTTCATCTGGCGGGGCAGCCCAGGGCGGACGATCATCGGCACCTTCTGCTCCAGCTACGTGAACGCGAACAACATGGGTGTGCCGATCACGCTGGCCGTGCTCGGTGATTCTAGCTGGGTTGCCCCGGTGCTTCTCGTTCAGGTGCTGTTGCTTCAGCCCGTCGGCCTGGCACTGCTGGATGCCCAACTCGCCAAGCGAAGCGGCGAACATGTCTCTGCGCTGACCTATGTCTCTCTGCCGTTCAAGAACCCGATGACGATAGGGGTGCTGGCGGGCATATTGAGCAACATCTTCGCTTTAGATCTGCCCGCGACGCTGATGAATACGGTGAAGATAATCGGCGACTTCTCTGTGCCCGCAATGCTTATCGCGTTCGGCATTTCGCTTCGTCTTGGGCCGGTGCCGGGCACTCGCGACAGTGCCGAGACGTGGTTCGTGGCGACACTGAAGACGGTTGTTATGCCGCTGATTGCCGCGATCCTTTCGATCTTCTTTTTTCGACTGGATGCCGAGACCGCGCTGGCGGTGACGGTGATGGCCGGTCTACCGTGCGCCCAGAACGTCTTCGTGTTTGCGATGCGAGGTCAAGAGTCTGTCACGATGGCCCGTGACGTCATTTTCATCACGTCGTTGGCCGCGATCCCGATGGTGACGTTTTTCGCTGCGGCGTTGCATGCGATTTACTAACTTTGGCAATTTATGCAATTCTTTAGCCGCATCACTTTTACTAAATCGTGATCAGCAATATTTTTAAAACATGTCACGTGTTCCAGCATTCACAAAAAAAGAGTTGTTCGCCGTCGACGCCTGGTGGCGAGCAAACATGTACTTGACAGTGGGGCAGATCTACCTGCAAGAAAACCCACTTTTGCGGCGCGAACTGAGCGCTGATGACATCAAGCCGAGACTATTGGGTCACTGGGGAACCAGCGCCGGTCTCGGCTTTATTTATTCCCACCTGAATCGTCTAATCAAGCGCACCGGCCAAGAGACGATCTACATCGCGGGCCCCGGCCACGGTGGCCCTGCTCTGGTCGCCGCGTCGTATCTGGAGGGTACCTACACGGATTGTTTCCCGAAGGTCACCCAGGACTTGTCGGGCATGCGTCGCCTGTTCCGCCAGTTCAGCGCTCCGGGCGGCATCCCGTCGCACTGCTCGGTGACCACCCCGGGCTCGATCCACGAGGGCGGAGAGCTCGGTTACGCGCTCTCGCACGCCTTCGGTGCTGCCTTTGACAACCCGGACCTGCTGGTCGCCGCTGTTGTCGGCGACGGCGAGGCAGAGACTGGCCCGCTGGAAGGCAGCTGGAAGTCGATCAGCTTCCTGAATCCCGTCCACGACGGAGCTGTGCTTCCTATCCTGCACCTCAACGGCGCTAAGATCGCCAGTCCGACTGTGCTGGCGCGCAAAGACCCGGAGGAGGTCACCAGCCTGTTCGAGGGCCACGGCTACGACGTGGTGTGGGTAGAGGGCGATGACCTGCCATGGATGCACGAGCGTTTCGCGGCCGCGCTTGCCTACTGCTATGACCGCATCAAGCTGATCCAGGAGACTGCGCGCACCACTGGCATCGAAGAGCGTCCCGCCTGGCCGATGATCATCCTTCGTACTCCGAAGGGTTGGACTGGGCCACACACCGTCGACGGCAAGACTATTGAGGGCACCTGGCGTGCCCACCAGGTGCCGCTTTCGGGCATGAAGAACGACCCGGATCATCTGAAGATGCTGGAAGATTGGATGCGCTCGTACGATATTGATGAGCTCTTTAACGAGGACGGCAGTCCGACCGAGCTGGTTGCGTCGAACAACCCCTCCGGTGACCTGCGCATGTCGGCTAATCCGCACGCCAACGGCGGTCTCCTGACCAATGACCTGAAGATGCCCGACTTCAAGCAGTACGCCGTCGAGGTGACGCCCGAGACGCGTGCCGGCGAGCGCATCGAGTCCACGCGCAAGCTGGGCGAGCTGATGCGAGACATTTACCGCGACAACCCGGATAACTTCCGGCTGTTTTGCCCTGACGAGACCAACTCGAACAGGCTCGGCGCGGTTTTTGAGGTCTCCGATCGCAGCTTCATGGAATCCACCAACGTGATCGACGAGAAGCTGAGCCCGACCGGGCGCGTCATGGAGGTGCTCTCCGAACACAATTGTCATGGTTGGATGGACGGCTATAACCTGACCGGGCGCCACGGCATGTTCGTTAGCTACGAGGCGTTCGGCATGGTTTCGGCGTCCATGACGATGCAGGCCGCGAAGTGGTTGCAGGAGGCCAACGAGCTGAACTGGCGCGCGAAGGTGCCGAGCACCAACATTTTGCTGAGCTCCACCTGTTGGCGCAACGACCACAACGGCTTCAGCCACCAGGCGCCCGAGCTGCTGCAGGTTGTGCTCAACATGCGTGGCGAGGTGGGTCGGATCTACCTGCCGGCGGACGCCAACTGTCTGCTGGCGGTCAGCGATCATATCTTCCGCACGAAGAACCTGGTCAACCTAGTCATCCAGGACAAGCAGCCACAGCCGCAGTGGCTGAGCATGGACGAGGCGATCGAGCACTGCAACCGCGGTTACGGCATCTGGGATTGGGCCGGCACCGAAGGCCTGGGAGATGAGGAACCGGATATCGTCGTTGCCTGCGCCGGTGACGTCGTGACGATGGAGGCGGTCGCGGCCGCGGAGATCGTCAAGACAGTCTGCCCGCAGATCAAGATTCGTTTCGTGAACGTGGTTAACCTGACCAGCCTGTACCGCCCGAAGGATCACCCGAGCGGCATGAGCACGCAACACTTCAAGGACATGTTCACCGACGATGTCGACGTGATCTTCGCGTTCCACGGCTACCCGGGGGCGATCCACCAGCTCGTTCACGGACGCCCGGACGCCGACCGTTTCCGCGCGCGTGGCTTCCAGGAGCAGGGCACGACGACGACACCGTTCGACATGGTGGTTCGCAACGAGATCGACCGCTACCACCTGGTTATGGACATCCTCAACAACGCCAAGAAGGTGCCCGAGAACGCGATCAAGCTGTATCGCTGGTGTGAGGCTCAGCTGGCCCGCCACCAGGAGTACATCGTGGAGCACTTGGAGGATATGCCGGAGGTTCGTGACTGGAAGCTGGGCTCGTTCGTGGCCCCAGACCTCGATCACGACCCGAATAAGTCGCAGGCCCACGTAGCCCGCCCGCCGCTGCCGGAACGCTAGAAAGAAACGTGAGAAGTGGGGCCCCGAGGGGCTCCACTTTTCACGTCTAGCCAAAAAATTTTGCCAAACTCAACGCTCAAATCCCGGAACTTGGTTTCCAAAATGATGAATAAGGTTCTGACTGGGGCATTCGCGAAATCTCAAGAGTGTTGAGAATTTATTCAGGTGAGTTTGGCAGAAAAATCAAGTTACTGAATTTTTGCGCCCTCAGTGTCGATCCCTGGGGTTAGCATCCGCCAGCCGTCCGCGCTCGCAGCTCTCGCGGCCTCTTCGTCGACCTCGCCGAGCACCAGGACGGTTGGGCCGGCGCCTGAGATCACGGCTGGGTGGCCGTTTGCCCGAAGCATGTCGATCAGCTCGCTGCTCTTGGCCAGCACGCCGCGGCGATAGGGCTGGTGCAGTCGATCCTCGGTGCCGGCCATCAGCAGATCGCGGCGGCCGTTCAGCGCCAGCATCAACACGGCTGCCCGACAGGTGTTGAAGACCGCGTCCTCGCGGGGCACCGAGCTGGGCAACACCGCGCGGGCCTCCTCGGTGGCAAGCCGCATGCCCGTTGGCGGCGCGAAGAGCGTCACCGGCTGACTCTCATCCAGCGGCATCGGGGCCGACTGCGGCTTGCCCCTGTCGTCCATCCAGGCGACGGTGGCCCCGCCGAAAACGGCAGGTGCGACGTTGTCCGGGTGCCCTTCAAAGCGGTGGCTATCGAGAAGATCGCCTGATCGTCCAGGCAGTCCTCGTCCTCAGCGAAACCGCGTGCCAGCATAAGTCCGGCGACGATGGCCGCCGCCGACGAACCGAGCCCGCCGCCCTGCGGGATGCGATTGGTGCAGTGTAGTTCGAAGCCGCTCTGGTGCAGGCCGGCGGCTTCCAGCCCGACGCGAAGCGTGCGCACGATGAGGTTGCCGTCGTCGCTGGGCACGCCGGCACCCGCGCCCTCGTCCTTCGCGTAAACCCGGGTGTGGCCGGAAATCGGCCTGGCGCTGACCTCGTCGTAGTAGCGGAAAGCCATGCCGAACGAGTCGAAGCCCGGACCCATGTTCGCGGTGGTCGCCGGCACGCGTACCGTGACCGTGGTGTCTTTGACCTGCATGAGACTCACCTTACAGGCCGTGCGGGCGATCAAGCATGCCAGGGGTGGAGTGCTGGTTTAGACATTTCCTGTTGGCTAAGGGCTTTGGCGGGGGTTTAGGCTAGGTGGCATATGTCTGATGCCCGCACAGAGTTCCCGCCCGATCTGCCGATTTCGTCGCACGCCGACGAGATCGTGCGACTGATCGAGGAAAACCCGGTTGTTGTCGTCGCTGGCGAGACCGGCTCGGGCAAGACCACCCAGCTGCCGAAGATGTGCCTGCTGGCAGGCCGAAAGCAGATCGGCCACACCCAGCCGAGGCGAATTGCCGCCAGGAGCGTGGCCGAGCGTATCGCGGAGGAGACCGGCACTCGCCTTGGGGAGCTGGTTGGTTATCAGGTTAGGTTTACCCGTCAAGCGAGCGAGGAAACCCAGATTAAGTTGATGACCGATGGCATTCTGCTCAACGAGATCACCCGCGATCGTGACCTGCGCAGATACGACACGATCATCATCGACGAGGCGCACGAGCGCAGCCTGAACATCGACTTCCTGCTCGGCTACCTGAAACAGCTGCTCACCCGCCGCAAGAACCTGAAGGTGATCATCACCTCGGCGACCATCGACACGGCCAGGTTCGCCGAACACTTCGACGACGCGCCCGTGGTCGAGGTTTCGGGGCGCGGCTACCCGGTGGAGATCCGCTACCGCCCTCTGGTTAGGGAGGACGCCGAGCTCGAGCAGTCTGAGGGCATCGTCGAGGCCGTCCGCGAGCTGATCGGGGTGGGGCCCGGGGACATCCTGGTTTTCTGTTCGGGCGAGCGCGAGATTAAGGACGCTGCCGAGGCCATCGACGACGCGATCAGGGCCAAGCGCTTCGCGCCCTTGGAGGTGCTGCCGCTGCACTCCAGGCTCTCGGCGGCCGAGCAGCACAAGATATTTCAGCGCCACCGCGGCCGCAGGGTCGTGCTGTCCACAAATATCGCAGAGACCTCGCTGACAGTGCCCGGCATCAAGTACGTGGTGGACGCCGGCACCGCCAGGATCTCGCGTTACTCGTCGCGAACCAAGGTGCAGCGGCTGCCGATCGAGCCGATCAGCCAGGCCTCGGCAAACCAGCGGTCGGGCCGCTGCGGCCGTGTCGCGCCGGGTGTGGCCATCAGGCTATATAGCGAGGAGGATTTTAAATCTCGCGACGAGTTCACCGAGCCGGAAATCCTGCGCACCAACCTCGCCTCGGTGATCCTGCAGATGGCCAAGGCCAGGCTCGGCGACATCGAGAACTTTCCGTTCGTGGAGGCCCCGGACTCCTCCCAGATCAGCGACGGCATCAGGTTGCTCGACGAGCTCGGCGCATTGGCGAAGAATCGTCCAGGTACTTCGGATAATAGAAAGCAGACCCCGCTCACCCGCATCGGTCACGCCCTAGCCGAGCTACCGATCGACCCTAAGCTCGGCCGCATGCTTATCGAGGCCAACCGGCGCGACTGCCTGCGTGAGACCCTGATCGTGGTCTCGTTCCTGGGCATCCAGGACGTCCGTGAGCGTCCCGCCGAGCAGCGCGATCTGGCCGATCAGCTGCATGCCAGGTTCTTTTCCGACGCCGCCCTCGAACAGTCGCTGGACGAAAAACCGAAGTCAACAACGGAAAGCCACGAACTGCGGGCAGCGAACTCGCAGCCGCTGCGCTTCACCGTACACACCTCCAAAACCGAGCGCGCCCGGGCGATGAACGCCAAGAAGGCCGTCAAAAAGGGGGTTAGCGTCCAAAGCGACGGCGGCGGCGACATCGTCGCTGTCCTGCGGCTCTGGGGATATCTGAAAGACAAGCGCCGGGAGCTCTCCGGAAACCAGTTCAAGAAGCTGTGCCGAGCAGAGTTCCTGAACTACATTCGCATTCGCGAGTGGCAGGATCTGCATACCCAGCTGCGCCAGATCTGCAAATCGCTGAAGATGCGCAGGAACGACAAGCCGGCGCACTGGGACAAGGTGATCGTCAGCGCGCTGGCCGGCCTGCTCTCCAACATCGGCTCGCAGTTGCCCAGGGCGCCTAAACCGCAGGGCAGGCGCGCTCGGCGTCCGCTGGCGGAGTTCCAGGGCGCCAGGGGAGCGCGCTTTTCGATTCAGCCCGGTTCCGCACTGGCAAAGAATCCGCCGCAGCTGGTGGTCGCGGTCGAGCTCGTCGAAACCTCCAGGCTATGGGCCCGAACCGTCGCCGAGATCGAGCCCGAGTGGGTGGAGCAGATCGGCGGGCATCTGCTGAAGCGCAACTACGGTGAGCCGCACTTCGCGGCCAGTCGGGGCAACGTCGTCGCCAGCGAGAAGGCCACCCTGCTTGGCGTGCCGATCTATTCTGACCGGCTGGTCAACTATGGCCGCATCGACCCGGTCGAGGCCAGAAAAATCTTCATCCAGACGGGCATGGTTGAGGGCGAGTGGCGCCCCGACGATCGGCACGCCAACCACGATTTTCTGCGGCACAATCGGGTGGTGCTGGAAGAGGCCGACGAGGTTGTCGAGAAGACCAGGGGTCAGGGCATCGTCATCGACGACCGGCAGATCTTCGACTTCTACGATTCCAGGCTGCCAAGCGAGGTCAATTCGCAGGCCACTTTTGATAAGTGGTGGCGGAACTATCCGGACAAGAGCTTCCTGGAATTCGATATCGAGCTGTTCGCCGACGTCGAGGACATTCAGGCCGCCCGTGAACAGTTCCCTGATCACTGGCAATTCGGCCAGTTGAGCCTGCCGGTCAGCTATCAGTTCGCCCCTGGCGCCGGGCGCGACGGCGTTAGCGTCTCCATTCCGCTTGCCCAGTTGAACCAGCTGAGCCCGGAGCCTTTCTCCTGGCAGGTGCCGGGGCTGCGGCTGGAGCTGGCCACCGAGCTGATCAGGCACCTGCCGAAGCAGACCCGCACTCAGCTGGTGCCCGCGCCCGACACCGCACGCGAGGCTCTGGCCTGGCTTGAAGAAAACGGTTCTAACCAGGGAAAACGCTTCTGTGATGAGCTGGGCAGGGCCATATACGAGTTAAAGCGGGTGGCCATCGACCCGTCCGAGTGGACCCCCGACGAGGTGCCCAGCCACCTCCAGGTCGGATTCGAGGTCAGGCAGCAAGGCAAAGCGAGGTTCAGTGAGGATCTTGACGAGCTCAGCCGCGACCTGGCTCAGCAGGTGGCAAAGACGATCACCAGGGCGGCGCCGAAATCGCAGAAGGCCAGACAGTGGGTCTTTGGGGACATTGCCCAAACCAAGCAGATCAAGCGTGGCGGATTAACGGCACTCGGCTATCCGGCTCTGCGCGACTTCGAGGACGCCGTCGGCGAGGTGCTCGAGGAGAGCCCAGCAAGACAGCGAGCCACCCACGCCAGGGGAGTCCGTCGGCTGCTCAAGCTGACCAATCCCGACCCAACCAGGTGGGCGGTCTCTAGGATGCGAAACAATCAGAAGATTGCCATGAGCTCCAGCCCGTACACCTCCATTGCAGAGCTACTGGACGATGCCTGGCTTAAGGCGGCGGGGCAGTGTGCGCAGAATCACGGCGGCCTGCTGGTTTGGCGCGAGCAAGAATTTACCGAGCTGGCGCTCGCCGTCCGTCAGGAGCAAGCCGATCAGCTGGTTCGGGTGGTCGATGTCGCGGCGAAGGTCTGCGAGCTCGCCTCCCAAGTGCTCGTCGAGGCAGCAAACAGCGAGATCGGCGACGAGATCGTCCGTCAGCTAGAGGATCTCTACTTCCCAGGTTTCATCTCCTTCATCCGTGACCCCTGGTATCGGCAGCTGCCTAAATACCTGGAGGCGATGCTGGGCAGAATGCACGCTTACGCCTCTAACCCAGGCCGTGACGCGAGCAACGCCGATGTTATTTATCAGCTGCTCGATGAATACGACGCACTCTGCGAGCGCCTGCCCCAGGGCCCGATCCCGGACGAGGTGGACGATATCGCCTTCATGATCGAGGAGCTGCGGGTGCAGTTCTTTGCCCAGCAGTTGGGCACGGCGATGCCGGTTTCAGCGAAGCGGATTAGAAAAGCGATGGCAGAGATCTAGCATGGCAGAAAAATGTTTGTTATTTAGACGCTTAATTTTGATACAAGGCTTAGGACGCTTCAAGGCTCTTCTAGCAGAGGGGCTTCGTATCCAAGACTTTCCACTATTAGTGCTTAAGGAGAAAGCATGACAACGGCCACGTCAGAACCACTTATACGGGTTTGTGGAGCGTCCAAACGCTATGGGCAGGTGACTGCCTTGGCTGGGGTTGACCTTGAGGTTTTTCCTGGTGAGGTGGTTGGACTTCTTGGGGCTAATGGTGCTGGTAAGACAACGCTTATCGAATCGATAATGGGCGCGCGACGCCTTGACGAAGGCAATATTTCGGTGTGCGGGTTTTCGCCGGTCGCGCAGCGGGAGGAATGTGCCAGGCGGATGAGTCTGCAGCCGCAGGGATCTTCCCTGTTTAAGCATCTGTCGGTGACGGAGAGCCTGGAATTGTGGGCGTCGTTTTATCCGCGTCCGCGCCAGGTGGATGAGATTATTTCTCTGGTTGATCTGGAAACGAAGCGTAAGTCGCGGGTTAAGACTTTGTCGGGTGGCCAGCAGCAACGGTTGCGGTTGGCTTTGGCGCTTATTGGGGACACGGAGATAGTCGCATTTGACGAACCGACGGTCGGGCTTGACCCTTTGGCGCGCGAACAGGTGTGGGATGTGATCAGGCAGCGCGCCGGTAGGGGCGCGGTGGTCATGGCCACTCAGATGATGGACGAAGCAGAAGCTTTGTGCGACAGAATCGTGATTATTGACGCTGGGCGAGTCGTGGCTGAAGGCGGCGTCAGCGATTTACTGGAGCGTTACGCAGGTCAGGGCAGCATCTCGTTCAAGACGACCAGCCGGGTTGATGCTGCCACTTTGAAAAATCTTCCAGGAGTGATCTGGGCCTCTACCAGGCGCGTGGGTGCATCGACGAGTGTCAGACTGGTGGTCTCAGACATGATGCGCGCCCGTGCTGGGATGCGCGCATCTAGCTCTATCAGCGCGCAGCGGATCAAGACTGCCGGCCCATCACTTTCCGACGTGTTCTTGCGCTTGGTCGGTAAGGAACTCGATGAGCAGACACGTGAGGAGGATTCATGAGACAGATTCGGGCTCTTAGCGTGGCGAGTTTTAGGGAGTTGCTGCGTGATCCGATGACCACTGGGTTGGGCATGGTCTTTCCTATGTCGTTTATCGCGATGTTTCTGTTGCTGCCGGATCTGCCCCAGCCTGAGGGCAGGATCAGCGCGTTGGCGTTCGGTTTGCCTGCGATACTGATTTTTGCCTCGCTTTCACTAGGGCTGACGGGCACTGCCGCTCCTATTGCTCAACTACGTAAGGACGGCGTGTTGCGAAGTCTTGGGATGACTCCGGTGACGCGCTCGCAGTATCTGTGGGCTCAGATGCCCGCACGAATCGTGGTGATCGGCGTGGAGTTCTGCTTGATCTGGCTCATTGCGGTCGTCTCTAGATCGCTGAATCTGACGGATTCGGCGATGCTGGTGTGGGCGATGGTGCTCTGTGTGGCGTCGACGCTGCCGCTGGGGCTGCTGATCGGGTCTAGATCCGACAACCCGGGGCTGGTCGGGGCACTAGCCGGAATATTGCCTGTCGGTATGATGTTTCTGTGTGGGCTGTTTCTGCCGTATCGAATGATGCCCGCAGCCGTGGAATACGCGGGTCTGGCGTTTCCCTACACCTACGTTGGTGACATGCTGCGGCATAGCCTAGTTGGAACTCAATTGCAGTATTCCGTGTTTCAGGGGTCGGCGGTGTGCATCGTGTGGACGGTGACAACGGGTTTGTTGGCCTGGCGATGTTTCAGATGGGATAGCCAAGAATGAGTGCTACGAAAACGAGATTCAGTGATCAAACAGCCACGAATCTGAATAATCTGGTGGGGCGTACAGGTGTTGTGGGAGGTACGGTTAAACTACCGGTTTCCGATGGGGATGGGCGAATATCCATTTACGCAGCTAGCACAGGTAATCTCGCGGCCGTACTAGACGGGGTTCGCGCTTCCACACGTGGCGCTAGTACATGGGGGACTATTGATGGCGCAGGAGGAGCCTTCGACCCCAAAGAAGCCCGCCTTCTCAGCATCGCTTAAGGCTTAGAGCGCTACGCTTCTTGTGTATACGATGAAAACAGTTCATTTGGGCAACAGCCCGGGAGCTGGGGGCGGAGGCTGTTGACCTCAATCAATTCCCATCCATGTCGGAAACTGAGACTAAGCACACACCTGTTTGGGTTAAGCCGAATTTTGATGCGCCGATGAGGTGGGTTAGATCCGTTTGCATGATGACGGGGGAAATCCGTTGGATACCTGCAATAGCCGTTTACCTACATCTACCGTTCGCGAGTATGGGAGAAAGGTTTACTGTACCGATTTCTACAGGTTGTGCATTACATGCTGATCCTTATCACCCTTAACTAAAAAGCTAAGGCAATCCACATCCACATGCTTCTTGGCCTGACACAGAGTGCTCTCATCCATTCCAGGCATAATATGACGTATCTTCACCGATCTGCTTCAAGCGGGCTACCTACTGAAAAACTCGATCACCGCGAGATCTAAGGGGTTCATCCACTAAATTAGATAACAGACCATTATCGACTATTTAGGCCGACTGGATAGACGCAGAACGACACGCTTCCGCAGCAGAAAACCAGCGTTTGGTCGTATCTAGGTGGGACCTGCGGGGCTCGAACCCGCGACAAAGGGATTATGAGTCCCCTGCTCTAACCTGCTGAGCTAAGGTCCCGAACGGCTTAGCCGAAAGCCCATTGTACATTATCACTGGAAGATAGTTAAAGCCTGCTGCGCTCAGAGCTGGGCGCAGCAGCACTGCCGCCGGAAGATCCGTCTTGCGGTTGCTGCTCGCTGGTCTCGCCGGCGGAGGGGCTGACGGATTGCTCGCCGGCTGAGCTATCGGCGTCTGACGGATCTTGAGCCTGCTCGCTCTGCGTGGGGACGGGAGGCGGTGGCTGCTCTGGCGGGGTGTTCTGAAACAGCAAGACGGCGATCAACAGTCCAAGCCCGGTGATAACCAGGGTCAGCAGCCAGCCCGCAAAAATCGGCAATACGCCCGCCCTGTCGTGGCGGCCTGGCCAGGGCAATGGCCAAGACTTCCAGCTTCCCCTTCCAGCATCCCTTACCCAGTGCAGCCGATAGTCCGGGCCCTCGTCCGGCTGCTCACCGCTTGCCATTTCGATAGTTTCGAGCAGCCTGTTCGCCTCGGCCAGTGCATTCGGGCTGCCGTCGTAGGCGAGCGCGACCCAGGCCTCGGTCTCGCCAATCTCAGCCTGCTGGGTAAATTTGTAACCGAGTCTGCCGCTGTCCTGACCCTTGCCGCCCCTGGCGACGACGGTGTCGGCGTGCATCTTGTTGACCTCGCCTGCCAGGCGGTCGCGGACCGCCGCGTCGTTTCCCGCCCCGGAGTTGAGCGAGAGAAGCATAACCTCCGAGCACAGATCGTTGTGGGCGAAGTAGACGACGGCACCCCTGCTGGCCGTCAGCCTGGCGTCCAGCCAGAACCCGCCGATGCTCGGCGGGTCGATATCTAGCAGCGGATAAGCGTTTGCCCCGCTGGACTGGCTTGGTGGTGGCATCAAAAATAATCTTATATTGCAGATAAACCACTAGCTAAATGGTTCGAACTATCACAGCTTTGGTGGGTACTCTTGAAAAGTAAGTTGCGGCGCAAGATGCGTTGCAGGGCAACATGCTAGGAGATCCGTGACTATCGACGTGCAGAACACCCAGCAGGCCTCTGGCATCCTCCAAGAGGCGATCAGCGCTGTTCAGAAAGTAATCGTTGGTCAAGACCACATGGTTCAGCAGTTGATGGTCGGGCTACTGGCGAAGGGGCACATCCTGCTGGAGGGCGTGCCGGGCACCGCAAAGACGCTTGCGGTACGCACGTTCTCGACGGTGGTCGGAGGCGACTTCGCCAGGGTTCAGTTCACCCCAGACCTGGTGCCAAGCGACATCATCGGCACCCGCGTCTACTCGGCGGCTAAAGAAACATTCGACACCGAGCTCGGGCCAGTTTTCGTGAACTTCGTGCTCGCCGATGAGATCAACCGCGCCCCGGCCAAGGTCCAGTCCGCGATGCTTGAGCTGATGGCAGAAAAACAGGTCACGATCGCCGGTAAAACATATCCGCTGCCGGATCCGTTCACCGTAATCGCAACCCAAAACCCGGTCGAGTCGGAGGGCGTCTACCCGCTGCCGGAAGCGCAGCGCGACCGCTTTCTGATGAAAGTGGACGTGCCGTATCCGAAGGGAGACGAGGAGCTCGAGATCCTCAACCGCATGGCGGTTAAACCCCCGACGGCCAGACAAGTGCTCGATCCGAGGTTGATGCTGCAACTGCAGCAGAAGGCAGCTAGCGTTTTCGTGCACAAGATGATCAACGAGTACATGGTTCGCCTTGTGCTGGCCACTAGGCGACCGGCCGAATTCGGGCTCCCCGAGCTGCGGCCTGTCATCCAGATCGGCAACTCATCCCGCGCGACCCTTGGCCTTTCAGCAGCGTCAAGGGCGCTAGCCCTAATCAAGGGCAGGGACTACGTCTTGCCGGCCGACGTCCAAGAGGTCGCCCTGGACGTGATGGCGCACAGGCTGACGTTGACCTTCGACGCGATCGCCGACGATGTTTCGCCGCACGATGTCGTGGCAAAGATCTTGAACAAGGTGCCAGCGCCGATCCAGGTTCGCAAAGATTCGCAGGGCAGCGCACAGCAGCTTCCGCAAGCGCCAAACTCGCCTCAGCAGGGCAGATGGGTGCCGACGCAGCCGGTTCCAGTCGGCCAACCAGCCAATTTTCCACCTCCTCAGCCAAGACAGTACGGTCAGCCTAGATAATGCCGGGCCCCGATTTTTTCCTGCCCAAGGCTCGCGCGGCGCAAAGTGTGCTCAGCGAGCCGACCGGGCCGACGCTCGGCCTACACGATCTGACAGCAGAGGGCGCGCTCAGAAGGCTGGAACTGAAGATCGTTCGTCGGCTCGAGGGCTTTTTGCAGGGCGATCATCTGGGCCTGATCTCTGGGCCTGGCTCGGATCTGAACGACGCCAGGCCGTATGTGCCTGGCCAGGACGACGTTCGCCGGATGGACTGGGCCGTTACCGCCCGCACCGGTGTGCCACACGTTCGGGACACGATCGCCGATCGGGAGCTGGAAATCTATGCTCTCCTGGATGCCACCCCGTCGATGAACTGGGGAACCGCAGCCGTCACCAAACGCGATCTTGGCATCGCCGCCATCGCCACGCTCGGCTTCGTCAGCCAGAAAATGGGCGATAGGTTCGGCGGTCTGGTCTTGCATTCCAGTAATGTCCGCCGCTACCCGGCCCGCTCCGGCCGTCAGGCGCTCTACGCCCTGCTCCGCAAGCTGCTCAACGACCCGATCGAGAGCGACGATCCGAACCCAAGACTGACGCTCGCCGACGGCATCGAGGCGCTCGTGCGCACGCAGCGTCGCCGCGGAATGCGAATCGTCGTCTCCGACTTCCTGACGGCTCATGACAGCGAGATAGACCCGCAAACCCCGCCGGAGTGGGAGAAGCCGCTGAGGCGGTTGGCGGTTCGCAACCAGGTGCTCTGCATAGAGGTCATCGACGCAGCGGAAATCAGCTTTCCGGACGCAGGCGAACAGCTGATCCGCGACCCCGAGACCGATTTTTCCCGCTACGTGAACACCTCTCAAGCCAAGGCCAGGCAGGCGATCGACGACGCCAATCACGCCAAGCGCCTCAGAACGGCAGCCGCGATGCGCAGGGCAGGTGTCGGCCACCTGGTGCTGCGAACCGACAGCGATTGGGTGGCGGATATCGCTAGATTCGTTCTGACCTATCGAAGGACGGCGGGTTTCATCCACCAGCCACCGCAGGGGGTGATCAAGTGAGCGAAGAAACCACCAGGGTGCTGTTCTGGGACTTTTTGAACGCCAACCGACTGTGGTCGCTGCTGGTCGTCGTGCTGTTGGCCATCCTCTATGTGATCTTGCTCGGGCTGCGCAGAAACCGGGGCATCAGGTACACCCAGACCGCGATCCTCGGTGCGGTGCTGCCCAGGCAGCGGCAGTGGCGTCGCCATCTCGTGGTGATCGCCGCGCTCCTCGCCCTGGCGGCGATCCTACTGGCCTGGGCGCGCCCGGCTGGCAAGGAGAAGGTGCCCAGGGAGCGAGCCACGATCGCGCTAGTTCTCGATTCCTCGCTTTCCATGCAGGCTGAAGACGTCTCACCTAATAGGTTCGAGGCCTCAAAAAAGGCCGCCACCAGCTTCCTCGACGGGCTGCCCGCAAAATACAACCTCTCGGTGGTCTCGTTATCGGGCAAGCCGAACACCCTGATCCCCGCATCCAAGGACAGGGGAGCGGCTCGCAGGGCAATCGAGCTGATGGATTTTGCCGAGGGCACCGAGATCGGTGAATCGCTGAAGCAGGCCATCACGACTATCGAGTCTGCCCCTGGCGATGAGGGCGAGAAGGTGCCCGGCATGATCATCCTGCTCTCCGACGGCGGCGACGGCGGGGCCGAACCAGGCGAGCAGATGTCCACGGCCACGAAGGAAGCCATCGAGCAGGCCAAGACAAAAGAAATCCCGATCTACACCATCGCCTACGGAACCATGAACGGCTACGTCGACCTTGATGGTCAGCGCTTTAACGTGGCCCCGGATACGGAATTGCTGAACCAAATCGCTTCACAGACCGGCGGCGAGTCTATCGGAGCAAAAAGCCCGGAGCGACTGCAGCAGGCCTACGAGAAGATGAACAGCGCGATCAGCTACGAAGAGGTAAACAAGGAAGTCACTGCTCGCTGGGTGATGTACGCGCTGATCTTCGCCATGATCTCGTTCGTCGGTTGTTTCGCGATGGCTGCGAGGTGGTAGCGATGGAATTTCTCAATCCCGCACGCCTGTGGTGGCTGTTTCTGGTTATCGCTTTAGGGTTCGGATACCTCATCTATGCCCTAGTCGGCTCAGGTAAGGCTAAAGCAAGCTTTGGTGGCGCCAGGGTTAAGCAGTCTGGGGTTAAGAAGGTTCTAGCCGCGCTGGCGTCGCTGCTTTCTATCATGACGCTGATCATCGCCTGGGCGCAGCCGATGGGCATGCGGGATGTGCCCAGGCAGCGAGCCACCGTGGTAATCGCCATCGACGTGTCGATTTCAATGCGCTGCGAGGATATCCAGCCAAACCGATTCGAGTCCGCGAAGGCTGCTGCTAAAGAGTTCGTCGACCTGCTGCCTGACGGTTTCAACGTCTCCTTGGTTCTTTTCGCGGGCGATATCGAGCTGCAGAGCGTGCCCACCACCGACAAGAGCACGGTGAAAGCGTCCATCGACGCCGCGGAGATGGCCGCTTCGACCGCGATCGGCGAGGGCATCTACTCGGCGCTGGATTCCTTGAGGTTTGCGCCGCCGAATCCAGATGATCCGAATGAGCCGGTGCCCGCGGCCGTGGTGCTGCTTTCCGACGGCTATACGAACGTCGGCCGCAGTTCATCCGACGCGGCTAAGGCTGCCAAGGATCAGGGGGTGCCGGTCTACACCATCGCCTTCGGCACGCCGGGCGGATATGTCGTTGACCAGGGGCAGAAGGTCAGGGTGCCCGTAGACCACGTCGAGCTCTCCACCATTGCTAACATCTCGGGCGGCAAGAAATTTAGTGCTGAGTCGAGCGCAGATCTGCTGGACGTCTACGAGAAGCTAGCGGTTTCGCTTGGCAGCGACAAGGAACGGTACGAGATCACGGAGAAATTCGCTGGTTTTGCCGCCATCTTCGCGCTGTTCGCCGCTATGGGCGTGATCTCGCTTGCCGCGCGATGGCCGTAGTCGGGCCTAGACTTTCCCGGTCTCTGGCCTTAACTGTCTCATGGCAGAAACTGCCCATTGGTCATCAGTGGCTAGGGTAGAGGCATGAGCGCAGATATTTCTACGAACTTGTCAAGCGTCACCGCAAAGATTCGGGCTGCCTGCGAGCGGGCGGGCAGGGACGCGAGCGAGGTGCGGCTTCTGCCGGTCAGCAAGACTCACCCCAGCGAGGTCTTGCGGCAGGCAGTCGGGGCGGGTATCAACCAGTTCGGCGAGAATAGGGTTCAGGAAATCGACGCCAAGCGAGCGGAGCTGAGCGATCTCGACGTCAAGTGGGTGCTGATCGGCCCGCTGCAGTCCAACAAGTGCAGATTGGCTGCTGAGATAGCCGACGAGTTTCAGGCGCTCGAGCGCCTCAAGGTGGCCAGGATGCTGAACCGGCGCCTGGAGGAGTTGGACAAAGACCTCGACGTTTTCATCGAGGTCAACACCTCGGGTGAGGCTTCCAAGCACGGGCTCGACCCGTCCGAGGTACTGGATTTCGCGTTCGCCCTGGAGGAATATCCCAGGCTGAAGCCGCGAGGCCTGATGACCGTGGCGATTCCGGGCCCTGACTTCGAGAAGGTGGCTGCCTGCTTCGAGACGTTACGAGAACTTCAGGGTGAGCTGAAAAATAAGCTACCGCAGCACGATTGGCGGGAGCTATCGATGGGCATGTCGGGAGATTTCGAGCTGGCCATCGAGCACGGCTCGACCTGCGTTCGCGTGGGCTCCGCCATCTTCGGTGCCCGCGAATACCCTAGTCAAGACCAAGAGTCTTAACTGCGAAGCGATACTGCGCGGCCAACGATTCCTTCCTCGCTTCGGCGGTTCGGAAGCCGTGGCTCTCGTTCTCGAAGACGATCAGTTCCACATCGACGCCCGCCTTCTCCAGCGCATCGGTCATCTGCTGCGACTGAGAAAGCGGCACGATCGGGTCCTCGCTGCCCTGCAAAATCAGCATCGGCGAGGTAATCTTGCCGACCGCTTTGATCGGGGAGCGTTCCTCGTAGCGATCCTTCGTTGCCGGCCAGGGCCCGACCAGGGTGTCCAGGTAGCGGGCCTCGAACTTCGGCCCGCCCACCATGGCGCTCAGATCCGCCACGCCGTAGCGGCTGATGCCGCCGGCAAAGATGTTTGAGCTGGCCAGCGCGGAGAAGACTGTCAGGCCGCCTGCCGAGGAGCCGCTGATGATCGCCTTCGACTTGTCGACCAGGCCGCGCTCGGCGGCCGTTTCTACGGCGGCGATCACGTCGTCCCGATCCGCGATGGTCCAGGATTCCCGGAGCCGATTGCGGAAATCCCTGCCGAAGCCTGCAGAGCCCGAATAGTTTACGTCCAAGACCGCGAAGCCGCGCGAGGTCCAGAACTGCACCTGCGGATCGTACTGATCAGTGCGGAAGAGCGTCGGCCCGCTGTGCGCCAGAACCAGCACCGGGGGCAACTCCGCGCTCGAGTATCTGGGATTCTTGTGCGCGTAGAACCAGGCCTGTGCCTTGCCTCGCGGTCCATCGAAAATGAGCGACTCGGCAACGGAGATCTCATCTGGGTCGTGGCCGACCTCCAGCTCGTATACCGTCTGCAGGGAGCCGTCAGCGCCAACCCTGATGACGGCCGCTCCGGCGTCGCTGCGGCGCACCAGGGCATAACCGACCGCGCCGTTGGAATCGATGGAATCCACCTCAGCAACCTGCAGAAGGTCGCGCGTGCTGCCTTCTTCGATAAGGCCGAGCCAGGCTAGGCCCTCCTTTCGATAACTGACCAGCTGAGCCTCTCCGAGAGGGGCGTGCGCCGCGTTGGTCGCGATCCACTGCGGGATATCGAAATCGTATTCCTCGTCATGCAGGGGCTCGATCTGTTCGCTGGCCGTCAGCTTGTGCAGGTTGTAGAAGCCGGTTTCATCGCTGACATAAACCAGAGAACCGTCGGCTTGCCAGCGCGGATGCTGGACGCTGATGCCATCTACTCCCCGCCCAGGAGCGCCAGCGATTAGCTTCGGCAGTCGCCCGGAATCGCCCAGGTGGGTGAAGTAAAGGCAAGTTGAGTCCCAGGGCATCGCGGGCTGCTGCCACTGCGTCCAGGCAAGAGTGCGGTCTGGCCCTGGCGTCGGGTTAGCGTAAAAATTGGCACCCGCGACCACCTCAGTGATCAGCTTCGTATCGATGTTAATCGCGACTATCGAATTGCGCTCGGACTCTTCCTCGCGAACCGCAAAAACTTGCCCGTCTGCCAGTCTGACCCCGCCGAGATTTATCGGCTCGTCGGTCAGCTGCTTGGTCTCGTTATCGGCAAGCAGCCACAAGGTAGAGTCGCTGACGTAGGCCACCTGCCCGTCGCGAGCGTCGTAAGCCCCGCCGCCGTAGCTATTAATGCGCGATCGCACATCGGCCGAGGGCGTCAGGTCGGTGATTTTGCCCTCGCGTAGCCGCTTTATTGTTGTTCTGCCGTCCTCTGTTGGAATGGATTCGAGCCAGTAGACGTCATCGCCGTCCACCACGACGTGGCTGATGGTCACACCAGCCTCAAGGACGTCATCAATGCTGAAGGTTGAAGCCCAAGTTCCAAGCGAAGTCATACCCAGATACTAACCGGCGGCACTGACAATTTCGGGCTACCGAAAACTATGCTTCCAAAACCAGTGGGTCTAGTGAAAATAACTAGTTTGTCGACTAACATTGCACTAGGCCTTGGGCAACTTGGTTGTAGGGGAAGACACCCGAGTTGACTAGGAGAGGCCGATGAATACTTGTGGCGCGATTTATATTCATTCCGCGTCGGCTGCGCTGTGCCCGCACATCGAATGGGCGCTGGCAGCAGTCCTTGGTGAAAGCATCGACATTGACTGGCAGCAGCAACCCGCCGAACCAAGGATGCTGCGTGCAGAAATCTTCTGGAAATCTGCTCCGGGCACCGGCGCTGCTCTGGCGAGCGCGCTGCGTCGATGCAAGCAGATTCGGTTCGAGGTCATAGAGGAGCCGTGCGACGGCCAGGGGCAGCGCTACATGTTCACCCCGCGGCTAGGCATGTTTCACTCGGCGACGATGGAGAACGGCGACGTGGCTCTTGGCGAGCAGCAGATCAAGGCGCTGCTGGATACCGCTAACGGAAGCGAGCTTCGGCACGGTCTCGAGGATCTTCTGGGCACCCCCTGGGACAACGAGCTAGAGCCGTTTCGATACGCCGATGACTGCGAGGTTCGCTGGCTATCGGCAGTTTAATGACGACAAAAAAGAGGGCTGGCAAGTGCCAGCCCTCTAAATATCTGTTAAGCGTTCGCGTGTTCGTTGGTAACAGCGATGGCCACGTTATGGCCACCGAAACCGAACGAGTTGTTCAGCGCAGCAAGTTTACCGTCTGGCAGCTTCTGCGGCTCGTTGACCACGATCTGCACCGGAAGATCCGGCTCGATGTTTTCGATGTTGATGGTCGGCGGAACCACGCGGTCGTGTAGCGCCATGACGGTGGCGAACGTTTCCAGCGAGCCCGCCGCGCCGAGCAGGTGCCCGGTCATCGACTTCGTACTGGTGACGAGCACCCTCTTGGCCGCTTCGCCCAGCGCTCGGGCAATCGAGTTGGCCTCGGTGACGTCACCCTGCGGAGTAGAGGTGCCATGCGCGTTCACGTGATTAATCTCGCCCGGTTCCAGGCCAGCATCTGCGAGTGCCCTGGCCATGGCCAGCTGCTGGCCGTAGCCGCTGGGATCAGGCTGCACCAGATCGTGTGAATCGGCGCTGATGCCGCTGCCCGCTAGCGTGCCGTAGATCTTCGCGCCGCGCTGCTGCGCAGATTCCAGACGCTCCAGCACCATGACCGTCGCGCCCTCGCCGAGCACGAAGCCGTCGCGATCGACGTCCCACGGGCGGGACGCCGTCTCGGGGGAGTCGTTGCGCTTGCTCAGCGCCTGCATCTGGGAGAACGAGACGATAGGCAGCGGATGGATTACAGCCTCGGTTCCGCCAACCAGAACCATGTCCGCGCGGTTCAGGCGCAGCATGTCGATGCCCTGACTTATTGCCTCGTTGCCGGACGCGCAGGCCGAAACGGGAGTATGCACTCCGGCGCGAGCGCCGATCATCAGCCCCACGTGCGCGGCCGGGGCGTTAGCCATCAGGCCGGGCACGGTGAACGGGCTGACTCGGCGCACCCCCTTGCTATGCAGGATGTCCCACTGCTCGAGAGTGGTGGTCAGGCCGCCGATGCCGGTGCCGATGCAGACGCCGGTGCGGTCCTTCTCGTAGGGATTAGTAGTGGCCAGACCACTGTCTTCCCAGGCCTGTGACGCCGCCGCGATGGCTAGCTGGCTGCCGCGATCCAGTCGGCGTGCCTCGACTCTGCTGATCCAAGGGGAGAGGTCCGTGGTGACCTCACCGGCGATTCGTACGCTTAGCTCCTCGGCCCAGTCGTAGTCGAGAGCATGCACGCCGGATTTACCGGCCAGCATGTTAGTCCAGGTGGACTCGGCATCGTCACCCAAGGGCGTCAGGGCGCCAAAACCCGTTATGACAATGGTCATTCAAGCTCCTAGGAGAATAGTGAGAGCCTGCCTGCGCTTACTAGGCAGGCGCATTGGCGCCCACGTTTCGTAAGCGCCCGCGCGTAGTGCTTACGACTGAGCGTTCTCGATGAAGTTAACGGCGTCGCCGACGGTCTTGAGGTTCTTGGCCTCTTCGTCAGGGATAGATACGCCGAACTGCTCCTCAGCCGCGTAGATGATCTCAACCATGGTCAGCGAGTCGACATCCAGGTCGGCAGTGAACGACTTGTCCATCTGCACCTCTGCGGTGTCCACACCAGCGACCTCGTTAACGACCTCGGCAAGCTTCGCCAGGATCTCGTCCTTGTTAGCCATTTCTTTTCTCCTTTTATGGTTATTAGTTAACTCAATTATGGCAGTTTTACTACTTGACCGGCGTAAGCCAGGCCAGCGCCGTAGCCAATCAGCAGCGCATACTGGCCGCTCTTGGCCTCGCCAGATTCCAGCAGGGCCTCCATCGCTAGCGGAATTGAGGCCGCGGAGGTGTTACCCATCTGCCTAATGTCCCTGCTGACGACGACAGACTCGGGCAGCTTCAGCCTGCGCAGCATAGCTTCGGTGATGCGGTTGTTCGCCTGATGGGGGATGAAGACATCCAACTCCTCGGGAGTCAACCCGGATTCGTCGAGGATCTTTGCTGCCTCTTCGGCGATGAATGTGACGGCCCACTTATAAACCTGGCGGCCCTCCATCGCGAGCTTAGGCTTGCTGGCGCCCTCGTCCCATGCTTTAGACCAGTCCTCGATGTCAATGACCCAGGCCTGGTCGCCGTCCGAACCCCACCGGGTCGGGCTGATCGCTGGTTCGTCGCTGGGGCCGATTACTGCCGCACCGGCGCCGTCGCCGAACAGGAACGCGGTGCCCCTGTCAGAAAAGTTGGTGATGGCAGATAGCGTCTCGACGCCGACGATCAGCACGTTCTTGCAGGTACCAGCGCGAACCATCGAGTCGGCCTGGCAGATCATGTAGCAGAAGCCCGCGCAGCCGGCACAGATGTCGTAAGCTGCCGGGGCGTCGAGGCCGAGCTCGGCGGAAAGCAGCGTAGCCAGCGATGGGAACTGCTTGTAGTTAGAGACGGTGGCCACGATCAGGCCGTCGATTTCAGACTTGTCGATACCGGCTCGCTCGATCGCCTTGTTGGCTGCCTGAGTGGCCATGTACAGCGGGGTCTCCTCGTCTGTCGCCCAGCGGCGCTCGCTGATGCCCGTGCGCTGCTGGATCCACTCGTCTGAAGAGTCGATTATCGTGCACATTTCGGCGTTGTCGACGACGCGGCTGCCTCGGTAGCCAGCCACGCTGAGCATGCGCGAATAATCGACGGGTTGAGAAACCTTCAAAGCCATTTTCTTCCTATCAATTGCTCTTGTGCTCTGCGCAAAACTCGCGAGCCTCAGCCAACTGGTCAGGGGTGTTTAGGTCGAAGCGCTCGACCTTCATATTGCGTTTCGCGATGCCCGTCAGGGTTTTCGCCGGGGTCAGCTCCAGAAGGCCGGTGACGCCCAGCTCGCTCATCTTGGCCATGCAAAGATCCCAGCGCACCGGCGTGGTCACCTGGCCGACCAGTCGATCCAGGTAGTCCTGGCCGTCGGTCACGACCGCACCATCGCGGTTGCTGAGCAGCAGCACCGAGGGCTTGGCCGGAGTGATGGTTTTCGCGACGCTCGCCAGCCTGGAGACCGCGCTGGCCATGAAATCTGTATGGAATGCGCCCGCCACCTTCAGCGGCACGACCCTGGTGCGGGCGGGCGGGTTCTCCTGCAATTCTTTGAGGGCGTCTAACGACCCGGCGGCGACGATCTGGCCTTTGCCGTTGTGGTTGGCCGGGGTCAGTCCGAGCTCCTTGATCCGGGCAAGTACCTCGTCCTCCTTGCCGGCCAGCACGGCCGACATGCCGGAAGGTGTGGCCGCCGCGGCTTCGGCCATCGCGCGCCCGCGCTCTGCTACGAACCTGATTGCGTCGGCCCTGCTCAACGCGCCAGCGATACCAGCCGCGGCGATCTCTCCGACGCTGTGGCCGGCGGTGATGTCTGGGGTCACGCCCAGCTCGCTGGCGACCAGCAGGGCTGCGGCGACCAGCAGTGGCTGGGCGATAGAAGTGTCTTTGATGGTTTCCTCGTCGGCCTCGGTGCCGTAGTGAATCAGATCGATCTGGGCGGCCTCGGAAAGCTCAGCCAGACCGTTGGCGAAGCCGTCGAGGGCTAGCCAATCAGCTAGGAAACCTGATTTTTGGGCCCCTTGGCCCGGAGCAACTATTGCAAGCACGTCTATTAGTTTTCCTTATTGTTTACTTAAAAGTAACTAAATAATGACACTAATTCTCTCAGCTAACCTTGTGGGGTTCTCACAAAAGATAAGCCTGATGTGGGGTGTTATTTGTTATTTTTCGCTAATCTGCCGACGGCAATGGCCAGTCTGAGGACGTAAGCGTCCCTGGCAGAACTCGGGTTGCAGCCGGTGATCTCGCAGATTCGCTTCAGGCGGTATCTGACGGTGTTTGCGTGCACGAAAAGCAGCCTCGCGCTGGCCTCCACCGAGCCGTAGTTCTCCAGGAACGTGGCGCAGGTGGCCAGCAAGTCACCACCCGCCTCGGCGAGCGGGCGATAGATTTCTCGTTCGAGCTGTCTGCGCGCGTGCATATCACCAGTCAGCAGCCGCTCGGGAAGTAAGCTGGCCGACCGGACGACCCGCGGGCCCTCGCTCCAGGCGACGGACGCGTTAGAACCAGAAAGTGCATCTCGGGCAGATTCGGCGGCTTTTTCGATGCCATCCACCCTGGGTCCCAGCGTGATGGAGCCGGGCCCGAACCACTCGGACAGCTCGCGGATACTCCGCTCAGCCAACGATTCCTTGTCCTCGTCGTCGGACAGCACCACGATTAGCCGATCGCCGTGGATGGCCGCGAGAATCTCTTGGCCATTCTTTCGAGCCGCGGCGCGAATGCCGTCCAGATCAGGCTCTTCGAGGGCCGGGCCGACGGCGACCGAAACCTGGCCGCCCGCCCAGCCTAGCGCCGAAGCCCTAGACAGCAGCGTGTCTACGGAGTCGCCACGGACGATCGCGTCGACCACCAGAGCCTCGATTCGTTCATCCCATTTTCCGCGGCGCTCGGCCGCGCGGGCATAGACCTGGGCTGAGGCGAAGGCCACCTCGCGCGAGTAGTAGAGGATGGCCATACCCAAAGTCTCACGGTCTTGCTTAGACATTCGATCGTTGATCTGAGCCTCGACGACCTCGATAGTCGTCCTAATCAAGTCGACCGTCTGGTTTAGTGAAATTTCGCGCGTCAGGGCCCTAGGTGCCGCGTTGAACAGGTCTACCGGGTTTACGTCTGCCCGATCTGAAAACCAGTTGATGAAGTTCGCGATGCCATTGGTAGCGACGACTCGAACCCAGGAGCGCTCGTCGGCGCCCAGCTGATTGAACCAGCCGTGGCGCTTAGTGATTTCGGAAACAACCGCCGTAGTCATGTCCCCAGACATAGACTGCAGTTGTTTCACCAAGCCCTGGCGGATATCGTCGGGCAAATTCACAAAGGCCATGGTCTCCTTCTTTGAAACTCAAGGACTCAGTTTAGCGCCACTAGGGCACCCACAGGTGTGGTGCGTTAGATTTTTGGGGAGCCTGAACGCGGCAGCGGCTGATGCGATTCGCCACCGATTCCACTTCCGGGTTTCAGCAAGCTATTTCGAGCGATCGATAACTTTTTAGCCCTCGTGCTGACAATACTTGGAGCGGTGCGCAAAGATGGAGATGTGAAAATAGTCGCCTGGCTGGCTGCCGCGTCGAAGCGACGGCTATGAAGTTGAAAGGACGCTAGCGTGATACCTCGCCAAAAACCCGGCCCACTATTAAATGGACAGCCCACTAACCTGCCCGACACAAACCCCGAAGAGACGGCGGAGTGGACCGAATCTCTCGATGGTTTGATCGAGACCCAGGGCGTAAATCGGGCAAGATATATCATTCTGAAACTAAACGAGCACGCTAGGCAGAGCCAGATCAACGTGCCTTCGCTGGTTTCTACAGACTTTGTAAACACCATTCCCGTCGAGAACGAGGTGCCATACCCCGGCGACGTGAAGCACGAGAGCGATATCAGGCACTGGCTGCGCTGGAACGCTGCTGTTCTGGTGCATCGCCAGCAGCGTCCTGGCGTCGGCGTCGGTGGCCACATCTCTAGCTACGCAGCTCAGACCACCCTCTACGAGGTCGGCCTCCAGCACTTCTGGCGCGGCAAGGACCACCCCGGTGGCGGCGACCAGGTCTACTTCCAGGGTCACTCGTCCCCAGGCCAGTACGCCCGCGCGTACCTGGAAGGCCGCCTCACCGAACGCGACCTCGACGGTTTCCGCCAGGAGCACTCCCGCCCGCGCAAGGGCAGGGGCCTGCCGAGCTATCCGCACCCGCACCAGATGCGCGATTTCTGGGAGTTCCCGACGGTCTCTATGGGCATCGGCCCGATCAACGCCATCTACCAGGCGGCCTTCAACAAGTACCTTGAAAACCGAGGCATTAAGGACACCAGCGATCAGCACGTCTGGGCGTTCCTGGGTGACGGCGAGATGGACGAGCCCGAGGCGCGCGGCGCGATCCAGATGGCTGCCCATCAGAACCTCGACAACCTGACCTTCGTCGTCAACTGCAATCTGCAGCGCCTAGACGGCCCGGTTCGCGGCAACGGCAAGATCATTCAGGAACTCGAGGCGTTCTTCCGCGGCGCTGGCTGGAACGTCATCAAGCTGATTTGGGGCTCGGGCTGGGACAAGCTGCTCGCCAACGACACCGAGGGCGCCCTAGTCAAGGTGATGAACGAGACCAGGGACGGCGACTACCAGACCTTCAAGGCTAACGACGGTGCCTACGTCCGCGAACACTTCTTCGGCCGCGATCCACGTACCCTAAAGATGGTCGAAGACTGGACCGACGACGAGATCTGGGCGCTGCGCCGCGGCGGTCACGACTACGTCAAAATCTTCAACGCTTACAAGTCCGCGATGGAGTTCGTAGGCGCGCCCACCGTGATTCTGGCTCACACCATTAAGGGCTACTTCCTAGGCACGCACTTCGCCGGCCGCAACGCCACCCACCAGATGAAGAAACTGGCCGCCGACGACCTGAAGGGATTGCGCGATCGCTGCAAGATCCCGATCAGCGACGAGGTGCTTGAAGAAAACCCGTACCTGCCGCCGTACTACAAGCCGGACAGCGATCACCCGGCCATGAAGTACCTGTTTGAGCGCAGGCGCGAGCTGGGCGGCTTCTTCCCGGAGCGTCGCGAAAATCACGGGCGCAAGATCAAGCTGCCCGAGGATAAGCTCTATGCGCACTCGCGAAAGGGCTCCGGCAAGCAGGAGGTCGCCTCGACGATGGCCTTCGTGCGCCTCGTCAAGGATCTGTTGCGAGACAAGAACATTGCGCCTTATATCGTGCCTATCATTCCCGACGAGGCTCGGACCTTCGGCATGGACTCGTTCTTCCCGACCATCAAGATCTACAACCCCAACGGTCAGCAGTACACGCCGGTCGATCACGACCTGATGCTCAGCTACCGCGAGGCCACCAACGGCCAGATCTTCCACGTTGGCATTAACGAGGCCGGCGCCACCGCCGCCTTCACCGCGGCAGGCACCAGCTACGCCACGCACGGCGAGCCGATGATCCCGATCTACATCTTCTACTCGATGTTCGGCTATCAGCGCACCGGAGACATGATGTGGGCCGCCGCCGACCAGCTGGCTCGGGGCTTCTACATCGGGGCCACCGCGGGCAAGACCACGCTGACCGGCGAGGGTCTGCAGCACATGGACGGCCATTCGCACCTGCTGACGCTAACCAATGAGGGGCTGGTCAGCTACGATCCGGCCTACGGCTACGAGATCAGCTACATCGTCCAGGACGGCCTGCGCAGGATGTACGGCGATGACCCGGAGGACATCTCCTACTACATCACCATGTACAACGAGCCGATGGTGCAGCCGCCGGCCCCGGAGAACGTGGACGTCGAGGGCATCCTGAAGGGCATTCACCTGATCAGCGAGGGCAGCATGGAAGGCGTCAACCCCGACGCCAGGCGCGCCCAGATACTGGCTTCGGGCGTCGGCGTGCCGTGGGCTCTCGAAGCCCAGGAGATCCTGAAGAATGACTGGGGCGTGGTGGCCGACGTCTGGTCGGTGACCAGCTGGAACGAGCTGCGTCGCGATGGTCAGCGCGCTGACGAGCACAACTGGCTGAACCCGCAGGAGGTTCCGCAGACCGCCTACGTCACCCAGAAGCTCGAGGGGCGTCCTGGCCCGTTCATCGCGGTCAGCGACTTCATGCGCGCGGTTCAGGACCAGATCCGCGAGTGGATCCCCGGCGATTACTACACGCTGGGCGCCGACGGCTTCGGCTTCTCGGACACCCGTCCTGCGGCTCGCCGGAAGCTGCACATCGACGCGCAGTCGATCGTGGTGCGCACGCTGAATGCTCTCGCCCGTCGCGGCGAGGTGCCAATGCAGTGGGCCATTGACGCCGCAGAGCGCTACCAGATCAACGATCCCAGCGCTGTTGCGGTTGAGGATTTCGACTAATTTCGACGAAGCTCGGGCCCTGGCTGCTGCCGGGGCCCGAGCTTTTTGTCCTTCTCAGCTTGCCGCGCGTGCGTCGAGCGGCTAATTCTGGCATTCTTTAGATTGTTATGAACACTGAGAGTGGAGGAAAGGTGCCTACCGTCCGTCAAGGACAAGCTGATCAGGGCAGGACTGCCCTGGAAAATAATAAAACCACCGATTCGGTGGCGGACCTTCTCGGTTTGAAGCCGGGGATGGTCGTACAGGAACTCGGCTGGGACGAGGACGTTGATGAGGATCTGCGTGATGACATTATGGACGCCATCGACGATGACCTCATCGAAGATGCCTACGAGGCGGTCGATGCCGTGGTTCTATGGTTGCGCGACGACACCGATGCCACCGACAGCTTGGTGGATGCCCTCCGTGATCTCGGCGACGACGGCTACATCTGGCTGCTGACTCCCAAGATCGGTAGGGAAGGCTTCATCGATCAGGCCGACCTGATGGAGGCCGCAGGTACCGCTGGGGTAGCACTAACCAAGAGCGTCGAGGTCAGCAAAGACTGGGCGGCGTGCAAGGTAGTTGCCCCCAAAGGTAAGCGTTAACAGAGCTTTTAAAAAAAAGTTGAGTCAATCTGGCTCAACTTTGGAATAACTTCTCCTGAAAGCTGGTTATACCTGGCGTAAGGGCGATGAGCCCAGGAGTATTTCAGGAGGAAAAATGAGCACTACCGTTTACAACCCATTCCGCGAGATGGATCGCTGGTTCAACCAGATGAGCCGCACCACCACCGATCGCGTCATGCCGATGGATCTGCTGCGTGATGGCGATCAGTTCATCGTCAAGATGGATCTGCCGGGCGTGGCTCCCGAGTCGATTGATATCGACGTTGACGATCGCACGCTGACCGTTCGTGCCGAGCGCAAGCAACTCGAGATGACCACCAATGATGAGAAGAATCAGTGGATGAGTCGCGAGCGCAGTTATGGCAGCTATGCCCGTCAGCTGACGCTAGGCACCGGCCTCGATCTGTCCGGCATCTCGGCGGATTACACCGATGGCGTGCTGACCATCTCGATCCCGGTTGCCGAAGAGGCCAAGCCGCGCAAGATCAAGGTTGCCACCAACTCGGCGTCGACCCCGATCGAGTCCGGCGAATCGGCTGAGTAAACAGCGAATCTAAGGCAGTTTGGCCGTCACCTTTCTGGTGGCGGCCAATCGCTGTTTAGGGGCTCGGCGTGGTGCCTCATGTCAATTTGAGCGCGAAAGTTTTTTGGTGCCTCACATAGT
>CAUPIJ010000008.1:0-65714 GCA_963511305.1 uncultured Propionimicrobium sp.
CCCCACTAGTAGATAACTGATTTTCTCAGTCCAACTAATGGGGAGCAGTTCATAGCGCGGGATATTTTTGTTGGCTTACTTGCCCTGGCTAGCTACGGCCTTGACGCCGGCCTCAGCGGCCTCGGGGTCGAGGTAGCGGCCACCCTTGGTGACGGGCTTCAGATCGTCATCGAGTTCGTAGTAGAGCGGGATGCCGGTCGGAATGTTCAGCTTGCTGATCTCGTCGTCGCTGATGCCGTCGAGGTACTTGACCAGCGCGCGCAGCGAGTTGCCGTGGGCGGCGACCAGGACGGTCTTGCCGGCGCGAAGATCGGGCACGATCTCGTCGTACCAGTACGGCAGCATGCGCTTAACAACGTCCTTCAGGCACTCGGTTAGCGGACGAACCTCGGTGGGCAGCATCGCGTAGCGCGGGTCGTCGAACTGGCTCCATTCGCTGTCCTTGTCGATTGGGGGCGGCGGCTGGTCGAAGCTACGACGCCAAGCCATAAACTGATCCTCGCCGAACTGATCGCGAATCGCGGCCTTGTCCAGGCCCTGCAGCTTGCCATAATGACGCTCGTTCAGGCGCCAGCTGCGCTTAACCGGAATCCAGTGGCGGTCGCAGGCGTCCAGCGCCAGGTAGGCGGTGTGGATCGCGCGGCGCAGCACGGAAGTGTGTACAACGTCTGGCAGCAAGTTCTGCTCGGCGAGCAGTTCGCCACCACGAGTGGCCTCGCCGACGCCCTTTTCGTTAAGGTCAACGTCAACCCAGCCGGTGAACAGGTTTTTCTTGTTCCATTTGCTTTCGCCGTGGCGAAGCAGAATCAACTTTGCGGTCATGTCTCTAGCATAAACGCAGAGCCGGAAATGCGCTTAGGGCGCTGGCAGTTTCACCCATTTTACGCCGGTGGTTGCACGAATTAGCCGTAGGTGTCGCGCGGGCCGCGGCCGTCGCGCACGGTTCTAGGGCCGTGCCGCCAGCTCGGCGCCGCAGGGCCTTTTATGTCGATGCGCAGCACGGAACCGTCGCCTAGCTGCTGGTTGAGCGCCGCAACTACGTTGGGAGCCAGGGTGCGAAGCGCGGTGGCCCAGGTGGTCGATTCCGCTCGTACCTGCAGGACGCCGGCCTCGAAGCCGACGGGTTTGCAGTGGTCGGCGATCGCCGAGCCGACTAGCTGCGGCCAGTTTTCTAACATCGTGCGGACGCCGAGCTGGGTCTGCCAACCCTGGCGCTGAACCAGCTTGTCAACCGCCTGGCCGAGCGGTTGCGGGTCGCGGGGGTCAGTGGCCGAGCCTGAATACTGCACGCCGGTCTGCTTTCGCCGCCGCGGCTTCTTTTCGACGATTCCCCTGGGCGGAGGCAGCACCCCAGCGACCTCTCGGGAAATTTTCAGCGCTAGCTCTATACCGGTCGGGTCGTAGCTGGGGGTTTCCGGGGACTTCTGCTCTGGGGTTTCGTCACTCATCGCCGGCTCCGGATTCGGCTGGCTCGACGTGGCCGCGCGTGACGTCGAAGTATCTGCCGTTGAGTTTCTTGGGGACGTCCGTTCCGACCGCGGCCGTCACCAGCACCTGCTCGGAGTCCAGCACGGCGTCAGCCAGGCGTTGGCGACGTTCCTGATCGAGCTCGGCGAAGACGTCGTCGAGAATGAGCACGGGGCTAATGCCGTCACTAACCAGCAGCTGGAAGGTGGCCAAGCGCAGGCTGAGCGCAAGCGACCAGCCCTCGCCGTGGCTCGCGTAGCCCTTCGCAGGCAGCTGGCCAATGCCTAGCGTGACGTCGTCGCGGTGTGGGCCAAGCAGCGTCACTGCCCTGGCGATCTCTTCGTCGCGGCGAGCTTGCAGTTGGGCGCGCATCGCCTCGCGCAGGCTGGCGTTGCTGGACTCTTCGGGCAAGTCGAAAGAGCCCTTGTAGCTGGCCGAGATCACGTTGTTTGTCGGCGCGATCTGCTCGTATGCGTTGGCGGCGAACGGCATCATTTCGGTCAGCGAGTCGAGCCGCGCGGCCAGCAGCTCAGCACCGAAACCGCAAAGCTGCTCGTCCCAGATGGCTAGCGTGTATTCGTCGTCCAGGTCGCCGCCGACACCGGAGCGGCCAGCGATCTGCTTGAGCAGGGCGTTACGCTGCCGAAGCACCCGGTCGTAGTCAGACTTCACCCCGGCCATCCTCGGCCAGCGCGAAACCACCACCTCGTCCAGAAATCGACGCCGATCGGACGGGTCGCCCTTCACGATGTTCAGGTCGTCCGGGCTGAACAGCACCACCCTAAGCATGCCGAGAATGTCGGAAGCCTTGGGTAGCTGGCCGCGGTTGAGCTTGGCTCGATTTGGCTTGCCCTGGTTGATTTCGAGTTCGAGCAGGATACGCCGCGGATCGTCCAGACCGGCGACCACTTGGGCGCGAATCACGGCCTGGCTAGTGCCGAAACGCAGCAGCGGCAGATCCTGCGAGACGCGGTGGCTGGCCAGCGTCGAGATGAACTCCACGGCCTCCACCAGATTGGTTTTGCCCTGGCCGTTCTTACCCTGGAAAACGGTGACGCCCGGGGTCAGCTCTAGACGCGCAGACTCGTAGCTGCGAAAGTCCATTAGCTCCAGGCGGTCAACGTACACGCCTCAAGTCTAGTTGAGACGCCAACTGCGGCGTGTGCTAGCGTCAATCGAGCTCGGAGTCATCGGCTGCCGGCAGCACGACGGTGAACTTGGCTCCCCCGGTGGCCTGCGAGTTGCTGGCCCAGACGTTGCCGCCGTGCGCCTCGATGGTGTGCTTCACGATAGAAAGACCGAGACCGGTGCCGGGGGTGTTTCTGGCCTTGTCGGAGCGGTAGAAGCGGTCGAAGATGTTTTCCAAATCTTCCTCGGCGATGCCGGGACCCTCGTCTTCGATGGTCATCGTTTCGTCGTGCAGACGCACAAAAATGTGGCCCTGCGGCGGGGAGAACTTCACCGCGTTGTCCAGCAGGTTAGTGACCGCCCTGCCGAGAGTATCGGCCTCGCCGACGATGAAAAGCGGCTCGAGCTTGACGTCGAAAGTAATCTGCGGGCCGCGCCGCTTTGCCCTGGTGACGGCCTGCTCCACCACGTCTGCGAAGTTGAGCGGCTCGCGGCTGACTGCAACCACGTCGTCGCGGCTGAGCTGAACTAGGTCGCCAACCAGCGAGGTGAACTCCGCCAGCTGTGCAGAGACGTCGTTGAGGATGTCCGCCCTGGCGCCCTCGGGCAGCATCCCGGATTTTTGGTCGGCGACCAGCAGCTCAATGTTGGTTCGCATGGACGTCAGCGGGGTGCGCAGCTCGTGACCGGCGTCGGCGATCAGGCGCTTCTGCCGCTCGCGAGAGCTGGACAGCGAGTGGATCATGGTGTCGAAATTTCGGCTGAGCATGCCGATCTCGTCATCTCTGTGGATGCCGATGGGCACCAGCTCGTCGGTTTCGGTGACCCGCGAAACGGCCTTGGTCATGGTGTTCAGCGGTGCCATCAGCGAACGCGCGGCGAAGTAGCCGACAGAAATCGCGCCGAAGATCACCAGAGTCGAGACCACGAAAATGTTTAGGCTCAGGTCGGTTACGACCGCGTTAGCGTGCGAGAGCGGACGCGCGATGACGATGGCCCACTTTTCGTCCGAGGTGACCATCGGCACCGCGACCTGTCGGTACTTCTGACCGTCCACGCCGAGCACTGTGCGCGCGGAAACGCCGATCTGGGTGCGCGCCACGGCCAATTCGTTGACGCCAGTCTTTACCGGCACGGTGACCCCGGTGATTCCGCGAAGGCTGCCGTCGGAGCGCAGCAAAACCATGCTCATGTTAGCGGTGTCGAGCGCTGTTGAGCTGATTCCTGCTAGACCATCCAAGTCGGACTGAATGTAAATCGAGGCGTCGATCGCAGCGTCGGACAACTCCTGATCTAGCTGATAGTAAATGGAAGCCCTAGCAGTGAAGAAGCTAGTAGCTCCCACCAGAATCAGCCCACCAGCGATCGACAGGGCGATGATCATGGTGATCCGCCCCGGCAGCGTCCTGGCGTGCGAGCTCAACTGAGCGCGCAAACCCCTTAGCCTGTTACCGATCACGGCGCGGTTTCACGCATCACGTAGCCGACGCCGCGCACGGTATGAATCAGCCTCGGCTCGCCCTCCTGCTCGGTCTTGCGACGCAGGTAGCCGATATAAACCTCCAGCGAGTTGGCGGTGGTGGGGAAGTCGAAACCCCAGACCTCGTTCAGCAGCCAGCCACGCTCCAAGACGTGATTGGGGTGTTCCATGAAGACCTGAAGCAGCGCGAATTCCGTGCGGGTCAGGCTGATTCGGCGCCCACCCCTGCTGACGCCACGAGTGGCGGTATCCAGCTCGAGATCGCCGAACCGCAGGATCTCGCTGGGCTCTTCGTGCTCGGATTTTACTCGACGGGTCAGCGCCCGAATTCTGGCCAGCAGCTCATCTAGGCTGAACGGTTTAACCATGTAGTCGTCGGCACCGGCGTCCAGGCCATCGACGCGGTCGCCCACGGCGTCTCGGGCGGTCAGAATCAGAATCGGCACGTCGTTGCCGTTGTCCCGCAGCATCCTGGTGGTGTCTAGGCCGTCAAGCCTGGGCATCATGACGTCCATGACAACCGCGTCGGCGTTCTCGGAAGCCAGCTTGGCTAGGGCATCCAGCCCGTCGATGGCCGTGCTGACCTCGTAGCCGTTGTATTGCAGCGACCTGGCCAGAGAATCGCGTACCGCCTGGTCGTCGTCTACAACCAATATGTGCATTTTTAACCCTTTAAGCCGACTCGAACCGAATATCTACGTGTTCGCCC
This sequence comes from uncultured Propionimicrobium sp., assembly GCA_963511305.1. Lineage (GTDB taxonomy): Bacteria > Actinomycetota > Actinomycetes > Propionibacteriales > Propionibacteriaceae > Propionimicrobium. Next base: position 4,785 of record CAUPIJ010000008.1, read on the forward strand.
GCCCTCGACAGCCAGGCAACCCTGCCGGCTCCAGCGATCTGGGTGCGCCCGTTCGGCGTCACGATCAGGCAGGTTGCCTCGTCGATGGCGACGACGCTAGCCATTTTACCCACGAGCATCGCCTCGATGGCTCTGCCCATGCAAGAGCGCGCGTCGGTGTGCGTTTCGACGCTCGGCCCGATCAGGCCAAGACCGTCCTCGATCTCGATTTCCTCGAAGCCGTACGCCGCCTCGGGAGTGGTGATCTGGTGTCCATTGCTCTTCCAGCCACCCACGATGGCGTTCTTGGCGACGACGGCAGAACCCGCCGAAAAACCCAGATACGGCACCCCGGCGCTGACCAATCTATTGAATTTCTGCTTGTGAACGGTCACATACTTGTTCACCGTGCCGGGCATGCTCGGGCCGACGATGATGCCGCAGATGGATTCCTCGTCCGGGAACTCCACCTCGGTCGGATCACCCTTCAGCCACACCGTCTCCAGCTGAGCCTCGGGCCAGTGGCTGGTTAGCAGGGAGACGTATTCGGGCTGCTCCTTAACGTTACGGTCGTCTAAGTTAGCTGGATCGCCGAGCAAAAACAGCACAACCTTGCCCTCGCCACGCAGGTAATCTTTGGCCTGGGCGCAATACGTTTCGTAAACCTCATCGAGTGCTTTTGTGTGCGGAAATGGTCTGCCACCAACTAGAAATAAACTCATATCTATAAGGTTAGACCCAGGATCTGACAATTCCAGACACTCACCGCTTGCAATCAGAAAGGCGCAACATGGATTTGCGGGGCCGTAGTTTTTTGAAGGAGACCGATTTTTCCGTCGAGGAGTGGGCTCATCTGCTCAATCGTGCGGCCGAGCTGAAAGCCGACAAGAGGAACGGCCGCGAGAAGCAGCTGCTAGCTGGCAAGAACATCGCGCTCATCTTCGAGAAGACATCGACGCGCACCCGCTGCTCCTTCGAGGTTGCCATCCACGATCAGGGCGGCCACTGCACCTATCTCGATTCGTCCGGCTCGCAGATCGGCCACAAGGAATCCATCGCCGACACCGCGCGAGTGCTGGGCCGCATGTACGACGGCATCGAGTACCGCGGCTACGGCCAGGAGCGCGTCGAGGTTCTGGCCGAATACGCGGGCGTGCCGGTCTTCAACGGGCTAACAGACGAGTGGCACCCCACCCAGATGCTCGCCGACCAGCTGACCATGCGCGAACACAGCGGCAAGGATCTGACCGAAGTTTCTTTCGCCTATCTCGGGGATGCCCGCAACAACGTCGCCAACTCGCTACTGATCAGCGGCGCAATGATGGGCATGGACGTGCGCATGATCGCGCCGAAAACCCTGCAGAACAGCGATGAGGTGCGCGAAATCGCCGCCCAGATCGCCGCAAAAACCGGCGCGTGGCTTACCATCACCGAAGACACCGCAGCGGTCGAGAGAGCGGACTTTCTTTACACCGACGTCTGGGTCTCGATGGGCGAGCCCGACGAGATCTGGTCCCAGCGCGTCGACGAACTGCTGCCCTACCAGATCAACGCGAAGCTGATGGCTAGAGCGGGAAAGAACACCAAGGTGCTGCACTGCCTACCGGCCTACCACGACGATAAAACCGCCATCGGGAGGAAAATCACCGAGCTGACCGGAATCACCGGCGGCCTGGAAATCACCCACGAGGTCTTCGAGGCACACCCGGAGATCTTCGATCAGGCCGAAAACCGTATGCACTCCATCAAGGCAGTGTTGGTCGAGATGCTGCGCGACTAGCCCTGACTACTAGATACGTCCGCCGATCGAGCGCACCCACGCCATCGCTTCGTAATAGTCCTCGTCGTTTCCACCGACCTGCACTATCGGTTCGACGGCGTCCGCGCGCGGATAGCTGCCCAGGAAGATGACGTCCTGGCAGATGCGGTTGAGCCCGATCAGGGTATCGGCAAGGCGCATATCGGCGATGTGTCCCTCGGCGTCGATGCTGAAGCAGTAGCTGCCCAGCGAGGTCTTGGTGGGACGCGACTCGATCCGACACAGGTTGACCCCGCGCACCGCGAACTGCTGCAGAATGTTCAGCAGCGCACCCGGTTCGTCCTTGCGCATGTAGGCAACCAGGGTGGTCTTGTCTCGGCCGCTGCGCTCGGGCGATTTCTGCGGCCTGGCAACCAGCACGAAACGCGTAGTGGCGTAAGGATTATCAGCCACATCCGTGACCAGCGCGGTCAACCCGTTCAGCTCGCCCGCGATCGCCGAACAGACGGTAGCGTCCGCCTTGCCCTCGGCCACGTATTGAGCACCCTGGGCCGTGGAACCGACGCGCATGATCTCGGCGTCGGGGTAATTCGCGTCCAGCCAGCCGCGCACCTGAGCCAGCGCGTGCGGGTGGCTGGCAATCGTGCGCACGTCCTCAACACCGGGCCTGGCACACAGGTTGAAGCGGATATTCAGCACGGTCTCGCCGATGATCTGCAGCGGCTGAACCGGGTCGCCGATGTTGTCCAGGGTCGCGCTCACCCCACCCTCGACGGAGTTCTCAATCGGAACCAGGGCCGCCTCGACGTCACCAGCGCGTACCGCCTCCAGAGCCAGGCCGACGCTCAAAAACGCCTGCGCCTGCCCGCCGTCCGCCAACTGCAGCAACGCCTGATGAGTGAAAGTGCCCTCGGGGCCAAGGTATCCAAGCATGAGATCTAGGTTAACCCGAGGACGAGGCCAGACGAGATTTCGTCCGCAACCGCGGCCACAAGCAATGCGTAACCGCTAGCCGCGCTTGTTCCTCTGCACCCAATGCGAGTCGGTCTTGCCGACGTAGAGCTGGCGCGGGCGGTAGATGCGTTGGGAGGTGTTGTCGTTGATTTCCTTCCAGTTGGCGATCCAGCCGGGCATGCGGCCGATCGCGAACATCACAGTGAACATGTTCAGCGGAATCCCGACCGCGCGAAGGATGATGCCCGAATAGAAGTCGACGTTCGGGTACAGCTTGCGCTCGATGAAGTAATCGTCGTGCATCGCCTCGCTGGCAAGCTCCTCCGCCAGTTCCAGAAGTGGATCGCTGCTCTCCATCGTGTTCAGCAGCTTGCCGGCAGCCCTCTTCAAAATGACTGCTCGCGGATCCATGTTCTTGTAGACGCGGTGGCCGAAGCCCATCAGCCGGTTGCCATGCTGGCGCGTCTTGACCTCTTCAAGGAATTGCTTGGGCGTGATCTTTTCGCGCATCATTCGCTGCAGCATCTGCACCACGGCGACGTTTGCTCCACCGTGCCGCTGGCCCCACAGCGCGACGACGCCCGCAGAGCACGCCGCGTACATGTTCGCCTGTCCGGAGGCCACCATGCGCACGGTCGACGTCGAACAGTTCTGCTCGTGGTCGGCGTGCAAGACCAGGAATTGGTTGATGGCTTGGCTCACCTCGGGCAGCGGCTCGTAGAGGTCGTAGGTCTTCGAGAACATCATGTGCAGGAAGTTGTCGACGTACTTCAGTGAGTCGCGAGGCTGAATGATCGGTTCGCCTCGCGATGACTTGTAAGACGCCGCCGCGATGGTGCGCACCTTTGAGATCAGTCGAGCAGCGTAGTCGATCAGCGCTTCCTTGTCGCCGTGGACGATCAGCGGGCGCTCGTGCATCGACAGCGAGTTGATCATCGCCGACATGATGGCCATCGGGTTCGAGTTGGCTGGGAAGGCGTCGAAGTGCTTGAGCATCGCGGTTGGCAGCGCGGAATACTTCGTGAGCAGAGAGCGGAAGTGCTCGCGCTCTGCGGAGGTGGGCAGCTCACCGAAGATGAGCAGCCAGGCCGTCTCGACGAAGCTCGCCCGCTCGGCCAACACCTCGATCGGAAAGCCACGGTAGCGCAGAATGCCCTGTTCACCGTCGATAAAGGTGATCTTAGATTTACAAGATCCGGTGTTGGCGTAACCATCATCGAGCGTGATGTAACCGGTTTTTGCGCGCAGCTGGCTGATGTCGATGGTCTTCTCGCCCTCGGTTCCGATCATGATCGGAAGCTCATAGGTGGTGCCGTCGATTTCTAGCTTTGCGGTTTTTGCGCTCATCGGGGTCTCCTATCGTCTCGGTAATTCTAGAAGATTCGCTCGCCGTAATGAATACCTGCCCATTTGTGAGCGAGTTATCCTTGAAGCTAGGCCATCGGCCAGCTGGTTCACTTGAGGAGGCTCATATGGCGGCAAGCGATATCGGAAAGTCCATCATCGCGGCACTGCCAAGCGCAGCGCCCAACTCAGTCGGCAAGGTATTCAATTGGCTAATCGACCAGGCCATCAACGGAAACAAAGTTCTGCCCAGCGCGAAAGTGGCGGCTGGACGACACCTGCGCAGCAAGCGCGGGGACGTCGAAAAAGCCATCGATCGGCTCGTTAATCTGCACGTCTCGCTGGCTGGAACGCAGGGCTTCGCGACCAGCGTAGGCGGGGCGATTGCCACGGTGGTGGGGATGCCTGCCGGCATGGTCGCCATCTCGCTGATTCAGGGCAGGATGGTTGGCGCGATCGCTCATCTGCGCGGCTACGACATCGATTCCGGCCAGGTTCAGCAGGCCGTTATGATGACGTTGCTCGGCGAAAAAATAGTCAACGAGTTGGTCGGCTCGGGGCAGCTACCCGGTAGCCCACTGGTGGTGGCCACCGCGCCAGTCTTCGACGACGACCTCTCGCAATCGATCTCCGGTCGAGTAGCTAGCGCGCTGCTCAGCCAGTCGGGCGGAAAGCAGATGGCGAGCATGGCGGGCAAGCGAGTGCCGGTTTTGGGTGGCGGCATCGGCCTAGTGACCGACGCATACAACACCCTAGCGGTGGCGCGTTACGCCCGCGAACAATTCATCAGCAGGCGTCCCGCGATCGACGATTAACTAGTTGGGCAGCCTCATCAGCATGATTACGTGCTTGTAATCGGGTTCCGGCTCGCCATCCAGATCCTCCAGGCCCTGAACCAGGCACGGCTTGCCGGCTGCAGTGAAGGCAAAGTAGACGTATGGCGTAGTCAGCACCGAAAGGGCGTCCTGCAGGTAGTGCGGGTTGAAGCCGGCCGCGCTCAGGCTGAGCTCGCCACCGATCATGTTCTCGACGACGGCCTCGACGGCCTCCGAACCGCGCGCCTGGTCGCCGGTGGCGGCCTCTAGCGCGATCTGATCGTCGGCGATCAGCATCCGCAGCGGGGTGTTTCGCTCTGCAACTAGCGAGACGCGCTTAACGGCTGCGATCAGGTCGGCAGTCTTGGTCTTAACGGTGACCTTGGGGGTGATGTCCATCAGGTGCCTGACCTTCGGGAACTCGCCGCCGAGCAGGCGCGTCGTCAACTCGCGCTTGCTGCCGGAGTTCTCGCCGGTCAGGCCGATGATTCCGTCGCCGACACCCTCGTTGTTGATGGCGAGGCTAACCTCTTCGCCACCGGTAAGAGAGCGAGAAACCTCGGCCAATACCCTGGCCGGAACCAGAGCGGAGCCCTCGATTTCGGTGGACGAGGGATTCCAAGTCATTTCTTTCAGCGCCATGCGGTAGCGGTCGGTAGCCAGCATGGACAGCTTGTCGTCCTCGATCTCGACGCGCACGCCGGTAAAGACGGGCAGCAGCTCGTCGCGTCCTGCCGCGACGGCTACCTGGTTGATCGCCGAGGAGAACTTGTTCGACTCGACGCTGCCGCTGACCGTGGGCATCTCCGGCAGCTGCGGGTAATCATCGACCGGGAGCATCTGCAGCGTGAACCTAGCCGAGCCGCAAACCAGTTGCACGGTCGACTCGTCGCTGGTGATTTCCACTGGCTTCTTCGGCAGGCTGTGCGTGATGTCCGCCAGCAACTTGCCGCTAACCAGGACTGTGCCCTCGTCAATGACTTCGGCGGGCAGAGAAACTTTGGCGCTGGTCTCGTAGTCGAAGCAGCTCATTTCGACGCCGTCCGCGTCGGCTTTAATCAGCAAACCGGCCAGGATCGGCACCGACGGCCTGCTTGGCAGGCTACGAGCTGCCCAAGCTACGGCCTCAGCCATCGCTTCGCTCTGGATGCGAATCTTCATCAGTGCTCCCTCGGATCAGTGTTGCTAGCAAATAATAGCTAGCAATTCGATCATACCCGTTCTAACAAGCCAAAGCACCCAAGAATGTCGACCTCAACTTTAGACTCGGATTAGCAATTAAAGGGTAGGAAGCGCGTCATCCACACTGGTTACTTTTATTAATCAAAGATATTTATCTATCTAGTAGTAGTAATCACTTATGTGAATTAGTGGAAAACTTCGCGTTCCCCCTATTCAACCCGATTTTGGGTCTTGTTAGTTGTTATGTTGAGAAACTGTGGATAGCTGTTCGAGCCTGTGAATAAAAAAATCAGCGCACACTGATCAACAAGCTGCCCACAAGAAAATAACAGTCTTTGCACAGCGCATGTGGACTTTTCTTCTTGAGGTTTTCTTTTCTGAATCCACAAATGTTGAGAAACCCTCATCTTGAGCAGGGAATTTCTTCCTTTAATTGTGGATAACCATGTGGAATCGATGGGGAACCGGCCGAAAATCCCGGATTTGTCAGTAGTCGGTGCAATTATTGACTGCATGCTTTACGCCACGCACGCCTTGGTTGACCTGAACCGATTGGGTGAAAACGCCAGGGCTATCCGTCACCGCGTCGGGAAGCGAGCCCTTTTGGTTCCGGTTAAGGCCAACGCGTACGGGCACGGCGCGGTAGAGGTGACCGGCTATCTGCAGCAGAACGGGCTGGCAGATTATCTGGCCGTCGCCACCACGCCCGAGGCGCTATCGCTCAGGGACGCCGGGATAACGCTGCCGATTCTTCGGCTCTCGCCGGCTTTCGACGAGGAGCTGTGCGCGCTTTCGGATGCGCGGGTATCTATCACGGTAGTCGACGAGGTCAGCGCCGAGCGGGCGGCAAGGGCTGGTTTCGCCGCCCCGGTTCACCTGGCCATCGACACCGGAATGCACCGAATCGGCTGCAGGCCGGGGCAAGCGTTGCGAGTGGCTCAGAAGATCACCGATCTCGGGCTGAACCTGGAGGGTATCTTCACCCACCTGCCGGTTTCGGACGTAGAGAGCGGGCGCGAATACACCGCCAGCCAGCTGCGGGTCTTCAACGACGCCGCTAGCCAGATCCAACAGGCCAGGCGCGATGCTGGGCTGGCACCCATTAAATACGTCCATTCGGCAAACTCGGGCGCGGTGCTCGGCCACGATCTGGGCGGCATAAATCTGGTACGCCCGGGCATTCTGTTTTACGGCTACTATCCCGATGCCACCAGCCCGAAAACCGTCGAGGTGAGACCCGCGCTCGAACTTAAGTCACGGGTTTCGGCGCTGCGCAGGATCTCCGATGGCCAGACGGTGAGCTACGGCAGGACGTGGGCGGCCAGCGGCGAGCGCTGGATAGCCACCGTGCCCGTCGGCTATGCCGATGGTTACTCAAGACTTTTGAGCAATCGCGGCCGAATGCTTAGCGGTGGTGTTTCGTACCCGATCGCCGGGCGGGTCTGCATGGATCAAACGATGTTTGACCTCGGTGTTGCCGATGAGTCGCCCCTCTCGGTTGGTGACGAGGTGACGCTGCTAGGAGCCGATGGTTCCGAGAAAATCACCGCTGACGAGATCGCGGATCAGACGAGCACGATTAGCTACGAAGTTTTGGCCTCGATCTCGCCGAGGGTGCCGAGGGTATATAAGACGAATGCGCAGTTGGTTAATGAATTGCGCGACCGACATGACGAAGGGGCTACTACTGAGCAAATACTTGACGCACTTCAGGCGGAGCGCAAGTGATTGTGGTTGATGCCTCGGCAATGGTCAAGGCGCTAGTTGGGGGATCACCAAGTGCATAACTACTAGATTCACTATCTGGTGATTTGGCAGCTCCAGAATTGTTTGATCACCTAAACCACTGGCGACCACGTTTTAGGGAGCCGGTAGTTTTGTGGTCGGTTGTCTCCGACCTTTCTAAACTACTGGCGACCACGTTTTAGGGAGCCGGTAGTTTTGTGGTCGGTTGTGTCCGACCTTTCAAACTACTGGCGACCACTTGGCGGCGTTGTTGCGAACCCTCATTCCCGTCATCAGCATCTGAGCCCCATAACAGGCCCCGACGCCCTCGCCAGCCCGGAATCGAAGCTCCAGCAGCGGCTCCAGGCCAAGTTCGTCGAGGACCTTCTGGTGGGCGTGCTCGCGGCTGACATGCGAGGCGAGCAGCCAGCCCTGCACCCCAGCGCTGATTTTGACTGCGGCGAGGGCCGCGACGCTGGTGGCTAGGCCGTCCAGGATCACCGCGCTGCCGGCCTTGCTGGCGCCGAGGGTTACGCCGGTCAGCACCGCGAATTCGGGCCCACCGACCGCGGCCAGCGCCTCGATCGGGTCGTTCAGTTCTCCGGTGCGCTCAAATGCCCTAGTCAGAACGTCTATCTTGCGTAGCATCATCGAGCTGTCGCTGCTCGCGCCTAGCCCGACCGCGTCCTCTGGGCTCAGCCCGGCCAGCGCACACGCCAGCGCGGAGGCGACGGTGGTGTTTCCGATGCCGATCTCGCCCAGACAGACGATGCCGTCCGTGGACAACTTTTTACCAAGTTCTATTCCTCGCTCGACCAGCAATTTGGTCTGTTCGACGCTCATAGCGTCCTTCTCGACGATATCGCCGCGCTCGGTGTCCAGGCGCATGTCGATGGCTCCAGCTATCTTGCCGTGCGCGACCCCCGCGTCGACGGTGACGCTCTTCAGGCCCACCTGCCTCGCGGTCATCGCGCCCAGTGAAGTGCCCACGGCCGAGGCGCGCATCACATCGTAGGTGACAGAAGTGTCGAAGGCAGAGATGTTATGCCTAGTGATCGGGTGGTCGGCGCCGACGATGACGAGGGTTCCCGAATCTGCCTGCTCCATGGCAGCAGCTAACCTGTCCAGCGACTGATCCAGCTTGCCAAGCGAGCCCGGTGGGGTGAGCAGCTGGTCGGCGCTGTCGTGGGCGTCGACAACCTCCAGCCGGCCGGGAGCGCTTACCTGCAGATCTGCATACTTTTCGGCCAGGTCCTCGCGCAAAGCGGAAATCGGAGCATCAGGTTCCTGGGTTTCTGGCCAGCGGTTTTGCAGCACGACGTCCTCGAGAGGCAGGCGCTTCGACCAACCACGGCGCTCGAGGCCCGGTGACGGCGGACGCTCGTCCGGCCACCCCAAGCAAAGCCAACCCAGAGTCTCCACGCCCTCGGGAAGGCCTAGCATTTCGGCCAGCTCCTCCGGGTGGAAGAGCGTCACCCAGCCCATTCCCAGGCCGCGCGCCCGTGCCGCCAGCCACATGTTTTCGATCGCAGCAGCGCAGCTCCACATGTCAGCGTCTGTGAAAGTATTTCGTCCCAGCACCCCGGAAGACGGCGCCCTCCTGTCGCACGCCACCACCACGCCGAGCGGTGCCTCGCGGATTCCCTCCAGCTGCAGATCTAGCAGTCGGCTAGCCCGATCTTCGGTCAGCAGCTTCGCCTGTCGAAGCCTCTCGCGGTCTGCCATGACAGCAGCCTTATCGCGCAGTGCCTGATCCTTGACCACTATGAAGCGCCACGGTTGAGAATGCCCCACAGACGGCCCGAGATGTCCGGCGGTCAAAACCTCGTTGACTAGCTCTTCCGGGACCTCATCGGCCCGATATCGGCGAATATCCCGCCGAGCAGCGATCACATCGTCCAACGCAGCCGTCACCTGCTCCCCCATGTTCCAGGCTCCAGGATCCTGTTGGCGATCCAAGTGACTAGTAGCGTCCCCAATCTGCGGAACCGGACGTTCATAGCGATTACTCATGCCCAAAAGCCTATATCTCCGCTCGAGACCCACACTCCAGGCCACCCCGTGATGCCCTCCCCACGCCTAATGGGAACCATTCGTGTTGTCTGCAACAGTTTTGGTTCCAGTTAAGTGGTGACGGTGGTGCTTGCCTTGGCTGCGTCTGGTCGGTTGGCGGGTGGGGTTGGGAGGGTGAGCTGGAATTAGATTGTTACCTCGCGCTTTGACCAGTACCCAGGGCGACGACGCGCATGCGCTACGGCCAATACCCACAGTGTGTCATCACTAACGGTGTAGACAATTCGGTACTGCGAGTGAGGGATTCGGGAACTTCTGACTATTCTTTTTGAGTCATGCTCGGGATAAATCTGACCCGACTCCGGCCACATTAAGCAGCGTTCTAAGGTCGATGAGAAATCAGAATAAAACTTATCAGCGCAATCAAAATTTTCTTGTTCGTACCAAGCGATAACCTCATTAAGTTCTTCTGCAGCCAGCGGGTGAAAGCCAGCTAGCATTATCTTCTTTCTTCACGATGCTTAGATATGTAATCCTTCAGTTCCTGTTCAGAAAGCCAACGGCAATCTGGCGAATCAATATCTGCAATCCGTCGTGTTATTTCCTGCTGCCACGCCTTCGAGACTTCTGCTTCACTACCGGATTCAGCCTCGTATAGAGCGTCAGCGATGCGCGCACGCTCATCTGGAGACAGCTTTAAAGCTGCGTCTAATATCTCGTTGACACTCATATCCATAAGCTAACCTCAACAAGAGTCAACCTGTCGGTTAATCCACAGGCATCATTTTGGGCTAAAGATCTAGTCCAACAATCTCACATCTACCAGGACCATACGTGTTGTACTCGATGGGAATGGTTCCCTTTTCAGTAAGGGGCGTAGCCAAGTTGTGAGATTTCGGAAAGTGGGAACCAAACTTGTCGTGTACAGCACGGATGGTTATCGCTTCGCATGGGTGACGACTTTTCAAGGTGAAGGTCGGCGGGGTGGGGTTGCTGGTTCGAGCGAGCCACGATGCTCTCACTGACCAACCCCACCCGCCAACTCTCTGTTTTAGGTGCTCAAAACCACCACCAGGAGAAATTCAACCAGGGTCAAGAACTGGGGAAAGCCCGGAAGTTATCCACAGGTTTTCCCCAAAGTGGGGATAATTACATTCTTGTAATTACACGCCTGTTGGTAAGTCTGTGGATGGTTGTGGATATGCGCGGGCATCTTCGTTGCGCGTGGTTAAAATTTTGGCGTTTTGGCATGTAAAGATGAGGATATGAACGATTACTTGGAGGCGCTGTTTGCGACGCTGGGCGCTTCCTTGAGTCTGGACGGCGAGCGGCTGGCGATGGACGGCTGGGCGGTTCCGGTGGGTATCGGGCTGGTCGCTAGCGTCTCGACAATGCTCGGTCAGTGGGCTTTGCTGGCGATCAACCAGGTGCGCGGCTTGCGCAAATTGTTCACGCTGATCACGTCTGTTTTGGGCATGTTGGTTACGGGCGCGATCCAGGCTCTGTTGTTCATATTCCTTGGGCAAATGTTCCTGGGCGTCGACCTTACGGTCTCGCAGGTGCTGCCGATAGTGCTTGCGGCTTATGGGCCGTACTGGTTCGGGTTTCTGGTGGTTTTGCCCTACACGGGATCAGGTGTCGCGAGGATTTTGAGCGTCTGGACGCTGCTCGCACTCTGGACTTTCGCCGAGGCTAACCTTGCTTTGACTAGGCCAAACGCTCTTATTCTGTCACTCGGTGCGTGGCTGGGCGCGCAGTTCATCAACTGGCTGTTCGAGTTGACGCCGCTGAAGCTGACGTCCAGAATCTTCCGCTGGGTTAGCGGCTCGGAGAGGCTGACGGGCAGAGACCTGATGGACGCCGCCGATCGGAGGCAGGCCCGATGATCGTCGTGCAGATTATCTTGGTGATGATCCTTGGACTGGTCATCGCCGGGCTATTCGCGCCAAGCGAAGCGTTGTCTTGGTGGCAGCGAAATTACCAACACCTGGAGCGCGAGCCGGACAGCCCGATCATCGACTGGCCGATGCTAGAGCAGGCCAAGTCGGCTCCGGTTCCCCAAGAAGACAACGTGCCCGAGGAGGTGGCGGAGGCCGTCGCCAGTCCGAATCCGGTGGTGGCAAGCGAGAGCGACGAGCACTACCTGGTCTACCTGTCCGGCATCGGCACCAGCGGCCCCGACCAGCTGCCGATTTTCGAGATCCCGGTGGTAAATAAGCTCGCCGAACGGCTGGGTAAGACCTGCGTGATTTGGGATATCTACCCCTACTCTGTGGAAAACCAGGCGCTGACTACGGGTAGGCGGTTTTCGCGCCTCTGGCAGAAGCTGCGCATCTGGAAATTCGAGAAGCGCCCGGGCAGATTCTTGGCCGGCATGATCAACGTGCGCAACGCATTTCAGATGTTCGTAAGCTCCGACCGGCGCTATGGGCCGGTCTTCAATCTGGCGGTAGCTGAACAGATCGCTGCCGCGCTGCTTCGGCACGGCTATAGGCCCGAGGACGCCAAGCCCGTCACCCTACTTGGCTGGAGCGGTGGCGCCCAGATCGCCCTCGGCGCCACCTGGTATCTTGCCGCGCTTGGCGTGCCCGTGCGGGTGATCTCGATGGCGGGCATCACCAGTTCCGACCCCGGAATAGATCGGGCGACGAAAATCTGGCACCTGCACGGCGACCGAGACATCATCACCGCGGGCGGCAAGCTGCTGTTTCCCAAGCGCTGGCGGATTTTCAGGAACTCCGCCTGGAACCGCGCGCTGGTCGACGGCCGCATCGAGATCGTGCATCTTGGCGCGCTGACCCATACCGGAAAGCTCGGCTACTACTCGTTCCAGACGACGCTGCCCGACGGCCGCGAACCCAGGCAGGCCTCAGTCGACCACATCGTCGAGATTCTCGTCCACGCAGGTCTCGCCGAGGACAACGAGGGCAAGTTCACCGCTGGCAGCTAGCCGTCTCAATCTCCTAAGACCCCTTGCGGCGCGCGCATTGGGTTTCACCCCTCAAACGCTGATAGTTTTGCCTGCATGAGCGAGTCGAAATCTAGTAATGGTGCCGGCGACTTCATCGCCGACATGGTTGCCGCGGATAACGAGGCGGGCACTTTCGGTGGCCGCGTCCAGACGCGTTTCCCACCCGAGCCGAACGGTTATCTGCATATTGGCCACGCCAAGGCAATCACCGTCGACTTTGGGATCGCCGAGCAGTTCGGCGGCATCTGCAAGCTGCGTTTCGATGACACCAACCCGGATGCCGAGGACGTCGAATACGTCGACTCGATCATCGAGGACATCGAGTGGCTGGGCTACGAGCCCGACGAGGTGCTCTACGCGTCCGACTACTTCGAGAACCTCTACGAGTGGGCCGTTCTGCTGATCAAGAAGGGCCTGGCCTACGTCGATGATCAGGACGGCGAGACCATTTCTGCCCAGCGCGGACGCTACGGCGAGCCGGGCGTTAATTCGCCGTTCCGTGATCGCCCGATCGAGGAAAATCTGGATCTTTTCGCGCGGATGCGTGCCGGCGAATTCCCCGATGGCGCTCGTGTGCTGCGCGCCAAGATCGACATGTCGGCCGACGACATGACCTTGCGCGACCCGGTGATGTACCGCATCCGCCACATTCCGCACCACCGCACTGGCGATAAGTGGTGCATCTATCCGAACTACGACTGGGCGCACGGCCAGTCCGACGCGCTCGAGCACGTCACGCACTCGCTTTGCACGCTTGAGTTCGTTTCGCACCGCCCGCTGTATGACTGGTTTCTCAGCCACCTGCCACTGCCGGCCGAAAAGCCTCGTCAGACCGAGTTTGCCCGCCTGGAACTCACTCACACGGTGACCAGCAAGCGCAGGCTGCGCAAGCTGATCGAGGACGGCATCGTTGATGGCTGGGACGACCCCCGCATGCCTACCCTTTCGGGTCTGCGCAGGCGCGGCTACCCGCCGGCGGCGATCAAGAATTTCTGCCGCGACATCGGGGTTTCGCGCACCAACTCGCGCCAGTCCATCGAGGAGCTGGAGAGCTACGTTCGCCGCGAGCTGAACAAGACCGCGCAGCGGCGCATGGGTGTTCTGCACCCGTTGAAGCTAACGCTCACCAACTGGCCCAAGGACGAGGCTGGTAACCCTGTGGTCGAGTATTTCGAGGTGGTTAATAACCCGGAGAACCCCGACGACGGCAAGCGCAAGGTTGCTTTTACCGGTGATCTGTACATCGAGTCGGAGGACTTCGCCGAGGTTCCCCCGCCCAAGTTCTTCAGGCTCTCGCCGGGCCGCGAGGTCAGGCTGCGCGGGGCTTACTTCGTCACCGCCACCGACGTGGTTAAGGACGCCGAGGGCAACGTCATCGAGGTGCTGGGCACTTACGATCCGGCCACAAAGGGTGGCGACGCTCCCGACGGCCGCCGCGTGAAGTCCACGATGCACTGGGTGTCCGCTACGCACGCCGTGGATGCCACCGTGAACCTCTACGACAAGTTGTTCACCGTTGATCTTCCTGGAGCTGAAACCGGCGAGCCGCTGGATGATCTGAACCCGAACTCCCGCGAGATTCTGACCGGCTGCAAGGTCGAGGCATCTCTGGCCGACGTCCCCGGTGGCAAGGTCGTGCAGTTCGAGCGCCTCGGCTATTTCGCCAAGGACAAGAAGCAGGAGATGACCTTCCACCGTACGGTCGGCCTGCGCGACGAATGGGCCGCAATTCAGCGGCGCGCCCAGAAGCGGCAGGGCAAAAACTAGGCATCACACAAAGTCAGGCTGGCATAGCAGCTATGAGCTGAAGACCGCGAACGGGTCTGTGATCACGAGCTCGTGCACCGCGAAGCGGTACAGCTGGGCGGGGCGTCCACCCTTGGAGCCGGCCGTCGTCTTTTTCGGCAGTTTTTCTAGCTGGCTGCGACGGGTCAAGACTCTCTGTAGGTTCGTCGGGGCGACGTCGTGGCCTAGCGCTGCGGTGTAGATTGCCCGCAGCCCGGCGATGGTGAATTCGTCGGGTGCCAGCGCGAAGGCGATGTTGGTGTAGCTGAGTTTTCCGCGCAGCCGTTCCACGGCGTAGTTGACGATATCCGCGTGGTCGAAGGCCATGTCTTTCAGCTTCGAAACTGGCAGCCAGTAGGCATTGTCGGGAAGGTCGATTTCTTGCTCGGCCGGAATCAGACCGAGGTAGCTGGTGCCGATTGTGCGCTGGGCCGGGTCGCGGAATGGGTCGGATCTGGTGTCTAGCTGCTCCAGGTATGCGACGCTCTTCAGGTTTGTGCGCCGGTTCAAGTGGCGCAGCACCGAATCGCCGATCTGTTCGTCGATCTCGACCGGTCCGCTCGGCAACGCGGGGTGGCCGGCGAATGGTTCGCGTGGGCGCTTGGAAACCAGCACACTGAGGCTTTCGCGTACTTGCAGAACCGCCGCGATCGCCTCGTGGCGATACAGGGCAACGCCGCTGTTGTCTCTGGCAGGTTGTCTCGTCACAACAAGGATGATAACCTAAAATTCGGTTTTAGCCTATAAGGCGAAAACTAAAGGATTGGAGTTTCAATTATGACGCAGACACTGAGCGAAAACCGTCTCGCCACCTCTTGGCAGGACGATGTGCGACGCCTAGCCCGCAAGCGCGATGCCGTTATTCTTGCGCACAACTATCAGGCGCCGGAGATCCAGGACGTGGCCGACCACGTCGGCGATTCCCTGGCGCTGTCCCGCATAGCTGCCAGCTCGGATGCGTCTACGATCGTCTTTGCCGGCGTCCACTTCATGGCCGAGACGGCGAAGCTGCTCAGCCCGCAGAAGCGCGTGTTGATTCCGGAACAGCAGGCCGGCTGTTCGCTGGCCGACTGCATCACCGCAGACCAGCTTCGCGCCTGGAAGGCCGAACATCCGGGCGCGGTCGTGGTTTCGTACGTCAACACCACCGCCGAGGTAAAAGCAGAGACCGACATCTGCTGCACCAGCTCCAACGCCCTCGAGGTGGTCCGCTCGATCCCCGAGGACAAGGAGATCCTCTTCTGCCCCGACCAGTTCCTGGGCGCGCACGTGCGTCGTCGCACCGGCCGAGACAACATCCACATCTGGATGGGCGAGTGCCACGTGCACGCGGACATTTCTCCTAACAGCCTCATCGACGCCGTCCACTCCAATAACGGCGCGAAGCTCTACATTCACCCCGAGTGCGGCTGCACGACCAGCGCGCTTTGGCTGGCCGGTAAGGGCGATCTGCCGGAGGAAGACACGAAGGTTCTTTCCACCGGCGGAATGCTCACCGCTGCCCGCAACGAGACCGCCAAGAAGGTGCTGGTGGCCACCGAGGTCGGAATGCTGCATCAACTGCGCGCGGCGAACCCTAATACCGATTTTCAGCCGGTCAACGCCGGCGCGGTCTGCCCGTTCATGAAGATGATCACTCCCGAAAAGCTGCTCGCCTGTTTGGGTGAACCCAGCGAAACGAGAATCTTTGAGGTGGACGTCCCGGAGGACGTCGCTGTCAAGGCGCGGGCTGCCGTGGAGCGCATGATTCAGATTGGAAACCCCGGAAGCGCGGAGTGATGCTCAAGCTAACTGCTAACGCAACTAAACACTGCGACGTCGTCGTAGTTGGCACCGGTGCCGCTGGCCTTTCGGTCCTGCTGCACCTTGCCCGAGCGGGTGCGGAGACAATAGCGGTTACCCGCGGCTCGCTGCGGGACTCGTCGACGGATTGGGCTCAGGGTGGTCTGGCTGCGGTTTTCGACCGGAACGACGACTTTGAATCGCACATTGCTGACACGCTGGAAGCCGGAGCAGGGCTGTGCGACCCGGTGGCGGTTCGTGAGTTGGTGACGGCTGCCCCTAGAGCCATCAACAGGCTCGTCGAGTTGGGCGCGGTATTCGACCGTGAACCCGACGGCAGCTTCGATCTGCACCTGGAGGGTGGTCACAGCGCCAACCGAATAGTGCACGCTTACGGTGATGCGTCCGGCGCGGAAGTCGAGCGGACCCTGGCCGCTGCACTTTCCAGCGCGTTGGTCGCTTCCAGGACCAAAGTTTGGGAGCATACCCGACTGGTCGACATCCTGACCGACTCCTCCGGGGCGGCCTGCGGGGTGCGCGTGGTCAACGAGTCCGGCGTCACGGACATTCGCTCGGAGGCGGTCGTGCTGGCCAGCGGCGGCATCGGCCAGCTCTGGCCGGTCACGAGCAATCCTCCCGTGGCTACGGCAGACGGCATCGCCGCGGCGTTGCGTGCGGGGGCAACGGTTCGTGATCTGGAGTTCACCCAATTCCACCCGACGGTGCTCTTCGACCCGCGAGCCAGAGAGCGCGGCATGCTGATCTCCGAGGCCGTGCGTGGGCATGGCGCGAAGCTGATTAATTCCGCCGGTGAGCGGTTCATGGTTGGCAAGCATCCGCTGGCAGAGCTTGCCCCGCGCGACGTCGTCTCCGCCGAGATCATGGCCGAGCTGGAGCGCAGCGGCGAGAGGTGCGTCTACTTGGATGCCACAGAATTTGGCGAGAGCTGGCACTCCGTATTTCCACTGATCCTGCAGCTTTGTCGTTCGAGGGGCGTCGACCCGATCGCCTCCCCGATCCCGGTTCACCCGGCCGCGCACTATTCCTGCGGCGGTGTGGCGGCCGACATGAATGGCGTCACCAGTGTGCCGGGGCTTTACGCGGTCGGCGAGACCGCCGCCACCGGGGTGCAGGGCGCGAACCGACTGGCCTCCAACTCGCTGACCGAGGCCCTGGTCTGCGGTGACGCGCTCGGCCAGCAGCTGGCGGAGGGTAATCTGCCCCGCCCGGGCAGGCCTGTCAGGGCAGACTTGACGCTCGCCGAGGACTTTGTGGCTCCGCAGGCCGTCGAGACCATCAAGTCAGCCATGCAGAAATATGGCTTCGTAACCCGCTGCGACAAGGGGCTTCATAGGCTTTCTGAGACCATTCAGGGCTTGCCCACCGGAGGATTCAGCGACGCCGCACTGACCGCCACCAACCTGGCACTCGCCGCCTCGGTCATCGCGACCGCCGGGCTGCACCGCACCGAATCTCGGGGCTGCCACCGTCGCAGCGACTACCCCGAGTGCGACGAAAGACTCGCCCACAGGCAGGCCGTTCGCCTGGTCCGCGGTAGCCTGGAAATAGCCACCCAACCCATCACCTGCAACGAGCTAAAAGAGGTCGCATGAACTACTACCAGCAGGACCTGGAGCGCGCGGTTGAGGCCGCCCTCGATGAGGACCTTCGCCTTGGCCCGGACGTCACCACCGTCACCACCGTCGACGAGGACGCCAGTGGTGTCGCGCTGGTGGTGGCCCGCGAACCGGGCGTGATCTCAGGCGTAGACGCCGCCCTGCTGGCCGCACAGAGAGTCTCGGAGCGATTGGGCAAAAGAATCGAGGTCGAGAAGGTGCTCGATAATGGCGCGCGGGTCAGCCCTGGTGACACCGTGCTGCGCGTCGAGGGCCCGATCCAGGCCATTTTGACCGCAGAGCGCACCATGCTGAACTTCCTCGGCCAGTTGTCTGGCGTTGCCACCGCCACCGCCCGCTGGGTGGACGCGGTGGCCGGCACTCGCGCCAAGATCCGCGATACCCGCAAGACTGTGCCTGGCCTGCGTCTGTTGCAGAAGAAGGCGGTCGTAGATGGCGGAGGCGTTAATCACCGTATGGCTTTAGGCGACGTTGCGCTCATAAAGGACAACCACGTTGCGGCGGCCGGCGGCGTTAAGCAGGCGTTCGACGCGGTACGCGCCAAGTCCCCCGAGATCCCGATCGAGGTCGAGGTGGACACCATCGAGCAGTTGCACGAGGCCATCGACGCCGGTGCCGACCTGATTCTGCTGGACAATTTCACCCCCGAGCTGATGCGCGAGGCCGTCGAGATTTGCCGTGCTGCCAGCGTGAAGACCGAAGCCAGCGGCGGTTTGACGCTGCCCGACGCCAAGGCGGTTGCCGCCAGCGGGGTGGACTACATCTCCATCGGCGCGCTCACCCATTCCTCGCGGGTGCTCGATCTCGGCCTAGACTTGCAGTAAATCACTTCCTCAACCGCTCTTTACTCTTTCAGGCTCGTCGTCGGCAACCGCCTCGGTCAGGGGGGATAGCCAGAGCGCTTTCTGTGTTGTTACTATGAAATTGACGCCAGATTTACTGGCTGACACATCCAAGAAAACGGGAGGCCCCTTAATGACTCAGGATAATTACTCGATACCGCAAAGCAACGATCCGCGGAACGAAAACGATGAGACGCTCTACGACAGCATCGAGAACCAAAGTCAGCACTCCGAAAGCCTAGACCTGAACCTGCGCAACGAGCAGGCTGATTCTGGCCAGTACACCCAACCTAATTACGCTCAGCCGTCATTCGAGCAGCCCGTCGCCGACTCGACCGGCTACGCCCAGCCCGGCCCCGGCGCGAACCAGCAGAACTACGGCAATTTCCAGCCCAACTACGCCGTTGCGCCGGCTCAGCAGTATGCGCCGGCCCAACAAAAGTCAAAAGTTGCCGCTGGCTTGCTTGGCATCTTCCTCGGGACATTAGGCATTCACAACTTTTACACCGGGCGCACCAATATTGCCTTGATCCAGCTGATTGGTTTTCTCGGCAGCTTTGTCCTCTACATAGTTTTCATCGGCCCGCTCATTCAGATGGCCATCGGCCTTTGGGCGTTCATTGAGGGCATCCTCTACCTGACCGGCTCGGGCTCCTACGCATACGACGCCAAGGGCGTCCCACTAAATTAACTGCAGCAGATGACCTGTTGGGTGGCGATGTCGCTGTAAAGCACCATGCCATCCAGCTTGGCGACGTGCAGCACATCGGCCAGGCCAGCCAGGCCCGGCTCGATATCGGCCAGGTGGTTTGGCGAGTTGGTGATCTGTTCGACGTCGAAAACCACCCCTGGCGTCTCGGCGAAGATCGCCACATAGAACATGCCCTGTTCGACGATCTCCTGGAAGAAGTGGCTGCCCTGGCTGAGCTCCGGGCGGAAATTGCCCTTCGGGTAGGTGAACTCGGCCAGCACCTTCGCATTGTTTAACTCGGTGAAGTGCGACGGCACCCCCAGCGACGGCGTGGTGGTGCCCCACCTACCCGGACCGGCGATCAGGAAGGACTCGTCCGCCAGCTGACGATTCAACTGGCCGATTCCGCGAGCCACCGCATAGCGCTGCTGGGCCGAAAGCTGCAGATACGCCTCGGGGCGCACCAAAACTGCGTAGTCAATGGGCAGTCGAACGTTTCCGCCCATGAAATTTCCGCGCTGGCGCAGCAGCACCCGACCGGGGTCGCTGGGCATCTCAACCCTGCTGCCCAGGCCCTTCGTCTGCAGCGGCCGACACTGCACGAGATTGATCTTCGGGCCGTCCTCGGTGATGTTGACGGTTAACTCGGTGTCCACCGGATAGTTGTAGGCGGCTTCCAGCGTGGCTAACATCTCTCGGACGGTGTCGGCGAAATCCGTGCCCTCCAGCAGACCCTTAAAGTCGAGGAACTTCGGCTGCTCACTCAGTTTTCGTCCCCTCTGATGCAGCCTGTTGATGGTGGCGTAGTCCACCGAGGCGAACAGCGACCAGTCCGCCCCGATCTCGGTGTCGACGATGGTGTTCAGCGGCACGGTCGAGAGTTTGTTCTCGGCGAGATCCAGGACGTCAACGTAGCGTTGGCTGTGTCGGCTCGGGTCGCGAACGTCGACGCTGAAGTCTGGCCGATCCAGCGCCACCAGCTTTGGGTAGTCGCTCAGCGTGCGGTCGACCGCACGCGTGCCAAGCCCGAAAACCAGCCTGACCAGGCCTGCATTCGGGTCGAGGCTGTCGTCCCAAACATAGATGTTGGAAGAGTTGCCCACGCCAGCCGCGTGTGGAAAGTAGAGGTCACCGTGCCTGGCCCCCGAGACCTTCTGAACCAGAATCGCCATCTGTTCGGGCGACTGATCTAAGCCGCGGTTCAGGCGGTAGACCAGCGCCTCGTCGCCCATCACCGAGGCGTAGACCGTGCGGATGGCGTCCTCCAACTCGTCGAGTTTTCTGGACGGGCTGCCCTGGTTGGCGCAGAAGACCGAATCGTACTTGCCCGCGAATGCGTTGCCGAAGTTGTCCTCCAGCAGCGACGAAGAGCGCACGATGATCGGATCGTCGCCGAAGTGCTTTAGCATCTCGGCGAATCTGGCCCTGATGTGGGCAGGGAAAGTGCCGGTCTTGAGAGCAATGTTCAGCTGCGCGCCGACGGTGAAATAGCTAGTCGGAGTCTTTTGCTCGCTCCACAGTGCCCACAGATCGTTGGCGATGATGTACTCGAAGAACAGATCCGAGCCGAGGAAATAAGAATCGTGGGCCTCCATTTTGCCCTCGAAGCGCCCCGAATGGTCCAGGATTGAGCGAGCCACCAGCACACCCACTGATTTTCCGCCGATCGGGCCGGAGCCGATCTCGCGCTCGGCAATCTTCAGGACGTCGGCAAGGGTCATGTGTTTCTTGGCCAGCTCCACCAGATAGCCCTCGGCTCCGATGGTGGCAGAGATAATGCGGTCGCGCTGGGCAAGGCCATCTTCGCCCGTCGCCACAAGCCCGCGGGCCTCGTCGATCAAGGCGCTCCAGGCGTCGGCATCAGCGGTGGTCAAGGCCGGCGGCTGAGCAACTTCGTTGCCCTTTAGGTCGACCGGGCTAGTCAGGGGACGCAACCACAGCTTTCGCGGGCTGACCCGGCAGCTATCCCCCAGGCCGTCGACCTGGCAGACCATCTGGGCACTATCGGTCAGCGCGTTCAGCATCGGATTGGTGTGCAAGCCGGCCTGCGCGCCGAAGTAGCTGATGGCTTTCAGCCCGAAGAGGCGCCGCGCGGTGACGTGAAAGAAGTTAGAGATGGCCAGGTCAGAGAGCCAGGCAGCGCGCAGCTCGCTCAGCGGGTCGAAGACGTATGCCCCACCGCTGCCGTTAGCCAACAGCAGTCGATTTATTTCAGAAGAAAACGACTCGAAGCTCGTGGCATCGAGGTCGAGAACCGCCGCGCCCTCGTCTAGCAGCGAGGGGCCCGAGCCGAAGCGCAGGTAGTTGACCGCCACACCATCGTCAAGCGCGGCTGACGCGAACGCCCTAGCCAGCTGGGCATATTCGTTGATGTCTCGGTAGAGCCAGACCGCGTTGTCGCCGGGCATTAGGCGCCCGAAGACACGATCGAGCCCAGCAAATCCGGTGCTTAATCTCTCGCAACTCATCGAAAGATACCTTCTTTGCTGGGCTCTGTCGTTTGTTTAGGCAGCCACTACCTCGACGGTGACGTGCGCGATGACAGCGTCGGTCAGCTCAATCTCGACGATGTGCTTGCCGGTCTGCTTGACCGGCTTGGCTGTGGTGATGATGCGACGGTCAAGATCCGGGCCACCAGCCTTCTTGATGGCCTGGGCCAGGTTCTTGGTGGTTACGGCGCCGTACAGGCTGCCGGTGTCGTCTGCGCGAGCCGTGACGGTGACGTCCAGATCCTCGAGCTGAGTGCGAATGGCCAGGGCGTGCTCGTTGTCGCGAATGGTCTTCGCGGCGCGAGAGCGTTGAATGCCCTCGATCTGCTTCGCGGTGCCGCGGTTGTAGACGATGGCGAAGCCCTGCGGCAGCAGGTAGTTGCGGCCGTAGCCGTCACGAACGTCGACGACGTCGCCAGCTACACCCAAGTTCTCGACGGAGGCGGTCAAAATTAGCTTCATTTTTCTCCCCTCTCTTATCGGTTGTTGGAGGTGTACGGCAGCAGTGCGAGCTCACGCGCGTTCTTGATGGCGATGGCCACCTTGCGCTGATCCTGAACGGACAAGCCAGTCACGCGACGGGCGCGAATCTTGCCACGCTCAGAAATGAACCTGCGCAGCAGCGCGGTGTCTTTGTAGTCAACTTCGCCGATGCGCGTCGTCTTGACGGGCACGACCTTCTTCTTGCTCGCAATCTTGCGACGCGAATTTGCCATTGTGGTGCTCCTTTATATTGGGCCCGGCGTGGCGCCGGAATGGTCTTGGATGGTTAATTATTTGGGATCAGAACGGGGGCTCGGAGCTCTGCGCGTTAGCCCACGGATCGGGGTTAGTGCGGTTGAAGCTCTCGTCCTGGCTGGGCTGCCAGGAATTGCCGCCGTCAGAGGACTGGTTAGGCTGGTCGCTGCCGGCAGACTGCTGATCCCAGTTGCCGCCGCCGGAGCTGTAGCTGTCGTTGAAGCCGCCGGAGGAACGCCCGCTAATGCGGTTGACAACGGTCGTCGCGTATCGAAGCGACGGGCCGATCTCTTCCACCTCGATCTCGATGGATCGGCGGTTGTTGCCCTCGCGGTCTTGGTACGAGTTGCTCTTCATCTTGCCGCTTACGATTACCCGAGTGCCCTTGGTGAGGCTGTCGGAGATGTTTTGCGCCAGGTTTCGCCATGCCACGCAGTTCATGAACAGCGCTTCGCCGTCGCGCCACTGGTTGGTGGTGCGATCGAAGGTGCGCGGAGTTGAGGCCACGGTGAAGTTCGCCACAGCGTCACCGCGCTGCGTGAATCGAATCACCGGGTCTGCCGTCAGATTGCCGATGAGAGTGATGATTGGTTCACCAGTCATTTTCTGCCCTTCCAGTTGATGCTGCCGAGTATTAGTTAGCTTGCCACCGGCCACTGACAATTTCGGATCAGCGATGCAAAATTGTGGAAAACTATCTCAGACAGCCGCAGGCTTTTACTTGCTGTCGGTGCGCATGACCTTGGTGCGCATGATCTTCTCGTCGATAGCCATCAGACGGTCGACCTCGGAAACAGTTGCGGACTCGCAAGTCAGCTGCAGAACGACGTAGATGCCGTCGGTCTTCTTGTTGATCTCGTAAGCCAGACGACGCTTGCCCCAGATGTCCAGGTTGTCTACGACGCCCTTTTCGCTGGTGACGACGTTGGTGTACTTCTCGATCAGCGCGGGAACCTGACGTTCATCAACCGCGGGATCAATGATGATCATGATTTCGTACTTACGCATGCTAGACCCCACCTCCTTCGGACTAGACGGCCACGAGACGTTCCCGTGGCAGGAGGGATATTGCTTGCCGAACAATAATAGCCGGTGGTTCAGGCGGAAGTCGAACGCGTGGCAAGCTACCTGGGCGGGCCGGGGATCAGCGGTTGGCCGTCGGCGACCCAGGCCATCAGCCCGCCCGCCAGCGCGTGAGCATCGTAGCCTTGCTCGCGAAGCAGGTGCGCGATGGCCCCGGCGTGTTTCGGGGTGGCGCTGACCACGACGATTGGCTTGTCGGTTTCGGCGAATGGATCGTTTGCCCAGATCGCGTCGACCGGCGATTCGCGGAGCTTGGTCAGATCCACCAGTTTCGCGCCCGGAATGTGACCCTTCTCGTAGTCCTGCGCTGATCGCACGTCGATGAAGACGCCGCCCTTGGTCATCGCCGTCAGGGCGTCCAACAGACTAATCTCGCCCGGCCCAGGCTCGGGCATCTTGGGCTTAAACAGATCACTAAATGCCATGCACCAAGCTTAAGGCTCTATGCTTGGCGCATGAGAATTTCCGCGTGGATCCGCCCGCTTGCCGCTGCCGTATTGTGCGTGGCGCTCGCTGGCTGCCAGTCGCCTGCCCCGCAGCCCGAGCCCTCGGCTTCGCCGTCTGCTGGCGCCCAGGTGAAGATGCTCTGGTGGGGCGACGCGCAGGAAGAGGCCGTGTTGGCCGAGCAGCTGGCCGCCCTCGACGTCGAGGTCGAGGTGGAGAAGGTTGAGGCAGCGAAGGCCGAGGAGGTCATCGCTGAGCGCATCGCCGCGGGCCAGCCTCCCGACATCGTGCGCACGACACTCCCCCACGACTACGCCAAGAACGCTCAAGCCTTGCACATCGAATGGGACTTCGTTGACGCTGCCGAGCGGGCGGCCACTGACGGTCAGCGCGTCATAGCCGCACCCTACGACGCGGCCATGACGGCCACCTATATTAATAAGAATGCGTTCCAGAAGGCGGGTGTTGACGTCCCCGAGCTCGGCCACCCGTGGCGAACCTGGGCTGAGCTGATCGCCGACGCGCAACAGGTGAAAAATTCCAACCAGATGAGCGCCTCGCTGGCCATCTCGAATGATCCGACCACAGTCGGCGCTTTCCTGATGAGCTACGGCACCCCGATGTTCGGCAAGAACCCGACACACGTGGACTTCAACACCGGGGTCATCGAGGACGCTCTCGAGGAATTTTACGAGTGGGCTAAGGCCGGCGAGATCGCGAACGTCTATCCTACCTACCAGGCCCCCGACTCTTCTGCCTCGCCAATCGCTACGCCAGACGGCGAAGAGACCGCCGAGGACGTGACCACCACACCTCCGCAGACTAGCGCGCTCGAGCTCTTCGAGGCGGGCGAGGTTCCGGTGGTGATTTTGCCCGCCAGGACGCCGGCTCCGGCAGGTTCGGTTCGGGTGGACAACCCCTGCCAGGAGATCTGCGGTGGCTTGCCGCAAGCCAGTTACCTGAGCGCGTTGACAGAGGCGGGCGCTTCGGCGGGCGTAATTGAGGCGCTGACTAGCAAGGACGCTGACGAGAAACGAGCGCAGGCGGCCGGGACGCTAGTCGTGCACACCGAGCTGATCCCGACCGTTCCGCAGGAGCCTGCGGGCGTCGCCGGTGAATACGCGCGTCTGATGCCAACGCAGATGTCCAGTGGCATGTCGCCGGTAATGTCAAAACTTACCGATTGGCCCGGCGATGAGCTCGCAATGCTGCTCGCCGACGAGATCAACCCCAAGAAGGCTGCGGAGCTGATGCGCGAGCGGCTGCAGGATGGCGTTGACGAGGTTAAGTAGCCTGGCTTGAGCGCGGATTAACAAAAATTGTCAGTAGCCGCGGCTAACCTTATTTTCGTAACCTCGACGATTGGTGTCCAGATGACGCGAAAACTCATCACCGCCCTGCTCTCTATGCTGCTATTTTTCGCCATGGCGGGCTGTAGCCACCCGGGTTATAACCCTCCCGATGGCGCGCAGCAGCTGAGCGAGAAGATAGCGCAGTCGCTAGCTAGCGGCACCCTGGAGGGCTTCGAGATTGCGGGGGACGCCGAGGCCGCACGAGCCGAATATGAAGAGGTCACCGCGGCGATGTTCGGTCTGTTGCCGCAGGTTTCTGTCGGCAAGATCGAATACGCCGGCACCAAAGAACAACCAACCGCGCAGGTGGCGCTGAACCACAACTACACGTTCACCCGAAACGTCGAGGCCGAGCCGTCGGCTAGCCCGTCGCCGGCAGAGTCCACCAGCAGGTGGGCGTTTACCACCAAAGCCGATCTGGTTTACGACGGCGTCTGGAAACTGTCCTGGGCTCCGAACATCGTCCACCCACAGCTGAACGAGTACACCAGGCTGGTTTATGAACGCACTAGCCCGAAGCGAGGCGGCATCTTCGATCGCGACGGTCAGGCGATCGTTTCCGAGCAGCCGGTAAATGAGATCGGCATCGACAAGACGAAACTGAACGGTGCTGACGCCGCCACCTCGGCAGCCGCGCTCGCCAAGCTGGTTGGCGTAGATGCGGAGGCCTACGCTGCCAAGGTCACTGCCTCCGGGCCCGAGGCCTTCGTCAAGGCCATCACCGTGCGTTCGGAGCAGTCTCCCGAGGACGTAGAGAAGATCCCGGGTGCGGTCTCGCTTGGCACCACCCTGCCGCTTGCCCCCAGCGAGTCGTACGCGGACAACATCTTCGGCACGGTCGGTGAGGCCACCGCCGAGGAGATCGAGAACTCGGACTCCCTGCTTAGCGTCGGCGATCTGGTTGGTAAACAGGGGCTGCAAAAGAGCGCTGACGGCAAGCTGCGCGGTCAGACCGGCCACAAGATCATGCTGAAGTTCCGCAAGGACATCAGCAAGCCGGATCAGGAAGAGCTGGCTGCCCCGCAGGGTGAGAGCGCCGAGCCCGTCGTCGAATCCGATCTGTTTTCGCTAGCCCCGAAGGGCGGCGAACAGATTAAAACCACCATGAGCAAGCCGCTGCAGGACAAGCTTGAGGCCGCGCTGGCCGAATCGCCGGGCAAGATCGCCGTCGCGGCCCTAGACAAGGACGGCGGGATCATCGCCGCCGGTGCCTCGCCGGCCTGGAAGGAGCAGCCGATCCCCACCGCCGGCCAATTCCCGCCAGGTTCGACGATGAAGGTGGCCAGCTCGCTCGCTCTGCTGCGGCGCGGCGAGACCCCTGAATCGTCGGTGGACTGCTCGGAGACCGTCTCGGTTGGTGGCAAGGAGTTCAAGAACTATCCGGGCTATCCGAAGGCTTTCACCGGAAAAATCAAACTCGCCGACGCGCTCGCTCAGAGCTGCAACACCGCATTCGTGAACGCCAAGATCACCAGCAAGGAGCTGTCCGGTGCTGCTGCCAGCCTAGGCATGGGCATCGACTATGACGCCGGTTTTGAGTCGTTCTACGGGGCCGTCCCCACCACGGAAGATCCGGTTGTCGCCGCCGCAAACTCATTCGGCCAGGGTCATGTGTTGGCCTCCCCGATGGCGTTGGCCGCCATGTCCGGTTCGGTGAACTCCGGCAAGACGCTGATCGCGCACCTGCGCAGCGACGTCGTGCCGTCGCCCGAGGGCGGCGAGCTGACCGAGGCCGAGGCCGCCCAGCTCAAAGAGATGATGGCTGGCGTCATCAAGGCGACGGGCTCCGGCTACGCCAAATGGTTGGCTGGCGCCAAGACCGGAACCGCCGAATTTGAGGAGGGAGGCAAGGTCAAGACCCACATCTGGGTCACAGGTTTTGCTGGTGAAATGTCTGTTGCGATCATTGACTATGACGCTACTAACGGCAAGAATTTCGAGCCGATTCTAGCCGCGCTGTACGGCTAGTCGGCTCGCTTCACAGAGTGAGGGAAGATATATGATTCCGGCAGAGATTAAGTTTGAGTGGCCACAAACCCTGATCGAGATCGTGATCATTCTGGCCATCGTCGTCGTCGCCCGCTGGGCGCTGCGCAAGGCGGTCAAGGCGCTGGTGATGACCGCCGAAGCCACGCCGACCAAGGCAATCAAGCGGTTGGGCGCCAAGGCCACCAAGACCATGAAGGGTTCGTCCGACCCCACCGAGGTCTTCATGCACGTGGACGAGAAGGAGGAGGCCCGCCGAACCGCACGCATGAAGACGCTCGGTTCCATCCTCAACTCAGTGGTCACCGTAACCGTGGTCATCATCGGCACGTTCTGGCTGCTGCGTGCCGTGAACATCGACATCACCCCGGTGCTCGCTTCCGCGGGCATCGGCGGCCTGGCCATCGGCTTCGGCGCGCAGAGCCTGATCAAGGACGTGATCAGCGGCACATTCCTGATTCTCGAAGATCAGCTGGGCGTCGGAGATACCGTCACCATCAACGACATCACCGGAACCGTGATCTCCATGCAGCTGCGCGTCACCCAGATCCAGGACATGAGCGGCCAGATGTGGTACATCCGAAACGGCGAGATCACCACCCTGGGCAACATGACTCAGGGCTGGAGCTCAACGGTCATCAACATTCCGGTAAACATCGACGAGGATCCGTTCAAGATCATCAACCTGCTGAACGAGGCCCTGGAGAGCCTTAAGACGGACGAAGAAGTGCAGAAGAAGTTGCTGGAGGATCCTTCCGTCTTGGGCCTGAGCAGTTTCAACGCCTACATCGCCAACTACGGTGTTTTGATCAAGTGCCGCGGCAATCAGCACTGGGGCGTGGAGCGGGCTGTTCGTGCGGCCGCCCTTAAGGAATTCCAGGAAGCCGGAGTGGACACCCCGGCGACCCCGGTTCGCAACGTTTAGGAAGGTTTGGGTAAGGCTTGTCCAAAGCCCGTGTTTTCAGCTCTGCGCTGGTCGCCCTGCTCTCGATCGTCTCGATGAACTTCGGGGCGTCCTGGGCCAAACACCTGATGCTGGACGTCGGGGCGAACGGCGCAGCCTGGTTGCGCTTTGTCATGGCCGCGGCCTCGCTCTCGGTGATTTCCCTAATCGTGAGGGTGTCCAGGCCGAGCCGTCGCACCATGCCACTTCGCGAGTGGCCGTGGCGCTTGGTCATCTTGTATTCGGCAGCCCTGTTGCTGATGAACTGGACGATCTATCACTCTTTCTTCCACCTGCCGGTCGGGCTGGGCGTCGCCATCGAGCTGCTAGGCCCCCTCACCCTGGCGGTGATCGGTTCCAGGGGTTTCGGCGACTACTTCTGGGTGTTTCTGGCCGGTGCGGGCGTGTTGCTGCTCAGCTTTCAGCCGCAGGCCAGCCTGGCAGGTATCGTCTGGGCGCTGCTCGCCGCTATCGGCTGGGCCGGCTACATCCATGCTGGCTCAAAGGTGGCGGGTCCGGAACCCGTCCATCTGCTCTTGTTCACCTACGTGGTCGGCACCCTGGTTCTTGGCCCGTTCGCGCTTCCCGAGTTGCTCTCGCGCGAGCTGACTTCAAGCGTCTGGTTTTCTGCCGCGCTGGTGGGCGTCTTTAGCGCTGCCCTGCCATATAGCCTGGAATTGATGGTGCTGCGCCGCATCCCGGCCAGGCTGTTCTCGATTCTGCAGGCCAGCGCCCCCGCGGTTGCAGCCTTGTTGGCATGGCTGGTGATCGGTGAGCAGATCGGCCCGATGTCCTGGGTGGCGATCGTGGCCGTGATGACGGCTTCTGTGGGCGCGACGATCTCGACTTCGCGCAACTCTCAACCAAGCCGAAAAGACCTTGGGCTGCCGAGTAGCTAGAATATCTCGTCATGGTCATGAAGAACGCCCTAGCCGCCCTGCTGCCCGCATCCGACGTAGTCAACAAGATCGGTGCGGCTTTTGGTGACGCCGGCCACGAGGTTTATCTGGTTGGCGGTTCCGTGCGCGACGCCCTGCTGGGCACGCTCGGCCACGACCTTGATTTCACGACTTCCGCGCGCCCAGCCCAGACCGAGAAGATCCTGCGCAAACTCACCAAAGAGATTTGGGATACCGGACGCGAATTCGGCACGATCTCCGCGAACATCTCCGGGTCCGGCAACGTCTGGCAGGTCGAGGTGACGACGTTCCGCGCGGATTCCTACCAGTCGGATTCGCGCAAGCCGCAGGTGGCTTTCGGTGAGACCATCGACGAAGACCTGGTTCGCCGCGACTTCACCGTCAACGCGATGGCACTTAACATCACCGGCGGCGAGACCGCGAACTGGCGCTTCGTTGACCCGCTCGGCGGCATGGACGACCTTGCGGATCAGCTGCTGCGCACCCCGACCAGCCCTCAGGTAAGTTTCGGCGATGACCCGCTGCGAATGATGCGGGCAGCCCGGTTCTCCTCTCAGCTCGGCTTCCTGGTTGAGGACACCACCCGAGCCGCCATGAGCGAGATGGCAGAGCGCATCGACATCATCAGCGCTGAGCGAGTGCGAGACGAGCTGAACAAGCTGCTGCTCACCGATCAACCCAGCACTGGCCTCGATCTGCTGGTCTCGTCGAGGATCGCCGACAGAGTGCTGCCCGAGCTGCCCGCCATGCAGCTCGAGCGGGACGAACACCTGCGTCACAAGGATGTTTACGAGCATTCGCTCACTGTGCTGCTGCAGGCGATCGATCTCGAAAAGGCCCGTGACCTGGTTGATGGCAAGCCGAACCCCCACCACGAGCCCGACCTGACGCTGCGTCTGGCCGCACTGCTGCACGACATCGGCAAGCCGGCGACCCGCGCCTACGAGAAGGGTAAGGTGACCTTCCACCACCACGATGTCGTCGGCGCTCGAATGGCCCGCAAGCGGCTGCGCGCTCTGCGCTACTCCAAGGAAATCGTGCAGGACGTCAGCAAGCTGATCGCGCTGCACCAGCGCTTCCACGGCTACGTCGAAGGCTCTTCGGGCGGTGCGTCCAGCGGCTGGAGCGATTCAGCGGTTCGGCGCTACGTGCGGGACGCCGGCGATCAGCTCGAACGCCTGCACATCCTGACCCGCTCCGACTGCACCACCAGGAATCGTCGCAAGGCCGATCGGTTGCGCAGGGCTTACGACGAGCTCGAGTACCGCATCGACGAGCTCGCCGCCCAGGAGGAGCTGGACGCCATGCGACCCGAACTCGATGGCAATCAGATCATGCAGCTGCTCGATATCCCGCCTGGCCCGATGGTCGGCAAGGCGTACAACTATCTGCTGGGGCTGCGCCTAGATCAGGGCCCGCTTGGTGCCGAGCGCGCCGAGGAGGCCCTGAGACAGTGGTGGGCCGAGCAGTAGCGGCAAACTCGGTGCGTTCAAATTTTTTCCCAGCCAACAATTGGCTATTAGCCGCGCATCGGGGTAGCGTTTAACGGCTACCTGATTAGTTTTTCTGGCGGCTTGACCGCACCCGCGTGCTGCAGCCGCCTTGCTTCTTAGCCGCTTAGACTGGTAGCTGCGTGGGACGTCGTTTGTGGGACAAGGAGAATACATGGGCGATGACATTATTCGTTTAGAGGGCGTGGATAGGGTCTTCTCTAAGAAGAAGATCCTGGTCGTCCTTCTTCTAAGCTTGGCCCTCGCAATGATGTCGATCAGCTCGGTGAACGTGGCGCTGCCGTCAATCCAGAAGTCGATTGGGGCTTCAGATTCTGACCTGCAGTGGTTGCTTTCGGGATATGCGCTGACGTTCGGAATCGTGCTGATCGCGGCGGGACGCGTCGGCGACCTACTCGGGCGCGGCATTACGTTCCTGGTCGGCGTCTTTCTGTTCGCATCTTCGGCGCTGGTCTGCGGCCTGATCAGCGATCCAGGCCTGCTGAACCTAGCTCGTCTCATTCAGGGTGTCGGTGCGGGGCTTTTCTCGCCGCAGATCAACGGCATGATCGTGCAGTATTTCCGTGGTCAGGCGCGCGCGTCCGCGAACGCGCTCTTCGGCCTGATCGTTTCGGCCGCGGTCGCGATCTCCCCGCTGCTGACGGGCTTCCTGATCCAGTGGTTGGGCCCGGACTGGGGCTGGCGCGCCTCGTTCCTGTGGAGCTTCCCTGTCGGCGTTCTCACTATCGTGGTGGCGCTGATGTGGTTCCCATTCGATAACGAGCGACGCCTGTTCCGTCACCGCAAACTGGGCTTCGCCCGCGCTGCCCGCCTCGACCTCGACCCGGTGGGCATGGTGTTGATGGCGCTCAGCGTGCTCTGCGTGATGCTGCCGTTCATGGTCAAGACCGCGTTATCTTTCGCACTGCTGCCGCTCGGTGCGGTGCTGTTGTTCTGCTGGTACAAGTGGGAGAGGTCCTACGCCAAACGCGGCAATCAACCGCAGGTCGATCTGCAGCTATTCAAGTACCGCTCGTTCACCAACGCGACGCTGGTTTCGGGCGTGCAGTTCCTGGGCGGCACGTCGGTCTTCGTGATCATTGCGCTCTACCTGCAGAACGGTCTCGGCGCGAGCGCCCTAGTCAGTGGCGCTATCTGCCTGCCTAACGCGATCGCTTCGGCTTTCTCGGCCATGTTCGCCGGCCGCTTCGTGCTTCGTCGCGGCCGAACGATGACGATTTACGCGCTGGGCGCCTACGTGGCCGGCCTGCTAGCGCTGATCGGAGTCATACAGTTCATTCCCCAGATCAGCTACTGGTGGATTGCTGTCCCGATGATCTTGATTGGCGTTGGTATTGGCGCGTTCAACTCTGCGAACCAGACGCTGTCGATGCTTGAACTCACTTCCGACGTGGGCGGCACCGCTGGCGGCGTAAAGCAGACCATCGAACGCACCACCACGGCCATCGGCAACGCGATGCTGACCGCAATCTGCTTTATGTTCGTCTCGCAGGGCTGGAAGATCGCGGCAACTGTGACATATGGCGTCATCGCGGTGATTATTCTGCTCTCCTTGTTGCTAGCCTGGTACGACAAACGAGTCTTGGGAGACCCGGAGCCTCTGTCTTAGGAGCCGAATGCGACGAAGGATCAGCTTTCTGGTCGTCTTGCTGACGATCCTGGCAATGGCTGTCCCCTCGCTTGCACTCGGAACATCTCTTGTCTACGCCGATGACGAACAGCCCCGCCTGGACGTCACGATCTCGGCTCTGAGCCCGGATTATCTGGGCTCGTCTGGCACGCTGACCATCAGCGGAACCGTGCGTAACCCAGGGGTCGAGACCCTGCCTGACGTAAGCGTCGGGCTGTGGCGCGATGCGACCCCGCTGACCACGGCGAGCCAGCTTTGGGCCGCGGATAAGCAGTCCGGCGGTGGCGCTGTCAGCCTGGCAGACACCGCCAGGGTATCTCTCGGTGAACTGGCTCCTGGCGCCACCAAGAAGTTCACCGTCTCGGCAAGCCTCGACCCGGATTCTGCCTCCGAGCCGCTATGGCTCAGCCAGCGTGACGCGGCCTACCGGATAGGTGTCGAGGCCCGATCGTCAGACGCGGTCGTGGGCTCCGCGAGGACGATGATCGCCAACCCCGGCTCCACTGTCAGCACCGCGAAGCTGATCGCGCTGCAGGCCAGCCCCGGCTTCAATCCGCTTCGCCCCGCCTCAGGCGCGAAGCCAACGGATCTGCTCGACGCGGCAGCCCTTTCCAAGGACATCACCGCCAGGCTCGAGCCGCTGATGAAGCAGGCCGAATCCAGCAACGTGCTGATCGACCCGGCGCTCCTCGATCAACTGAATACGCTTGACACCCCGCAGGCCGCCAGTCTGGTTGCCCGGATCCAGCAGCGCGCCACCAAGCCGGGCGCCTATCGCGGGCTCTATAACTCCCCGAATGTGGCTGCGGCTAGGGCAAACGGCGGCGAAGCGTGGCTTGAAACAGCGTCCAGCGTCGATCAGGGCAAGATTCTCGGCAGCCTCCCGCTGCTAGTGCAGGCCGGGACGGTCTCCGACGAGGACGTCGCTGCCCTATCCCCCGCGAAACCCGTCGCGGTGTTGGCTGAGAATCTGAGCTCCGGGCCCGCAGAGATCGCCGGACTTCGGGTGCTGGCCTCTGGCTCCACCGCCGCGAACAGCTCCGAGATGTCTAGTCTGCGCGCCCGGCAGCTAATTTTCGGTCGGGACAAGCCGCTGGTGACCGTCGTCTCTAAGCCGATAACGGACCCCAACTGGCTGGAGTCGACCTCGATCGATGGGCTTCTTACCGGGCCTGTTGTGCAGGCTGAACTTGCCCCGATTGGTCATCCCGACGAGTTGCTGGGCGTCAACGAGGCGCGCCGCTGGGTCGTCTTCACCGGCAATTCCCAGAACTTTCCGAAGACGCTAGGACGATACGCCAACGCCTACTTCTCCTCGGCATTCGCGACACCCGCCGAGCGCCAAACCTGGCTCACGAAGGTACTCGCCCCTGCGAAAGAGTTAGACGAACCCAACGCTATTCAGATTCTCGCTACTGACACCGTGACCACCTCAGAAAAAGACAACGTGCTGCCGGTCACCATCGTCAACACCACTACTTCGACGGCGCATGTCAGGGTCACGTTCGATTCTGATAACGAGCAGCGGGTGCGGATTCCCGATAGCAACCTGGTCACCGTCGACGCTGGCGATCAGCTGACCGTTCGCGTCAACCCGCAGTCTGCGGCGAATGGCCCGGTTCCGGTTCGCGCTCAGGTGGTGCTAGAAAACGGTAAGCCGATCGGGCAGAGCGTCGAATTCCTAGTGACGGCCACGAAGGTCGGCAATTTGGCTTGGGTGCTGATCATCGCGTCCGGCGCGGTGCTGCTTTTCGTGACGGCTTTGCGGGTTCGTCAGGTGCGACGCAAGGCTTCTGAGAGCGCCGAGAGTTAAAAAGTGCCCGTTTGCCGCTAACATAGTTTGTTGTGGGGAAAGAAAAGATAGTGAAAGCCAAAAAGCTCGGCACGGCTCAAGTGCTGCTGGCGGTACTTTTGGCCACCTCGCTGATCGTGTTGGTGGCCAGCGCCGCGATGATCTTCTATAGCCAGGCATCGTTGGTTGTCACCGTCTTGACGCTCGTGCTCGGGGGCTCGCTGTTGGCCTGGCACGTGCGTCTACTGATCTCCGGCTCGGGCCGCACTAGGCCGACCATCACCACGAATCTGCCGATCGCCTTGATCGTGGTCGGCTGCTTCGCAGCGATCACAGGTTTCGGCTTGTTCGAGGTTCTCGGCGGGCGCATCGAGCCCATCCGGATCGTGCTTGCGCTAGCAGGGGCCATCGGCCTGGTCGCCTCGCTGATCGCCCTGATTCGCGACGCCGGCGAGGAGGAAGCGGACGAAGAAACTGAAGACTCCGGCGAGGGAACCGATGTTGCGGGCGAGGGAACCGATGTTCCGGGCGAGGGAACCGATGTTGCGGGCGAGGGAACCGATGTTCCGGGCGAGGGAACCGATGCCATGGGTGAAGCTGCAGCCCCCCTCGAAACCACCCCGGAGACCATCGCGGTCGAATCATCCGCCACACCCGAGCAGAGCACCGAGCTCATCGAACAGGCTCCCGTCGCCGACGAGGTGCCGAGCGTGCCTGTTGCTGAGCCGGTCGACGATGCCGTGCTGCTCTACGAGACCCCTGGCCCGCAGGTGGTAGCGCGCCCGGAGGCGGACGATATTTCTGCGGCCGAGATGACCATGATCGTGCCGCCGCCGTCGCCGCGTGCCCGCCGCGCCGCCGAGAACTTGGACGACCTGACCTGGCTTTACGAGGATCCAGAAGCCGCCGAGGCCGAAGAGGAAAAGCCGGCCCGTGCGAGGCGCGGTATCTAGCCGAAACTCGCCAGTTTAATCGTTGGAACCCCGAGATTTTCGGGGTATCGTCGCATCTCGCTATGACTTCTGCCGCCTTCGAGCGAATCTCCTCTGCCCTCCCCCGCCGTGCTCCATGGGGCACTTCTGCGTCCCTGCGCGCCTGGCAGGTCGAGGTGGGGATTAGGCTAGTCCGACGCTGGCTAGACCGCGCGGTTTAGCGACAAGGTAGCCTCGTAGCATGCAGAAAATTCTCTTTGTTTGCACCGGAAACATCTGCCGTTCTGCGATGGCTGAGCAGATCGCGCGCCAGCTTGGTGCGAAGCGCGGCCTTGACCTCGAATTCGACTCCGCCGGCGTCAGCGACGAAGAGCACGGCAACCCGATGGATCCCCGCGCGGTGCGCGTGATGGGCGTTCACGGCTACCAG
Source organism: uncultured Propionimicrobium sp. (assembly GCA_963511305.1). Classification (GTDB taxonomy): domain Bacteria; phylum Actinomycetota; class Actinomycetes; order Propionibacteriales; family Propionibacteriaceae; genus Propionimicrobium. Next base: position 40,514 of record CAUPIJ010000008.1, read on the forward strand.
GCGGAAGCGCATCGGGCCAAGCAGGTGACCCGCTCGATGCTGGCCGATGCCGACCTGGCTGTCGGCTTCACCGGCGCGCACGTCTCAAGGATGCGTCGGATTAATCCTGATGCCAACATTCGCCTGATGACCGATTTTGACCCGGCCGCGACGCCTGGCAGCGACATCAGCGACCCTTGGTATGGGGGTCAGGAGGATTTTGAGATCGCGATCAACGAGATTGAGGCTGCCGTCGTCGGAATGCTCGACGAAATAGCCTAAGAAAGCAGCTCTCATGGCCAGTCCCCCGCAGCTCGCGCGGGTGATGCTGGCAAACTAGTAGTGCCTAGAAAGGAACCGTAAGTGCATTCTGAAGAGCAATTCTGGCTGCCGCACATCGGCCAGATGGTTGGTGGCCGCTATCGGCTGAACAACCAGCTCTTCGTTTCTGGGCCGGAGGTTAACGGATATCGGGCGGCCACCTGGCAGGCCACCGACAACGCTCTTTCGCGATCTGTGCAGATGCAGATTCTCGGGCCGGAGGATCATCGGGTGCCCAGTTTTCTGTCCGCCGCGCGCGCCGCGGTCGCTTTCGACGACTGTCGCTTCATGCGGGTGCTGGACGCGATGGAGGCGGAGGGACAGGAGCTGCTGTCGTTCGTCGTCTGGGAATATCCGGAGGGCAAGCGGCTAAACGAGATGCTTGCTTCCAGCCGGCTGAGTAACGCCGAAGCAGCATTTATCGTCCGCGAGATCGCCCAGGCGCTGGCTCCTGCGCACGCAGCCGGCAAGTTCCACGGCAGACTGAATGTCAACAACGTGGTGATCACGCTCGACGGCATGCCCAGGGTGAGCGGTTTCCTGACAGACAACATTATTTATGGCGACGGTCACGACTCCTGGCAGCACCGCGAGTCCGCAGACATGCACTCACTAGGTGTTTTGCTTTACGCCTGCCTGACCGGCTGCGTTCCGCTCACCGAAGAGGAGTCGCGTTGCGGCCTTCCCGCGGCCCCTAGGCGTGGCGCGGGCGATAAGCAGCACTGGGTCTCCCCCAAGGAGCTGCGCACCTCGACGAATTCGGGTCTGGACAAGGTTACGATGATGCTGCTCGGCGCCTCGAACATGAAGTTCGGCACCGTCGACGAGCTGGCCGCCACCCTGACTCGGATACTTTCCAACACTGAGCCGCAGGCAGAGCTGCAGAACAAGATCAGGTCGATGCGTTTCGCCATCTCCGGCAATCGCTCAGTTCCCGGCAACCAGGATGATCGACCGACCCAGGTAGTCGCTAATACTGATCTGACAAGGGGCAATGCGGCTACGTCCGCTCCAGAAGCGGCTCTGGATACCAGTGCCAAAGATCACTATCAGCCTGTCGAAACGCCCGCCGAGGTTCCTGCCGAGTCCCCGGCTACAACCGCGTCTGGCTCTCCGATGGGCTACTTCGAGGAAGAAGCCTCCGACGTCGAGAGCCAGGAGAAGAGCATCCCGGTCACCGTCAGGCAGCCCCTGGGCGCGCGCAATAAGTTTTTTCGGCCGCGCTTGCTGGCTCTGATCGTGACGTTAGCCCTGGTCGCTGTTCTTGGTATCAGCCTTAGGGCATGCGGGGGCTCTGGTAAGCCTGAATACGCTTCCGAGATCGTCAACGTCTTCAGTTTTGACCCGGTCGCCGACGGCGGTGGCGAGAACGAGCGCGCCGAGACCGATCAGCTCGCTCACGACGGCGACCCGAGCACGGCCTGGACTACCTGGACGTACTACGGCAGCGAGAAATTCGGCAACCTCAAGACCGGCGCCGGGATGGTGCTCGATTTGGGTTCGCCGCAGCAGCTCGCTGGCGTTCACCTGCTCTTGGCTAACTCCCCCGTTGACGTCCAACTCATGATTCCCGCTGCCGACCCGAACGCTGAACAGCCGCCGATAGACACCGTGAACAGCTGGCAGACTATTGTTGACATGCCGCAAGCAGGCTCGGATATCGAGCTTCGCCCCGACGAGCCGGTGACCACCAGGTGGGCGTTGGTCTACTTCACCACGCTTCCGTCCGTGGCCGAGGGCGAATATCGCACCGGGATTGCCGAGGTGAACCTTGTTGGCTAGGTCAGTTGCCGGGGTGGACATAAAAGCCAAGGTTTGTGCGTTATAGGCACTTTACGAGGAGAGATATGCAGGCAGTACAGCTGAACACGTCAGTAACGCTTCCCGAAGAGAGCGCGGCAGAGGGTCAGGTAGACGGCGAGATTCGTGATGTCATTGTCGTCGGCAGCGGCCCTGCCGGCTACACGGCGGCCATCTACGCCTCGCGCGCTCAGCTTAGGCCGCTGGTTTTCGAGGGTCAGCTGGACGCCGGTGGCGCGCTAATGACTACCACCGAGGTCGAGAACTTTCCCGGCTTCGCCGACGGTGTTCAGGGCCCGGATCTGATGGCTCAAATGCGCGCCCAGGCCGAGCGTTTTGGCGCCGAGTTGGTGGCAGAGGACGTCGAAAAGCTCGAGTTAAGCGGCGACGTCAAGCTGGTGACCGATTCCAGGGGCAATGTTCATCGTGCTCGCACTGTGATTTTGGCTATGGGCTCCGCATATCGCAAGTTGGGCATTCCCGACGAGTTGGCCTACTCAGGGCGGGGCGTCAGCTGGTGTGCCACCTGCGACGGCTTCTTCTATCAGGGCAAGGATATCGCGGTAGTAGGCGGCGGCGATTCCGCAGTCGAAGAAGCCACATTCCTGACGCGGTTCGCCAATTCCGTAACCCTGATTCATCGTCGCGACGAGCTACGGGCCTCGGCGATCATGGCAGAGCGCGCCAAGAACGACCCCAAGATCAAATTCGCCTGGAACAGCGAGGTCGTCGGAATGGGCGGTGACGGCAAGCTTGCCGAGCTGACGCTGCGCGATACTGTTACTGGTGATGAGCGAAAGATCGCCGTGGAGGGTCTATTCGAGGCCATCGGTCACGATCCTCGCTCAGCGCTCGTTAAGGATCAGGTGGCCTGTGACCAAGCCGGCTATGTCCTGGTCGAGGGGCAGACGTCACACACGGATGTGCCGGGCGTCTTTGCTTGTGGCGACCTAGTCGATCACACCTATCGGCAGGCGATCACCGCCGCAGGGTCGGGCGCGAAGGCGGCCCTGGACGCAGAAAAATTTTTGCTAGACAACTAACTATAAGGAGAAACTATGGCCGTTAAAGAAGTAACCGACGCAGATTTCGACTCGGTAGTAAAGGGCACCTCGAAGCTGGCTGTCGTGGACTACTGGGCTGATTGGTGCGGCCCGTGCCGCCAGCTCGCCCCGATCCTCGAGGAGCTTTCGGGTGAATACGCAGATGTGGACTTCTTCAAGATCGACACTAACGCTAACCCCCAGATTCCGATGCGCGAGGGCGTAATGGCTCTGCCAACCCTGCAGTTCTGGAAGGACGGCGAGATCGTCAAGGTGGTTCAGGGCGCTAAGCCGCGCAACGCACTGAAGAATCTTATTGATGAACTTCTTTAACTGAAAATAGATAAATAAAGCTATATGGCGCTATGTCGAATTGTCGACATAGCGCCATATTTACTTGTTGACCATCCGCGACCTCTCGCGGTTCGACCTCAAGAGATGGCGTGGCGATAAGCGAGACCTTTCGGCAGGCAGTTCTGCGAGATGCAGATTGTTTCACGTGAAACGGCCTGATGGTTCGCCGCCAAAAGTTTTAGTGCTCATGCCCCAGGCAGGTTGCGTGACGCATGTTTCACGTGAAACTACGCCAGCAGCTGCATGATTCGACGCAAGTCTTCCTCGTCGGCAAAATCGATGGTTACCTTGCCCTTGCGAGCTCCCACCGTCACCTTGACGCGAGTATCGAGCTTGTCTGCCAGCGTATCGGCCATGTGAGAAAGCTCAGGCGTAATGACTTTCTTCGCCACAGGATTTTTTTTCTTGTCTTCCTTAGGCTTGTAGAGCGCCACTGCTTCCTCTGTTGCCCGAACCGAGAGCCCTTCTGCCACTATTCTCTGGGCTAGTTGTTCCTGGGCCAGCGGGTCGTCAAGTGCGAGGAGAGCGCGCGAGTGACCGGCACTAAGCACTCCTGCCGCAACTCGGCGCTGTACCGACGGGGGAAGTTTCAGAAGTCTGATCGTGTTAGAAATGTGCGGGCGAGATTTCTTCACCTTCTCGGCTAGCTGTTCTTGGGAGCAGCCGAAATCGTCAAGTAACTGCTGGTAAGCGGCTGCTTCCTCGAGTGGGTTCAGTTGGACGCGATGCAGGTTCTCCAGCAAGGCATCCCTTAATAGATCCGTGTCGCTAGTCGCGCGGACGATGGCCGGAATCTTGGTTAAACCAGTCAGTTTGTGGGCTCGCCAGCGCCGCTCCCCCATGATCAGCTCATAGCCGTCGCCCTTTTCACGTACAACGATCGGCTGCAACAAGCCGACATCCTTAACCGAGTCAGCCAGTTCCTGAAGTTCTTCCTCATCGAAGACCTGACGAGGTTGATCTGGATTTGGCTCGATACGCTCGACGTCGATCTCTTTGAAATACGAGCCATCAGGCATCGGCTCAGGCTTGGCTCCCGTTGTTTTCTCAGGCGTAACTTCAGTTTTGACGAACAATTCGCCTAATCCCCTGCCGAGTCCACCCTTGCCCGCGGCCATCGCAACTCCTAAAAAAATTTCTGCCGAAACCTTCGGCAGACATAACTTTATCGTTGCGCTAGTTCCAAGGCTACTTTTCTGTAGGCTTTAGCGCCGATCGACCTCGGATCGTATTCCAAAATTGTTTGGCCGTAGCTTGGCGCTTCGCTTATTCGCACCGATCTTGAGATGACAGTGTTGAAAAGTTGATCCGGGAAGTGATTTGCGATCTCGGTTGCCACCTGGGAAGAAAGTTTGGTTCGTGCGTCGTACATCGTTAGCAGGATGCCGGAAACCCGAAGTTCTGTATTCAGATTCTGTTTGATTAGGGAAATCGTGTGTAGTAGCTGTGTCAGACCTTCCAGAGCGTAGTACTCGGTCTGAATCGGAATTAACATTTCTCGAGCGGCCACCATCGCATTAACAGTCAGCAGGCTGAGAGACGGTGGACAGTCGAAGAAGACCCAGTCCACGTCGTATTCGCTCTCGTAGTCGTCTAGCGCTTTAGCAATGCGAGCTTCGCGCGCGATAACTGAAACGAGTTCGATCTCGGATGCAGATAGATCTACCGTTGCGGGAAGAACTCTTAGGTTCTCGGATTCAGGGGAGAGTTGGACGTGGTCGGCTATCTTGTCTCCGTCAATCAAGACCTCATAGGTGCCCTTAGTGCCGGGGGAGTGGTTCACACCAAGCGCTGTGGAAGCGTTGCCCTGCGGATCAATGTCGATGAGCAATACCTTGTGACCTTCGCGGGCAAGCGCAGACGCTATGTTGACGGCAGTGGTTGTTTTGCCAACCCCGCCCTTCTGGTTCGCCACTACCACCCTGCGGGTTCTCTCCGGAACCGGAATGGTGAAATTCGTTTCACGTGAAACATTCGCCATTACTTCACCTCACGACAGACTTTAACGATCCAGGTTGGTTCGGAGTTGCGCAGTGCCTTAGTCTCTATCACCTCGGCTGTGCAGCGCATCTTCTTCAGTTTAGCTTTGCTCTTGGCTACTTCGGCGGAGGCGCTCTTTCCCTTCAACGCGACGAGTTCGCCTTTGGGCATAAACAAGTGTTCCGAAAATCCCAGCAGCTTGGGTAGGGCAGCGACCGCCCTTGCCGTAACAACGTCAAATTTCTCAGTCACGTTCTCGGAGCGCTCCCGAATCACCCGAACCCGTTCGCCGATTCTAAGCTCGTCCACGGCAAGCTCCAAAAAGTTTGCCCGCCTTTCTAGTGATTCGATGAGGGTGATGCTCAAGTCTGGCCTGGCTATGGCCAGCACTATGCCGGGTAGTCCGGCGCCACTGCCGATGTCGGCGACGCTAGCGTCCTGGCGAATGTGCCTTGCCAGCGCAGCGCAGTTCAGAATATGCCTGGACCAAATGCGCTCGTCTTCGCTAGGGCCAATGAGACCCCAATCGACTCCTCGACTTATCAGCATGTCGACATATTGACATATTGTTTCGTCTCGGTTGAACAGCTCTAAAGTGCCTTCAGGCATACGTTCAATCGCCATCAGGCCACTCCTTTAGTAGTTAGTTCTGTTCCTTCATCACGACCACGCAGCGATTCGGGGCCTTGCCCTCAGACTCGCTATGCAGCCCGGCGGCCGCGACCTCGTCATGCACGATCTTGCGCTCGAAGGGGTTCATCGGCTCTAGCTTCACCGACTCGCCGCTGTCCTTGACCTCTTCTATGACCTGCAGAGCTAGATCCTTGAGCTCCTGTTTGCGATTCTCGCGGTAGCCTGCAATGTCGATCATCAACCTAGAGCGGTTTCCGGTCTCGGTCAGCACTGCCAGCCTGGTCAGCTCCTGCAGAGCCTCGAGCACTTCGCCGTCCTTGCCGACGAGCTTCTTATCGTCAGTGATGATCGAGACGTGCGCACGATCGCCCTCGGTGTAGATGTCGATGTCGCCGTCCAGATCGGCGATTTCTAGCAGATCCTCGAGGTAGTCGGCGGCGATGTCGCCCTCGGTGTCTAGCTCCTGCAGCTTCTCGTCGAGGACGTCGGGGCTTTCAACTTTTTCTTCAGTCATCAAAAACTCCTGTTATTTCTTCTTCTTGCGAGCCGAGCGAGACTGACGCGTGATCTGTTGTCTCGTGACAGTCCTGGGTGCCTCATTCTTAGTGGTCTTGCGGTTAGTGCCCTGGCGCGTTACCCGAGTGGTGTCAACCTTCTTGGTCTCGGTCTTACGAGGCACCTTTCGCGCCTTGTCAGCACGACGTCGCTCAATCTCCTTCGGGTCCTTGCCCTTGGCCTCCATGCGGTCTTCCCAATCGGCGTAGGCCGGGGTGCCTGGGGTGGGGTAGGTGCGAATAATGATCATCTGCTGGCCGACTGTCCAGATGTTGCTGAAGAACCAGTAGACAAGCACGCCGATCGGAATGACCGGGCCGGAAATGAAGTACATGAACGGCATGATGTACAGCATCATCTTCGACTGCTGTCCCATCGGACCTTCCAGCGCGGTCGGCGGCATGTTGCGACGCATCATGTGCAGCTGCTGCCAGAACAGCAGGCCGGTCATGCAAATAATGAGGACGATCGCCAGAATCTGCGTGGCGCCAAAGCCGTCATTCAGCGGCAGCAGCGTGCCGGAAAGATGAGCGCCGAAGATGTTGGCGTCCGAAAGCGAGCTGACCAGCTTCTCGTCTCGCTCGAACCAGTAGCCAACCGGGTTGTTGCGCGCAGCTCCATTCAGCACGCGGAAGAGCGCCCAGAAAATCGGCAACTGCAGCAGCAACGGCAGGCAGCTAGCCATCGGGTTGACGCCCTCTTCTTTGTAGAGCTTCATGGTCTCCTGGCCAATGCGCTCGCGGTCTGCGCCGTACTTCTCCTGCAGCGCCTTAATCTTGGGCTGCAGAGTCTGCATCGCGCGAGACGAGTTCAGCTGTTTGATGTACAGCGGCAGCAGCAGGGTGCGCACGAAAATGGTCAGCATCGCGATCGCGCAGATCCAGGTGATGCCCGAGTTGTAGCCGAAAACCGGCGTGACGATGTCGTGGAACAGCTTGAGTAGGCCGGAAATCGCCCAGTACAGCGGCGTCATAATTGCGCGTCCGACGTCACCGATACCTAGCGGGACTAGCGCGTTCAAAAATTGCACTTTTACTTCACCTTTGTTTTATTCGGCTGGCCGAAGTCGTTGTAGTCGGCCAGCTCGGTGCCTGGCACCAAGTCGAAGCCGCCGGCCGCCCACGGGTGACACCGCAGGATTCGCCGGATTGTCTGGTAGCCGCCGCGCAGCGCACCATTTCTGGTTACTGCGACCAGGCCGTATAGCGAGCAAGAGGGGTAGTAGCGGCAAACGTCCCCGTACAGCGGCGAGATGACCCGCCGCCACGCCTTGATGAACCAGATCATTAGCTGTTTCATAGGCACTGCTGAGCGGCCAGCTTGCCTGCGGCTCTTTGCCAGGCCCGCTGCAGATCCGCTTCAACCTTGTCAGGTTGGCTCGCCGCAGACGGAAGCGCTCGAACGACAAATTGCCTGGCCTGTTCTCCGGCAGAAACTGCGGGAGACGCGGACGAGGCGTCCTCGTCGGCTAAAAGTTGGCGACACATGTGTCGTAGTCTGCGCTTCACCCTGTTGCGGGTGACGGCGTTGCCAACGGCTTTAGACACGACGAAACCCACCTGCGTGTTTACAGGTGGGCGCGTATCTGCGGCCGCTTGCGTCGAAGCTGGATTTGCTAGCCGGGCGTGTACCACTACTGTGGATCCGCCCGCCCGCACGCCCCGTCGAATAGTGGATGCGAAATCCGCTGACGAGCGAAGCCGGGCCTGGGCGGCTAACACGTTAGGCCGACAGAACCTTGCGACCCTTGCTGCGGCGTGCGTTGATTACTGCACGACCCGCGCGGGTACGCATCCGCGCGCGAAAACCATGCTTGCGCGAACGGCGACGATTGCTCGGCTGATAGGTGCGCTTGCTCACGTTTATCTCCGTTAAAGTTAGTAGCCGCTTCCGGTGCATGCTGCATCGAGCGGTCATTTCGGTCTATGGGTGCCGCGTCATTTTTGCGTCCCGTCCCCTGTCTTGGCGCAGGGCTACCCAGGCGCAACTTTTGCGGCTTTCCGATTTTATGCTAGTTGTCAGTTAATCACAAAAGCCAGGCAAGAAGTTGAGCTATCCACAACCACTCGCGGCTTTTGAATTCGGGGTAGGGTAGTTTATCTAACGGCGCTTGGCGTACCTGCTCGAGCGCCTGGTTTTTCTATTCGACTTAGGGGGGGCGCGTGAGCGAAGCAGGTCTTGAGGCGGACGCATTCAGGGGCCGCACCGAAACCCCGTCCACCGAGGCAGCCTGGGATGCCGTGCTGGATAAGGCCGACGCCGCCGCTCGCGCCTGGCTGCGAAACACGAAACCGCTAACCGTTCACGAGTCAACGTTGATGATCGCGGTGCCAAACGAGTTCACCCGCGAACGCATCGAGAGCCGGCAGCGCGTTCAGATCGAAGAGGTGCTCTCCGATCTATTTCACCGCTCTATGCGGCTGGCCATCACGATTGAGCCAGACCTAGAGCTGGCTCTAGAACCGCCGGCCCGCGAGGAGGAAGCAGAGGAGCCCGAAAAGACTAATTTCGTTCCGAAGCAGAATGTCCCTGAACTGGTTAATGCCGAGTCTGCGGACGCGGACGATGACGACCGCCTGAACCCCAAATACACGTTCGACAACTTCGTCATCGGCAGTTCAAATAGGTTCGCGCACGCTGCGGCGGTGGCGGTCGCCGAGGCGCCGGGCAAGGCCTACAACCCGTTGATGATCTACGGCCAGTCCGGGCTGGGCAAGACGCACCTGCTGCACGCGCTGGGTCACTACGTGCGCAATTACTACCAAGACGTGCGCGTCAAATACGTCTCCACAGAAGAGATGACCAACCACTTCATCAACGCGATCTCCGAGAACCGCACCAACGAGTTCCGCCGGGCCTACCGCGAGGTCGACGTGCTGCTGATCGACGACATCCAATTCCTGGAGTCCAAGATCCAGACGCAGGAGGAGTTCTTCCACACGTTCAACACCTTGCACAACGCGCAGAAGCAGATCGTGATGACGTCCGACCGACCGCCGAAGGCCCTAGAAGCGCTGGAGCCCAGGCTGCGCAGCCGCTTCGAGTGGGGTCTGATCACCGATATTCAGCCGCCGGACCTCGAAACCCGCATGGCGATTCTGCAGCGCAAGGCCATCAACGAGCGTCTACAGGTGCCCGTCGAAGCGCTCGAGTTCATCGCCTCTAACATCACCACGAACATCCGCGAGTTGGAGGGCGCCCTGATCCGGGTGACGGCGTTCGCATCGCTCAACCAACAGGATGTCGACCTGCGTCTGGCCGAGGACGTGCTAAAAGACCTGATCCCGGCCGGGGGAGAGCGCGAGGTCAGCGCGCCTGCGATCATCGAAGAGACCGCCAACTATTTCGGCATCACACCGGACGAAATCTGCTCGACCTCGCGTACCCAGACGCTGGTCCGAGCCCGGCAGGTGGCCATGTACCTGTGTCGCGAACTCACCGAGCTTTCGCTGCCCAAGATCGGCTCCGAGTTCGGCGGCAAGGATCACACCACCGTCATGCACGCCGTCAAAAAAATTCGCCAGCTGATGGCCGAGCGTAGGAGCGTCTACAACCAGGTCACCGAGCTGACGAACTTGATTAAAAACGGCGGCTAAGCCAGCGCCTCATCCGGATTCCAGATGATCTGCAGCGCCTCGGGAACCACCTCGTAGACGAAGTCGCGACCCTCGCCCATAGTGTCGCCGTCGATCTCGTATGGGGTCGGCTCTTCCATGGTGATGTGAAGGCGCTGACCGGAGACGGTCGAGATCGCCTCGCGCTTAAACAGCAGACGCCCGAGCAGCTTAGCCCAACCCGCCAGGCCCTTGGGGGAAGCCATCATCAGGTCGAGGACGCCGTCGTTCGGCGCGGCCTCGGGGATCAGTTGGAAGCCGCCCTGCAGCTTGGGCACGTTCGCCACCAGAATCAGCGCGGCCTTGCGGGAATCGCGCTTGTAGCGGCCTTTTCGATCATCGTCGATGCGGTAGCGCATCTTGCGCAGGGGAGTGTCGAAGTTCTTGATGAAGCTGGCCGCGTAGGCTTGGGCGCCGACGACCGCCTTGAGCTTTTCGTTGGTGTCGTCCATCAGTTGCGCGTCAAAACCGATTCCGCCCATTACCACCAGGTGCTCGGCCTCGTCCTCATTGCCGTCTACGGTGAGTCGGATGGCGTCCAGCGGGCTCGGCTTGCCAGAAAAGGCATACTTGGCTGCCTCCTCGATGTCCAGCGGAATGTTCAGGTTTCGGGCCAGTAGGTTGCCGGTGCCTCCTGGCAGCAGGGCGATCGGGATTCCAGAGCCGACAAGCTCAGACAGAACCACACGGACGGTGCCGTCACCACCGCAGACCAAGACCAGATCGCAGCCGCTTTCGCGCGCCTGCTTGGCCATTTCGTAGCCGGGATCGTCCTCGCTGGTCTCGATGAAGTTGGGTTCGTCGTAGCCAGCTTCGGTTGCCTGGCTGGTGACTAGCTGCTTGAAATCCTCGGTCTCGACCTTGACCGGGTTGAAAATAACGACCGTTTTCATAATTGAACGCTATCAGTTGTTCGCCAGGAAGATGAGCAAATAGTAGGCTGGGCTCCATGATTGACCCGAAGTTGATCCGTGAGGATCCCGATGTTATTCGTCGCTCGCAGGCCCGCCGCAATGAGCCGGTGGAATTGGTGGATCAGGCGGTCGCCGCTGATCAGAACCGCCGATCAGCCATCGCCCAGTTTGAGTCGACGAGGGCCAGTCAAAAGAAACTCGGTGGCCAGATCGCCAAGGCTACGCCCGAGGAGCGCCAAGAGCTGCTGGCCAAAACCAAGGAGCTCGCGGCGGAAGTTAAGCAGCTGCAGGCAGCGGCTGACGAGGCAGAACAGCAGTTCCACGACGTTGCGATGTCGCTGGGTAACATCGTCATTGACGGCGTGCCATCCGGCGGCGAGGACGACCTCTTTGTGGTTGAAGAGTGGGGCACCCCTCGCGATTTCGAGGCTGAGGGCTTCGAGGCGAAGGATCACCTGGAGATCGGCGAACAGATCAGCGCGCTAGATATGGAGCGCGGCGCGAAGGTCTCTGGCTCGCGTTTCTACTTCCTGACCGGCCCCGGCGCGATGCTCGAGTTTGCGCTGATCCAGCATTCCTTGCACAAGGCCCTGGAGTGGGGCTTCGAGCCGATGATCGCTCCCGCGCTGGTTAAGCCGTCCGCGATGGATGGCACCGGTTTCCTCGGTCAGGCAGCCGAGGACGTCTACCACCTCGAACGCGACGACATGTATCTGGTCGGCACCGCTGAGGTTTCGCTGGCCGGCTTCCACTCCGACGAGATTCTGCCCGACGACACGTTGCCCAGGCACTACGCGGGCTTTAGTTCGGCGTTCCGCCGCGAGGCCGGCAGCTATGGCAAGGACACTCGCGGCATCTTCCGCGTGCACTGGTTCGACAAGTTTGAGATGTTTGTTTACTGCGCGCCCGAGGACGCCGAAGCTGAGCATCAGAAGCTGCTCGACTACGAGAAGGACTTCCTGCGTTCGTTGGAGATCCCGTTCCAGGTGCTTGACGTCGCCAGCGGCGACCTCGGCCTGTCGGCGGCCCGCAAGTACGACTGCTACGCCTGGTTCCCCGGTCAGCAGCGCTATCGCGAGGTGACCAGCACCTCCAACTGCACCACGTTCCAGGCTCGTCGCCTGAACATCAGGCTGCGCGACGAGGACGGCGTCCGCCCGTTGGCTACGCTAAACGGCACGCTTTGTGCGATGACCCGCATCATCGCGGCGATTCTGGAGAACAACCAGAACGCCGACGGCTCGGTGACCATCCCGAAGGCCCTGCGCCCATATCTGGGTGGTAGGGAGTGCTTCGAAGTTAAGTAGCCACCATCTTTTTATAGGCCCGCCGGCATTCCCTGGCGGGCCTTTTTAGTTATTCAAAATTTCTCTTTAGCTGTCCGCCGGAGTATCTTGTTCTTCGGCTTAGGGGAGGCTTGCGCAAAAACTTTTCGATACCGTTTTGTTATAATATTGTGCATTGAAATAGGTATAGCTAACCTAATAAGGCGTGTATAGTCATTGCGAGAGAGGCGAAGCCTGTTGGCCTCGCGAGCTTTATAACTAACTGAGAGTCGACGTGAATAAGGTTTTAGATAGAGCGCGAACCACGCGTGGTGCCGCAAATTGGATATTGCCGTTGCTGCTGATCGCGGTTTGCGTCGGAATGCTGAGCAACGTTTTTGCTCCGGCCTCTCGTGCTGCCGAGAACTACGACGAAGTCGTCGCGGCGATGACGCAGAAGATTCAGCAGATCCCCGAGCAATACGCCCAGGGTGATCTCGAGGGCATCAAGACCTCGATCCGTCAGGCCTATTACGAGAACTATCAGACCAGCGGTCTTGAAGATCAAATCAAGCACCGCCTGGGCGACGAGCGCTCATCCGAGTTCGTCAAGGCGCTGCTAGACATGCGCACGCAGGCGAACTCCGGTGTGCCTGCTGCTGATCTCGAGAAATCCTCAATGGACGTGATAGGCAAGCTGGAGGCCAACGTCAAGGAGCTCGAAGACGCGCCGGAGCTAAACGACCAGTGGACGCGCGTTGCGGGCAACATCTCAGATCTGCTGACCTCTGCCAAGGACGAGTACGCGGCCGGCAACTTCGAGAAGGCGTACAAGGCTGCGACCGACGCCTACCTCGCCCAGTACGAGGCGAATGGCCTTGAGAAGGCCACAATCTCTTACATCGGCCAGTCCCGTGTGTCTCAGCTCGAGGGGCTATACGCCGACATGCGTCAGATGGCCAAAGACCAGTCGAAGAGCGTCGACGAGTACGCCGCTGTTGCTGACGAATTGATCTCTTACGTCCAAGAGGACGCCAAGACGCTCGACGAGCTTACCGCTCCGGACGCCGAACTCGGCTGGCGTGGCTTCTTCGCGTCGTTCCTGATTCTGCTTCGTGAGGGCGCTGAGGCGCTGCTGGTTGTGGCAGCCGTGGTCACCTATGCGTTGAAGGGTGGTCGTCGCGATCAGCTCAAGGGCATCTTCGTTGGTGTTCTTGCGGCCCTGGCCATTTCGGTTGGTTTGGCGGTTGTTTTCGCCAATATCACTGCGTCGGCGTCGAGCGGGTTCTCGCAGGAGCTGATCGAGGGCATCACTGGCTTGCTGGCCGTCGTGATGCTGATTTGGGTCTCGAACTGGATTCTCAACAAGGCCAGCGGAAACAAGTGGGAGCAGTACCTCGAGCGCACCGCGGGTGAGAAGGCCGCGAAGGGCGGCGTGTTCGCGCTAGCCATGGTGGCGTTCCTGGCCGTGCTGCGAGAGGGCTCCGAGACGGTGCTGTTCTATCTGCCGATCATCGCGGGTGCAAAGAACGGCGCCGACCACGCGAAGATCTGGCTGGGCGTCGGCCTCGCCGTGCTAATCCTCGTGATCTTGTTCCTGCTGGTCTGGAAGTTCGGCGTGCGCCTGCCGATGAAGGCCTTCTTCAAGTGGACATCAATTTTGCTTGGACTTCTTGCCGTCACCATCGCCGGTGGTGCCATCAAGGAATTCCAAGACGCGACGCTCATTTCGTCGCATCGGGTGGAAGGCGTGCCCGAGATATCTCTGTTGGGTATCTACCCGACAGTCGAATCGCTCGGTGCGCAGCTGCTGGTCATCCTGATTCTGGTGGTGCTCGGCTGGTTGCAGTATCGACAATCAAAGAAATCGGGGAACGAAACCGCTAAAGAAGCGGCCCCACAAAACTGAAAGGAGTAATCAGTGAAGAAACTTATTGCGCTGATTGCCGCTTTGCTCATGGCTCTGGCCTTTACGGCTTGTGACAGCACCGAAAAGAAGGCCGATAGCGATGCTAAGCCGACCGAGTCTGCTGCCGCTACTGATGCTGCCGAAGAGCCCACCGATCCTGACGTGATCGGCATTAACGAGATTCCGGTCGGTGATTCCGGCCCCCAGACCAGCGGTCCCCTCGAGGTCGACCTGGTTTACTTCCAGGCTGTCGACATGGAGCACGGCTCGATGTCCATGCCTCCGGCTTCCGAGTCTGACATGCACTTCGAGATCGACGTCAAGACCACCGACGAGGCCAAGGAATGGGGCTACGAGGCCGATCAGTTCCTGCCTTACCTCGATCCGAAGGTAGAGATCAAGGACGTCAACACTGGCGAGGTTATCGATCCGGGCACCATGATGCCGATGATCGCCTCGGACGGCCCGCACTACGGCAACAACATCAAGCTGAAGCCGGGCAAGTACGACGTCACCATCACCATCGCCTCCCCGGCCGACGAGTTCATGCTGCACACCGGTAAGGACTCCTCTGGCGTTAAGGGTCGCTTCTGGACTGAGCCACTGAAGTTCGAGTTCAAGAACTGGAACTGGGACGGCCAGCTCGTCTAAATAAATAACCAGCTGCGCACCCTCGAGAGGCTTCTGCCGCTCGAGGGTGTTGCAGTAGGGCAAGGTTTGTAAATTAGCCAACGCCCAAGCACGCAGTATGATCGAACAGATTATTAGCTAGATAATTAGCTGAGGCTTAACAAATGCTTAAACTCTTCGTCGCAGCCGTCAGGCTATCGATGCCGCTGCTTCTGACGATCGCCATTCTGTTGGCGTCCAGGGCGCACGCGCCGATGGAACGCCGGACGGTGTCTCGGATCACCTGGGCGGTGACTGTGCTGACACTCGCCGCGGCCGCAGTCTTAGCCCAGCTACGAATAAACACGACGTTAATCAACATCCCAACGATGAACACCGTCGTCGGTATCCCGGCGATTATCTCGGCGATCGTCTTTCTGGTAGCGGTCTGGATGTTCGGCAACCGCGATCTGCACGACATCGAGCAAACCTTCCGCCACCGCTTCCTGACGGGCACGGCCCTGGTGACGCTGGCGTTCAACGCCGTCTTCCTGGGTTTCCCGTATTTCTTCGGCACCGACGGTATCGTCCTGATGGGCTCCAGCCTGTTCGAGACCGAGAGCCTGCTGCGCCTGACCGGTTACGTGCTGGGCACGATCCTGGTGCTGGTGGCCTGCTGGTGCTACGTGGTTTCGGCTCGCCGCGTGCCTTGGGTGGTGCGCACGGTGATCACGGTCGTGGTCTTCATTGCGATCATCGGCCCGCGCGCGGTGCTGCTCTACCAGCAGCTATCAACTAGGGGAGTGCTGCCGAAGAGCAATCTGATTTTTGATCTGGTGTTGTGGATCCAATACAACGGCCCGTTGACTCAGCTGGCGCTCGCCGTGTTGATCGGCGTGCCCAGCGTCATCGCGCTGTGGACGCACGCCCGAGGCCCGGTCGCGAACTCGGCTGAGGCCCGCGTGCGCAAGGCCGACCAGATCTCACGCAGGCAGTTCATGTCTTTGTCGGTGGTGCTCAGCGCGCTGTTCGGCGTGACGCTGACCGTTGGCCATGCTAAGGCGGAGGCCAAGCCGGAGCTCTCGCCGATCGAGCCGTCCACCATTGATGGCGATCACGTGCTGGTCGACCGCGCGACCGTCTCCGATGGCCATCTGCACCGCTTCGCTATCACCACCAGGCCGGGCCTGGAATATCCCGGTAAGGCCGGCGGCGTCTACAAGACCCAGGGTGGGGTAGAGGTGCGGTTCATCGTCATCATGAAGAACGAGATCGCCTACGGCACCGGCCTGGACGCCTGCGAGATCTGCGGCGACTCCGGCTACTACGAGTCCGACGGCAAGGTGATCTGCGAGAAGTGCAACGTGATGATGAACATCCAGACCATCGGCTTCCCCGGCGGCTGCAACCCAATTCCGATTTCCTACGAGGTGGTCGGCGACAACCTGCAGTTCTCGCTGGCGGAACTCGAAGGCAATGAGAACGTCTTTAGGTAAAGCATGTTTTTCTGGCGAATGATTTTCCGAGCACTGCGCCGGCAGCTGAGTAAGCGGCTGCTGGTGGCGGTGACTATCTTTTTAGGCGCGAGCCTGACGACGTCGATGTTCGCGGTGATGCTGGACGTCGGCGACAAGATTAAGCAGGAGCTGGGCAGCTACGGCGCAAACATCCAGGTACTGCCGAAGGGCGCTGCCGTAATCTCCGATATGTACGACGTGGATGCCGAGCAGACCCAAAGCGCGCTGCGCGAGGACGAGCTGCCCAAGCTGAAGACGATTTTCTGGGCCTACAACATCGAAGATTTCGCGCCGTTCCTAGAGGTGGACACCACCCTCGACGGAGAGGAGATCAAGGCTCACGGCACCTGGTTCCACAACACGATCAGCCTGCCGACTGGCGACGACGTGACCACCGGCCTGCGGGGCATGCGCGACTGGTGGAAGATCGACGGCCAGTGGGCAAACGATGCTGGTGAGATGATGGTGGGTTCGACGCTCGCTCAGCGTCATGGCTGGTCGCTCGGCGATGAGGTAGAACTCAAGACCGGCGATCAGAGCGCCTCGCTGAAGATCTCCGGCATCTATAGCGCCGGTTCGGAAGAGGATCGCACAGCATACATTCCGCTGGCCACCGCCCAGCAGCTGAGCGGTCGGGCAGGCCAGGTCGGCAAGATCGAGGTTCGCGCGCTGACTACGCCGGATAACGAGCTGGCCAGCCGCGCCGCACGCGACCCGAGCACGCTTTCGCTGGAAGAGTGGGAGACCTGGTACTGCACGGCCTACGTTTCCTCGATCTCGTATCAGATCGAGGAGGTCATGACTAACGCCGACGCCAAGGCCGTCCGTCAGATCGCCGATACCGAGGGCGTGATCCTTGACAAGACGCAGATGATAATGACGATGGTCGCAGGCTTCGCGATGGTCGCGGCTGCGCTGGGCATCGCAAATCTGGTGACCGCGTCCGTGATGGAGCGCAGCAAGGAGATCGGCCTGATGAAGGCGCTCGGCGCGCGCAACGGAGCGATCATCGGGCTGATCGTCACTGAGACGGTGGTGGTCGGCCTGGTCGGTGGCATCTTGGGCTTCTTTGCCGGTGTCGGCCTGGCTCAGCTGGTTGGCCAGCTGGTCTTCGGCTCGGCGATCACGATTCGGCCGATGGTTGCCCCGCTGATGGGCCTGATCATTCTGCTGACGGTGCTGATCGGGTGTATCCCGTCGATACATTCCATGCTGAAGCTGACCCCGACGCAGGTACTGCACGGACGGTGATGAGATGAACAATAAGCAACGGCGCATGTATTTGCGCATGATCACGAAGTCGCTGTTTAAGCGCATGTCGCGCGTGCTGATCGCGTCCCTGTCTATCGCGGTCGGCGCCGCCACGCTGTCGGGGCTCGGCCTGGTTGCCTATACCGTCCCCAAGCAGCTGACCGCCGAGCTGCGCAGCTACGGCGCGAACATGGTGGTGCTGCCGCAGGGTGCGGACGCGATCTCGCCGGACAAGATCAACGACATCGACAAGCTGGCCGGAGACAAGACCATCGGCCGAGCCGGATATCAGTACGCGAACCTGCTTTACAACCAGCAATCCATCCAGGTGGTCGCCACCTCGATGGACGACGTCGCGAAGGTTCGCCCCTACTGGGAGATCGACGGCGAGCGGCCGTCGGGACCGAACGAGGTGCTGGTCGGCGAGTCGGTTGCCGAGCTCTACCGCTTCGAGGCGGGCAAGAATGTCGGCCTGACCGAGCCAACCACAGAGAAGGGCGTGGCGAAGCAGCTCAAGATCTCCGGCATCCTGCGCACCGGCGGCCCGGAGGACGAGAGCATCGTGATGACGCCCGAAGGCCTAGCGCAGTTCAACCAGCCGGCGGGCTACAACCTGATCGAGTACTCGATCGACGGCGACACTAACACCATCAACACGTTGGCCACGCAGATCACAGAATCCAACGAGGGGCTCGAGGCCGAGGTGGTGCGACGAACCAGCGAGAACGAGAGCGGCATCGCCACCACCATGCAGACACTGATTTGGCTAGTCAGCGCCATCATCGTCGTGCTGACGGTGATCTCTGTCTCGGCGACGCTGAGCGCGATCGTCAACGAACGCGCCAAGGAATTCGGCCTCAAGAAGGCCCTCGGCGCGCTGTCCAACGACATCATGGGTGAGCTGCTCGGTGAGTCCGTGCTGCTGGGCCTGTTTGGTGGCGCGATTGGCGTGGCCATCGGCATCTGGATCGCGGACGCCATCTCTGTGCGTGCGTTCGCCATCGACCTGGACATCAACTGGTGGGTTGTGCCCATCACGCTGTTAATTTCAACCGCGATCAGCCTGGTCGGCACGCTGCTGCCGGCGCGCAGGATTTCGCAGATTAAGCCAAGCAACGTTCTGAGCGGAGAATAATCATGGAACATCAGCCAACCGAATCCGTTTATTCAGTTCGTGGGGTGAGCCGCAGGTATGGCGACCTGGCCGCGCTCGATAACGTCAGCCTCGAGATCGCCCGCGGTGAGTGGGTGAGCATCGTCGGGCCTAGTGGTTCAGGCAAGTCGACCCTGATGAACATCTTGGGCTGCATGGACACCCCGACCGACGGGGTAGTGCTGCTCGAGGGTGACCGGCTCGACAAGATGGGCGAGCCCGAGCTGGCCAACGTGCGTCGGCACAAGATCGGCCTGGTCTTCCAGCAGTTCCACCTGGTCAAGCACCTGAACGCGGTCGAGAATGTGATGCTCGCGCAGTATTACCACTCGATCCCGGACGAGGACGAGGCGATGGCCGCGCTCGAGCGGGTGGGCATGGCCGATCGCGCCACGCACCTGCCCAGCGAGCTGTCCGGCGGCGAGCAGCAGCGAGTCTGCGTGGCTCGCGCCCTGATCAACCACCCGTCGGTGATCCTGGCAGACGAGCCCACCGGCAACCTGGACGAGGCTAACGAGTCGATCGTCATCGATTTCTTCCACCAGCTGCACGACGCCGGCACCACTCTGGTGGTTGTCACGCACGACGCTGAGGTTGCTGCGCAAGGGCAGCGTCAGATTATCCTTGAACACGGCCGCATCGCCCGCGAGGTGAACGACATCTCTGCTACTCCCACCAAGGGCAGCAGCTGGTATCGGGCGGCAAAGGAAGAGGAGGCTGAAAATGCGCAAGAGTGATGCCACCGTTCTGCTGGCCGTCGCGGTCGGCTCGATGCTGTTCACCGGCTGCTCGGCCAGCTCGACCCCGATCTCGGAGCTGCCGGATGGCCAGTACACCGGCCAGTCTGAGCCCGAGACCGATGGCTCGTATGGCATCGTCGATTTCACGATTTCTGGCGGCAAGGTTGCCGATGTTTCCTTCATTATCAAAGACAAGGACGGCACCCCGCACGACGAAAACTACGGCCTGGGCAGCGACGGCAAGCCCGCTGACGTAACCTTCTATCAGCGCGCCCAGAACGCCATCGAGGCGGAGAAGGCCTACATGCAGCAACTTAAGGAAACAAGTAATCAAAATGAGGTTGAGGCTATCGCCGGCGCTTCGGTAAGCTATAGAGTCTTCCTAGGTGCAATTCGGGATGCCGTCCAACAGGCTCAGCAACCCGAATCGTAATTAGTGAAAGTTGGCTGTTAGTTTCGGAGGGGAAACAAACGCCGGATGGATGATTCGGTCGGTCTTCAAACAGGCCAAACCACATTTCACTCGATGGGCACCTTGGCCCAAGTGTCGTGGGTAATCGACACTCAGCCGCCTGGAGTGAAAACGGGGAGCCTCATTGAGGCGAAGCTCCAGGCAGGCTGTTCACTCTTAGAAAAGAAACTCAGCCGCTTCGATCCATGCTCCGAGCTCTCGCGAATCTCTGCCCAGCCTGGGCGCTGGGTTTCGATCAGCCCGGAAACCCATGAGGTGCTCAGTGCCGCCCTTGCCCTGAGCGAGCGGACGGGCTATTTCAATATCTTCATCGGTGCCCAGGCTCGAGCCTGGCAAAATTTCTTCGAGAGTGGTGAGCTGACCGAGGTGCGAGGCGCTGCTGGGAAGCTGGATCTGCGAGCCGACGACGCAAAACTGGACTCTGTTTCGCGTGGTTCCTTCGCTCAGTTTGTTCCCGATCCAGTCTCTGCGTCACACAATCCCCACCCCCATTCTGCTGTGGAGCCAGCAGAGATTTTCGGTCAGGGGAGCTCTGAGCAGAAGGATGAGCTCACTTTTCAGGCCCGGCTAAACGCTGATCCTGGAACCGTCCTCGACCTGGGGGCGATAGCGAAGGGCTATGCGGCGGACCGGCTGGCTCAGACTGCGCTGGATTTCGGGGCAAAGAGCGTAGTGGCGAGCGTGGGAACCTCGTCGATAAGGGTTTCTGGCAAGAAGGCGAAGATAGGGGTGGCTAGCCCGTGGGCGGGGTGGCAGGATTTCGGCACACTGAGCGTCAAAGATCGGTCGATTTCTGTCTCGGCTGATATGGGCAGCCGAATTTCTTCTGGGCGGCAGGGCAGCCACGTCCTGCACCCGCAAACGGGAGCCTCGGCACTAACGGATCTGGTTGCGGTTCTGGTGGTGGCGCAGGACGGCATGACGGCGGAGGCATTCTCGACCGCGTTCCTGGCGATGGGGTTGGACGAGGCGATGATCCTGGATCAGAAGACCCCGGAAATCGACACGCTATTTATGACCCTGGACGGCCGCTTCCTGGCCAGCCCGAATCTAGATCTCACCGCGATGCCGGGCCTTCAGACCTGGTTGCGGAGCCAAGTCTGAATGATGGTCCAGGCGCTTTTTAGAAAATAGCTAAGCAAAAATTACTGTTTTATCCGTATGACGCTGCGTATACTTTCGGTGTGACGATAGTGGAACAGCACGCATTGAAGCATGGGCTCAGCTCTGATGAAGTCGAGTATGCGTGGGAGTCACTAGTCAGATGTCAGCTACGTGTAAGCGATGATTGGCCGCCCAGATGGATAGGTTTGGGCGTTTTGCCTGACGGGAGGATTGCGCAGATGGTCGCTATAGAAGATGCGCAAGGTGATTGGCGTGTTTTTCACGCTATGACACCACCAACCAAGTCGTTTATGCGTGAATTAGGTATTGAATCAAGAAAGATGAGGTGAGATTGTGGACAGCTTTACTGCAATTAACGGCCAGGTGGTTTCCGACGAAATGCTCGAGAAGCTCGAGAGCGCTTATGCGGCGGGTGAGTTTCCTGATGGAGAGAGCGCGGCTGGTGAGGTGATTCAGGGGTCGCCTCGAGCGCTTAGCCTGGAGGGCACTGCTGTTTTGTCGGTTAAGGTTCCTGTCGCGATGAAACGGGCCATTCAAGAGAAGGCGGAAAAAGGAAACATGACCCCGAGCGAACTGGTTCGATCTATGATCGCCCGCGAGCTCATCGAAGCCTAGGTTTGCCACGGGACGAAACCTGACGTGCCCTATTCCTCCATGGCGGCCACGGCTGCGGTCATTACCTCGTCGATGGAGTCTCGGATTACCAGGTCGGCCCGGGAATCGGCTTGGGTGGCGTCCCTATTAATGAGCACTAGGTGGGCGCCTCGGTAATAGTTGATCATCCCCGCGGCGGGGTAAACGTTTAGCGAGGTGCCGCCAATGATTAGCAGGTCGGCGCGTTCGATGGCCTTGACCGCCTCGTACATAACTTCCGCGTTCAGCCCCTCCTCGTAGAGCACTATGTCTGGGCGAACCTGCTTGCCGCATTCGGGGCAGTGGGGGACGCCGGTCGATTCCTTCATCCACACCTTGTCGTAAGTGTGTCCCTCGGGGCAGTAGTTCCGGTCGACGCTGCCGTGCAACTCCCAGACGGTCTTTGACCCGGCCTCCTGGTGCAGACCGTCGCAGTTTTGCGTCACCACGGCTGATATGTGACCGAGTTCCTCGAGCTTCGCCAGCGCGACGTGGGCGCCGTTCGGCTTGGCCTCGGGGAAGATCATGTGGGCTCGGTGGAAGTCGTAGAACGCCTCGGGCTCGGCCAGGTAGCAGCTATGGCTGAGCATGTACTCGGGCGGTTTGGCTCCGCTCGAGGTGGTGTATAGGCCCTGGGCTGAACGAAAATCGGGGATGCCAGAGGCGGTGGAAACACCCGCGCCGCCGAAGAAAACTCCTCGCTTCGCCTTCGATAGCCACTGGGCTAGCTGTTGGATTTCAGAAGTTGCGCTCATGTCTCAAGTCTACGAGTGTCCAGTCTCAAGTGAGGGTTTAGGCATTTAACGGCCTTTATTTAACGTATCGGCGTATTGCTGGTTAGCGTGCGTGTCAAGACAAGAGGGGAAGATCTATGTCCAAACTTTCTAAACTGCTTGCAGCCTCACTGGCTGCTGTGCTGCTGGTTGGTGGTTACGCCGCGACGTCGTCGGCTTCGTACGCCAAGGACGCGGAGCTGGGTGTTTCGCTGGGCGGCACTGATACTTCCGTCGTCGGAGAGGCCACGGTTTCGCTGAGTCAGGACGAGGTCATGGCCACCAGTCAGGCGGAGCTGAAGAAGCTGCGCGGTGCCATGTTCGACAAGAACATTAAGTTCGACGGCAAAGCGCTGCAGAGCGTCGTCGCTGAGAATGGAATGAACAAGCAGCAGTACCTTGACGCCGTGGTCTGGGACTCGGCTCTCGAGAAGGTTGCTGTTCAGCGTGCGTTCGAGCAGACCATCGCTAAGGGTCATAACCGTCCGGATGGTTCCAAGTCGAAGACCGCAACTCTCGACGGTCGCGATGCCGGTTTCGAGATTTTGGCGTCCGGCACGAGCATGGACGTCAAGGGCGCGATTGGTCTTTGGGTTACTGAGCAGGATGCGCTGAACAAGGCGAATGGCAAGTTGACTGCTGATACCGGCCACCTGTACAACCTGCTGAACCCGGCAACGCGCGCCCAGGCTTTCGCGCTGGTTTCTGGCGCGAACAAGAACTTCGTGGTCGGTCAGTTCTACACCGGCGAGGACGCTGATGCGAAGGCCGCCGAGCTAACTGGTGCCTACGTGCTCTCTTCTGTCGCCGACGCAGCGACCGTCAAGAACGCAACTGCGGTCGTCAACTCGCAGCTCGCCGTCGGCAAGACTGCGCAGATGACGGTTACCTCCGGCAATCTGAACCTGAGCGTGGCGAAGTTTGCTTCGAGCACTCCGACTGTCGCCACGGTTGATGAGAAGACCGGCGTGATCACCGGCGTGGCCGCAGGTGAGGCAACCATCGCCGCGACCCTGGCTGACGGCACCACCGTCCAGTCGACAGTGACCGTCACCTCCGGTGCTCCAGCCGCTGGCGGAAAGGATCTGGGCAAGGCCACCCTGACCACTACGGCCGGCGAGGGCCTGAAGGCTGGCTCTGAGATCACCTTCGCCGTCGAGTTGGAGAACAAGGGCATCAAGCCAACCCTGACTTGCGAATATGCCGAAGACGGCAAGACCTTCACGGCGTTCGAGTGTAACGCCAAGCTGAATGTGGCCGCTGACGGCTCGATTCTTCGCGTCACCGTAGCCGCTGAAGGCTACCAGCCGAAGCAGCTTAGCCAGACCTTCAAGTTCGTGGCTCCGGTAGACGCCGATGGCACAAAGACTCCTGAGCCTAAGCCGGACGCCGTCCCGAGCGGCGACAAGACCGACAAGCCGGATCCTTCCGCAGCGGCGACCTCAGCGGCTCCCGCTGTAGCTAACAAGCCGGCTGGCGCGGCAGCACCCGCCAGCACGCAGACCTCGGCCGCTCCCGAGCCCAGCGAGAGCAGCGCTGCTCCTAACGCTGAGGTGGCCGAGGAAAAGACCGAGGTTGCCGCGGAGAAGAAGGCTGAGGCGACCCCGTCCAAGACCGAAAGCGCCAAGGAAGAGCCGAAGATCAGCGTAGACGCGGCGACGGTTTTGCCCGGCGGTAGCGTGCTTGTTAACGGCGCTGGCTTCGCAGCTAACGAGTCGATCAAGGTTGAGTTCCACTCGACGCCGGTCAAGCTCGGCAAGATCACGGCCGGCAAGGATGGCACGTTCACCGCTAAGGTCACTATCCCGAAGGGCGCTACGCCCGGTCAGCACCACCTAGTATTCAATGGGCTGACTAGCAAGAAGGAAGCCAAGGTTGCGATCACGGTTAATGCCTTGACCCAGCCCTCGGCGTCTCCGCAGGCCGATAACGCCAAGGCGCTGCCTAGGACGGGCGGCCCGGTCGGCGTGGGGATCATCGCCGTGGTGGCTGTAGGCGCCTGCGCGATTGCCTTCGGTGCGCGCAACGCAGCCCGCAGGGGAGACCTATAAACAGCCCCTACATATAAGGTGTAAAAACAATTTAATAGCTGCTTTTTGAAGCAATCTAAATAGCGTTTTGCCGTGGCCATGCCGCGGCAAAACTGCTTATGGGGGGAGTACGGCATCTCCGGCGGCCGCGAAAAGAACATCGGCACCGACCCGCTTGATCCGAACGACCCGGGCAAGAAGGTTAAGAAGTCAAAGAAGAAGGCAAAGGCTGGTCTGCCGACCACCGGTGCCGATGCCCTTCCGATTGCTGCGCTTGGTCTGCTTGCCGCGGGTGTTGGTGCGGTAGTGATCCGCCGTCGCAAGCAGTGATAACTAAATAAGGTTTGGGCCACTCTGTGTGAGGGGTGGCCCAAATTTTTTGTCCATAGCTTTCAGAGGGCAACTTGAAAGGCTCGCGTTCGCGCCCCCTTTAGCTGAAGATCAAGAAATAACAACGAAATAGTGGTGGGACTAGACTGTACTGAACCCCAATTCTTGGACAGTGTGATTCTATCCGATGGTGGTTAGTGC
>CAUPIJ010000009.1:0-61469 GCA_963511305.1 uncultured Propionimicrobium sp.
CTTCTCGGCCCGCTTCTCCTAGAGCTACTCTCCCCAGTCGAAACCAGTCACCCCCTAAATAGATTCAAACCCGATACGAGTTTGATACCTGAATGGTTAAACCTGTCGATCCGCCCTACGCTGCTCCAACCCTCGTGGGCTAGGAATCAAGAGTTCCGGAACCTTTCGGCTTATCCAAATGGGGTAAATCCCCTATTTAGTTATCAATGCATGTCTCGGCTACGAGACTCGAACAAACTCTGTCACCTAGTGAAACGCCCGAAGACGCTTGGATATTTCACTCAGCTCAAAAGTTGGCGGCTTTCAATCATAACCGCCACGGTTAAGTTTACCAACTGCTCATGCTGGAGCCGCCGCCACCTCCGCCGGAGAAGCCGCCGGAGAACCCCGAGCCTCCGCCGAAGCCGGAACTGCCGGACTCGGACGGCTCGGGCGAAGATGCCCGCTCGACATTAGAAGCCATGCGCGCCCACGACGAGTAGTACATCATGTCAAAGAAGTTCGGGCCGTAGTACCAGTATGGGGTCTCGGCGGACAGGCGTCCCATATCGATGAGCTGCTGGCAGACCCTCGTCCACCTGTCGGCCTCGCCGAAGACGATCGCCCACGGCAGATACTCGCTGAAAATGTCCTGGCCCTCTTCGAAACGCAACTGATCGGCCTCGGCGGAGGAAATATACTCGCGGAAACCGATCACCTGATCGGTCAGCGCCGTGCCGACAGCGGTACGAGTGCCACGCCTGGTTTTCCGAAGCGCCCAGAAAACGGCTATCGCTACGGGAATCAGCAAGATCAAGAACGCAAGCGCAGGCGTTTTCATCAGCGAGCTGATGATCCCAGCTCCGCTGGAACCGAAGAATATCAAGGCTGCCATAAGGATAAATCCCGCGGACGTTTTCCCATCCGCAGTCCTTGAGCTCAGCCTCGAAAACAGCCCCTCGTTTCGCAGCCCGTTCAGCACTTCGCTTCGCAACCGCTCGTGCCCAGTCTCGATCTGGCCATAGTCGTCGATGTCAGCTTCCATTCGGCCACCGGCAAAAATGGTCTGCAGCAAACGCTGCTCGTACGGCAGAATATCGCCGGTATTGTCCGTTCTGCGGATGGTCATGCCGCCGGTTTTGGCGTCACCCTTGATCTGGATGTGTCCCCTGACTGCAAGCGAAACCAGCGTCGCGGTAGTCTCCCTGGAATTAAAAACGCCGTCCTCCAGCACGCCCGCGTATGCCACGGGAATTTTCGGCGGGGTAAAGAAAACCGGGATCTGTGTTTTGCCGTCGTCCGGAATGATCGGGGCGTTCGCCGGATCGGGCGGAATGTTGCCCGGAGCCACGCCCTCGAAACGCTCATCCCTGCGGCGCTTGACGTATCGCGACGCTCCGATCGCGCTCGCAACACTAACAACTGCGGTGCCGACGCCGACGCCGATAGCGATATTCCTGAGCTGCTTCTGCTTTTCTACCAGTTTGTTCTCAACCAGAGTCGGCTGCACGTTGCTGACCGCTCCCGGCTTCAAACCCGCGGCGATGGTGAAGACATTCCCACTGAGCTGCGGAGACTGAGTGAAGACGCCGATACCGTCCTCTACTTGGGCAAACTGGCAAGGAGTATCGCTAGAGACCTTCCCCGAAAAACAGGCCACCTTCTGCACGCCCTCGGGGGCTATCACCTTGATACTCAAGTTCTGAACCGTGGGCACCGAAGCAGTCAGCACATCCCAGTAGAGCTGCTCGTCGCCGTCGGCGGTTCGCAGCGCACCGTGAAGCTCATAGCTGAAGTTGTAAGTAGCGGTTGGAGTGGTGACGGTCTCGTCGGGGCTGCCGATGCGATACCTAACCTGCTCCTCACGATCGCCAGTGTCGAACTTCTCGACGCTGACCTCGGCCGAGGCATCAGGGCTAGTGATCTTCATGTTTTCCAGGCGAAAGACGGCATCGTTCTCATCGTCCCAGGCCTCTCGAACGATGAAATCGCGATTTATGCCATGCCGCCCAGAACTACTGCCGAATCGCCAGACGATGGATTCCTGCACCTCGATCACGCCGTCCTGGCGGATGTTGTAGTTGGCAGTGAAAGAATCGATGAGATCGTCGCTAGCCTGCGCTGGAGAAATCAGCCCGAGAATACATAACAGCAATACTACGAGCGCGGAGAACAACCTGGCTGCGCCCCTCATCGGCCCTGCTTCTTTCTAATCGAAAGCTCCCGCTCGACATCGCGCTTCATATCGCGCTCGGCGATGGTCTGGCGCTTGTCCCATTCCTTCTTGCCAGTGCCCACTGCGAGCTCGACCTTGGCGTAACCGTCCTTGAAGTATAGCGAAAGCGGAACCAGCGTCCTGCCGGAATCAGCCACCGACCGCTCCAGCTTGTGAATCTGCTTCTTGTGAAGCAGGAGCTTGCGTTTGCGCTTCGCGGCGTGATTGTTAAAAGTGCCGAACTCGTATTCGGGGATGTGTACGTTGTGGAGCCAGACCTCGCCCCGGTCGACGGTTGCGAAACCATCGGCCAGCGAACACCTGCCCGCACGCAGCGACTTCACCTCCGTGCCGGTGAGAACCATGCCGGCCTCGACCTTGTCACCGATGTTGTAGTCGTGCAACGCCTTCTTGTTGCGGGCGACTATCTTTTCGCCTTTTTCCCTGGGCACAGTTCACCCCTCACCGTGAAACTAAACTTCTTGTCTAGCTTACGGCAAGGGGTGAAATCGTCCTTCTACAAATACGGAACTGAATCGACTAGCCTGCCGTTTACCCAAAGCTCAAAGTCAAGATGGCATCCGGTCGAATACCCGGTCGTGCCCACATAACCGATCACTTGGCCCCGACTGACTGACTGACCTACCCCAACTACGAAGCTAGTTGCATGGTTATAAGCCGCAGTCATGCGGTTCCCTCCGACCACACCGTGATCAATGACGACTCGGTTACCGTATCCCCCAGAATATGCAGTAGGTAGATACTTAACGACTACTCCGGCTTCTGCGGCATAGATAGGAGCACCACAAGGGGCACCAATATCAGTTCCCGTGTGAAGCATGTTGTATTTAAGGGTCGGGTGGAATCGCCATCCAAAAAACGAAGTGTAAGGTCCGTTCGCGGGCCTGAACAGCTTGCCACCACCGCTAGCAGCAGGTGCTGGAGCTGGAGCAGCATCCTGTCTTCTGGTCTGCCCCGTCTGAGCAGCCAAAGCCTGGGCAGCGTCCCTGGCGTTGATCTGGTTGGTGACGCTATCCAGCTGAGCCTGCATGGAGTTGCGATTAGCGATCGCCTCGTTAACGGTTTTCTTGGCATCCGCCTCGACTGCCTGGTTAGAGGCCACAACCTCGTCAACCTTAGCCTTGGCGTTTTGGGCAGCCAGGCTTGCAGCACGCTTGGCTTCAACCTGCTCGGCTGCGCTATCTCGCAACTGGCGTGCCTGGTTTTCCACAACCGCGCGCGACTCCTGAGCCTTCTGGTTCTCCAGCTGCATCCGGGTCAGCCGATTGATCTCGCCAACGTTGCTGTTGTAGAGAGTCTGAGCCCACTGAACACGGGAATTGATATCCGAGGTGTTACCGTTCTCACTCAGTAGCATTCCTACGCTGAGTAAAGCGGTGTTCTGCTGGTGGACGGCGCGCATCTCTGCGGCAGCCTTATTGCGCTGCTTGACGATGGCCTGCTTGCCCTCAGAGATCTTCTTGTTCTGCTCGCTCAGCTGCTTTTCCGCCTGACTGAGCTCTTCAGAGCGAGCCTGCTCTGCGGCGCTGGCCTCGCCCAGATCGGCCTCCGCCTTAGCCAAGGTGGCCTGGGCATCAGCCAACTCAGCCCTAGAAGCCGAGAGCCTCTTAGATGCCTCGTCTAGCTTTCCGCTGGAATAATTTACGCTCGAATTTGCCTGGTTAACCTGACCTGCTAGCTGACGTTTCCTGTTATTAAGCTGATCAGCATTCGCCGGCAAAGTCATCGATAGGCAGGTTGTGAGCACGACTGCGCCCACAATGCCTTTCAAAACATTGCGTCCTAATGCCACGAATATCACTCCAACGTTTCATGCCGGTCACACCTTTAGGTAGCGACGAGTTACGGCCAACGTTGGAATAATAGAGAGGACAACGCCCAATAAAGCAACCGCGAGAACGGCTATCCAGGCGTCCGACCACGTAATCCAGGGTAAAGCCTTAATTGAGACTTTAGCTTTTTGCTCAATCAAGAAGTAGTAGCTCAGAAGCAGCGTAATGCCCGAAATGGTGATCGCCACTATGCCCGCGAATAGCGCTTCCAGCAGGAAGGGCAACATAATATAGGTGTTCGAGGCGCCGACGAGACGCATGATGCCGATTTCTTTTCGTCTAGTGAAGGCACTCATGCGGATCGTATTTCCGATCTGCAGCATCGCAGCGACAAGCAGCAGCACCGCCATGCCCAGCGACCCCCACTTGAGACCGTTCAGGACGCTAAAAACCGGATCGAGCACTTCGTGCAGATCCAAGACGTTTTGCACCCCAGGCAGTTTCTGAGCCTCGGCCACTACCCCCTGATAGTTCTGGGGATCGACCAATTTCAGCCGGAATGAATCCTGCATCTGCTCTACGGTCAGGCTGTCCAGCAGCGGCGAATCGGCGTAAGTGCGGCGATATTCGTCGTAGGCCTCCTGCTTGGTCTCGTAAAAAACCTTTTCGACCTGCGGGTTCGCCTCCAGGCGCTCCCTTATCAGATCGCGCTGAGCCTGGCTGGTGTCCTGGCCGGGCTCGCAGTTGCCGCCAGCAGCGCTGTCAGCGCTGTCCTTGGTACACATATAAACGGAGATCTCAATCTTGTCGTACCAGCGGCCCTTAACCCGATCGACCTCGGCGAAAGTTAGAACGGACAGGCCGAACAGAGTTAGCGATACGGTCATGGTGACGATGACCGAGATGGCCATCGAAAGATTTCGCCTTAACCCAGACCAAGTTTCGCGGAATGTGTAACGCATTTTCTACCTTTCGAAACTTATGCCGTGCCGTAGACGCCACGGGCTTGGTCGCGGATCAGCTTGCCGTCGTCAAGCTCGAGAACCCTGCGACGCATCTGGTCGACGATCGTCGAGTCGTGCGTAGCCATGATCACTGTGGTGTCGCGCCTGTTGATTCTGTCTAAGAGCTTCATGATGCCCACGCTGGTTTGCGGGTCGAGGTTTCCAGTTGGCTCGTCAGCAATCAGAATCTTCGGATTGTTGACGACTGCCCTGGCGATGGCTGTTCTTTGCTGCTCACCGCCCGAAAGCTCCTCGGGCAGGCGATCATCCTTGCCACTCAGGCCGACCAACTGAATAGTCTCAGCGACTTTTTGGTCGATCTCGGCCGGTGGACGACCGAGAACCTGAAGCCCGAAAGCGATGTTCTCCGCAACCGTTTTGCCCGGTAGCAGCCTGAAATCTTGGAAAACCGCGCCGATTTGGCGACGCAACGCGGGAACCTTCCATTGACGCAGCCTGCCGAGATCTTGACCTAGGACGAAGATCTTTCCGGATGTAGGACGATATTCGCGGAGGATCATCCTCAAGAAGGTTGACTTGCCGGATCCCGAGGCGCCAACCAAGAAGACGAATTCGCCCTTCTCTATCTGCGCGCTGACTCGGCTTAGCGCCGGCTCGGTCTGGCCCGGGTAGACCTTCGAGACATCTTCAAAAGTGATCACTTTCGCAGGCTAGCTGACCGAATTAGCAATCTGGCGTAGTACACGCCCTAGTTGAATAGTTACGATTCTTCCTGCTGCTTGCGCCACCTGATGCCTGCGTCGATGAATTCGTTAATCTCGCCGTCGAAGACCGCGTCGGTGTTGCCGGTCTCGAAGTTGGTTCGGTGATCCTTGACCATTTGGTAAGGGTGCGTCACATACGAGCGCATCTGCGAGCCCCAGGAATTTCCGCCGTCCCCCTTCAGCGCGGCCATCTCGGCCTCGCGTTCCTGACGCGCCTGTTCGAGTAGCCTAGCCTGCAGCACCCGCATGGCCGCCGCCCTGTTTTGGATCTGGCTCTTCTCGTTCTGGCAGCTGACCACGATTCCGGTGGGCAGGTGGGTGATGCGCACCGCGGAATCTGTCGTGTTAACCGACTGGCCGCCGGGGCCTGAGCTTCGAAAGACGTCGATCCTGATGTCCTGCTCGGGGATTTCTATGTGGTCGGTCTCCTCGACGACGGGCAGCACGTCGACGCCCGCGAAGGAGGTCTGGCGGCGAGCCTGATTGTCGAAGGGGCTGATGCGAACCAGGCGATGCGTGCCCTGCTCGACGCCGAGCGTGCCGTAGGCGTATGGAGCCTTGACCGCGAAAGTGGCAGATTTGATGCCAGCCTCTTCCGCATAGCTGATGTCGTAAACCTCTACCGAATAGCCATTTCGCTCCGCCCAGCGCTGATACATGCGCAGCAGCATCGCAGCGAAGTCTGCAGCGTCGACGCCGCCGGCTTCGGAACGGATGGTGACTAGCGCGTCGCGCTCGTCGTATTCACCGCTCAGCAGGGTGCGAACTTCGAGCGTGTCGATCTCTTTCTCCAGAGCCTGGACTTCCTTTGCTGCCTCGGCAGCGGTGTCCTCGTCAGCTTCCTCGGATGCCAGCTCAATTAGAACCTGCACGTCATCCAGCCTGCCTCGCAGCTTCTCGACCCGCTCGACGTCCGATTGGAGCCGGGAGAGCTTGCTGGTTACCTGCTGGGCATTCTCTTGGTCGTCCCAAAGATCGGGAGCTGCGGCCTGCTTCTCGAGCTCGCGGATCTGCTCCTTTTTGCTTTCGACATCGACGACGGCCTCGATCGAGCGCATCGAGTGTTCCAGGTCTGGGAGCTTTTCGAGAAGGTCTGAGATAGCCACGACACCCGATTCTACTGCACGGGCAAACGGCTCCTTAAATGAGCCGTTGAAATTTTGTCAGTGCCTAGTGCCAAGATAGGAGATGACAAAGAAAAGGAGAAGAAATGGGTGCGCTAAAAACTCAACTCAAGAAAGATCTGACCGCCGCGATGAAGGCAAAGGACGAGCTCGCCAAGTCGACAATAAGGATGGTGCTCGCCGCTTTCACGAACGCCGAGGTCTCTGGCAAGGGCAAACACGAGCTAAGCGATGCTGAAGAGGTCAAGATCCTGACAAAGGAGGTCAAGGCTCGCGAGGAGTCCGCTCAGACCTACATCGACGCTGGCCGTCCCGAGCTCGCAGAGTCCGAACAGGCCGAGGCCAACTTCCTACACAAATATCTGCCGAAGCAGCTGAGCGAGGAAGAGATCATCAAGCTTGTTGAAGAGGCAATCAGCACCACCGAGGCCGAGATCGGCGAAAAACCGACCATGCGGCAGATGGGCGCGATAGTGAAAGCCGTCAACGCCAAAGCAGCGGGCTCTGCAGACGGCAAAACCGTGGCCGACCTTGTTAAAGCCCGGCTCGGCTAGTTGCTAATATCTTCACGTCAAGATATTCGACCTGATTCGCTCTCCAAGGATGTGCCCAGTGCCAATCATCTACACGAAAACTGACGAGGCCCCTGCCCTAGCCACCGCTTCGCTGTTGCCGATAATCAGGGCCTTCGCGAACAAGGCAGATGTCGAGTTCGCTGTCAGCGACATTTCGCTGTCCGCGCGCATTTTGGCTGCGGTCAGCCGGTGGCTGCCCGCGGAAAATCAGGTTTCTGACGATCTCGCTCGACTTCGAGAGCTAACCCAACATCCGCACGCCAACATCATTAAGCTGCCAAACATCTCGGCTTCGGTTCCCCAGCTAAAGGCCGCGATCGCCGAGCTGCAGGCCAATGGCATCGCGGTTCCCGATTATCCGGACGAGCCCGCGAACAACGAGCAGCGCGGGATCCGTGCGGCTTATGACGCGGTTAAGGGCTCTGCGGTGAATCCGGTTTTGCGTCAGGGCAACTCCGATCGCAGGGCTCCGCTTGCTGTGAAGCGCTATGCGCGCAATCACCCTCACGAGATGAAGCCCTGGAGCGGTGATTGCAAGTCGAACGTAGCCACGATGACTACTGGGGATTTCGCCCACAACGAGAAGTCCGTGGTCATCGATCGGCCGCAACAGGTATCTATCCAGCACGTTTCGCCGGATGGCAACGCTACGGTTTTGAAGCATCTGGATCTGACTGCTGGCGAGATCTTCGACGCCACGCTCATGCAGGCGTCGGCGTTGGACGAATTCCTGGTTAAAGCTATCGCTCAGGCCAAGGAGCAAGGCATTCTTTTCTCGGTTCATCTGAAGGCGACGATGATGAAGGTCAGTGATCCGATCATCTTCGGGCACGTAATCAAGGCATTCTTCTCTGGAGTTTTCGAAAACTTCGGTGAGCAGCTTGCTGCAACGGGGGCGAATCCGAACGACGGCTTGGGTCAGATCGTGTCGACTGTTGCCGCCATGCCGGACGATCAACGTGAGCAGATAGAGGCCGAACTCGCCGAGGCTCTAGAGCAGGGCCCGGATCTGGCTATGGTCGATTCGGCTAGGGGAATCACCTGTCTGCACGTGCCGAGCGACGTGATCATCGACGCCTCGATGCCCGCGATGGTCAGGGCTGGCGGCAAAATGTGGAACAAGGGCGGCGAGCTGCAGGAGACCCTGGCGGTAATCCCAGACAGTTCATATTCGGGCGTCTACCAGGCGGTTTTTGAGGATTGCCGCGCGAACGGCGCCTTCGACCCGAGCGAGCTGGGTACTGTCCAGAACGTCGGCTTGATGGCGATGGCCGCTGAAGAATACGGCAGCCACGACAAAACCTTTGAGATTCAGGCGGACGGCAAGGTTCAGGTGTTAGCAGAGGACGGCAGCGTGCTGATTGAGCACGATGTCAAGGCCGGCGACATCTGGCGCGGCTGTCAAACCAAGCGGGCAGCCGTCGAGGACTGGGTGAAGCTCGCCGTGACCAGGGCAAGAGCAACCGGCATGCCCGCTGTCTTCTGGCTGGACGAGGCCCGCAGCCACGATCGGCGGCTGATTTCGGCGGTTGAGAGCCAGCTTTCAGGCATTGATACCGACGGCTTGGAGATCTCGATCAAAGACCCGGTCTCTGCCACGAAGTTCAGCCTCGAGCGGCTTCGCAGGGGCGAGGACACCATCGCCGTCACCGGCAATGTGCTCCGCGACTATCTGACCGACCTCTTCCCCATCATCGAGGTGGGTACTTCAGCCAAAATGCTTTCGATAGTTCCACTGCTGGCTGGTGGCAGCATCTTTGAGACCGGAGCGGGCGGTTCAGCACCCAAGCACGTTCAGCAGTTGGTGAGCGAGGGTCATCTTAGGTGGGATTCGCTCGGTGAGTTCCTGGCTCTGGCCGCGTCGTTTGAATACCAGGCCAAAGCCACCCAGAACCTGCGAGCGGCGATTCTGGCCGAGACGCTGGACAGCGCTGTAGAGAGCCTGCTCGAGGACGGTTGCTCCCCCACTCGGCGCGTCGGAGAGGTCGACAACCCCGAAAGCCACTTCCACCTGGCAAAGAGGTGGGCCGCCGAATTGGCAGCGCAAAAGCAGGACGAGCAACTGGCCGAGAGCTTCGCGCCGCTAGCCGAAAATCTAGCGAGCAACGAGCAACAGATCGTCGAAGAGATGCGCGCAGCTCAGGGAAGCGAAAAAGATCTGGGCGGCTACTACTATGCGGACGACGCTAAGGTCTCGGCAGTCATGAGGCCTAGTCAGACGCTGAACAGCATCATCGACAGCTTCTAGCCGCCGACGCGCATCCATCTAGTGCCGCGCTGGCGCAGCCAAAGCGTCAGCGCGCGAATGGTCATGTACCAGCCGCCGTAGGCGATCCAGAGCCAGATCAGGCCCTGGTTGTCCTGCGGATTCGCCAAGACCCAGGCTGCGACTGCGGGCAAGAAGAGCAGCAGGTTGATCGCGCTCACTTTTGCCAGGTAGACGGTGTCACCCGCCCCCATCAGCACGCCGTCCAGCACGTAAACGCAGCCGGCCAGCGGCTGGCAAACCACTACTACCAGCAACGCGACGCTGACAGCCGTCTGAACGCCAGCGTCCGGCGAGAACAGTTTCGGCAGAAGCCACGAGCAGGCTAGCACGATGAGCGCCGCCCCAGTGCCGCCGTAGATACCCCAGCGTGTCATCTGCCTGGTTGTTGAACGCACGTATTTCACGTCGCCTGCGCCAAGATACTTGCCCGTGATGGATTGCGCGGCGATTGCGATTGCGTCCAGGCCGTTGGCGAGCAGGTTCCAGAGGTTAAGCACGATCTGGTGGGCGGCCAGCTGAACCGTTCCCAGCTTCGCGGCGCACGCTGATAGCACCAGCATCCCGATTCGCATAGCCAGCGTGCGAACAAGAATGGGCACGCCGTCCTTCCATGCGC
Organism: uncultured Propionimicrobium sp.; assembly: GCA_963511305.1. Classification (GTDB taxonomy): domain Bacteria; phylum Actinomycetota; class Actinomycetes; order Propionibacteriales; family Propionibacteriaceae; genus Propionimicrobium. The sequence continues at coordinate 10,301 of CAUPIJ010000009.1, forward strand.
TGGCCACGCCACTCATATCCGGGGGCAGACCTAGCCCGATCTGTCGGGATCGTCGCCAGACGATAGCAACCAGGATCGCGGCCATCAGATACTGGGCGAGTACGGTTCCGACGGCGGCACCAACCACTCCCCAGCCAGCCCAAAAGACCAGCGTTATGGACAGCGGCACGTTGATCACCGCGCCCAGGACCGAGACCAGCAGAGGCGTCCGGGTGTCCTGCAGGCCACGGATCACTCCGGTGGCCGCCTGCACCGAAAGCATCGCGGGAAGACCGAATCCGCTGACGGCAAGGTACTTCGTGCCCTCGGAAATCACGTCTGGCTCGGCGGCAAAGAGACCAAGAATCCAACCGCCAACCAGCGTGATCAGGATAGCCACCGAAACACCGATGAAGATGGCTAGCCAGATCGCGTCCACGCCAGCCTTCAGGCCCTTTGCCAGCTTTCCGGCACCGAGCGCCCTGGCGGTGGCTGCGGTAGTCGAATAGGCGAGGAAAATGCAGAGCCCAACGATGGTCAGCAACACGGTCTGGGCAAGGCCAAGCCCTGCCAGCGATTGCGTAGACCAATGCCCGATGATCGCGGAGTCTGCCAGCAACAGAACTGGCTGGACGAGCAAGGCACCGAGTGTCGGCACGGCCAACCGCAGAATCTCCCTGGTTGCCGTCGGGCGACTGCTATTACTCAAACCAATTACCTCTACGCGAAGCCTAGCCATCTGGGGCTCAAGGCTAACCCTGGTGTGAAGAAAAACCGGTGGGCGCAGACGGACTCGAACCGCCGACCCTCTGCTTGTAAGGCAGATGCTCTAACCAACTGAGCTATGCGCCCGGAATTGAGCGATTTCGCAAATCGCACGAGAAGTAAGTTAAGCGTATTTCTAACTAAAACTCAAGCTGACTATGAGCATAGGATGAAAGCCATGAGCAATCGCAACGATTCGGTCAGCCCTCAGATCAAGGTCTTGACGGCCGCTGTTCTCGGCCTGGTTGCGTTATGGGCTTTTCTGGGCGCGCCTAACCCGTATGAGGGCGGCAAGACCGTCGACGGAAACCTGGTTGCGCAAGCGAAGGAAGCGGTTGGCCAGTTGCGGGTTACCCAGCCGGAGCGGCAATCCGAATACGCTAGGGCTCGGTTCGGGGAGTCTTGGGAGGACGTCGATGGCAACGGCTGCTACACCCGAAACGACGTTCTGGCTAGGGATCTCGAGGAAGTTCGATATCGCCCTGGATCTGATTGCGTGGTGGTCTCCGGCGTTTTGGATGACCCGTATAGCGGCGATCGGTTCGACTTCGATAAGTCAAATCCCGACTACATTCAGATCGATCATGTGGTTGCGCTGGCCGAGGCATGGCGTTCCGGAGCCTGGGCCTGGGACGATGATCAGCGCTTGGTCTTTGCTAATGATCCCCTGAATCTGTTGGCTGTCTCCGGGCAGACCAACGATGACAAGGCGTCCTCAGACGCAGCCGGCTGGCTGCCACCGAACAAGGATTTCCGGTGCGACTACGTGGCCAGGCAGGTCGTAGTCAAAAAGAAATACGACTTGTCCGTAGACGCTAAGGAGCTGGGCGTGATAACGCGTCTGCTCGACGGCTGCGAGACCCCTGGCAAATAGGCTAGTCAGCGGATCTTCTGGCGGCCCACCAGGCCAGTAGGCCGACTATTGCGGCCAACCCGAGCAGCACCACCAGATCTGGGACGCCCGCCACGTTCTTACTGAGCGATGTTTCGAGCTTGTGCTGAGAACCGGCGTCGAGGATGCCACCTAGTGCGCCGGTGGCGTCGGTGAATAGGAACAGAAGGCCCAACGCAACGAAGATGGCTCCCGAGATTAGCGCCCACCTGGTGGTGGTTGCCCGACCGAACTTGATCTCCTTCGGCTGGAACCTTCCGGCGACGTCTACCTTGTCCCAGAGCAGAGCCAGAACCGCCAGCGGAACGGCCATGCCTGCCGCGAAGATGGCAAGCAGGAATGCGCCGTAGAGCGGCGAGGATGACATGGCCGCCATGGTCAAGATCGCGCCAAGAAGTGGCCCCGTGCAAGTTCCGGCGAGCCCGTAGACCATGCCCAGTACCAGCACCGAGAGCGGGCTGGAGCCGCCCTTAGCGCGCAAGCCCGGAATCGGAATTGTGAATCCCAGGGCGATGAACACGCCGATGACGATGAGCGCTACCCCACCGACCAGCGTCAACGTCTGCCTGTACTCGGCCAGGATGCGCCCCAAGGTGCCCGCGGCTAGACCCATCGGCACGAGCGTCAGCAGCGAGCCTAGATAGAAGATGCCGACCCGCCCCATCAGCGTCCGCACTCGCGCGCCGAAGGCCATCGCGAAGAATGACGGCAATAGCATCGCCGAGCATGGACTGAAGATCGCCGCGATACCACCTAGGAACGCGGCTGCGAAGCCGATGTTCACTTACGTTCCGCCTTGGCGATTTCCTGATCGACCGCTGTTTCGAAGGCCTCTAGCGGCTGAGCCCCCGAAAGAACCTGGCCGCCGACAACGAACATCGGAACGGACGTGATGCCCAGCTGCTTGGCCTCGGCGTAGTCGTTTTGAACGAGCTTCATCAGATCGTCGCTGTTCAGATCTTTCTTGAACTTACCCATGTCGGGCACGCCGACCTCTTCGGCGATCTTAATCACCAGCGATTCCTCGACGGGCGGGTGACCACTGTCTGGCAAGGCCTTATATAGGGCAAGTTGATATTCGTGGTAGAGCCCCTGCTTGCCCGCTGCGCGCGCTGCCATAGCCGCATAGACGGAATCATCACCGAATACCGGCATATCCCTGAATTCGAAACGCACCTTGCCCTCATCGAAGTAGTGCTGCAGCTGCGGCAACGTCTGCTCGGTGAAAATGGAGCAGAACGGGCACCTGTAGTCTGCCCATTCGATCAACACGACCGGGGCATCGACGGGCCCCATGGCCATCGGGTCATCCGCCTGGCGACGAGGCAAGCTAGCGAAGAACTCCTCATCGGTCATCTCGGCGGGATCTTTCGAGGTCGTGGCTGAGGTCTGAGGTTGTTCAGAATCAGCGTTGTTCCCATTAGACGAAATTGCTAAGACGCCAATGATGACAACCGCGATAACCCCGGCGATGATGGTGATGATTGCCTTACGGCTCATTGCGTCTCCTTGTTTTTTGACTCTCAAGCAGGTTCAACCATACCGGGTAATTTGTTGCACCTATATTTCAAAATGCGCCTTACTGGAATACTCAAAGCTCTATGCCAACTTTTTAACAACTCAGTTTGTCGTCATATCTCGAATCATGAAATGATCTGATCAAGTTTTGAAATTAACGGTATTGATCCCGGAGGTGGCCAGCATGACAGCCCCAGCATTAGTCCTGGTGTCGAATGGTCCAGCCGACAGCGCAGCAGAACAAGTAATTCACGCATTACGCAAGGAAATGCAGATTCGCCGCCCTGAGCTCTCCATTCACCTGGCTTTCTGTGGCTCGTCACCGACTGGCAAGCAGACCATCAAGAGGTTGAACAGCCGCGGCGTAAAAGAGGCCGTCTTGATCCCGCTGGATTTCACCCGCGTGGCTGGCGCCGACGACGCCACGGTCGCTCTTCACCAGAGCCTGATCGAAGACTTCCCTAAGATCAAGATTGGCCTAGCGAAACCGATTGGCCCGGTTTCCGAGTTGCTAAATATCGTTGACGAGCGGCTGCGAGCGGCTTTGACCGCTAACCGCTGCATCGAGCTGGACGGTCTGGTGCTCGCGGCTCCGAACTTCGGCGACACTCGTGGTTCAGCAATGTTGCAGCGCAGAGCCAGGCAGTGGTCTTCCCACCATAAGCTGCCGGTTGTTTTTGCTTGCGCGGACGGCTCAAGCTCCTCGGTCAGGTCTGCGGTTTCTTCCCTGCACGATCAGGGACGTCGCTCGATCGCGGTGGGCTCGCTTTTCCTGTCGCCCGACCGCGACTACCGCTCGCTTTACGAGCACTCCCTGGCAAGCAGAACCATCGCGGTCAGCTCGCCCTTCGGCCCCGACCCGAGGCTGTGCAACCTGATCATGGCCCGCTACTCGTTCGAGGCCATGCACATGCTAGATATGGTGGAAGAAATCGCCGCGGAGCCCTCCAACGTCACCCAGATGCACCTGGGATAATCGCTTTCCAGGCGCGCCTAACTACACATTTAGCTTTATAACCGTAGGGTGCAAATGTGTCAGATCATCCTCCGGTTGTTAAGTTGCCCACGCATCAATTCGATGAGTTAAGTTCTCAGGTTCTTTCGTTCAATTGGCGTCCGGAGATTTTCGTCTCGCAGATGCCCTCTCCACAGCGAATCGCGCCATTTTCAATCGCGATCGAGGCAGAGATTGAGCAGACCACAGGCGATCCGGTGGGTAGCTCTCGCCTGGTGATCCTGCACGATCCGGACGGCAACCCGGCCTGGGATGGCACCTATCGTTGCGTCTCGCTGGTTCAGGCGGATGTCGAGTTAGAGATGGCGATGGATCCTTTGCTGGCCGAGGTGGGATGGAACTGGCTCAACGATTCTCTCGGTCAATTCGACGCGATCTACCGTGCGGCCTCAGGAACCGTTACGGCGATAACTAGCCAGAGTTTCGGTGCACTGGAGAATTCAGCCACAGCCGAGATCGAGATTCGTTCGTCTTGGACCCCCGAGATCGACGAGCGAGGCATCGTTCCTCACCTCGAGGCCTGGCAGCAGTTGCAGTGCTTCACCTGCGGCCTGCCTCCACTGGCTCCTGGAATCTCCATGATCAATCGGCGCGACAAGGCCAAAAAGCGCGAGGCACGATGAAAACCCTGAAACACCCCGCTCAAAAGCCCTCCGTGGTTAATACGCCGGAGAGCTGGGAGCAGATGATCTGCAGCATCGCCAACGCAAGCGGCCCGGTGGCAATCGACGTCGAGCGGGCGCAGAGCTTCAGATACTCCGACAAGGCCTATCTGGTGCAGATCCGCAGGGCTGGCGCTGGCACCTTCCTGATCGATCCGATCGCTTTCGAGGACGGGCAGATCGCGGATTTCAGCGAGCTAAGCCAGGCTATCGGCGACGGAGAGTGGATCTTGCACGCCGCAACCCAGGACCTGCCGAATCTCTGGGAGCTGAATATGCGTCCGGCTAGCCTTTTCGACACCGAATTGGCCGGTCGCCTGCTTGGTTTTGAGCGGGTTAACCTCGCCGCGATGATCGAAAGGTACTTTGATCTGCACCTGGAAAAGCAGCATTCTGCTGACGACTGGTCTACCCGACCGATTCCAGATGACTGGATCGATTACGCGGCTCTCGACGTCGAGCTGCTGATCGAGATGCGCGAGAAGATTATCGACGAACTAGAAGAGGCGGGCAAGGACGAGATCGCAAGGCAGGAGTTCGCCTATCTGATCGAGTGGGCTGAGAGGCACGAGCCCAGCGATACACACACGAATTGGCGAAGAACCTCTGGCATTCAGGACGTCCACAGCAGGCGTGGAATGGCATTGGTCCGCGAGCTTTACCTGCGCCGAGATGAGATTGCCAAGCGTCTGGACAAAGCTCCGCACAAGATCCTGATCGACAAGGCGATCAGCGAGCTAGCCAGCAAGACCAGCGAGGACAAAGTTCCTACGGCATCTGCCATGCGTAGCGTCTTAGGATTCAAGCGACGCGAGGCCAGGAAACACCAGTCAACCTGGCAAGAGGCGCTGGAGACCGTGGCCGGGCTGCCCAAGAACGAACTGCCGGAAATCCGCGTGAAGTCTTCTGGTGTGCCAAAGCCACGCGCCTGGCAGAGGATTAACCCGGATGCAGCCAAGCGCTGGGAGGCCGTGCGCCCGAAAATCGTTGAGCGCGCCGAAGAGATGAAGCTTCCGGTGGAAAATCTGGTTTCACCCAGGGCACTGCGCGAGCTTTTGTGGGAGCCTGAGCTGGATCTCGATGCTCAGCTGCGCGAGCTTGGCGTGCGGGAGTGGCAGCGCGAGGAAATCCTGCCGATTATCGAGGCTCAGCTAGCCGGCTAGATCGTTTTTGATCTGCTCGGCGACCGCCTGCGCAGTCAGGCCGCATTCTTCGAGAATCTGCGATCGGCTGGCGTGCTTCAGGAACTTCTTCGGCACACCGAAGTGGCGCATCTTGGGCTGTGTGCATGCAATCTCGAGCTGCTCGCCGAGGCCACCTGCTACCAGGTCGTCCTCGATAGTTGCCACGTAGTCGTAGCCCTCGGCCAGGCGAACGAGCTCGTCGCTGACCGGAAGTGCCCAGAGCGGGTCGACTACGGTGACCGTGATGCCCTGCTCTTCAAGCAAACGCGCGGCCTCTATGGCCATATCGGCGAACTGTCCGTAGCAGACGATCAACGCTCTGGATTCGGGGTTTTCGACCAGATAGTCGATGCCGCCCTCGGTCTTGAGCGCCGGAATGGGATCCGGGAGCTTTTCCTTCGAGTAACGAATCACGGTTGGTGCGTCGTCTATCTCGACAGCGGCACTTAGCGCATCGCGCAGCCGCTGCTCATCGCGCGGAGAGGCTAGCTTGAGACCGGGAACGATAGACAATAGCGGCACGTCCCACATTCCGTTGTGGCTAGCTCCATCAGAACCAGTCACCCCGGAGCGATCGAGCACGAACGTAACGCCGGCTTTGTGCAGGGCGACGTCCATCAGAACCTGGTCGAACGCGCGGTTCAGGAACGTCGAATACAGCGCCACCACCGGGTGCATTCCGGCTGCCGCGAGTCCGGCCGAAAAGGTTACCGCGTGCTGCTCGGCGATCCCGACGTCAAACGTGCGATCCGGGAACTCCTCGGCAAAATTCGCCAGGCCCACAGGATGCAGCATCGCGGCGGTGATGCCCACCACATTCTTCTTTTCGCGGCCGATCTTGACGATCTCGTCAGAGAACACGTCCGTCCAGGATTTCCCGTTATCGGCAACCAGCTTCTGACCGGTGACCTCGTCGATCTTGCCGACCGAATGAAACAGATCTTCGGAGAACTCTTCCGCCGCCTTGAAGCCCTTGCCCTTCTTGGTGATGACGTGAACGATGATCGGCCCGCCATAGTTTTTTGCCTGCTGCAGGGCGACGGCAAGGCTCTCCAGATTGTGGCCGTTGATCGGGCCAAGATACTTGATGCCCAGATCTGAGAACAGGCTTTGCGGGGCGAGGACATCCTTTATTCCTGCCTTCAGGCCGTGCAGCAACTCGAAGAGCGACTGACCGATCAGCGGTGCGCCCTTCACCGTCTTGCGCAAAATGTTGAGGGTGCCCTCGTAGCGCGGATCTGTGCGGAAACCAGAAAGCTGACGCGACAGGCCGCCCACGGTCGGTGAATAAGAACGGCCGTTGTCATTGACGATTATTACCAGTGGCAGGTCGTCCTCGACGGCGATATTGTCGAGTGCCTCCCAGGCCATGCCGCCGGTCAACGCACCATCGCCTATCAGGGCGGCAACAGTTCGATCGTTCTCGCCGTTGAGCCAAAAGCCTCTGGCGATGCCCCCCGCCCAAGACAGCGAGGTGGAGGCGTGCGAGTTCTCGACCCAGTCATGCTCGGACTCGTCGCGCGATGGATAACCCGAGAGCCCGTCCTTCTGGCGAAGAGACGCGAACTGATCGGCGCGTCCGGTCAGGATCTTGTGCACGTAGCTCTGGTGACCAGTGTCGAAAATGATGGGATCTTTGGGCGATTCGAAAACCAGGTGCATGGCAAGAGTCAGCTCAACCACGCCGAGATTTGGCCCCAGGTGGCCACCGGTAGCGCTTACGTGCTTAATCAGAAAACGCCTAATCTCTTCGGCCAAGTCCAAGAGCTGCCTGTAATCAAACTGCCGCAAATCCTTGGGATCTTTGATCTTGCTGATCAACGGAAAGCAAGCATCGAGCGCGTTCCGCTTGGCCTCCATGCGCAGCCCCCTTTCGGTCATCTCAGCCAGTTCAAAGCATGAATCTAACAAGATTCCACTGTAGCGCCCCGAGGGATAATGACGAACTCGAAGTAATCAAATCGTCATCTACGCTCGGGGCGCTTGAGGTGCCAGTCAGGGCTAGTCGTTAGTACGATGTTGCTTTGCTAGAACTCTTCGATAAAGAGGGTGGCAGGCAAGAATTGCCAAAGCTGAGACAAGAAATCCGGCTGCCATCAGCATCGACATTTGCTGATAGCTGGTTTCTGGCATTTCGCCCGTGACATTGTTGTACATGCGCGCCATCGGCACGGAAAACATGGTGCCTAGCAATCCAGCCATTAAAACAGCCAGCACGAGCGGGCCAAGAGTTTCAAGCCAGATGACTCGAAGCTCAAAAGACTTGGGCGCACCGATCTTCGCCAACGCCCGTGACTGCTCTGCCCTTTCAATAACGCCCGACGCCTGATTAACTAGCATCGACACCGAATTGAGCACGAAGCTGATTACGAGCGTAATCATCACGCCTTTGTTTATGTCCCAACGACTAAGTTCAACGAAGCTTTTAATTTTTTCATCAAAGGTCTGGTCTGTATTGAAAGAGACGGGCATATTCGCTACGTAGCCAGCAATGAAGGCCAACAGTCCCATGCCAAAAACTCTGCGCCAAGTCGCTTTGGGATCTGCGATAATTCTGCGTGCCGCGACCATCAGGGCCGGCCAGCGAAGCTTAGAAATTAGCCTCGCCAGAATCTGCAAAAGGTACGGGCCGAGCAAGTTGAAGCCGTAGACCACAGCCAAAACGATCGAACCCATGATAATGAACGTGGTAGTTTGCGCGCTAAACACGAAGACTTGATTGGCTATCAGAGCACCCGCAACTAGGACAAAGAATGCCGCAACTCGCCAAGCCTTGAGAGCAGGTTTGTTGGCCTTCTTGGCAACTCCTAGCGGCGAAATCCTGACTTGCTGCATTCCCCACCAGGAGGAGGCCAGAGCTAGCAGCGTTAGGAAGCCGAGGACGCTCAGCAGAAGCCACCACGGCAGCAGCATTTCTTTTCTCTCTATCTGTGTTGCCTGAACGTCGAGCTTCGCCCAAAGAGGCAAACTAAGCAGGTAAATAACGATTCCAGCGGCAGCTCCGATGATCGACTGAACGAAGCACTCGAGCAGGGCCATTCGAGTCACCTCGCCGGACGAGAGACCAAGCAGCCTCAGCGAGGCAAGCCGATTTTCGCGTCCTTTGGCTCCCAACACAGCAGACTTGGCAGCCAGCGAAATGATGGACGGAATGATTAACGCGCACGCGAAAATCGCTAGGCCGAAGTAGAAAATGAGCACGATCTTAAAACTCGGATCGATCGCGAGGACCTCGCCTATCAGCCCTGTGGGGTGATTTGCTCGGTTATAAAACATCCAGGCGCCGCCGGCGATCATCAGAGCTATCGAAATGGCAACTGTGTACGCGAAGATTCCTGCCAGATAAAGCAGAGATTCTCCTTCGCGCTGGCTCAGCCGGGCGCGCACTAGGCGAGCGGTCAGGCCGCCCAGGCCATGCACCTGGCCAGTAAGCTCCTTTTGATTCATCGCGCGCTCCCCTGGTCTAGCGTGCGGTCGGAGTGAATCAGGCCGTCACGAATCTCTATGAACCTCGAGCACCAGCGGGCAACGTTCAAATCGTGGGTGACTAGCACCAGCGACGCGCCTGTCTGCTTTACGACAGTGGTGAGCATCTGCATCATCTCGTGGCCGCTATTCTGGTCGAGAGCACCCGAGGGTTCGTCTGCGAAGACGACCTTTGGGTTTCCAACCAACGCCCTAGCAATTGCCACACGTTGGGACTGGCCACCAGACATGTCACCGGGGCGTCGATTAATCAGATCGCCGATACCAAGCCGAGCCAGAGTCTGGTCGGCCATAGCCACCGCCTTACTCCTGGAAGTGCCGGTAAGCATTAACGGCAGAGCGACATTTTCGCGGGCCGGAAGCTCAGGAATAAGTTGGCCGTCCTGAAAGACAAACCCGAACTGGGTTAGGCGAAGCCTAGAGCGCTTGGCATCGCTCAAATCTGAAATGTTTGTCCCACAAAATTCAACCTGTCCGCTGTCTGGAACCAGGACTCCGCTGAGGCAGTGCAACAGGGTCGATTTACCAGATCCCGAAGGCCCCATCACCGCCACAGATTCACCCTTGGCAATCTGAAGCGAAACGCCTGCTAGAGCATGTACCTGACCAAATTGTTTCGTAATGTCTCGAGTCTCGAGCGCTATGTCGTTTGTCATGCTTATATTCCAGTTTCTGAGCGGCAGTTTTTGAACAGTGCCAGCTAGCCTTTTAAAGGTAGTGCCAGCACTACCCCAGTTTGAACTGTTTCAAAGTTATTATTGTTAAGTGATGTTCGGTAGGCGCAAGAAACATGTTTCGCATGAGGACGAAAATGCCAAAAAGATCGCCGACCTGATTCGCTCTAGACGGGCAATCGTAGACGCCTACGAAATTGAACGGCAACGCATCGAACGAAATCTGCATGACGGCACTCAGCAGTATCTGGTTGCTGCGGCTATGAAATTGGGCGAGGCACAGCTATCGCCTTCGCTATCGGCAGACCTGAAACTTGCCTCGCTGATTTCCGAGGCCAAAGACGCAGTCAGGCAGGGGCTGGATTCTCTTCGAGAGACTGTGCGCGGCATTCATCCGCAGGTCTTATTGGAACTCGGCCTGGTTGCTGCCATCAACGATATTGCTAGTAAGTCTGGGGGCAAGGTTCGGGTAATTTGCCCTAACCCTCTACCCGAGCTACCCGAGGGAGTGTTGGCCGCGGCCTACTTCTTTACCAGCGAGGCGATCGCCAATTCGGCTAAGCATGCCCCTGAGGCGTCAGTCAGCGCCCTCATCACTAGTGGCGAGAATTTGTCCGTTTCGGTGGTTGACGATGGCCCGGGCGGCGCGCACTTTAAGCAAGGCCACGGCCTAGCTGGTCTGCGCGAACGACTGGCGGCCTTCGGCGGCACTTTGACTATCTCTAGCCCACCTGGAGGCCCGACTCGGATCTCTGCCGAGCTACCGCTGCTAGTAGAGCGCTGGCACCCCACCATCAACCTTGCCCAAAAGAACGGAGAGAAAAATGAGTGAAGCCAAAACTCTTGTTTTAGCTGATGACTCTGCTCTACTTCGCGAAGGTCTGGTAGGTCTACTAGAGCGGCAAGGTTTCAAAGTAATTGCTCACGTAAGCGACGCAACGCAGCTGGGCAAGACGCTAACTGATCTTGCAGATAATGACGGCCTACCGGATGCCTTAGTGACAGATGTCAGGATGCCTCCAAACATGAGCAATGACGGCCTTGAGGTAGCCATCGAGTTCAAGGAAAAGTATCCGCAGATGGCTGTGATGGTGCTCAGCCAGTACGTGGCGCCCGGTTATGCCCAGCAGCTCTTCGCACTACCGGCCAGCAACGGCGGCATTGGCTATCTGTTAAAAGATCGAGTCAGCAACGTCGTCGATTTCATTAGTTCGCTGCGCCTGATCATCTCCGGTGGCGTAGTCATCGACCCGCAGGTCGCCCAGGCGATGATGAACAACAGCAGGATGGGGCTTGGCTCGCTGACGGCGCGCGAGGCTGAGGTTTTGGAGCTGATGGCCCAGGGCCTATCGAATAAGCAGATCGCCCAGCAGCTGGTGCTTTCTTCCGCTGCCGTGGCCAAGCACGTGTCGAATATCTTTTCGAAGCTCGGCCTGGAGCCGGGCGAAGAGAACAGGCGAGTCAGAGCAATCCTGACTTTCCTAGTCGAGTAGTTGTTTGTCTCAGTTGTCTTTTAGCCAACACCATAAAATATTAACTTCAATGAGATAATTAGCAGATAACAGGATTGAGGAGGAGAAATGGCATCGACTGACGTCTCAAAAGTGTACGGCACTGTGGTTGGAATTGATGGATCTGAGAACTCCTATCTAGCCACTCAGTGGGCTGCCAAGTGGGCGAAGGCTCACGGCACCGGCCTCACCATCGTGATGGTTCAGCCCGAGGTAGTGGTGCCTCGCAAATCTCTCGTGTGGAAGGCGATGCTTGAGGTTAACTACTCCGAGCACCAGAAAGAGAAGTATCTCGCCAGGCTCGAGAACGCCAAGACCCAGGCCGCCGCCGCTGTAGACGGGCTCGAAATCAACGCGATGCTTCTTGAGGGCGACGTGGCAGGAAAGCTGGTTGAGATCACCAAGAACTGCGACACGCTCATCCTCGGCAAGCGCGGCGCTGGCCAGGCCAGCATCTTCACGCTGGGCGGTGTTGCCGATTCGGTGGTCACCAACGCCAAGGGCACGGTTGTTACTATTCCGCACGACTACCATGAACGCCCGGGAGGCCCGGTCGTGGTTGGTATTGACGACGATGCGCGAGCGCTGGAAACCGTGCGCTACGCATTCGAGCAGGCCGACAGGCTGAACGCTCCCCTGGTGGTGCTGCACGCGTGGTACGCGCCGCCGGCCGCCAGCGAGGCGACAATGGTGGTGCTCGTCGACGCTGACGAAATCAACGAGGAAGCCCACTCGTTCATCCAGTCCACGGTGGCGGATCTGGCTAAGGAGTATCCGAACGTCAAGGTCACCTCGAAGGTGGTCAACTCGAACCCCGGTGACGCGCTAGCCGACGAGTCCAAGCACGCCCAACTAATCGTGGTTTCCAGCCGCGGCAGGGGCGGTTTCACCGGACTGCTGTTGGGCAGCACCAGCCGTCGAGTGGTCAGGCTGAGCAGCGCGCCGAGCGCGATCATCCGCTGTCACTAACAAACAGTTCTAACAAAAACAAAGCTATGGCTGGTTTGTACGCCGGCCATAGCTTTTTATCTTTACTTATTCAGCAGCGAGCGCAGCACGTACTGCATGATGCCGCCGTTCAGGTAATAGTCGCGCTCTGCGGGAGTGTCGATGCGCACGACCGCATCGAATTCGATGCTCTTATCGCCCGTCGCGGTGACTTTGACCGTCTTTGGCGTGGTGCCCTCGTTGAGCTGCGTGATGCCGCTGATCGCAAAGGTCTCCTCGCCACTCAGGCCCAGGCTGTCGGCGTCCTGGCCGTCCGGGAACTGCAGCGGAAGTACGCCCATTCCGATCAGGTTACTGCGGTGGATACGCTCGTAGCTGGCCGCGATCACGGCCTTCACGCCAAGCAGCATCGTGCCCTTCGCAGCCCAGTCGCGGGAGCTGCCGGAGCCGTATTCCTTGCCGGCGAGCACAACCAGATCGGTCGAATTCTTGGCGTAGTTCATCGCCGCATCGTAGACGGTGGTAACTGGGGCTTCGTCTTGGGTGAAGTCCCTAGTGAAGCCGCCCTCGGTGCCGGGTGCTAGCTGGTTGCGCAAGCGAATGTTAGCGAAGGTGCCGCGAATCATCACCTCGTGGTTACCGCGACGCGAGCCGTAGGAGTTGAAGTCCTTGCGATCGACGCCGTGATCCTGCAGATATTTGCCCGCGGGCGAATCCTGCTTGATGGCTCCTGCCGGGCTGATGTGGTCGGTGGTCACCGAATCGCCCAGCTTGAGCAGCACTCGAGCGTCCGAGATGTCGGAAATCGGAGCAGGCTGCGCAGGCATCTTCTCGAAGTACGGTGGCTTGCGCACGTAGGTGGAATCGTCTTTCCAGTCGAAGATCTCGCCGCTTGGAGTCTCCAGGTTCTGCCAGCGCTCGTCGCCCTTGAAAACGTCCGTGTATGAATCGGTGTACATCTTGGTGTTGATGTAGGCGCCCATTACCTCGTCGATCTGCTGCGGGCTAGGCCAAATGTCCTCGAGCATCACGTCGTTGCCCTCGGAGTCTTTGCCGAGCGGTTGGGCGGTGATGTCGACGTCCATGTTTCCGGCGATCGCGTAAGCCACCACCAGCGGCGGGCTGGCCAGGTAGTTCATCTTGACGTCGGGGTTGATGCGCCCCTCGAAGTTGCGGTTACCAGATAGCACCGAGGTGATGACAACATCAGACTCGTTGGCCGCCTCGGAAACCTGCTTGATCAGCGGACCGGAGTTGCCGATACAGGTGGTGCAGCCGTAGCCGACGACGTCGAAACCTAGCTTGGCTAGGGGTTCCAGCAGGCCGGAATCGCTCAGGTAGTCGGTCACCACCTGTGAGCCGGGAGCCAGCGTCGTCTTAACCCAGGGCTTGCGGGTCAGGCCCATCTCGACGGCGTTCTTAGCCAGCAGTCCGGCCGCGATCATCACCGAGGGGTTAGAGGTGTTGGTGCAAGACGTGATCGCCGCGACGCCAACCGTGCCATTGGTCAGCGTGACGTCTTGGCCGTCGATTGCGGTGTCGAAGTCCCGGCTGTTGTCGGTGGTGTAATCCTTGACGGTCTCGTCGAAGGTTTGCGCGGCCTTACTGAGCAGGATGCGATCCTGCGGGCGCTTGGGGCCCGCGATCGAGGGGCGAACCTCGGAAAGATCCAGCTCGAGATATTCCGAATAATCAGGCTCGGCCTGCGGATCGAACCAGATGCCCTGCGCCTTGGCGTAGGCCTCGACGAGCTTGATTTGGTGCTCGTCGCGGCCAGTCAGGCGCAAGTAATCGGTGGTGGCCTCGTCGATCGGGAAGACCGCGATGGTCGAGCCGTATTCAGGGCTCATATTGCCGATGGTCGCGCGGTTTGCCAGCGGCACCTCGGAGACACCAGGGCCATAGAACTCGACGAATTTGCCCACCACCCCGCGCTGGCGAAGCATGTCGGTGATGGTCAGCACCAGGTCGGTGGCGGTGGCAGCGGCGGGCAGCTTGCCGGTCAGCTTGAAACCAACGACCTGCGGAATCAACATGCTAACGGGCTGGCCGAGCATTGCGGCCTCCGCCTCGATGCCGCCGACGCCCCAGCCGACGACGCCCAGACCGTTGACCATGGTGGTGTGCGAGTCGGTGCCGACGCAGGTATCCGGGTAGGCGATCAGAGAGCCACCAGATTCCTTAGAAAAGACGACACGAGCCAGGTGCTCGATGTTGACCTGGTGAATGATGCCGGTGCCTGGCGGCACCACCTTGAAGTTATCGAACGCGCCCTGACCCCAGCGCAAGAACTGGTAGCGCTCCTTATTGCGCTGGTATTCGAGCTCGGTGTTGATGGCCAGCGCCTGCTTAGAACCGAAGGCGTCCGCCACGACGGAGTGGTCGATGACCATCTCGGCGGGGCTGAGCGGATTGATCTTGTCGACGTCACCGCCGAGCTCTTTCATGGCGTCGCGCATCGCGGCCAGATCAACCACGCACGGTACGCCGGTGAAGTCCTGCATCACTACCCTGGCCGGAGTGAACTGGATCTCATGGGACGGCTCGCTCTTGGCGTCCCAGTTGGCCAGCGCAGAGATGTCGTCGGCAGTAATGTTTTCGCCGTCTTCCAGGCGAAGAAGATTCTCTAGCAGGATCTTTAGGCTGTACGGCAGCCTTTCTTGCCCTGCGACGGCGTCTAGGCGGAAGAAATTGTATTCTTTGCCGTCCACATCGAGCGTGGACTTCGCGTTGAAACTATTCAGACTGGCCACCAAAACCTCCTAGATATCTTGATGTCAAGATATCTCATGGCGTACGACAAGCCCAACTAGGCTACCCTAACGATTAATCGTCTTTTTTGGGTGCCCCAAAAATGATCTCATCCCAGCTAGGAACCGTGGCGCGTTTCTTTGCCTTGCGTGGCTTGGGTTCCTCGCTCTCCACCAGCGGATCCTGCTTTGTAGCCTCGGGCTTGCGCAGGTTACGGTTAGATTTCTTCGCTACTGGCTCCGTGGCCTCGGACTCCGGGAAAAGAGTCTCCCCAAGACCATCTTCGGCCGCTTCCTGCTGTGGCTCGGTTTCGGGCTGAGATTCCTCGATCGGCTCAGTCTCCTCGTCGGACGCCGGTGGACGCGTCAGCCCAGTATAGATGCGCACCGAATCCTCATTGAAACCCGAGAGCATGTCGTAGAGAACGTCCAGGTCGTTGTCCTTGTTGGGAACGATGTCGTAGACCCCATTGACCTGCTCAAACTGAGCGGGCGCGTAGTCATCGGGATCCTCGTAGTCGATCTCACTGTCAGGCAAAACTGCGGGCGGCCGGATGCCGCCCTCTTGTGTCGCGCGCGCAACGGCGAGCTCGTCGTGCAGGTCGAGGGTGGGTTCGGAATCCAGCTCTTCACCGCCTTCAGGCTCGATCTGGTAATCACCAATCAAGACACGCGCATTATCGTTGGCCGGCACGCTGTAACGGCCACGAATATCGAAGATAAATAGGGCGACCGCGTCACCATCTGTTTTTTGGGGTTCGTCGTCGGCCAGCTCGTCATGCTGATCGTCTATCGCCGGAGGCAGGAACTGCTCGGCGGGCCACGATATTTGAACCAACCACGCGCGGTCCTCGCCGCGCCAGGCGTCCCATTTGACGTCTTCTAGGTTGACTCCAGTCGCCTCAAAGGTGGCGTTAACGGTTTCTGCTAGCTTTCTGGCGGAGTTGAATTCGTCGCGTTTGCGCACCTGGCAGTCGCCAGCCATCTGAGCTGCGTGTTCACGTTCGGCCAGTACCGGACCTGCGAACACGTCAACATACGATTCGCTCACGCCTGCAGCCTTGGCGACTTCAGCCACTGTCTCGCCCCCACGCAGCCGCGCCTGAATGTCGCGTGGGCTAAGTGCGCTTTCCATGTATTAACTCCAGCTATTTAAACTTTGCAGCACCGCTAAACCAATAACGTGCCAAACTTAACGCGCCAAGCCGAGTTTTCCCTGCTTGGCACGCCTGCGAACACGGGAATAAAAGCCATCATCCGACGGTTATTATCTATCCGATTATTAATCGGCACCATCGGCATGGTATTAAGTCCACTAAGTGATAGCTTAGCCGCTACGAAGACGAACTAATAGATAATCAATTCAACTATCAAGGAGAAGAGATGGCCACTGACTACGACGCTCCACGCAAATCCGACGAGGAAATGCGCACCGATTCTATCGAGGAGCTCAAGACCCGCCGCGACAATAACTCCGGGAATGTCGACGAGGACGAGGTGGAGGCTGCTGAGTCGTTTGAGCTTCCGGGCGCCGACCTATCTCACGAGGAATTGACCGTGAGGGTTCTGCCCCGTCAGGCCGGTGAGTTCACCTGTGCCGGCTGCTTCCTGGTTAAGAGCAGCAGCCAGCTAGCCGAAACTCGCGGTGACCAGTCTTACTGCGTCGACTGCGTTTAAAAACGCGACGTCTAATAACGCGCCCTTCGTGCGGCCTTCGCCTGCCCAACAAGTTCGTAACGGTTCTTCACAAACCTCTGGACAGCGAGCTGCGAGACTGCGGCGCCCACAGCCGTCGAAGCAACCCACATCAGTGCCTCACCGGGCGTCGCCTCCAAGTCGTAGGGATCGGGCGGCTCGTTGCCAGTGACCTTCTTCCAAACAGCAGTGATCAGCTTCTGCGTCGCAAAAGTCGCTACCGCACCGAAAGCGGTGGCGACAATTTTTGTCTCAATATTGGCCATCACGATTCCTAACTTTTAGGTTGGGCTCTGTTCAATCATAACCAAGGTAACGTTGACAACGTGAATAATCCTCTTAGCGTTCAGCTCAAGCGCCTAGATAAAGATTTGCCCGTCCCCAGCTACGCGCACCCAGGTGATGCCGGCGCGGATCTATACGCCCGCCACGACGTGACTATCTCCCCACACGAGCGAGCTCTCGTGGCCACCGGGATAGCCATCGCGCTACCCGAAGGATTCGTTGGCCTGATCCACCCGCGCTCGGGGCTCGCCGCCCGCGAGGGGCTCAGCATCGTGAACACTCCGGGCACCATCGACGCCGGTTACCGCGGCGAGATAAAGGTCTGCCTGCTGAACACCGATCCCGAAAAGACGATTTCCCTTCGCAGGGGCGACAAGATCGCCCAGTTAGTCATTCAGCGCTGCTGGCAAGCCGAGTTCGTCTGCGTAGAAGAACTCGACGAGACCTCCAGGGGCTATGGCGGCTACGGTTCGACCGGGGGTGTAAGAAAATGGAACGAGAAGCTAGGCTAAGTGACGATTTAGCTTATAAGGAGAGCATTGATGTTTGGCCGCAAGAAGCGTAAAGCGCAAGCTTCGGAGGAAGTCGAGGAGCAGGTAGAAGAGAAACCTGCCAGGGCTGCCGAAGACCCTTGGGAGGCGCTGGACGCCAGCCGCGACTGGCGTGAGAACGGCCCGTTCGACATATCTGAGGTTGACCTCGATGCTGACGACGTTAAGCGCCTGGACTTTGGCACTCTCATTTTCACCCCCTTCCCCGAAATGGGAATGCAGCTGCAAGTAGACCAGCAGACGAACGCTGTGCAGGCGGTTTTGGTTAACCACGATCAGTCGGCCATCGAGGTGTCGCTGTTCGCGGCTCCAGCGCAGTCTGACTTGACTCGCCAGGTTCGCGACGAGATGGTTCGCTCCACCGAGCAGACCGGCGGCGAGGCGACACTTGCCGAGGGGCCTTTCGGAACGGAGATCCGTCGCGTGCTACCCCTGCAGGACTCCGACGGCAAGCGTGCATTCCACATTTCACGCACCTGGTTCGTGCAGGGGCCGAGGTGGTTGCTTCGCGGCGTCCTGATGGGTCAGGCCGGGATGATCGAGGGCGTCGAAGGGCCCGCCGAGGTGCTTTATGAGTTCTTCGCAAACATCGTAGTTCGCCGCGACGACGTGCCGCACGTTCCCGGTCACGTAATCGAGATGGAGATTCCCGAAGAAATCGGAGTTTCCCAGCAGAAGTGAGGCACGAAGTTGAGCTCGGGCCGATAGCTCACGGCGGCTCCTGCGTTGCCCGGCTCGACGGCAGGGTAGTTTTCGTTCGGCACGGCATTCCCGGCGAGGTCGTCGAGATAGAGATAATCGACTCTTCTAAACCGAGATTTTGGTGGGCAGACGTGGTTCGGGTCATCCGCCCTTCTCAAGACCGCGTCGATCCACCCTGCCCGGTGGCCGGCGTTTGCGGCGGCTGCGATTTCCAGCATGTTTCTCTTGCCAGACAACGCGAGTTAAAGGCTCAGGTTGTCGCCGAGCAGCTCTTTCGGCTTGCGGGCATCGACTGTCCGGTTGAGGTTGAATACGTGCCCGGCGACGATCCGGCAGAATCCGGGCTCGGCTGGCGCACCCGCATGCGCTACCAGGTTTCAGGAAAGACAATCGGCCAACGCGCCTGGCACAGCAACAACATGGTGGAGCTGCCGCCTGAGGGCTGTTTAATCGCGCACCCTAAAGCACGCATTCCGAGCGAATATGCTCCCGGCCACAAGGAGCTTCAGGTGACGGTTTCGGATACCGCAGTCAGCGTTTTGGACGAGAACAACCAAGCTTTGAGCGGGCCGCTGGTCGTCGAGCAAGAGGTTCTTGGCCGCAAATACCGGGTTCGCGCTGACGGTTTCTGGCAGGTGCATCCGGGGGCAGCCCGCACGCTCACCCAGACTGCGCTGGATTTCCTTGAGCCGCAGCCCGGCGAGAATGCGCTTGACCTTTACTGCGGGGTTGGTCTGTTTGCGGGTGCTCTGGCCGATAGGGGCTGCCGGGTCAGCGGCATCGAGATCGCCAAACCGGCGGTCAGGCTGGCCAAGCAGAACGTGCCAGATGCCAGGTTCCACTCCGGGGACATGGCCAGGAGCCTGCGCCTGCTGCCCGATAAGACGGACATCGTCGTCCTCGACCCACCCCGAACCGGAGCCGGAGCAAAGGTATCGCGGAAGCTGGCCAGCCTAGGCGCCCGGGCGATCTGCTACGTTGCCTGCGACCCGGCAGCCCTGGCCCGCGACCTAAAGACATTTCACGAAGAAGGCTACGAGCTGAAAAAGCTGAGAGCGTTCGACCTGTTCCCGATGACCCACCACGTGGAGACAGTCGCACTGTTGGTCAACGCAAATCAGCCCCTGCCCTAATCTGCGGAATAGCTGCCGCCCTATAGACGTTTGAAAATGTAGCTTTCGAGACGAAACTAAGCGAGGACGAAATGGGCATGGAACGCGTTAACCAGATTCTTTTGGCCGCCGGGTGCTTTTGGGGTGCCCAGGGTTATTTCAAGAAGATCGACGGCATTCTCGACACACTCGTTGGTTACGCCAACGGCAAAACCAAAGACACCAGCTATCAGCAGCTTGCCCTGACCGATCACGCCGAGACTCTGCAGATCGACTACGACGATAACCGCATCTCGCTCGCGGAGATTTTGCGTCACTTCTTCCGCATCATCGACCCGCTCTCAGTCGACCGCCAGGGCAACGATGTCGGTCGCCAGTATCGCACCGGAATCTTCTTCAACAACCCTGAGGATCTGCCGATAATCGATAAGTCCATCGCCGCGCTCGAGAAAGAGCTCGGGCAGAAGACCGCTATCGTCGTCGAACCTCTCGAAAACTTTGTGATTGCCGAGGATTACCACCAGGACTACCTGGAGAAGAACCCGATGGGCTACTGCCATATCAACCTGGCCCTGGCCGATCTCCCGCTGGAGGGCTCTTACCCGAAGCCAGACCTGGAAGAATCCAAGAAGCAGCTCTCTGAGCTTGCCTTCGACGTCACCCAGAATGCCGGAACCGAAGCCCCCTTCACCAGCGAGTACGCACAGTCTGGCGAACGCGGAATATACATCGACGCCGTAAGCAAAGTGCCGCTGTTTTCCTCCCGAGATCAGTACGACGCTGGCTGCGGCTGGCCGAGCTTCACCAAACCGATTTCACCCAAGGAAGTGACCTACCACTCCGACAAGTCGCTGATCGTTGAACGAACCGAAGTAAAAAGCTCGCAGGCCCAATCTCACCTCGGCCACGTTTTCGCCGACGGCCCCTATGCGGAGGGCGGCTTGCGATATTGCATCAACGGCGCAGCCCTCGAGTTCATCCCCGAAAGCCAGATGGAAGAGCGCGGCTACGGATTCTACCTGCCCGACCTTTAGCCGATCATTTCGCAACCTGAAGGCTCTCGCCTGCCGGCTTCTGCCCCTTCGCGCGGCGCAGGTATTTGAAGTTCGTCACCTGCGGGTTGTCGTTCTGCGCGCTGCGCTCGAACAGGAAGTAGTAGTCGCGGCCGTCGCTAGTGTAGTCGCGGCTCAGCTTGAAGAAGTTAAGGCCGCCGGCCACCATCATCTTCAGGATGTCGTCTGTCAGAAATGCCAGCGGCACGGTGGTCTTCGCGACCTCGTAGAAATCGTCCTCGAAAGCCTCGTAGTTCTTCGAGAAGTAGTCGAACTGGGCGCTGTTCTTCTCGAGCTCACTGCGCATTCTCATCACCGCCAAGCTTCAGGCTGAGGATATCGGCCAACCCGAACGCGTACACCCTGCCCTCGCTGCGAAAATGCATGATCTGCTGGCTGAGATCGCAGATTTCGCCGCAGAACGGCTCTTTTCTGGCCGTTGTGAAGCAGAGCACGGTCAGCTTGTTCAGGTAAACCTGGCCGAGCTCGAAAAGCTTCTCTTCATCGGGCATCTTGAGAGAAAAATCCACCTGGTCGCCGATTCTGGACATCGCGCTGGTGTGTTCTGAGAGGAAGAAGCCCATCCACTTCGCCATTCCCCTGTCCACGTAGCTGCGGGCAGACTCGAAGGGCAGATACGAGCGATCAATCATACGATGCCGTCCAGACCGCCGCAGTGGCCTCCGATCAGGGTGCTTCGCTCCTTGACACGCGAGCCCTCCAGCAACGAGCTGGCGTTTTGCACCGAGATGTACGAGAACTTGTCCCTGATCTTGTCAATCGTCCTGTCCAGCTGTTCCTCTTTGTCGAGCCGCTCGACGTCGTCGAACAGCGTGTAAACCCCGCAGGCCTCATCGACCAGACCCTCATAGTTGACGCCGATCCGTCGCACGCTGCCGTAGACGTACTTGCTGCGAAACAGCTCGTGGACGTGCTTAGCTAGCACCTGCGTCGACTGACTGGCCGGCACGGTCATCCTGGCGTTGATTGAGGGCAGCTCCTCCCGGTGCGAAAAGCCGATGTGAATGCCGACCACAGTGGCCTTCTTGTGCGCCCTGCGCAGCCTGACGGCCACCTGCTCTGCCATCTCGCGCAGCACCAGCTCGATCTCGCTTTTGGCGTGGTAGTCGCGTGGAAGTACCTGCGAGTTACCCAGCCCCTTTGACTTGGGCTGATAGGGCCGACTCAGCTTGCTCTCGTCGACCCCATTGGCGTGGAACCAGAGCTGCACCCCGATAACCCCGAACTCCTTTTTGAGCCTGTTCGGGTTGGAGTTGGCCAACTCCCTGACAGAAAAGATGCCGAGCCGGTTTAGCCGCTTGGCGGTGCGGTTGCCGATGCCCCAGAAATCAGTCAGGTTCTTTATACCCCAGACTTTGGTTTCGACGTCCTGATACGACCAGTTAATCTTCATCGTCGGGGTCTTTTTGGCCTCGTTGTCGAGGGCCAACTTGGCCAGCAGCGGATTGGAGTTGCTCATGCCGATGGTCGAGAAGATGCCGGTCTCGTTTCTAATCTCAGCCTGAATCCGTCCCGAAACCAGGTTCAGCTTGTCTGCCCTAGACATGCTCTTGTCCGAGACAAAGTAATCCAGCGAACTGCTCAGATCCACGAAACCCTCGTCGATGGAATATGGACAAACCCGGTTCTCGGGCGCGTAACGGCGAAAGATCTGCTGAATCTTCAGGTTTTCCTCAATGTAGAGCGCCATGCGAGGCGGCACGATGAGGGTTCGCTGAGCCCAGCTCTCGATAAACCTGACGTATTCCCTAGTCACGAGCACACCCAGCTTGGCCGCGTTCGCATAGTTGAAGCGTCTGGTTTTAATGTCGAAGGGCAGATCCCTGGCTCGCCCCACGTTGTCCTTGCCAAAGACCTTCTTAAAGACCGGCGAACTGGCCAGGATCAGGCCGTTGGAGTTGTCCGCCCTGCTCATCACGCAAAGCGAGGTTTTCAGCGGGTGCAGATTTCTGCTGACACACTCTACGCTCGCGTAGAAGCTCTTCATATCTACGAACGCGATATCCGACTTAGGTTCTTTCGAATAGTCGATGTATCCCACCGGCCCCTCCCCTCGTTTTAGCTAGCCATCATTGCCGTCCGACGGTCGATATCTTTTCAGGAATGTTGATTCTGTTTTTGCTATTTTTGCGCTATCCAAATTGAGCATTTTCATTTTCACTAATTCGGATATTTTTAGGTCGAGCAGATTTATCTCTACACCCAATTCGCTGGCCAATTCGACGTCGCTGCCCGCCTCCTCGATCAGGCTCAAGACGTCCTGATCGGAGATCAATAAGTGCGCGGCGAATACATTCGCCTCGGTCTCGTAGGTGTTGGTTGGGTTGAAGATCCTGCTCTCGTGGAAGCCGACGCCCTGCGCGCTGAACTCCCTGTGCAGCTGGTCGTGCCCGAGCTCGTGCGCCAGAACGGTCTTCTCAAGCGCGCCAACATTACTCGGAATAAAAATGTAGCGATTGCGCAGAATGACTCGATACATCCCAAGCAGCGTGGAGGTATCGGAAATGTAGCGCAGCTTTACATTCAGATCGTTAATCAGAGTTTCAGGATCTCGAGTTCCATACTTTTTAACGAGCGCGTTGACTTTATCGTATATCCACTTATTGCGCATAAAGCCACCTGGCGTTAATTCTGATTCCCGTATTTCTTATTCTCTAATTTAGATTCCCAATAGGCCTGCTGCAGCGCCTCAAAAATCGCATCCTTGTCCTCCTCGGGCAGCTCGCCGCCAGCGAACAGCCCCGTGACCGAAGAGACCAGCTCTCTCGCGTCCCTAGCTCCCTGAGCGCCGTACTTATCGCCGGCGAGCATCACGAAGGAATCTTCCTCAGTCAGCAGGTAGTTGATGTCGACGCCGAAGAAGTCGGAGATCTTCTGATATGTCTCCATCCTTCTTGGCCGCACATCCTTAACCTCGTAGTTGCTGACGGTCTTCAGGCTGGTGCCGAGCTCTTGCGCGAGCTGCGTCTGCGTCAGGCCTTGCTGCTCGCGCAGCCGCCGGAGTTTTTTGCCAAAGCTCATCAAACCCCCTCAATTGGTAGTTGAACTACCAATAAGATAACTCAAACTTCCAATCTGGGCAACACCAAATCCGCTCTTGTTTAGGTTTTCAGCGCCCGGCATACGGAGCATAATGGAGACATGCCAAAGTTCGCTCCCAAGCCACGCTGCCCGTTGCGCCCAGATGACTACTGCAGCCTGTGCGTGCCCGGAGCCAGCGGACCGCAGGATTGCGGCCTGGTCTATCTGGTGATGAGCGATCCAGAGGCGAAGGAGCTTTACCGCAAGAAGCGTCTCGAGCGGCAGGCACGGCTGAAGGCAGAAAAGGTTGGCCAGCAGAAAGGCACAAAGCAGGTGGCTAGCCCTCGTCGATCAGCAGCGGCACCAGCATCTCCGCAGAAGTCAGCGAGCCGTGCTGGCCGACAAGGTTGAACTCCCTGGGCTGGGCTAGCGTCATCAGCGAGTAGTCGTATTTGGCCGCCACTAGCACGTCACCTATGCGATCCAGGTTCTCTGGAGCGACTTCGCCAAACCAGCCGTCCTCGATGGCCTCCTGCCTGGTGTAGACGGCGGCCCGGTCGCCAAGCACCTGGCGCCAGCGCGCGGCAACGTCTATCGGGCGTTCAGTATAGAGCTGCCGCATCCTGCCCTCGCCAGCGATCATGTCGATCTCACTGGTGAGGCCGGGAACGTCCTCGATGACAATCTGATGGCGTTCTGGCACGTCGACCATGCCGTGGTCGCCTGTGATCAGCATGCAGACGTCGTCGTCGAGTGCGTTGCGCAGCGATTCCAGGTACTCGTCGATCTCATCTAGCACCTGACGCCATTCAACCGAGACGCAGCCAAAACCGTGGCCGGTGTGGTCCAGCTCGCGCTCGTATAGGTAAACGAAGCTGCGCTCTGCCTCCGCACTAGCCTTGACCACCAGTTCAATCCGCTCGTCGCGGGAGCGATCGTCGTCATAGCCAAAGAACTTGGCGCCGCGCTGGGAGCAGCCGGTGAGCCCACTGTCCACGAAGTGCTTGATAGAGACGTTGCTGGCCGCAACATTGGAAGATGTGAACTTCTCGAACCAGGTCTGGCGGGTCTGCACCTCAGTCGGCGCCAAATCGGTGTTCCAGGCCAGCGGGTTGACGTTCTGCCCGGCAAGCCTGAACGTGTAGCCCGCGATGCCGTGCTGACCAGGGGTGACGCCCGCCCCCAACGTGGTCAGAGAGGTGGCTGTGGTGCTGGGCAGGGCGCAGGTCAGCTTGCGCCCTGACTCAAGCAGGCTACCCAGATACGGCACCCGATCCTGAGAGTTATGCAGCAGCTCATAACCGAGTCCGTCGACCATCACCAGGACGTATTTCTTATAGTGCGGCAGCCCGATGACATCTACCGCCTCGCCCCACTCGGGAGCCAGGTGACTGGCTATCGCGGGCAGCACTTCCGCCAGGGTCGATTTACCGTATTGCGGACGAACGAAGGCGTAACTCACCGGACTCTCCTTTGCAGTGCCGTTGCGAAGTTTACTAGGCGCTCGACCTCATCCTTGCCGTCAGCGGCCGGGCTCATTCTGATCACCATGTCTTCTGATGAACTGACTCCGGTATAGCCGTGGTCGGCCTCACACATCGGGTCCGAGCAGCTAGCCGGTTCCAGGTCGATGCGGCGAGTGGTCAACCAACCGAGCGTCAACCAGGTTTCCACCAGATGCGGATCTGCCATCTGCGGGTGTTGAGCGCTGCCCGGCTGAACCCTCTGGTTAACCACCTTAGTCAGGGTAACCGCACCCAGCTCGCGCAGCGGAACCGCGTCCAGCGAGCTGGTCGCGCTGATACCGCGCGCCTCGTCGGCAACCTCATCGGTGTGGCTGCAGAGCAGGCGGGTCGGGGTGAGCACCAGGACTGTCATGTGCCTTCCGAGCGAATCGTGCGAGAATGTCGGCTCGTAATGCACCACGAATTCGACGATGTCTTCGTCACCTAAAGAAGATAAAACCGAGTCCAGCACCAACGACGGGAAGAAGCCACGGTTGACGATCGCCTCGCGCAAATTGGTTTTTTGCACGGATTTATCGCTACTGAACGGTTCCACAATGTCTATCTTGCCATGTTGACCGGGTAGTGTGAGGAATCATGAAACAACGTCGAAGTCTGCAGCTTCGCGTTCAGGACGCGTTCACGAAATTCATGAATCGCCACCTGCGCAAACGCGGCTGGAAACCCCGGATCGTCCCGTTTACCGGTTATGGCACGGCCGATCACGTGCGCGTGCTGGCCCGCGTCGTGCTGCGGCCGTCGAAAGCCAAGACCCATCTGGGCATGTACGCCGAGCAGTTCCTGAATCAGCGCGGTTGGCGCAACTTCTTCAGGGTTGCGGTGCCCAACTTCCCGGTCAAAATCAAGGCCGGCGAGCATACGATTAAAACGCGCACCGATCACGCAGGCTACATCGACCTGCACGTCAAGAGCCCAGGGCTGGAACCGGGCTGGCACGAGGTTTCGCTGGAGAGCGATGAATGCAAGACCGCGCTGACCCCGGTGCAGGTGATTTCGGCTGACGAGACCTTCGGCATCATCAGCGACATTGACGACACGATCATTTCGACCTGGCTACCGCGTCTCTTCCTGGCCGCCTGGAACTCCTTCGTGATGACCGAGGGTAACCGCCAGGCTGTGGCCGGTATGGCGCGTATGTACCAGAAACTGCTGGCCGAGCACCCCGGCGCTCCCCTGATCTATGTCTCTACCGGTTCCTGGGACACGCTGCCGTTCCTGAATCGCTTCATGCGCCGACACGGATTCCCGCAGGGCCCCCTTCTGCTAACAAATTTTGGGCCCAACCAGACGGCATGGTTCCGCAACGGTCGCGACCACAAGCGGTACTCTTTGTTCGAGTTGGCAAGAGATTTCCCGAATATCTCTTGGCTATGCGTTGGTGACAACGGCCAGCACGACCCGATGCTCTACCGGCAATTCTCGGAACTAATGCCGGGAAGGGTGCGGACAATCGCTATTCGCGAGCTATCGCAGACTGAGCAGATTCTGGCCCACGGCTCCACCACCATGCTCGCCGACAACGAAGACGCCCTCTGGAAACCCACCACGGTTCCAGAACTGGGCGGCGAAGACGGAGACGAGCTTCTGAAGGAGCTTCAGGAGTTGCAGGTTAAGGAGAAGAACTAACAAGTGGCAAAGACTTCCGAGCCGATCCAAGATATTGACGAGCGGATCATAGACGTCAACGTCTCCAACGAAATGGAGACGAGCTTCCTGGAATATGCGTATTCCGTTATCTACTCCAGAGCCCTGCCTGACGCCCGCGATGGCCTCAAACCCGTGCAGCGGCGAATCCTCTACATCATGCGCGAGATGGGTTTGCGCCCCGACAAGCCGCACATCAAATGTGCGCGCGTCGTCGGTCAGGTGATGGGTCTTCTGCACCCGCACGGAGACACCGCCATTTACGACGCCCTGGTTAGGCTCGGCCAGGACTGGGCAATGCGACTGCCGTTCATCGATGGACACGGCAACTTTGGCTCGCTGGACGCCGGCCCCGCCGCATACCGCTACACCGAGTGTCGCCTTGCGCAGTCCGCGCTAGCGATGACCGAGGGGCTCGAGGAAGACACCGTCGATTTCAGACCCAACTACGACGGCAAAGAGACCGAGCCAGCAGTGCTGCCTGCCGCCATCCCGAACCTGCTGGTGAACGGCGCCACGGGCATCGCAGTGGGCATGGCAACCAACATGGCTCCGCACAACCTGATCGAGGTCGTCGGCGCCCTTCGCCACCTAATCAAGAACCCGGACGCCGAGCTCGATGAGTTGATGAGGTTCATCCCCGGCCCGGACTTCCCCTCCGGCGGCAAGATCATCGGGCTCGATGGCGTCCGCGATGCCTACGAGACCGGTCGCGGCTCGCTCAAACAGCGCGCGACCACCCGCATCGAGCAGGTTTCGCCTCGCCGTAAGGGCATCATCGTCACCGAGCTGCCCTACATGGTCGGTCCCGAGAAGATCATCGAGCAGATCAAACAACTCGTCCAGAAGAAGCGCATCAAGGGCATCGCCGACGTCAAGGATCTGACGGATCTCGAGCACGGCACTCGCCTGGAAATCACCGTCAAGAACGGCATCAACCCCGAGGCGCTGCTGGAGCAGCTCTTCAAGATGACGAAGCTCGAAGACAACTTCGCCATCAACAACGTTGCGCTGGTCGACGGCCAGCCGCGAACCATGAGCCTGAAGGAGATGCTGCAGGTTTACCTCGACCATAGGCTCGAGGTGACGCTGCGCAGGGCAAAGTTCCAGCTCAACAAAGCCAGCGAGCGGCTGCACCTGGTTGAGGGTATGCTGCTGGCGATTCTGGACATCGACGACGTGATCGCGATCATCCGCTCCTCCGAGGACGTCGCCGAGGCCAGGGGCCGCCTGATCGAGGCTTTCGAGTTGAGCGAGGCGCAGGCCAATTACATTCTTGACCTGCAGCTGCGTCGCCTGACCAAGCTCTCAAAGCTAGAGCTGGAGGCCGAGCAGGATGAGCTGCTGAAGAAGATCGCAGAGCTAACCGAACTGATCAACGACGAGGACAAGCTCGCCGAGAAGGTCGGCGACGACCTGGCAGATGTGGCCAAGAAGTACGGCGATCCGCGCCGCACGGTCCTGCTGGAGGACTCCGGATCCCAGGTCAGCGCTGCCACCCCACTGGAGGTTCCGGACGATCCCTGCCTGGTGATGCTCAGCTCCTCCGGCCTGCTAGCCAGAATGGATCTGAGTACAGACGAGCCGCTACCCACCTTCGGCCCGCGCGCCAAGCACGACGTAATCGTCTCGGCCGTGCGCACCACAGCTCGCGGCGAATTCGGCCTACTCACCGATGCCGGCAGGCTGCTGCGCGCCCAGGCCATCGAGTTGCCGACGGTTCCTGCCACCGCGCAGGCGCCGAACATCCAAGGCGGTTCCCGAACCCAAGAGCTGTATCCGCTGGAACCGAAAGAAAGGGTCATTGGGCTGGCTCGCCTAACCGAGGAGGGTCTCGGACTGGCGGTTGGAACCGCGAATGGCTTAGTCAAACGCGTCACTCCCAGCGTCCTCAGCAAGGATGACTGGCCGGTTATCACTCTCGAGGACGGCGACAGCCTGGTTGGCGCGGTCGAGTTGACTTCCGAGGAGCAAAACCTGGTCTTTATCACCTCCGACGCCCAGCTGCTGCGCTTCGAGGCCAGCAAGGTTCGCCCGCAGGGTCGAGGCGGCAAGGGCGTCGCCGGCATCAAGCTGGCAGCCAAGGCCCAAGCAATCTGGTTTGGCGCGGTTCAGGCAAAGGAATCAGCCGTGGTGACGGTCTCTGGTTCCTCCGATTCTTTGCCAGGAACCGAGCCCGGTAACGTCAAGGTCACCGACTTCGAGGAGTTCCCCGCCAAGGGACGAGCCACCGGCGGCGTCCGCTGCCACCGCTTCTTGAAGGGCGAGGACGTTCTGCTGATCGCCTGGGCAGGCGGCAAGGAGCCGATCGCGGCAGCCGGATCAGGCTCGCCGGTCGACCTGCCTCCGGCCACCGGAAAGCGCGATGGTTCGGGCACCCCAAGCCCACAGCCCATCGCGGCGATCTCCAGCCGGAATTTAGATTTTGCCTAGCTGACGGTTTTAGCCCGTCAACAATTGACGAAAGAAAAACATGAGCGAAAAAGACAATTATGCATATTTAGACACCCCCGAGAGCCTGCGCAACTGGCTGGTTCGCCTGTTGAAGGGCATCCTGGTGGGCATCGGTTTCATCCTGCCCGGCCTATCCGGCGGCGTGCTGGCCGTGATTTTCAAGATCTACGACCCGATGATCCGATTTCTGGCCAAGCCGTTCCACCGCTTCGGACGCCAGGTGCGTTACTTCATCCCGATCGGTGTCGGAGCTTGCATCGGCATCCTGTTGTTTTCGATAGTCGTTGCCGCGGCCTTTGGGCGCTTCGCGCCGCAGTTCATCTGCCTATTCATTGGCTTCGTGATTGGCACCTTCCCCTCGCTATTCAAGACCGCGGGCAAGAACGGACGCAGCGGCGTGCATTGGGTGATCATGATCGTCACGGCGATCGCAATCACCGCGCTGATGATTTGGGGCGGTAACATCGCGCTGAACGTCACCCCGAGCATTCCCGTCTGGTTTGGCTCCGGCGCTCTGATCGGCCTGGGCGTTATCGTGCCGGGCATGAGCCCGTCGAACTTCCTGATCTACTTCGGCCTCTACGACAAGATGGCCGAGGGCATCAAGGGCTTTGACCTGGCCGTTATCATTCCGCTATTCATCGGCCTGATCGCCTGTGTGCTGCTGCTAGCCAAGGGCGCGGCCTGGGCGTTCGACAACTACTACGCGAGAATGTACCACTTCATCCTGGGCACAGTGATCGGCTCCTCGTTCGCGATCTTCCCGACCGTGGTACTGCCGGCCTTCACCAGCGAGGGCCTGGCCGAGATGGAGCTGTCGATGCCGGTGGCGGCTGCGTTTGCGGTGATAATGCTTGTGCTTGGCGTAATTGCCTCTTTCGCCTTCAGCAAGTTGGAGGACAAGGTCTCCGATGAACGCGAGGAAATCGACGCTAGCGCCTAAAGTTAACCGTCCATTAATTGATTAGTCACACAATCCGCTCGCATAGCCGGTACGGTGCTCTCGTGAGCTTAAATGGCAACGAGACCCGTTCCGCGCTTGACGACCGTTCCGCGCTAAGCGGCGGAACGTCCTCAAAGCGCAAGATAGTCAGCTGGGCGATGTGGGATTGGGGCACGCAGCCTTTCAACACCGTCATCACGACGTTCGTCTTCAGCGTTTACATCACCAGCAAGGCGTTCGGCGACCAGAACACCACCAGCCAGGCGCTGTCGATCTCAACCGCTATCGGCGGCATCTTCATCGCACTAGCTGCCCCGGTACTCGGCCAAACCGTTGACCGTTACGGCAAGACTGTCTCGGTTTTACGCTGGCTAACCTGGGCGTTGGCCGCCATTTCCGCTGCGCTGTTCTTCGTCAAACCAGAGCCGGCCTATCTCTGGCTTGGTCTGGGGCTGCTTGCTTTCGGTCCTGTAATCAGCGAGATCGCCTCGGTGAACTACAACGCGCTGCTAGACGAGGTGGCCGGCGAGCGCAACGTGGGTCGGGTTTCCGGATTCGGCTGGGGCATGGGCTACCTGGGCGGCATCGTCGTCCTGCTACTGCTATATTTCTGCTTCATCTCGCCTGAGGTCGGGCTGTTCGGCGTCACCGGCGACGACGGCATGAACATTCGGGTCTCGATGGTGGTTTGCGGGCTCTGGACGCTCGCCTTCACGATCCCCACGTTCGTCGCTCTGCGCGACAGGCCGGGCAGGACGCCGATCAAGATCGCCGGGGTGGACGAGCTGAAGAGCAGGAAACCGGCGTTCATCTGGAGCTGGCTGGCTCCGGTTTACGCGTCCTATCGAGAGCTGGGCAGGACCATCTCGCGGCTCTGGAGGGTCAGCCGCCACACTGTTTATTTCCTGGCTGCCTCCGCCCTGTTCCGTGACGGCCTTGCCGGTGTTTTCGCGTTCGGCGCGGTAATCGCCGCCGGCACCTTCGACATGAACGCTGGTGAGGTGATCATCTTCGGCGCCGCGGCCAATATCATCGCCGGGGTCGCGACGATCGCCTTCGGCCTGCTCGACGATCGCCTGGGCCCCAAGACGGTGATCATGATCTCACTAGGCTCCTTGGTGGCCTGCGGCTTCATCATCTTCTTCTGCCACGACGCCGGAAAGGGCCTGTTCTGGGTGGTCGGATTGATCATGTGCGCCTTCGTCGGGCCAGCGCAGTCAGCCTCGCGCAGCTTCCTGGCAAGGTTGATCCCAGAGGGCAAGAGCGGCGAGGTTTTTGGCCTCTACGCCACCACGGGACGCGTGGTTTCGTTCCTCTCCCCGGCCCTATTCGGCATCTCGATCGGAATCGGCGCGGCGCTCACGGGAGCCGAGAACACTCAGTACTGGGGAATCCTGGGCATCGTCCTGGTGCTTGCCGTCGGCATGGCCGTCATGGCTGGCGTCAAGCAGCCCGAAAAGCACACGGTCTAAGCGTCAATTTGCTCGTTGCTGAGCGAATAAGCGCCGTCCACGATGAAGTCCTTACGCGGCGCGACCTCGCTACCCATCAACTTCTCGAAGGTCTCGGCTGCCTGCATGCCGTCGTCGATGGTTAGCCTCCGCAGCATCCTGTGCTGCGGGTTCATCGTGGTTTCCTTGAGCTGATCCGCGTCCATCTCGCCAAGACCCTTATAGCGCTGCGGCTCCTTGAACTTGAGCCCCTTCTTGGTCAGCTCGGCCAGCTTGCGCTGATATTCCGGATCCGAATAGGTGTAGATGTACTTGTCCATGCCCCGCTTGGGGTTGGTCAGCTCGAAGCGGTGCAGCGGCGGAACGGCCGAGTAGACCTTGCCGGCCTCCATCATCGGGCGCATGTACTTGAAGAACAGCGTGGCCAGTAGGCAGCGAATGTGCGCGCCGTCAGAATCGGCGTCGGCCATGAAAATCACCTTGCCGTAGCGCACCGATTCGAGGTCGAAGCTCTTTCCGGAGCCCGCACCGACCACCTGAATGATCGAGGAACATTCCGCGTTCTTTAGCATGTCTGCCAGCGAGGCCTTCTGAACGTTGAGGATCTTGCCACGGATTGGCAGTAGCGCCTGGAACTCGGAGTTCCTAGCAAGGTTCGCGGTGCCGAGCGCCGAATCGCCCTCCACGATGAACAGCTCGCAACGGTCGACGTCGTTGCTGCGGCAGTCCTTGAGCTTCGGCGGCAGCGAGGAGTTCTCGAGCGCTGTCTTTCGACGCTGTACCTCTCGCGAGTGCCTGGCCGCCACCCTAGCCCTGGAGGCGTTGACGACCTTCTCCATCACAGTCCTGGCCTGTGGGCGCTCGGTGGGCTTGTTTGAGGTCAGGAACTTGCCCAGTTCCGCTTCCACGACGGCGGATACCAGGCGGGATACTGGCGGGGTGCCGAGCACCTCCTTGGTCTGACCCTCGAACTGCGGCTCGGGCAACTTGACGGTGACAACGGCGGTCATGCCCTCAAGAACGTCTTCCTTGATGACGTTATCCGTCGATTTCAGCAGCCTGGTGCCCTCCAGCGAGTTGTTGAACGCCTTCAGCAGGCCGCGCTCGAAGCCATTGACGTGGGTGCCGCCCTTCGGCGTTGCGACGATGTTAACGAACGACTTGGTCATCGTGTCGTACTGGTTGCTCCAGCGCACCGCGATGTCGATGTCCAGATCGCGCACTACGTCCTGAGGGATCATAGCGCCGTTTTTGTCCAGAACCGGCACGGTCTCTTCGAACTGGGCGCTGCCCTGCAGCCGTAGCACGTCCGTGACCGGCTCGCCGACGCTCAGATAGTCGACGAACTCTGTGATGCCACCTTCGTGACGGAAGTATTCTTCGACCGGCTTCTCGGATCGGGAATCGGTAACCTTCAGTGCCAGCCCTGGCACCAGGAAGCTCGTCTGACGGGCGCGATCGACCAGCTTGTCCACCGAGAGCTCAGCATCCTTCAGGAAAATCTGCTGATCCGGCCAATATCTGACGCGGGTGCCGGTCTTCTTCTTAGCCACCTTGCCGATCTTCTTCAGACCGTGATCCGGGGTGAACTTGGCGTCCGGACCATCGCCATCGAAGACGCCTGGCACGCCACGCTGGAAACTGATCTGCCAGGTAGCTCCCCCTCGATCGACCTGGACGTCAAGCCTGGAGCTGAGCGCGTTCACCACCGAAGCGCCGACGCCATGCAGACCACCTGCCGCGCCGTAGTTGCCGGTGCCGAACTTTCCGCCGGCGTGCAGCTTGGTGTAGACGACCTCAACTCCGGACAGCCCGGTGCTGGGCTCCACGTCAACGGGAATGCCGCGGCCGTTGTCCGCAACAAAAATGGAGCCATCGCCACGCAACTCGACGCTGATCTCCTCGCCGAAGCCGGCCAGAGCCTCATCGACGGCGTTGTCGATGATCTCCCAGAGGCAGTGCATCAGGCCGCGCGTATCGGTGGAACCGATGTACATGGCGGGACGTTTACGGACGGCCTCGAGCTCTTCTAATACGACGAGGTTCTTAGCTTCGTAAGAGTTGTTTCTAGCGTTTGGCACACCGTGACTTTACCCGCTATACCGCCCGGACTCGAATATTTCGAGGCTACCGCGAGTCTTGACGACTAAGATTTTGGTATGGCAAAAATCATCGTTACGCACCCACAAATCGATGAGGCGCTGGAGCAGTTGCGACACGATCACGAAGTGATCGGCGGCTACGAGTCCATGAGCGCCGAACAGCTAGCAGAAGAGATCGTCGACGCCGACGCGCTGCTTTCCGGACTATCCGATCCGCTTGATGCGAAGATGCTTGCCAAGGCGAAGAAACTCAAGGTCATCGGCCAGTGCGCGGCAGGATTCAATAACGTCGACATCGAGGCCGCGAAGAAGGCGGGCATCGTCGTCACCACGACGCCCGGTGTGCTGCACGAAAGCACCGCGGACCTGGCCTTCGCGTTGCTGCTGGCCACCACCCGCCGCACGGGCGAGGCGGAGCGCCACGTTCGAGCCAGGAAGCCCTGGCGCTACGACCACACATTCATGCTTGGAAAGTGCATCCAGGGCGCGACGCTCGGCATAATCGGGCTGGGCCAGATCGGCGAGGCCATGGCGCGCAGAGCCGCCGCGTTCGGCATGAACGTCGTCTACACCGCCCACAGTGATAAAGACACCAGCGCGATCGACGCAACCAACCCGAATACCGCCCCGACACGACGCGTCAGCAACGAGGAACTGATCAAGACCAGCGACGTGATCTCGCTGCACTGCCCGCTCACCGACGAGACTCGCCACATCCTAAGCGAGGAGGCGTTCGCAAACATGAAGGATGGCGTCTACATCGTCAACACCGCCCGAGGCGCCTGCATAGACGAGCGGGCGCTGGTTGCCGCGCTCAAGTCTGGCAAGGTGGCAGGAGCGGGTCTGGACGTCTTTGAGAACGAGCCGCAGATTGAGCCAGAGCTATATGAGATGGAGAACGTGGTTCTGCTGCCCCACATCGGCTCTGCCGCCACCGAGACGCGGATCAAGATGACAGATCTGGCCATCGCGAACATCGAGCTAGTTCTTTCCGGGAAAGAGCCGAAGACCCCGGTGGCCTAGAAGAATATCAACCAAGGTTGAGGTTGCTGGTTGTTTTGTTTTCCCGGCCAAGTATCCTTGGGAACAAACTAGATCGAGTTTTGGTTGAACCAATACTAGGTTTGAACAAAGGAATGA
This sequence comes from uncultured Propionimicrobium sp., assembly GCA_963511305.1. GTDB lineage: Bacteria > Actinomycetota > Actinomycetes > Propionibacteriales > Propionibacteriaceae > Propionimicrobium. Next base: position 45,384 of record CAUPIJ010000009.1, read on the forward strand.
GATAGATGCTTACCGATGTGAGGGAAGAAAAACTTACTGCTGCCGACAGATGCGACCGTTGCGGCGCCCAGGCATACGTACGCGTAACGCTTCCATCCGGCGGTGAACTGATGTTCTGTGGCCACCACGCGAGGGCTCACGAAGACAAGCTGCGTCAGGTTGCGATCCGAATTCAGGACGAGACCGAAAAAGTAAACGTTTAAATTTCAAAGATTCTAATTAAGGGCTGTCGGGTTGATCCCGGCAGCCCTTCTGCATGTGAGCAGAACACTGTATGTGCAGACGAAAGCGGGCGAGAATCTCTCGCCCGCTTAGTCGTTAATAGTGAAATATCACTCCAGGTAGTCGCGCAGGATCTGCGAGCGCGACGGGTGGCGCAGCTTGCTCATGGTCTTGGATTCGATCTGCCGGATGCGTTCGCGAGTGACGCCGTAGACCTTGCCGATCTCGTCCAGGGTCTTGGGCTGGCCATCGGTCAGGCCGAAGCGCATCGAGACTACGCCGGCTTCGCGCTCTGACAAGGTATCCAGAACGTCGTGCAGCTGCTCCTGCAGCAGCGTGAAGTTGACGGCGTCCGCCGGCACGATGGCCTCGGAGTCCTCGATCAGATCACCGAATTCAGAATCGCCGTCCTCACCGAGCGGGGTGTGCAGAGAGATCGGCTCGCGGCCATACTTCTGTACCTCGATGACCTTCTCCGGGGTCATATCCAGCTCTTCGGCCAGTTCCTCCGGGTTCGGCTCTCGCCCGAGGTCCTGCAGCATCTGACGCTGCACACGCGCCAGCTTGTTAATGACCTCAACCATGTGAACCGGGATACGAATCGTGCGCGCCTGGTCTGCCATCGCGCGGGTGATCGCCTGCTTAATCCACCAGGTGGCGTAGGTGGAGAACTTATAGCCCTTGGCGTAGTCGAATTTCTCGACGGCGCGGATCAGGCCAAGGTTGCCCTCCTGAATCAAGTCTAGGAAGAGCATGCCACGGCCTGTGTAGCGCTTCGCGAGCGAAACCACCAAGCGCAGGTTTGCCTCTAGCAGGTGGTTTTTGGCGTCGTGCCCGTCCTCGACGATCCACATGTAGTCGTCGATGTCGTCTGGGGTGACGTCTCCCTTAGTGATCGACTCTTCGGCGAATAGACCGGCCTCAATGCGCTTGGCGAGGTCGACCTCCTCGGCGGCGTTTAGCAGCGCTACCTTGCCGATCTGTTTCAGGTAGTCCTTTACGGGGTCGGCGGTCGCGCCAGCGGTGACGACCTGCTGGGCGGGCTCATCAGCGTCGTCCTTGTCTGAGAGGCTGAAGCCCTGCTCCTCATTGATCTTGGCCTCGTCCTTGGCGGCCTCAGCCGAGTCGAACTTGGAATCGTCTACGTCGTCCAGGCTGCGCTTCTGGCCACCAACCGTAACAACGATTTCGTCGCCCTCGCGCTTTACCGTGACGGACTTGCCGCCGCTAACGTTCTTGGCGACTTCCTGCTCGTCGTCCTCTTCATCCTCATGGTCATCGTGATCTTCGTCGTCATCGAATTCCTCTTCGAGGCCGTCGGTCAGATTTTCTTCGAGATCTACCTCGTCGTCTAGCTCGTCCTCGTTGACGTCTTCGGGGTCTGCTGCGTCCAGATCAAATTCGTCTACTTCTTCTGCATCGACGTCTTTGACCTCTTCGACCTTAAGTTTTTCCTCGACCTGCTCGTCGGCCTTTTTAGCGGCGGCACTCTTAGCCGGGGCCTTCTTAGCGGTGGTCTTAGGTGCCGCTTTAGCAGCGGCAGCTTTCGGTGCCGCTTTAGAGGTTGAAGTTTTTGGTGCCGTCTTTGCTGCAGTCTTCGACGTCGTCTTAGAGGCAGCAGTCTTCTTTGGCGTTGACTTCTTTGGGGCAGCCTTTGTGGCCGCAGCCTTCGGTGCAGCCTTAGTGGCCGCAGCCTTTGAAGCAGCGCTCTTCGAGGCAGTGGCCTTCGGCGTCGTTTTCTTAGCAGCCGAAGATTTCGTGGTCTTCGATGCCGTAGCCTTCGCTGTTGTCTTCTTTTCAGGCTTCTCAGCGCTAGCAGTTTTCGATGTTGAAGCCGCGCTCTTGCGCTTAGCAGTTGAACTGGCTTTAGCTGTAGAAGCCTTGGTGGTGCTTGGCGACACTAACGTGACCTTCCAATATGACAATATCCGGCGAAAACGTTCAGGTAGGGCTGAGCCCTGCCACAACAATCTATTGTGGCACCTGGTACCAAATTTCTTGCGTTCAAACGAAACAAAAACTGCGACTAAAGGCTTATAATCGCGAATTTCGGCTACGCCTGAAGTTTAAGATACGCCGAAATATAGCCCGTTGGTCTGATTGTTTCCAATAGGTGAAACAAATTCGGCGGATTTCGCGTTGCAGGTACTGACTGAGATAATAACAACCTTGGCTTTAGCGACGCTCTAGGGGGTGAGCATCGCTTTGGCCTAAGCAAGGATATTTTAGGAGGCGCCCATGAATACCAGGTCTCGTGCGCGTAGCACCGAGGGCATCGATGGCAAAGACTCCGTTGGCCTATACCTAGAAGCAATCGCGAAGACACCGCTGCTGACCGCAGAGGAAGAGGTATCCCTGGCCCGCCGCATCGAGGCCGGCCTGTTCGCCCGAAAGATTCTTGACGGCACCGCAGAAACTAGCCTGAAGGCCACCGAGGAAGAACTACTCGAGGTGGCTGAGGACGGGCTCAGCGCCATGCAGCACTTTACCCGCGCTAACCTGCGCCTGGTGGTTTCCGTTGCCCGACGCTACGGCCGCTCGCAGATGCCTCTGCTCGATCTCGTCCAGGAGGGCAACACCGGCCTGATCCGCGCGGTCGAGAAGTTCGACTACGCCAAGGGCTTCAAGTTCTCCACCTACGCCACGTGGTGGATCAGGCAGGCCATCAGCCGAGGCATCGCCCAGCAGGGGCGCGTCGTTCGGCTGCCAGTACACGTCGCCGAGCAAGTGAACCAGATCGCCGCGGTGCGCCGCAACCTCGAGCGCGAGCTTGGCCGCGAACCGGAAATCTCCGAGATCGCCGAGGAACTGAACCTGGAAGAGGGCCGCGTGATCGACCTGATCCGCTACTCGCGCGAGCACATCAGCCTTGACGCGCCAGTCGAAGAGGAGGGCGACACTTCTCTCGGCGACCTGATCGCCCGCGAGACCTCCCCCGGCCCCGACGAGGTCGTACTCAGCCAGGAAGATCGCGATCGTCTCGACAATCTGCTTGAGAACTTGGACGAGCGCTCAGCCGACGTCGTCCGCAGGCGCTACGGCCTGCTCGATGGACGCCAGGCCAAGCTGTCTGACATCGGTCAGGTTTGGGGAATCACCGCGGAGCGAGTCCGCCAGATCGAACGCGCCGCGCTGAACGTGCTGCGCGAAAAGACTGCGGTTCCAGTCGGCTAGCGAATCGCGTAGGCAGAAACGTTAAAGAGGCGACCCACGGGTCGCCTCTTTATATGTCTAACGCGGTGCTCAACTATCGATTCAGCCGAGCGTTGCGGGTCTCAAGCCTGGTGCGACGGATCGGTCCAGTCGACTCCCTGACGATCAGTTTCATCGGCATAACCACCGAATTGCTCGCCGGCATTCGGGTTGGCTCATTATTGATAGTGGCCAAGGCGACCTTCGCAGACGCCTCCCCCAACTGAGCAAGGGGAGCCGCAACAGTGGTCAAACCTGGCGTGACTAGGTCAGAAGCGAAGGTGTTGTCGAAGCCGATGACGGAAAGATCGCCTGGCACCACGAAGCCGGCGTCCTTGGCAGCCCTGTCCAAGCCAATGGCCATCATGTCGTTGTAGCAGATCACCGCGCTCACCCGCTGCTCCATGACCTGCTTGAATACGCTGTAGCCACCGCGAACCGTCGGCGGCACCGGGCCGATCTTATGATCGATCAGCTCAAGCTCGAAACAACCCTCGCGGAAGGCCCGCCATCTGGCGCCGTCCGCCCACGAGGCGGCGGGTCCGGAGACGTAGCAGACCCTGCGATGCCCCATCTCGGCGAGGTGCTCCAGGGCGCGGCGCATGCCGCGGGCGTTGTCAGTAATGACGCAAGGCAGACCCGCCACGAGACGGTTGAGCACCACCGTAGAAACCTCTTTAGCGATGCCGCGCAGGGCGGTATCCGAAACCCTGGAAGTGGCGACGATCAGGCCGTCGAGAACTGGCGCGGTGCGCTCGTGTAGCTTTCGCTCTAGATCGGAAGATTCCCTGGTGTCTACGAGCAGAACCGCATAGCCGCTCTGATAAGCGACCTGCTCCACGCCTCGAATAATGCTGAAGAAAAAGGGATTTGTCACATCTGTGATCGCGATGCCGAGCAACTTCGTCTTCGAAGTAGGGACAGCTCGCGTAACCTGCTCAGTTCTGTAGCCGATCTCTGCAGCTACTTGGTGAATCTTCGCGGCCGTCTTGCTGCTCACCCGCCCAGGTCGAGAAAATGCCCTCGAAACAGTAGAAGGGCTCACTCCCGCGGCCTCAGCAACGTCATATATAGTTGCCGGCTTTTCATCCTCTGACCGTCTTTGCGTCATCTTCTCATCTTACCTTTGGTTACTGAACATTCCGATCATCTCACGTTTATAAAACGTATGGCATCAATGCCTCATTCTTACCCTTACTAGCCATTTTCGCTCTAAAAAGTCGCCTTTGAACAAATCTGAGCAGGTAACTTTGTCACCTAGCAATGTCAAGGATATTATAAGGCACCCGCCCGGAAGTCTGCGAAAACTCCACCCCCTAAAGGTTCACCAGCAGACAGTTCATCGCCTGCCTAGTGGACTGGGGTAGCTCGACAGCCGATCCGGTTTCGGGGTCAACCGCCACAAGCACTACCTGGCCGGTAGTGAACGGCTCCGGGTCGCCTTCTCGTCGCAGCTCCGCGGCCAGGGTCAGGGACTTGCTGCCCACCCTCGTCACCGCCGTGCATACCTCATAGGGCTCTGCCCGATACGACACCTGTCTGGCGTATTGCACGTCCTGGCGGACGATCACCCAGCTGAGCCGACGCGAGCACTCGTCCCCAACCTCTATGCCCGCCCTTGCCGTGGAGGGATCAGCGCTGACCGTAGCATCAATGCGGCCAAGCATCAGGTAGTTGAGCTGGACAACGTTGTTCACGTGCCCGTAGCCGTCGATATCCGACCAGCGCGGTTGCGCGATCGTGACGTGGCGACACTCCCGAAAGCTACAAGACCTTGGGCCCGATGCTCGAAGATATCTCCGCACACGTCGGCGATGAGCCATGCTGCTCATGGATCGGCCCGAACGGTGCCGGCCATTTCGTCAAGATGATTCACAACGGAATCGAATATTCCGACATGCAGGTCATCGGCGAGGCATACGAGCTGCTTAAGGGCGCAGGCCTTAGCACCGATAAGATCGCTGACATCTTCGCCGAATGGGCCGAAGGTGAGCTGAGCAGCTATCTAGTGGAGATCACCGCTGAAGTTCTTCGTCAGAAGGATCCTAAGACCGGCAAGCCACTGGTTGATGTGATCAAGGACCGGGCTGGCATGAAGGGCACCAGAACGCTTGGCGCGAGGTTGTCGCGATCGCTGCCCGCTCGGTAGTCGCAGCACCCGTGTTCTCTAGCTCGCTGGCCTACTACGACATGGCACGCACGTCCAGGGTAAATGCGGCTGTAACGCAGGGCCTGCGGACTTCTTCGGCTCGCACACTTAAGAGCGAGTCGACGCACCGGGCCATCATCACATGGACTGGAGCGGAGACCGAACCGAAGCAAAGACTTCTGACGACTAGTTTCATATTTATTATTACTCCAAAATGGCCTTGTCTGGTGCTATGCAAAATACTTCTGACAAGGCCATTTACTTTTTTATATAAGCCAATATTCGGTCTTTTTAACTGGGAAAATGGAAACTCTAAAGCATTAATTAAGGCTTACAATTGACACCCCCCCCCGTCCCCTAATCTGAGCTTAAATCGACGCTCCACTGGCTGTGGCCACAAGGGGATTCGGTTATAGGACGCAACGTTTTAGCGTAATCCAGAGAAGGGAATTAATTATGAAGGCAAAGAATCTCGTTGCTGGTGTAGCTACCGGTGTTCTGCTGGCAAGTGGATCTGGCCTAGCAGCATTCGCTGCTCCGGCTCAACAGTGCGGTGACGTAGCTGCTCTTCAGCAAGCAGTTGAGGAAAAAGCCGGCTATGTAAAAATTCAGGAAGGCACTCTCAGCTATGCCGAGGATGCTCTTAATGAAGTTGGAGAAGGCGATGCAGCAGCTCTGGAAAGAGCTGAACTTAACGTATCCATTGCAAAGTCAACTCTGACCCAACTTCAGGTCGAGCTCAGCGCCCTCAAGGACAACCTGAAGGAGGCACAGGAGTGCGTTGCTGGCAACCCTGAGGCTGACAAAAAGAACGATGCTAAAAAGGCCGACAAGAAAGCTGACGCCAAGAAAGCTGACAAGAAGGCAGACGCCAAGAAGGGCAGCACCAAGGGCTTGCCAAGCACCGGCGCTGCTGGCACTGGCCTGGCGACCCTCGGCCTCGTCGCTGCTAGCGGCGCAGCCATGGTTACCGTTTACCGCAAGCGCAAGTGGTGACTGACTAGCTAAATAATTATTGGCCCGCACTTTTTCAAGGTGCGGGCCAATAATTTTGATTAGCGAATTTTTAATCGACAAGTAAACCACTCATGGCTTCTCTAGCGCTTTCGGGAAGACTGATGGATCGGCCGGTCGAAGGGTCCACCGCCACCAGAACCACTTGTCCCCTAGTCAGTGGGTTTGTATCCTCTGGGCTACAAAGCTCCGCGGCCAGGGTCAGGGACTTGCTGCCCACCCTCGTCACCGCCGTGTATACCTCATAGGGCTCTGCCCGATACGACACCTGTCTGGCGTATTGCACGTCCTGGCGGACGATCACCCAGCTGAGCCGACGCGAGCACTCGTCCCCAACCTCTATGCCCGCCCTTGCCGTGGAGGGATCAGCGCTGACCGTAGCATCAATGCGGCCAAGCATCAGGTAGTTGAGCTGGACAACGTTGTTCACGTGCCCGTAGCCGTCGATATCCGACCAGCGCGGTTGCGCGATCGTGACATGGCCGGCAGCACCGATGGTGGGCCTCGGCAGCGGTTCTAGGCTGGGCGCGCTGACCCGCCACTGCTCGAAAAAGTCGCGTTCCTCTGGCTTCAGCCTGCGGGGATACTGGCTCTCGAAGTCGAACGGGCACAGCGAGGTGGTGGCGGTGACGCAGAGCTTGCCATCCTGAAAGATCTGGTAGGCCATCTCAAACTTCGCTCCCCCGAGTTTACTCACCCCGACGAGAACGTCGAGGTATTCGGCGGAATAGCGAATCGGCGCTGTGTAATTAACTTCGTGCGAGGTGACCACGACGCCTGAGCCGAGCAGGCTCTGCTGGGTGGAGCCCGACTCTAGGATCTGGGTTCTGGCCTGCTGCATCAGCTCGACGACGGAAACGTTGTTGACGTGTCCCTGCGCGTCGATATCGGTGTAGCGAAGCTGTATCTTGGCCGGAAACCATCTTTCGTTCTCGGCGTTCATCAGACCGTCAGATCTGAGCGGGCGACGTCTTCGTACATCGCGTCGATTTGGTCGGCGTACTTCTCGTAAACCCTGTTGCGACGAACCTTGAGGCTAGGTGTCAGATCGCCGCTCTCCAGGGTTAGCTCATGATCGAGGATCGTGTAGCGCTTGATCTGCTCCCAGTTCTCCAGGTGGCCATTGGCCTTGCGGATGAACCTGTCGATCGACTTCCTGATCTCTGGCAGCTGCGTGAGCTCGGCGTAAGAGAGGCCCTCGTGGCCGCGCCTCTTGGCCCAGGTTTCGAGGGCAGGGCGATCGAGGGTGACGATGGCCGTGCAGAACTTGCGCCCCTCGCCGACGGCGATCGCCTGGCTGACATAGGGCGTGTTGGCCATGATCGCGTTCTCGATCTTCTGCGGAGCGGCGAACTTGCCGTTGGATGTTTTGAAGAGATCCTTCTTGCGGTCGGTGATGAAGTAGAAGCCGTTTGCGTCCTTCATGCCGATGTCGCCGGTGTGATACCAGCCGTCGCGGAACGCTTCGGCCGTTTCTTCCGGCATGTTGTGGTAGCCGCGGGCGATGATCGGGCCGCGGAGCAGAATCTCGTTTTCTTCACCGAACTTAACCTCAAGGCCAGTAACTGGCTTGCCGATGCTGCCCAGAACCGGCTCGTCGGGCAGATTCAGAAAGGCGACCGCTGCGGTCTCGGTAGACCCGTAGCCCTCAATGAGCGTGAGACCAGCCCAGTAGAACCACTCTTGAACCTGCCTGGACAGTTTTGCGGAACCAGAAATCATAAAGCGCATCTTGCCGCCCATCTTCTCGCGCAGCTTGGAGAATACGAGCTTGTCTGCGAGGTTTCGCTTGAAGCGCATCCAGACAGACATTTTCTTACCGCTCATCCGCAGGGTGAGGGCGTCGCGTCCGGTAGCAAACGCCCACCTGGAAATGCGGCCGCGTAGGCTCCTGGTCGGATAGTTGGTCATCACAGCGGAACGAATCTTCTCGAAGATTCGCGGCACGCCGACCATGATGGTCGGCTGGACTTCCTGCATGCCCGACATGATTTGGTCGACGCGCCCATCAACCGAGCACCTCATGCCCACGCAGATGTGCAGCGCGATCAGGTCACGACCAAAGACGTGCGAGAGCGGCAGCCACAGGTAAAGGTTGTCCTCGTGGGTGATCAGGTGATCAACCATGTGCAAGAGTGCCTCGCCCTCGTGCGTCCAGTTGCGGTTGATCAGTTCGACGCCCTTAGGGGTTCCGGTGGTGCCGGAGGTGTATATCAGGGTGGAGAGGTCGTCGGGGGTGATCGACTCGACTCGGCGGTCCACGCAATCGGGATCTTCGGCCAGCTTCTTATCGCCGGCATCAAGCAGCTGGCGCCAGGTGAGGACGTATTCCTGGGACTTGTCGCTGCGGTCGTCGTCGATGAGAACGACGTGGGAAATCTGCTCGAGCAACTCATTATGCGAGGCGATCTTGTTCAGCTGGGCGGCGTTCTCGACGATCGCGATCTTGGTGCCGGAATCGCTAAGAATGTGGACTTCTTCGTCGTCGTGAGTGTTCGGGTAGACCGTGGTGGTTGCCGCGCCCGCGCTAGCAATCGCCAGGTCAGCGAAGATCCACTCGATGCGGGTCGAGCTGATGATCGCCACGCGCTCTTCATTCTCGACACCCAGGCTGATCAGCCCTGCGGCTAGCCTGTTGACGATTTTCTGGGCCTGGAACCAGGTGACCTCTTTCCACTTCTGCCCGTCTACTTTGGGTGGGACGAAGTATGCGATGCGATCCGGGCAATCGGCTACCCTGCGCCTAAACATTGCCGGATAACTGGGGGCCGCCTTGCTGTCTAAGTATTTGACTGCCTGCGAAACGTCGTTGCTCATTAAAATCTTTCCGAAGATGTCAAAAGTACATTTCAACATTAAGAGATAAAAGCCCGAAACGGGTTATCCAAACACCCAAAATTTGCGCACTTAGTTTGTGATACCTCAGCTAAGAGTGGGCATCTCGCTATTTTGTCGGAGGTTGGTGGCAGACTTGGAAACGATGTTTGCCACCAAGAAGCCAAGCCAGAAGATCCTAGATTTTGATTGCCTTGATGATTCCAAGCTAACTAAGGCGATCTATTCTTCTGACTCCTCTATCTATCGGGTGGTGCCGAAACTGGTAGCCACCCCAAGGTCTAGGGACGAGCTTGTCGGCTTGGTGCGCGCGGCCCTTGCTCAGAAGCTGCCCATTACGGCTCGCGGCGCCGGCACCTCGTGCGCGGGCAACGCAGTCGGCGAGGGCCTGGTGATCGACATGCGCAAGCACCTGAACCGCGTACTCGAGATCGATCCGGACGAGCAGACCGCCACCATCGAGCCAGGCGTGGTGCAGTCTGCCCTACAGCAGGCTGCCAAGCCGTACGGGCTTCGCTTCGGCCCAGATCCGTCCACCTCCAATCGCTGCACGATCGGCGGCATGATCGGCAACAATGCCTGCGGTCCGCGGGCGCTCGGTTACGGGCGCACCTCGGACAACATCGTCGAGCTCGAAGTGATTACCGGAAACGGCGATCTGGTGACGATCACCAACGACAGTATCCAAGGCATGGATGACAAGCCGATTCGTGACTGCGTGAACGGCAACCTGGCCACCATCCGCACCCAGTTTGGCAGCTTCAGCAGGCAGGTTTCTGGCTACAGCCTGGAGCACCTGCTGCCGGAAAAAGGCTTCGATTTTGCGGCCTTCTTCGCCGGCACCGAGGGCACGCTGGGCATCGTCACCCGAGCCAAGGTGAGGCTGGTTCGAGATGCTCCCCTGAAGACGACGATCGCGCTGGGCTATCCCACCATGCCCGAGGCCGCCGACGACATGCCCATTCTGCTCGAATACTCGCCCACCGCCTGCGAGGGCATGGACAGGCGACTCTCTAATCTCGTGGCCGAACGCATCGGCCCGCACGCCGTGCCCGAGCTGCCCGCAGGCGACGCCTGGATCTTCATCGAGCTGGTCGGCGACGATGCAGACGAGATCTCGCAGCGGGCGCACGCGATGGTCGAGGCAGCCCGCTGCACCGAGGGCTGGGTGGTCGACGACGAGGCAGCGGCCGCAAGGCTCTGGGGCATCCGCTCCGACGCCGCCGGTCTGGCGGGTGTGGCGCTAGAGAAGCCCGCCTATGCGGGCTGGGAGGATTCAGCCGTTCCCCCAGCCAGGCTAGGCGACTACCTCCGCGACTTCGACAAGCTGCTAAACGACTTTGGCCTGCACGGCCTGCCATACGGGCACTTCGGCGACGGCTGCGTCCACTGCAGAATCGACTTCCCGCTGGAGGACGCCGACGGCCCGCATCGCTATCGTGATTTCGTCATGGCCGCGGCGGAACTCGTCGCCGGCTACGGCGGCTCGGTAAGCGGCGAGCACGGCGACGGCCGGGCCCGAAGCGAGCTGCTGGCAAAGACCTACACCCCAGAGGCGCTGCGGCTGTTCGGCCAGATCAAGAGCTTCTTTGACCCAGAAAACCTGCTTAACCCAGGCATCCTGGTGGATCCGGTCTCGGTTGCCGACAACATCCGCCCTTATCAGGCCAGGAGCTCCAAACTTCGACTCAGTCACCCAGACTTCGCCGCCGACGTGCACAGATGCACCGGCGTCGGCAAGTGCCTGGCCGATACCACCGCGTCCGGCGGTGTCATGTGCCCGAGTTTCCAGGCCACCGGCGAGGAACGCGACTCGACCCGCGGCCGCTCCCGCGTGCTGCAGGAGATGATCAACGGCAATCTGATCACCGACGGCTGGCGGTCAACGGAGGTGCGCGCGGCGCTGGAATACTGCCTGGCCTGCAAGGGCTGCCGCCGTGACTGCCCAACAGGCGTGGACATGGCCTGGTACAAGTCGAACGTTTTAGACAGGGCGTTCTCTAAGAGGCCGCGCCCGATAAACCACTATTCGCTTGGCTGGCTGCCCAGGTGGGGACGGCTGGTAACCGGCCTGAGAATCGGCTGGCTGGGCAATATCTTCCTGCAGACACCGGGCCTGAAGCACATTATCAGGGCGATAGCCGGGGTCGATCAGCGCAGACCACTGCCCCGCTTCCGTTCCGGCAAGTCTGCGCGCAAGACCCAGGCGCACAACGGCTCGGCGCCGCACGGCAAGGTGGCGATCTGGGTTGATTCGTTCACCGACGCCTTCGCGGGCGATCAGCTGGCGGCCCTACTGCTGGTCTTGATCGACGCGGGCTACGACCCCCAGGTCATCACCGAGCCCGCCTGCTGCGGCCTGACCTGGATCACCACCGGCCAGCTCGACGGTGCCCGCCGTCAGCTCAGGCACGCGCTGGACGTCCTCGCCCCGATCGCCGAAGCTGGGACCCCGATAGTCGGCATGGAGCCGAGCTGCATGGCGGTTTGGCGTTCTGACGCGCCCGAGCTGCTGCCCGATGACGAGCGCGTCGACCTGGTGGCAAGCAGGACGCGCACGCTCGCGGAGCTGTTGGTGGCCACAGACGGCTGGCAGGCCCCCGACCTGAGCGGCCACGAGATCATCGCTCAACCGCACTGCCATCACAGCGCGGTGCTGGGGTGGCAGGCCGATGCCAAGGTGTTGGAGATGAGCGGGGTCAAGGTCACCAAGCTAGCCGGCTGCTGCGGCCTGGCCGGCAACTTCGGCGTCGAGCGCGGCCACTACGAGGTCTCGGTCAAGGTTGCCGAGCACGCCCTGCTGCCCGCCATCGAGCAGCATCCGAGCGCGCTAGTGCTCAGCGACGGCTTCAGCTGCCGCAAGCAGGTCACAGACCTGACCGATCGGGAGGCCGTGACGCTAGCCCAACTGCTTGCCCGGCATGCCTAAATGGCGCTCTAGCAGATACTTGATGTCGTAGGTCTTGCCCCGGAACTTGGTGTAGTTCTCGATCAGCGGGACGCTGTCTCCGACCGCCAGGATTTCGCGGCGGAACTTTTCGCCGTTCTCGCGCCTCAATCCGCCGTTTTCGTCGAACCAAGCGCAGGCGTCTGCGTCCAGCAGCTCCGACCACAGGTAGCCGTAGTAGGCCGCGGCGTATCCGCCCGACCAGATGTGGCTGAAGTAGCAGCTTCGATAGCGCGGCGGAATCAGCGGGAAATCAAACCCGGCGGCAGCCAGGGCGCGAGCCTCAAAGGCGTCGACGTCCTCGGGGCACTTCGGCAGTTCGTCGGCTTCGGCGGTGTGCCAAGACTGATCTAGCAGCATCGCGGCCACCAGCTCTGTATCGGCGTAGGCCTGGTCGAACATGGCGCCAGCCACCAGCCTCTCGATCAGCTCGGCGGGAAGGGGCTCGCCCGTCTGCCAGTGTCTCGCGTAGCCCTCGATCAGAGACGGCTCCCAGGCCCAGTGCTCGTTGACCTGGCTAGGGAATTCGACGTAGTCGCGCGGGCCGTTCGCGCCTGCCATGCTCGGATACCTCGCCTGCGAGAAGAGGCCGTTGAGGCAGTGGCCGAACTCGTGGAAGAGCGTGATCACGTCGTCCCAACTCAGCAGGGTCGGCTTGCCATGCTCCGGTTTCAGATAGTTGCAGTTCAGAGTGACTATCGGCAGCTTGTCGCCCAGCTCGCTGGCGACCACGAGGTCGCTCATCCAAGCCCCGCCCTGCTTGGTGGGCCTCGCGTACGGGTCAACGATCAAGCCACCCAGCAGGCCATCTTCGTCGTAAACCTCGTAGACCCTCGCATCGGAGACGTAGGCTCCCTGCTCGATCTGCTTGAAGGTCAGGCCGTAGAGCCGCTCGGCCTGGGGGAAAATGCCGGCGGCCAGTAGGCGCTCGAACTCTAGATAAGGCTTTAGCTCTTCGTCTGAGACTGCGTAGTGCTTGCGTTGCTTCTCGGCGATCCACTGCCAGTCCCAGGCCCGCAGCTTTTCGCCCGGATAAAACTCCTCGAACTTTTCCTGATACGCCACCGCGTCGCGCTCGGCAGCCGGGATCGCCTGATCGCGGATGGCATGCAAGACCTCGGTGAGGTTTTCAACCGTGGCCGCCGTTCCCTCGTCGGCCACATACTCGGCATGATTGGCAAAACCGAGCAGCTTGGCTCGTTCAAGCCGCAGATTGGCGGTCTCGATGATTAGGCTCCTGACGTCGGCCTCGCCCGTCTGGCCTCTGGAGATCGAGGCGTTGAAGACGCGCTCGCGCTCGTCGCGGTCGTCTAGTTCCGCGAGGATCGGCTGGCCGGTGGTATTGATCAGGTCGACTTCGCGCCCATCAACAAATACCCTCGACTCGTTGCGCCCGGCGACCACAAGCTGATCCCAGCGGGCCTCATTGGCTGCCAGTCGGCTGTTTATCTCACGCAGCCGCTGTTTCTGGTCTTCAGGCAGCTCAACCCCGCTCTTGCGGAAGTCCTTTAGCTTCAGCTCCACCCAGTGCCTGTCCTGGGCGTCCAGATCTTGCTCGCCCAGCTCAACGATCTTTCGATACAGATCAACATTCTGGTAGATCGCGTCTTCGTGAGCGGCGAAGATCGACGCATACTTCTCGTTCAACTGAGCCAATTCGTCGGTGGTGTCCGAGCTAAGCGCGGTTTCAAAGACCGCCAACGCTTCTGTCAGCTTTTCGCTGACCAGTTCCCAAGCTACGATGGTGCTTTCGACGCTTGGCTGATCAACAACAATCTGCCTAAGGACGTCAACCTCGTTTTGCATGAGTGCGTCGAATTGCTCGGCGAATACCTGCGGATCTCGATTGAAGTTAGGGAATGCTAGCTGCCTTTTCACGCGGTAAAGCCTAGCTTGATAGGCAACTATCATTGAGTTTGTGAGTGAGCAGACTTCGCAACACAGAAGCGTTTGGAGCTACCCCGGTTTCGCAAACGTGATGGTCGCAGTTTTCGCTGCTTTCGGTTGCTGGGCGCTGCTGCTCCCGGTGATTCCGAAGGCGATTCTTGAAAACGGCGATTCGGCCGGGCTGGCGGGCGCATCCACTGGAGTCTTCATGGGCGTCACGGTGCTGGCGCAAACTCAGACTCCTAAGCTGATTCGGCGATTCGGGTACGTGCCGACGATGGCATTTTCTGGGGTGCTCCTAGGCATCCCAAGTCTGCTGCACATCTTCACCATGTCCGCGCCTGCGGTCTTCGCCGTTGCGACGCTGCGCGGAGTGGGTTTCGGCACGTTATGCGTGGCGGAATCCGCGCTGATCGCTTCCCTGGTTCCGCTAAAACTTCTGGGCAGGGCGTCCGGCACATTGGGTGCGATGGTTGGCCTCGGCGAGCTGCTCATGCTGCCCCTCGGCCTGGTGATCGCCTCTTCTTCTGGCAGCTACACGCCCGTCTACGTCCTCGCCACAGTCATCGGCCTGGCGGGAACGTTTTTCGCCACCCGGATTCCACACGTTGAACCCGCGCGCCCCAAGAGCCAAAAGCTGTCTAAATCTAGGGTGCCGACCTGGAAATTGGTGGCCGTTCCGGCGGCAGCCATGTGCTTCACCGCAATGGGCTTCGGGGGCATCTCCACCTTCCTCGCCCCGGCGGTAACCAAAGCCGGCATAGAACAGGCAGCGCTAATTGCCGGTTTGGGCCTATCCGTGGTTGGCCTAGCGCAGATGATTTGCCGTTACACCGCCGGCGTCTTCGCCGACGCCAAGGGCGCTGGCAGGTTGATCATCTGGGCTGCTTTCGTCGCAGCCCTGGGGCTCGCGGGTATCGCAGCGATACTGATCACCGGCGCTAGCGGCTGGCTGCTGTTCCTGGCGCTGATCTGTTACGGAGCGGGCTTCGGGGTGGTGCAAAACGAGGCTCTACTGCTGATGTTCGGCCGGCTATCGAAGGATAGAAACGAGGTGGCGTCTGCGATCTGGAACGCCTCCTTCGACTCCGGGACGGGCATCGGCTCCTTCGTGCTGGGCAGCGTCGCAACCATCGCGGTCGGCGCGAACCAGTTCTTTTGGGTCTTCGCCGCGTCCGGCGCCCTGGTGGCTGTTGCTTTCGTCGTCACGCTGGCTGACCAAGCACTCGGAAACCATCGGATCGCAGAGGAAAATAACCTGCGAGCCGTAGTCAGACGACTGATCGGTGCGATCCGAATAACTGCTATTCCAAAAGATAGCTAGTTAATTTCACGAGATCTTAATTCGATAAAATACGAGTTCCTTTGCCGAGACCGTTTCCCCGCGATTTTTTTGAGCGAATTCGATAAACTTGCGGAGCACAGATTGGAGAAGAGAGTGGACGTTTTCTTTAGGGATCCCTTCATCGAGGGTGTCGCCGCGCCCAAAGAATGGCCCGTCAGCAAAGACTTCTCTCCAGTCGGTTTAGAGAGAGTTTTGCAGGCGTCACGAAAAAGAATCGTCGAGAAATTCACGCACGGCAGAATCTCCATTATCCAGGCCAGCAAGGAATTCTTACCCTTTGAATTAACCGTTAACGCTTTAGATTCGATTTGCGATCACGACGTCTATTCGGCAACCCTCGCTCCCGGAGAACCCTTTCCCCAAGCTCTAAAGGACTTCGACGGCCCGGTCGTGATTAGGCTGCGGGGGGGGGGGCGGACCCGCATCGAGGCCAGCGGGGGGCGCCACCGCGCGGGTTTACTCAAACGGCAGGGTCCCCGCCGGGCGCTGGGGAGG
>CAUPIJ010000010.1:0-59433 GCA_963511305.1 uncultured Propionimicrobium sp.
GGGGGCCCCCCCCCAGTTTTCGGGCGATCCCCCTCTTCCTGCGCCCGCCCCCCTCTGCCGGCGGCGCCGCCCCCCCCCCCCCCCCCGGCGCGGGGGGGGGGGGGGGGGGGCCCCCCCCCCCCCCCCCCCTTTTGTTTGCTCTGTTACCGTTGCCCGGCTAATACCCGCCCTACTCCCCGATCGTGTAGCCGCGTGGGGTGCCGGGTTTGCGCTCCGACCTCGAAATCACCTTGCGCTGAGACGGCGCGTTGGCCTTGCGCTTGGCTTCCTCCAGCTCCTTCTTGGCGTCGGCCTGGCGCTCCATCATCTCCTCGGTGTTGACGCCACCAGAGCGCGCGACAAAATAGGCGATGAGAAGGATCACGACGCTGATCCACGGGCTGAGCCCGAAGACCAGCGGCAGCACGGTGACGGCCACGATGTCGAAGCCACGCAACAGGTTGACGATCATGCCGGTTGGCAGCGCACCCATGCCGGTGGCGAGCATCGGCGCAGAGTAGTCCGGCGGACGGGCGCTGACCCAGCGGATCGCGGCGACGTAGCCGGTGCCCGCGGTGATGGCCGCCAGCAGGAACGAGCGCGCTATGGTCTGTGAGGTGACGGTCTCGTCCGAGAACAGGAAGGCCGGCGTCACCATGATTGCCCAGCCCAGGGCCAGCACTCCGGGCAAGATGGTGGCGGCGGAGCGCAGCTCACTGTTGCCCATCGGGAACGACCTGGCTAGACCCTTCGTGCGGGTCAGCACGCGAAGCGAGTCGAAGAACGGGATCATCACGAACAGCATCAGCAGCGCCGAGATCAACACCCCGAAGACGCCCATACCCAGCGCCTCGGTGGCGTACGGCACAACGCCGGAAACCGCCAGCACGATCAGGTTCAGCGGGTTGCGCACCAGCCGCTGAACGTCACGCCAGATGATCGCCTGGCTGCGGATGCCCTTGCCGCGCTTGGGCCGCACGTGGCCGCGAGCAAGGTATTTGCGTTCGACCAGGATGTCTCGCATCAGCGAGAAGTCGAGCGCGAATGCGGCACCCTGCATGCCAGAGAGAAGATCGCCGCCGCTGACCAGTCGGGCCCGGCGCAGGCGGTTCAGCCGTCCGAACGAGATCACGGCGAAAACCATCAGCAGCACGCCGGCGGCCCCCAAGGAGACATAAGAAGAGGACAGGCTCGCGTCAGGGTTGACCGAAAGACCGAGCCAGCCCACCGAAATCGAGATGACCGCCAGCAGTACGGCGGTCGCGAGCGCTCCGAGCAGGCCCTGCACGACGTTCAGCAGAACCGGGGAGCCGCCCTGCTGTGAGGCGGCGAAGGCCGTCGCGGCGCTCGAGCTAAGGCCCGCGGCCAGGCCCCAGACGGCGGCGGAGGCGAGCGAAAGGCCTAGCAGGACGCTGATTAGCATCGTCAGCGCGCCGGCCACCACGAAGCTCAGCACCAGCACTCCGGCCAGACGCTTGGCCAATACCCGGCTGCGACGAATCGGGGCGTCTAGCAGCCATGAGCCCTCTGCCGCGGAGGCCACCACCGGGCCGAAAATCTTAGAGAGGCTGATGGCCAGCAGCGTCGTGGTCGCCACCAGCAGCCATGGCACCAGCGACTTCGCGGTGGTGCAGCCGACGCTGGTGCAGCCCGCCGCGGTGTTCTGGGCCTCCATTATGCCGCCGACCAGCATCGCGCCGATCACCAGTATCGAGAAAACCACGTTGTAACCGTTGGTGATGGCGTCCCAGATGGTTCGGGTTGCCCTGCCCTTACGCCAGTCGCGCATCAGCAACAGCAGCGAGCGCTCGTCGGCTAGGCCGACCTCGTAGTCCTCTACGTCGGCAAAATCATCAAACTCGTATTCCGCGATCGCGGCCGCCCTGGCCTCGGCGAGCTCTTCGGCGGAGGGCTGCGGAGCTTGCTGCTTTTGGGGCTGCTGCCTGGCCCTTCTCCTGCGACGCCTGCTCACAGCTGATCGTCCTCCACCAGCGACTGACTGACCTCGGCCTCAGCGCCGACTCGCACCAGGCGGGCACCGACGGCCTCGACCAGGCTCGGCTCGTGGCTGGCCATCACCACCGCCAGACCCTTGGAGACCTCATGCTTCAGGCGCTGACCAAGCCAGGCCACGCCCTCGACGTCCAGGCGCTGCTCGGGCTCATCTAGCACCAGCAGCTTCTTGGGACGCACGAATGCCGTAGCCAGAGCAAGCCTGCGGCGCTGACCACTGGACAGCGTGCCGGGCAGCTGGCTGGATTGCGGCACCAGGTTAACCTCCTCTAGCACCGCGTCGACCAGGTCGTCAGGATCCTCCAGGCCGTGCGCGCGGGCCAACAGGTCTAGGTGCTCGACCACCGAGAGATCGGGAAAGAAATCCAGGTCGTCAATAACGGTGGCCACGTCCGTGCGGAACTGAGCATCAGCCTCGTTCACCTTGTTGCCGAGCACCTCGATGCGTCCCTCGCTAGGGCGGTCAGCTCCGATCAGGCACCGCAGGATGGTCGACTTGCCCGAACCGTTACGCCCGGTGAGCGCGACCGCCTCGCCGGAATGTACTTTTAGGTTGAAACCATCGACGATGATGTGATCGCCGTACTTCTTAGTTAGGTCGGTGACTCTCAGCACCAGTTCTCGCTTGGCCATGTGCCTATTCTTCCCCCTATCGCCAAACGGCACCAACCTGCACGCTCCGCAAATGCAAGATACCTCGGCGTCCGGTAGGTGCAACGTTTTAATTTGTGGCAACCTTTATATCGTGTCGAAGAGAGCAGACCTAGGAAAAAAGACGGCAGACGTGGCCGCGATGTTCGACGGCGTTGCGAAGCGCTACGACCTGATGAACGACCTGATGAGCTTTGGCCAGGTCAGGCTTTGGCGTCGCGAAACCGTGCGCGCCATCGCCCCCAACGAGGCACAGCTGATTCTGGATCTGGCCGGCGGCACCGGAATGTCCAGCCAGGCCATCCGCAAGGAGGGCGCCGAGGTCATCCCCACCGACATCTCGCTGGGCATGCTCGCTGAGGGCAAGCGCCGCTTCCCCGAGATCACTTTCGTGGGCGGCAACGCGCTCAGCCTGCCCTACAAGGACGACTCCTTCGACGCTGTCACCATCAGCTACGGGCTGCGCAATGTGCAAGACACCGAGTCCGCGCTCAAAGAGATGTTGCGCGTCACCCGACCCGGCGGCCGCGTGGTGATCGCGGAATTTTCCACCCCAACCTGGGCACCGTTTCGAGCCCTCTACAATTTCTATCTGGGGCGCATCATGCCGTCGCTGGAAAGATTCAGCAGCAACGACGCAGCATACGACTACCTGGTGGAATCCATTCTCAACTGGCCCGATCAGCAGGGCCTCGCCGACTTGCTAAGCACCGCGGGCTGGAGCAACGTCGAGTGGAAGAATCTGACGGGCGGCATCGTCGCCCTGCACCGCGGCTGGAAGCTGTGAGCAAGTCTGAGAACCTTAACTTCAGACTTTCGGCGAAGGCGGCCATCAGCTGCCCGGTTAAGGTTCAGAACGAATTTGACCCGCTGTCCACCATTTCGGTCGACGCGGAGGGGCCCGGCCGCACCGACCCAAACATCTTAGAGTCGATGCGCAGGAGCGCGGCAGAATTCAGGACGGCAGTGCTGGACATCCTGGCGCTGCAGCCGAACACCGCCGACCTGCGCAACCTGGCGCTGACTAGCTATAACCTGCGGATGCAGGCCACCAGGCTGGCCGCGGAATCCGGCCAGCAGCTGATCATCGCGCCCGTCCTACCCTACGACGAAGAGAACCACCGCGAGGGCAACCCGGACCTGCTGGTTCGCTGCGTCGATCAACCAGACGGCAAGCCTCGTTACGCGCCGGCGATCGTCCGCAACCACCGGGGGCTGGAACGCAGCGAGCACCCAGAGCCCACCTACATAAACTGGCTCTCCTCACCGGGCACGGAAAACGTGCACGTTGCTCCGGGCGCGCAGTTTCGCTACAACCGCGAGGCCGATCTGCTCGAGCTGGCTCACTACTGGCGTCTGATGGAGGCGGCCGGATGGGCCGGCTACCGCAGGGGCGGGGTGATCGGCAGCGACAGGATCGTCGACAAGACCGGCGAAAAGGTGCTTAAGGGCAACGAAGAGGTTGCTTCGCTGCAGGGCGTGGTGATCTCGTGGGCGGAACTCGACGCCCCGAAGATCCGCACGTTCGCGAACAAAGCCGCAACGAAGTTCCGCTATCACTCCGCACTTTCTCGCTACGACCACGAGTTCGCGTTTCGGGTTAAGGTGGCCCAAAACGCTCTGGCCGGCAAGTGCATGGTGGAACCCATCGTCATCGACGAGTGTGAGGGCTGCAAGTGGTGGCCATACTGCTCCAGGCAGCTGGCCGACGCCGACCTGAGCCTGCGCATCGAAAAGGCGCCACTAGACCCGCGCGAAGTTTCGGCGCTGCGCTCGCTGGGCATCCACACCATCCAGGATCTAGCGGAGGCCGACGAGAAGCTGCTGCACGAAGAATACCTGCCGCAAGTTCAGCACCGCGCCCACACCGAGCTGCGCCTCAAACGAGCCCGCAAGCGCGCGGGAATGATGGTTCGGGGCGTCGAGCTGGAACGTACCACGCAGGGCCCGCTCAAGCTGCCGGACAGTCGCTTCGAGATCGACCTGGACATCGAGTCGAACGTCAACGACAAGATCTACCTGTGGGGAATGCTGGTCACCGACCGCGAAAACCCTGAGCCGCGGAGCCACTACGTGAACTTCGTGGCATTCGAGGAGCTGACGCACGAGACCGAGGCCAAGCTGGCCGAGCAGGCCCTGAGCTGGCTCTACGACTTTTTGATCGACCACCCCGGCTCGATGGTCTACCACTACTCCGATTACGAGCGCACCCACATCAGACGGGTCGCACGGCGAATCAAGGAGCCGAAGGTCAAGAAGCTGGTGCGGCTGATCAGGACGCGCTTCTTCGATCTGTTCGCCGTGATGAATAAGAACTTCTTCGGCACCCATGGCCTGGGGCTGAAGGCCATCGCAACCAGGAGCGTCGGCTTCAAGTGGCGAGACGAGAGCCCGAGCGGGCTGAATTCGCAGTCCTGGTTCGACCTGGCAGTGACCTCTGGGGACAAAGCGGTGCGCGAGCGCTATCGGGTGCGGCTGCTCGAGTACAACGAGGACGACACCCGCGCCACGCTGGCCCTGCGCGAGTGGCTGCGTGAAAACTACGCTCAGCGGTAGAGGCGCACCACGACGATGCCGACGCCGCAAATCGGCTTTGACAAGGCATCTCGCAGCTCTTGGGGGCTGCTAACCACGACGCTTGACAGGCCGTAGCCGGCGGCAATCGCTGCCAGATCATGGCCGTGCGGCATCGCGAAGGCCTCCCCGAAGACGTCCTCGAAGTCTGGCGCGCCGACCTCCAGCGAGCGGAAGATCGCTCCGCCGTCGTCGTCGAGCACCCCCACGCGCAGATCTGGCTCGGGCTGACCGGCCGGGATGAGCAGCGCGCCTGCGTCGTAGAGGAAGGTCAGGTCGCCGATCAGCGCGGCAGTGGGCTGGCCGCTGGCCAGGGCGATACCGCCAGCGGTGGCGATGGCACCGTCGATGCCGGCCAGGCCACGATTCGCGTAAGCGTTCGTTTCCGGCCAGGAGCGGGCGGCGTCGGCGTAGCGGATCGAGTTGGAAGAACCTAAGAAGACATTTTCCGGTGCCGCCGCCAGGAACTCCTCGACGAACGCCTGGGCTCTCGATGGTTTTGATTGGTTTTCGGGGTTCAGCCAGCTGCCCAGCCAGCCTGAGCTATCGGGCTTGAGGCTCACCGCGTCGACGACGGCGTTGACGGCTAAACCGGGGTCCGGATAGTCCGCGTGCTCGCCCACCGCCACGATCTGGCGCTCTTGCCCAGAAAGTAACTTTGTTACCGGACGGCTCAGAGTCGGGTGGCCGTAGACCAGCACCCGGTTGATCTCGTCGTCGCGACCTGCGACAAGCTGTGGAACATAGTTCCAAACCGCGTTCGGGCTACGCCTAGCGTTGCTGCTGGGCTCGGCGAACAGCGGCAGCCCGGCATGCTCGGCCACCCGCGCGGCCTGGCGACCGACCTCGGGTGAGGCGTCCCCGGCCAGCACCACTGTGCCGGGGACGTAATCCAGCTTCTCGCAGATCGGCGGACGCGCTGCGGGCAGCTCGAAGTCAGCCACATATCTCTGGATCAACCTACCCAGACCATCCTGCTCGCCCCCGCCTTTACCTGGCAGCAGCGGCACGTCCAGGCCGAGGTTCAGCTGGATCGGACCCGGACGCGAAGTGCGCAAGCCCAGCCCGGAGATCAGCGCTCGGCGGGTTTGCGCTGCCCAGGCCGCGGGGTTGGCGTCGCTCGAATACAGGTTCGCGGCATGCACGCAGTGCTCGCCGAAGATGCCGCTCTGGAGCGTGGTCTGGTTGCTGCGCGCGCCGATCAGCGTGGCCGGGCGATCGGCCGAGATCACCACCAGGCAGACGCCGCTGGCGTGCGCCTCCATCACCGCGGGCAGTAAATTGCCAACCGCGCTGCCCGAAGTCACCACCACCGCGCAGACGCCCTTTACCTTGGCCACTCCGAGCGCCAGGAATCCCGCGACGCGCTCGTCCATGCGCCGATGCAGCTGTATCTGTCCCTCGCGACCAGCCCTGACTAGGGATATCGAAAGCGGGGTGTTGCGCGAACCTGGGCAAAGCACGAAGTCCTCCACCCCGCAGGCCACCAGGCTGGCCAGCACCGTGCGGCTCAGCCGCCAGGAATCGCCACTCACGCTGCCTCCTCAGAAACGATCTCGCGGCAGCGCTCCAATCGCTCCCGCCACCAGCGAGCGCGCGGCTCGGGAGCCGCGTACTCGGCCAACAATTCCTGCGACGGCTCCGGGCAGGGCCCAAGCGTCAGCTCGCCACACTTGGCGATCAGGGGCTCGGCAACCACGTCTCCGGTGAACAGCCGCACGGTGTTTATGCCGCAGGCCGCGTCGAGACTGGGCAGCAGGCAGGCCGCCCGCAGGCTGGCGTGAATGCCGACCGAGGTTTCCAGTGCCGAGCTGATCACCACCTTGCGCGGAGCGAGCTTCTCGGCCAGTTCCAGCACCTTCTCTACCCCGCCAAGCGGCTGCACCTTCAGCACGACGACATCAGCCGCGTCCAGGGCGGCTGCCCAAAGCGGGTCCTCGGCTCGGCGGATCGACTCGTCCGCCGCGATCGGCACGGTCAAGCCACTCTTTGCCAGCTCCTTGCGCAGCCGCGCCAATTCCTCGACGCTCGCACAGGGCTGCTCGGCGTATTCCAGACCGACCTCGCCGAGCTTCTCGAGCGCGCGCAGCGCCTCGGGCACGCTCCAGGAGCCGTTGGCGTCCACCCGAACCCTGCCCTCGGCACCCAGCTCCCGGCGCACGGCCTTTACCCTGGTCACGTCATCTTCAAGGCTCGAGGTGCCGGCCACCTTGACCTTCGCGGTCTTGCACCCGGAACCGGCCACGATCTCGGCCGCCCTTTCGGGCCCAACCTCAGGAACAGTCACGTTTACCGGCACGCTAGCTCGAAGCGGCTCGCGCCGGTCGGTCAGCTGGCTAAGCGTGGCGCGCAACCAGCGCGAGGCGATCTCGTCGTCGTACTCGGAAAACGGGCTCCACTCTGCCCACCTGCCGCCGTGCTCAACCAGCACGCCCTCACGCACGTTCAGGCCGCGAAAGGTGTTCTTCAGCGGGATCGAATAAACGTGGACGCGCATCAGATTGCCGCTATCAGAGTGCCGGCGAAGACGCCCGCCCCGGCGATCAACTCGGCGAAGCTGGTTAGCTTGAGGACTTTCACCAGCGCCATGCCTGTGACGCCGCTCATCATCCTCACGTCAGCCACGTTCAGCAGCACGATGGCGATCAGCACACCAGGCATCGCCCAAAGCGTCGTCGCGAAGATCAGCCACATCAAAAGGACCTGCGATAAGACGGACAGAATCAGGTAGAACCACCGCGAACCACGGTCCCCAAGCCGTACCGAAAGAGTGATCTTGCCGGACTTCGCGTCCAGCGGCAGATCTCGCTGGTTATTGCAGACCAAGACCGCGCAGGCTAGGGCCCCCATCGCCACGGCGGCGAGCCAGCCAGAAACCGGCACCCGTCCGGCCTGGGTATACGTGGTTCCCGCTGTTGCCACCAGCCCGAAGAAGATGAAGACGAAGACCTCGCCAAGACCCATGTAGCCGTACGGGTGCTTGCCGCCGGTGTAGAACCAGGCCGCTAGCACGCAGGCCACCCCGACTAGCAGCAGCCACCACTGGCCACTCAGCGCGACCAGCGCCAGCCCGGCCAAGCAGGCCAGCGCGTAGCAGCAGATCGCGGCCGCCAGCACCTGCTTGGGGCTCGCGGCACCAGAGCCAATCAGCCGCTGCGGACCAACCCGCACGGTGTCGGTGCCGCGCACGCCGTCGGAATAGTCGTTGGAGAAGTTCACCGCCACCTGCAGAGCCAGGGCGACCAGCGCGGCGAGCAGCGTGCGAAGCCACGAAAGGTGCCCGACGCTAGCCGCGACGGCCGCCCCCATCAACACGGGAGCCACCGACGCCGGCAGCGTGCGTAGCCTGGCGCCCTCGATCCATTCAGCAGCAGTAGCCAAGATTTCCTCCCAAAACTCTGTCTAGCATCATGCCACTAGGCACCGACTTTTTTCGATTCACTCGTTGGCGGCCTCGCGCAACTTCTGCAGATCGACCTTGCCAGAAGTAGTTCTCGGCAACTTTCCGCCAAGCACGCCCTTGGGCAGCGCGGCCTTCTGCAGTCGCTTTGCCAGGCTCTCGCGCCACCATGCCAGTGGCCGTTCGACCTCGTCGGCCAGCCAGATCTTCGTGCCCCACTCGTCGTCTGGCACCCCGAAGATCACCGCGCCCGCGCCGATCTCGTCCACGACCCTTTGGACGGCGGCCAGATCCACGTTCACTCCCCCGCTGATCACGACGTCGTCGAAGCGCCCGAGCAGCCGTAGTCTGCCGTCCACCAGCTCGCCGCGATCGTTGGTGGTCACCACGTCACCGTCGAGCACTTCGGCGGTCAGTTCCGGCATTCCCCGATAACCGCTGAACGCGGATGGGGTACGAAGTTTCACGCGACCAGCCTCGATCAGGATCTCGATGCCGGGCAGCGGATAGCCATCGTAGACCATGCCCCCGCAGGTCTCGCTCATTCCGTAAGTGCGGGTGAGCTTGATGCCATGTTCCCACGCCGCCTCGAGCGTCTGGGCGCGCAGCGCTGCCCCGCCCACCAACACGCGGTCGTAGCGGGCTAGCGAGCGCGCGATCTCCGGGTTCTGCAGCGCGCGCTCCAGCTGGGTCGGCACGATCGAGATGGCGTTCGGGCAGCCGTTATCTGGGTTCAGGTCGCTCAAGTCTTTCGACGCGAACCGCACCCCTCCCCCTCCGTGCTCGCGATCGGCGTAGCCGCGTACCAGCACCATCAGGCCCGCCACGTACCAGGTGGGCAGCACGCACGTCCAGGTGAACGCACCGAGGGCAGCGCGGGTGGCGTCCGCCGAAGCCAGCAGCGCTCGGGAGCTAAGTTCCACGCCCTTTGGTGTGCCCGTGCTGCCGGACGTCACGATCACTGCGGCGATGTCGCTGCCAATCGGCTCGTCCAGGCACAACGCTTCTGGCGGGGTCTGGCCGAAAGCCAGCGGCGCGAGCGAGCAGCGCCCAGCCAGCGCGTCGGGCAGCCGATCTACCAGCTCAGAGGGGGTACAGACTTCAAGCACGAGAAACATCCTAGGCGCCCTTGCTGTGCCCGACACAATGTCAGGCGGCCAGCTAAGCTCCCGCGGCTAGCAGCGGCTTGAGGTGGTGGCTAGACTTACTTCCATGACCCGCGTGATTCTACTGATTGCAGTCGTGGCGCTGACCATCTACTGCACGGTCGAGGTTGCCCAAGCCCCTGCCGGCAAAGTCAGGGTCATGCCCAAATGGCTCTGGGCGGTCTTCGTGATTCTCGTTCCCGTCATCGGGCCCTTCTGTTGGCTGTTCTTTGGCCGCCCGCGCTACGGCAGGCCACCGGGCAGGCCCGACGACCGCAGGGCGCCGGACGACGACCCAGATTTCCTACGAAGCCTATAAACCCAAAACTCGAGGTGAACAATGCGCAAGATGTTCAGCTCACTAGCAATCCCGAATTACCGCACCTGGTTCATCGGTTCGCTGGCCAGCAACATCGGCAATTGGCTGGTTCGCACGGCTGACTCCTGGCTCGTCCTGGTGATTTTGACCGATAATTCGGCCTCCGCGCTGGGCATCCTGACGGCTATCACGTTCATCCCCAATCTGTTGCTCAACCAGTTCGGCGGAGCCGCCGCGGACCACTTTGACAAGCGCAAACTGCTGCTGTTCATGCAGATCGAGGGCGCGCTCTCGAACGCCGTGGTGGGCACTCTAGTGCTGACCGGCACCGCACAACTGTGGATGATCTACGCGGTGGCGTTCATCGACGGCATCGCCATCACGTTCGACAACCCTGCTCGCCAGTCGATGGTCAGCGAGATCGTGCCGACCAGGCAGCTGCCCAACGCGATCGCGCTCAACTCGACGTCGTTCAACTCCGCGCGCCTGCTGGGCCCAGGCATCGCCGGCGTGCTGATCGCGCTCATCGGCACCGGCCCGGTTTTCTTCGTAGGCATGGCCAGCTACGTCTGCATGTTCATCTGCCTACTTTCGCTGGACACGAAGAAGATGAATCCCGCGAAGGTGGCCAAGGCCGATCGCGGCATCATCGCCGGCCTGCGCTACGTGCGTCGCCGCCCAGACATCCAGATTTTCCTAGCCTGCAGCCTAGCCATCGGCGGACTCGGCTTTAACTTCCAGATCTCCAACGCGGTCATGGCCACCTCGCTGTACGGCAAGGGGGCGGGCGAGTTCGGCGCGCTCGGCTCGATCATGGGCGCGGGTGCCCTAGTCGCCGCCCTGGCCGCTGCAAGACGCGCCCGACCCAGGCTGCGCTACATGCTGGGCGGCATGGCCGGCTACACCGTCTTTTCGGCGCTCGCCGCGATCAAAACCAGCTATCTGGTCTTTGCGCTGCTGCAAGCCCCGATTGGGCTGTTCACCATCACCGCGCTGGTCAC
Source organism: uncultured Propionimicrobium sp. (assembly GCA_963511305.1). Taxonomy (GTDB): domain Bacteria; phylum Actinomycetota; class Actinomycetes; order Propionibacteriales; family Propionibacteriaceae; genus Propionimicrobium. The sequence goes on from CAUPIJ010000010.1 coordinate 11,083, forward strand.
CGGAAACACGCTGGTGCAGACGCACTCGTCGCCGGCGATGCGTGGGCGAATGCTGGCGCTGTGGACCCTGATGATCATAGGGGTCGCTCCCCTGGTCTCGCCGCTGGTCGGCTGGCTGGGCGACGCGCTCGGCCCGGAATGGACCATCTGGTTCGGCGTGATCTGCGTCGGTCTGGCCACCGTCGTCATCACCGTCGTGGTGATGCGCTCCGAGAAGCTGCGTTTCGTTGTCGACCACACCAGGCGCTTCCCCACGATTCGGCTGCTGCGAAACAACACCCCGCCAGACAGCGATATTGATGAGCCACGCCGCTGAGCTGCGTGATTCTCACCCCTGATAGCTTTAGTATTTGGCATTAGGTATGCGAAAGGATCGTGATGACGGATAACAACCAGGAACACCGCTACGAGCACCTGTTTGACGCCAATGTGACCGATCAGAACAACGATCGAATCGGCAAGGTCGAGCAGGTTTACTTGGACGACAAAACGGGCCTGCCCACCTGGGTGACCGTCAAGACAGGCATCTTCGACTCAAAAGAAACTTTCGTTCCGCTAGATCGCGCGATCATCAGCGCCGAAGAAATCCAGGTGCCTTACGAAAAAGATTTCGTTGAGGACGCCCCGAACTACGACCCTGATCGCCACCTCGATTCGGCGGCCGAGGCGGAACTCTACGCCTACTACGGTTTCTCCGTCCCCAATCAGCCCATCGATGATATTCTGCCGGCCAGCCAGCCGTGGACTATCTCCGGCGAGAGCGGCGACGGCGTCGACCCCGAGGACTTCGGCCCCACATTCGCAGGCCCGCAGCGCGGTCTCGACGAGGCAGCCCAAGAGCAGCCCGATGTCTCCCCCACCAAGGCTCATGCCTGGACGGCTCCGGTCGACAGGTCAAGGCACGGCTTCGTGCCGTCGCCGGTGCTGAGCTTCGGCCCCTACGAGGTCTCCGAGGAGGCTCGCCTGGAGGCAGATCGGATGAAGGCCGAATTGACCGATGAACGCGTATTCCTGGCCTCCCCTATTCCGACGGAGGGCCCTTACGGCAAGAACCCGGAGGACGAGCTCTGGGCGAAGTTCAACCAGTCTTAAGATAGCCAAGAAACCCAGCGGCTAGCGCCGACTAGCGCTTCCGCTGGGTTTTTGCATACTCCTCGGCCTGGGCGATGTCCTCGCTCAACTCGTCGAGAACTAGCACCTCGGAATTCGTGCGCCCTGCCCGGAAGGCCGAGTTGCTGAGCATGTGCGCAGAGATTGGCGCGGTCAGCATCTGGAAGATCACCATCAGAAACAGGATGCCTGCCACCGACGGAATCTGCAGGATTAGTGTCCCGCCCAGCGCAAGCAGCATCAGACCCAGCACCTGGGGTTTGGTGGCCGCGTGCATTCTGGCCGGCAGGTCGGGCAGCACCAGCAGGCCAATGGCGGTGACGAGCAGCAGCAGCGCGCCGAGGAATACCAGCACGACGCCGATGATCTTGGCGATCAGCGAGATACTAAGCATCGTTGCTCTCCTCCTTCATCTTGCCGATGACGGCGGCTTGCGACAGCGTCTCCTCGCTGCGTTCGGCGGGCACAAAGCGGGCAATGGCCGTCGAAGAGACGAAACCGACCGCCGCGAGGACCACTAGGAGGGGCGCCAACTCGGTTCGCCCGTGGATAACCATGATCACCACTGTGGTGCAGATGATCGCGCTAGTCAGCACGTCGAGTGAGATCGCCCGTTCCATCGACGTCGGGCCGCGAAGCACCGCGATCAGCACCAGCAGCATGGCGACGCCCAGGATGATGAGGGACGTCCATAGTACGTAAATCATCGGCTCACCTCGTTGTTGCGTGGATCTTTTTCGGATTTCTTTAGGCGCCCGGCTCGCATGGAACCGCTGGGCACGTAGCCCGCCTCGATCAGCACCTGGTCGCTGGCCAGGGCGCGCAGGATGCGTTCCTCCTGCCGGATCACGGTGTCGTGGGCTTTCTGTAGGCCGTCCTCGCCCGAGACGTCGAAGACGTGTACGTACATCATGCCGGTCATGCGGTGCGCGTCGATCACGATCGAACCGGGCACCATTGCGGTAAAACCGCTAGTGATGGCCAGGAAGATGTCGGATTCTGCGCGGGTGTGGACACGGATGATCGCGGCCTTTAGCTTCTTGCGGGTGAGGATCGCGTAGGTGATCTCGACTGACGCCTTCAGCACGTCAAGGATGAAGACGATGGACAAGCGCGCCAGCGCGATCGGCCGTACCTTGATTTTCTCGTTGGTGGCTCGGTGCATCGGCATCACGGTCATGACGAGAAACGCCATGAACAGGCCGCCGATGACAGACTTCCAGCTCAGCTCGCCCCACAACAGCACCCAGATGAGCGTCAGCCAGGTTAGGTGGAACAGGCTGGCGCTCGGGTCATTCAGGCTCGGTAACCTGGACGGCGTGATGGCCTTCAGCGTTCCTGTGGTCTTGGATTCGGGATTTTCCATTACTCCTCACCCCCGGTCTGGCTGGCGGATGGCACCGGAGCCGGACGCATCGGCGCGGTGGCGATGGCGGTTGGCTGCTGCGAGCCGCCGGGCACGGCAGCGCCGGGCAGCGGCGAGTTATTGGGTTTCTTGATCGGCGCGGTGGCGGTCACCTCTGGCGCCGGCCCGTCGATTTTCTTCTGCGACTGACCCGTACCGCGTTTGTAGTTGGGCAACACGGTCTGCACGTAAGGGTTGCGCTGAGTCAGGTTCTCGGCCGCGTTATGGGTGAACTTATAGAGCGGGCCAGCGAAGACCGTCAGCGCCAGCGATCCGACCACCAGGGCGCTGGTGGCGAAAGTCATCACCCAGGGCACGGTCTTCTTATCGGCCAGCGGCGGCGCGTCCTCGGCAAGCGGCTGCCAGAACGACATGTTCCAGGCTCTCATTAGGGCAAACAGCGTCAGCAGGCTGGCCAGCAGGCCGGCGGCGATCACCAGGTACTGGCTCGGCGTGCCGACCTCGGCGGAGGCCTTGATCAGCCCGATCTTGCCGAGGAAGCCGGACATCGGCGGAATGCCAGCCAGGTTGAACGCGGGCACCAGGAACAGCACGGCAAGCAGCGGCCAGGCCTTCATCAGGCCACCTAAGCGCACCAGTGACGTCGTGCCGCCGAGCCGCTCCATCATTCCCGAGACCAGGAACAGCGCCGTCTGCACGACGATGTGGTGCGCGGTGTAGAAGATCGCGGCGGAGATGCCGTTGACCGTGCCCGTGCCCAAGCCCCACAGCATGAAACCGATGTGGCTGACCAGCGTGAAGCTAAGCAGACGCTTGATGTCGTCCTGAGCTACCGCGCCCAGGATGCCGATGATCATGGTCAACACCCCGATGCCGAGCAGCCACGGGTTGAGCCGCGAGTCGCCGAACAGGATGGTTTGGGTGCGGATGATCGCGTAGATACCGACCTTCGTCAGTAGCCCCGCGAAGACCGCAGTGACGGGCGCGGGCGCCGTCGGGTACGAGTCGGGCAGCCAGGCAGAAAGCGGGAAGACCGCCGCCTTCACACCGAATGCCACCAGCAGCATGACCTGAATCAGCTGCGCGGTGCCCGGATCGATCTGCGGCAGGCGGATGGCCAGCTGAGCCATGTTCACCGTGCCGGTGGCGGCGTAGACCATGGCCAGCGCGATCAGGAAGACCGACGAGCTGACTATCGAAACCACCACGTAGACGGTGCCGGAGCGCAGCCGGTCGCGGGTGCCGCCGAGCATGATCAGCACGAAGCTCGATACCAGCAGGATCTCGAAACCCACGTATAGGTTGAACAGGTCGCCGGTCAGGAACGAGTTGGAGACGCCCGCAGAGAGGATCAGGAACGTCGGGTAGAAGACCGACAGCGGCACCCGGTCGTCCTCGAAGACCTCCGACGACGAGTAGATCATCACGCAGAACGTCACGAAAACGCTGATCAGCAGCATGAGCGCAGAAAGCCGGTCGGCCACCAGGCTGATGCCGACGGGCGCCGCCCAGCCGCCAACCTCCAGCACGAACGGCCCCTGGCGGGAGTGTTCGAGAATCACGATCGCGGATGCCAGCACGATGGCCAGTGAAGTCATTCCGACCACCCGCTGCACCCGGTAGTTGCGGGAGAGCAGCAGCGAGATCGCGGCGCCAACAAACGGCACCAGGACGGGTAGGGTTAGCACCCAGTTCATCGCAGGCCCCCCTTCGGATCCTCCAGCGGGTCGGCGTGCTCGCGCTTGGCCTCCTCGGCTTTCTGCCGAACGGGAAATTCCTTGTTGCCGGCGGCGCTGGTCTCATCGAAGAAGTCCTTGGCGCGTTCGGCGGTGGTCTCGCCACTGTCATCAGTGGTGCGGGAGTTGATGCGGTCGTGGGTGGTCGCGAACGCGATACGGCGATCCTCACGGTCGTCCTGCACCTCGTCGTTGCCGTTCAGCTGCCAGGTGCGGTAGCTCATGGCGAGCATGAACGCGGTCAGCGCCAGGCCGATAACGATGGACGTCAACACCATGGCCTGCGGCAGCGGATCAGACATGTCCTCCACCTCGGTCTGGCCGATTAGCGGCGGGCCGCCCGCGCGTCCGCCCGCCATCAGGATCAGCACGTTAACGCCGTACGTAATTAAGCAGCTGCCAATCGCGACGCGGCTGAGCGAGCGCTCAAGCACCAGCGTCACGCCCGTGCCGACTAGCACGGCGACCAGAATGAGCAGCGATAGCGACGGTGTTGTATCGATCATTTCGCCGCTCCCTTCTCTTCGGCGCTTTCTCGCAGATCAACCAGATCGATGGTTTCGGAGTCAAGCCTGGTGGGGTTGTCGAACGAGATTTCCTTCGGCGCCAGGCCCTGCGCTTCGGCCTGGCGGTCGATCTCTCCGCCGAGGCTGGCCAGCACGCCGCTGACCATGCCGACCACGATCAGGTAGACGCCGATGTCAAAGAACAGCGCGGTGGTGATGTGCGCGTTGCCCCACAGCGGCAGCGCGATATCGAAGACGGTGGTCTGTAGCACGGTGCCGCCGAAAGCCACCGGGGCTAACGCGGCGACCGTAGCGATTGCCATGCCGCCACCCAGGAAGATGCCGGAGCGCCTGCCCTTCGAGGCCAGCCGAAGCTCGTAGCGACCCCCGGCCAGGTAGCGGATCACCAGCGCGATGCCAGCCACCATGCCGCCAGCGAAACCGCCGCCGGGCGCATTGTGACCTGCCATCAACAGGTAGAGGCTAAACATCATCAGCGGGAAGAAGATTAGTCGGGCGCCGATCTCGAAGATCAGCGAACGCCGAACTTTGGCCAGCGTCAGCGTACCGGCTAGCCAAACGCGGCCGCGGCGCTTGCTAGGCTGCCTACGCGGCCTTGCCAGCAGCTCTTCGCCAATGTGCTGCTCCGAGCCCCAAATGGTCTTTGTGCGAGCCGCCTTGGCCAGTGTGCTGCGCAGATCCTGACGAGGGCGCTGGCGCAGGTAGATCAGGCTGATGACGCCCGTGGTGGCCGCCAACAGCACTGAAATCTCACCGACGGTGTCCCAGGCTCGGGTGTCGACGAGCGTCACGTTGACGATGTTCAGGCCGTAACCGAATTCGTAGACCTCAGCCGGGTAGTCCACCGTCACCGGCTCGTGAATGCGGGCCGAGGCCGCGAACCAGCCGAGCAGCGCGGTGGTCACGCCAACCATCGTGCCAAGCAGGACGCGCGAGATGCGCGAAGCGGTCCACGGACGATCGGAGAAGTGCAGCGGCAATCTGCGCATGACTAGCACGAATACCACCAGGCTGACTGATTCGACGACCACTTGGGTGAGAGCCAGGTCGGGCGCGCCCTGGAAGACGAAGATCAGGGCGATCGCGTATCCGACGAACGCCATAATCAGCACGGCCTTCATGCGGCGCCGGGCGCTCACCACGAAGATCGCGGCGATGCAGGCCAGCGCGCAGACGATGCCCTGGATCGGGCTGTCCCACAGCCGGAATCTGGTGGGCAGGGTCGGGCTCGTCAGCAGCAGCACGAGCACCACACCACCGACCATGACGTTCAGCATCGTCGACAGGTAGCTGGGCAGCGAGCCGCGCTGGACTCTGGCGGTGACGTCCGCGGAAAAAACGTTTAGGCGCCGGATCAGGTCGCGGTAGAGGTCCTCGGAGCGGCGCAGGATCGGGGTCTGTGCCTCGGCGTAGAGGACTCTGCCGTATGCGACGAACAGCCAGATTCCCATGCCGATGACCACCACCGTGCCGCCGAGCGCCGGGCCGACACCAGCCCACAGCGCCAGGTGGCCGGCGTTGCCGCGGTAGAGATCGGCGTGGCCGCTGAGCAACTGCTCGATGGGGTGGGCGAAGAAGCCCAGCGCAATACAGCCCGCCGCGACTAGAACCATCGGCGAGATCAGCAACCAGCTGATCGTGCGCGGCTTCTGCGGCGGGATCCCTGGAGTGTCGACGAACGCGCCCCACAGGAAGCGCAGCGAGTAGCCCATGGTCAGCACAGAACCGATGACCACGCCGATGAACGTCGCCTGGCCGATGGTGCCGGCCTCGAAGAGCGCGGCGAGTGCCGACTCCTTGCCGAGGTAGCCAAGCGTGGGCGGCAGACCAGCCATCGACGCGGCGGCCAACACCGCGATGGCCATTAGGCCCGGCATGATCTTGGCTAGGCCGGACAGCTTGCGCAGGTCGCGAGTGCCGATCTCGTGGTCGATGGTGCCGACCACCATGAACAGCGTCGACTTGAACAGCGCGTGGGACAGCAGCATCGTCAGGCCGGCCAGCGCGACAGCGCTATCGCCGAAACCGACCAGCAGGATAATGAAGCCCAGCTGGCTGACCGTGCCGAAGGCGAGCAAAAGTTTGAGGTCGAATTGGCGCATCGCCCGGTAACCACCCAGCAGCATTGCGCCCAGGCCGGCAACCAGGATGCTCCAGCGCCAGACCGTCAGGTCGGCGAAGCCGGGGGCCATGCGGGCGATCAGGTAGACGCCAGCCTTCACCATCGCCGACGAGTGCAGATAGGCGCTGACCGGGGTCGGCGCGGCCATCGCAGCGGGTAGCCAGAAGTGGAAAGGAATCTGCGCCGACTTGGTCAGCGCGCCGAAGAGCACGCAGAGCACCGCGGCCGAGCAGAACGCGACGCCGTTGTTTGCCACCAGGGTGCCGTCGGCGGCCGCGGCGACCAGCTCGCTGAGGTTGAAGGAGCCGCCGTCCGCGACGCCGAGCATGATCAACCCGGCCAGCATCGCCAAGCCGCCGGCGGTGGTCACCGTGATGGATTGGGTGGCAGCCAATCGCGAGGCCTGGCGTTCGTGATAGTGACCGATCAACAGGTAGCTGAACACCGTTGTCAGCTCCCAGAACAAGTACATGGTGAGCGTGTTATCTGTTGTGACTAAGCCAAACATCGCGCCGGCGAACGCCACGAAGACACCGGCGAAGCGGCCCATGGCCTGCGCGTCGCGAGCAAAGTATCCGCTGCAGTAGACCAGGATCAGTGCGCCAATGCCTCCGACGATCAACCCCATCAGCCAACTCAGCGTGTCCAGCCGGAACGTGATGTCGAGGCCCAGCGTTGGCAGCCACGAAAACCCCTGCGTCGGATAATCGCCCGCTAGCACCCTGCCGGTTTGCGTGGCCACCCAGACCGCACCCGCGGCGGGCACCAGCGCCAGCAGCAGATACGCCTTGCCATGCAAAAAGCGAATTAGCAGCGGAGCAATTAACGCAGCAATCGCATGGGCGACGATTATCTGCAGCACTACGGCTCCCTCTGTAAAAAACTAAAAGATTGCTCCCATCCTACGGGAAGCGGCAAAGCTGGGCGGCCGGAAATACCAGGTGAGCGTTTCCCGAAAGCTCGAAAGCGCCCTGGTGGTGATTTACTGCTCGCAGTTGGGCAGTAAATCACCACCAGAATCAGATTCAGCCAGGAATAGTTCTAGACCACGTTACTGACCGGCTGCGAGAGCGCCTTCAGGTCGTCCCAAGATTCCACTTTCTTGGTGTCGTCCTCGTAGGCAATCAGGTAGCCCCAGTTTTGCTCCGCAAACGCTTCCTCAGCGGCCAGGCGTCGCACCAGCGTCTCCGCGGCCTTGCGCTTGGCCTGAACCTTTTCGTCTTCCCTGCCGCGGGCGTCCTTGCCCTCGATGATCCAGTAGACGCCATCGGTGTCGCGGGCGACGAAGTCCGGAAAATATTTGTCCTTGGCTGTGTAGTAAACGTAGGCGCCGTCCTGCGGATGCAGGCGATGCCACCATTCGATGTTCGGCGAGGTGTTCAGCAGCTTCGCGAGCACGTATTCGCCGCTGTACGAATCGAACGATTCCTCGGTGAATAGCGACTTGAACCAGCCGCCGTAATACCTGCGCGGCACGAAGTCTTCGCCGGTTTCGATCTGGTCGTAGACCCTCTCACCCAGCGGCAGCGTGTATCCCTCGCCCGGCATTTGCTTGGGGGAGATCTCGGAAACCTCGCGGGTGCCCCTCAACGTATCTTTCACGTAGTTTTCGATCAGCGAGCGCAACTGATCATTGGCGGAGGCCAGGGCCTTCTGGGTCCAGTGCTCAATGCTAACGCTCTCGCAGAACTTGGGCACCAGGAAATTCTCCACATACCTAGCCGTGCTGACGGTCTTCGGCACGTTGGTGATTCTCATCGCTAGCTCGCGCAAGAATTCGACCGCGTCGGCTTCTGGGATACGAACGGACTCGACCTCGGCGCTTTCGCGGTCTTCGGCGCGCAGCCTCTTGCCAAGCACCGCGATGATTTCCTTGCGAAACAGCACATCGCCGGTGGAGGTGACACGCCGGGCGGCCTCTTCGATCTGCGAGTTGCTGATCTCAGACAGATCAATCGGCGGCTGTTTGCTAATAATCATCGTGACCGGAAACTTGTATGTGACGTCGTCGAACCTCGGGTTGCGTTCGATGGTGACGAATTCCGGCTGCGCGTCAAAAATGTTCGGGGTTTCGCCGTCTTGCTCAAGCGTCCTGAAACCGACGCTCGGCTTGGTTCCCGCTCCCCCAATCTGGCCAGCGGCAAGGGTATTTAGCGTGGTGCTGCCGGCGAATTGGTTGCCGAAAGTCGCGCCCGGCCCTGCCTCGGCACCCTGGAGACCCTGCCCAGCGAGCTGGTTGATCACTCCCCTGACCTCTGCTGGGTCGGGGTTGGAAACCGCGTCCTCCAGGCCGAACTGCTGAAGCACGTTTTCGGCGTCCAGAAGTTCCTTGAACGACTGGTGGGCGATGATGTCCAACTGGTCGATCTGCCAGACGTCGGTGTACCTGCCGAACGGCAGCCGCAGGCCACGTCCCATGGTCTGCTGGGTCAAAACCTCCGACGCCATCGCGCGCAGCGTCACGATCACCGCGATGTTCTTGACGTCCCAACCTTCCTTCAGCTTGTTTACGCTGACCACTGCCTTGACCGGCGACCACTGCTGGTCCAGTTCCTCGAGGCGCCTCTGGGTGATCTCGTCCTCGTGCTTGGAGTCGACCTGCAGCACCGCGTCCGCGTTGCCGAAGAATTCGGGGCTGCGCAGCAGATCCGCGGTCTGGGTGGCGTGGTCGACGTCCGCGCAAACCACGAACATCACCGCGTTCAGCGGCTGTAGATTCTGGGCGCTAGCGTGGGAGTCGTAGTAGGCCTGTTTCTGCTCGCGAAGCTGCATCGCGTCGCGCAACTGCTGCTCCTCGGCACCTTCTTTCTGGCCGTAGCCGCCCTTGCGGAAAGCCAACACCGGGGCCTTCACGTACCTGTCCTGGATAGCCCGGTAGAGCGGGTACTCGAAGATGACGTGATCGAGCCTTTTATCGGCAGACGCGGTCAGGCCGATCGCTGCCGCCGGGTCGAGCTCCTTCAGCGCCGCGTTGAACGCCTTGGCCGAGCTGCCGTATAGGTGCGATTCGTCGGCGATCACCACCAGGTCGTCTAGGTCTTTCAGGTAGTCGAAAAGCACACCAGAGTTCTCCTCGAAGCGGCGGGTCTTGCGGCGCATGGCCTCCTGGGTTCCGCCGCGGGTGTCGCCTTCCTCTGATTTCGGCGCGATCAGCTGCTGAATGTTGAAAATAAAAGCTAGCGTCGGGGTGCCTGGCGTCAGGAAGTTCTGCTGGCCGCTGTTCTGGCGGGTTGTCCAAGCGGAATAGTCCTGCGGGGTGACTACCTCGGGTGGCTCGCCGAAGCCGGCGATGTACCGCGGGCTGCCGTTGGTGAAGTTCTGCACGGTTTTAGCCTGAACGGTTTTGCCCGGCGTGACGATCACCACGTTGTTGATGCCCTGGTGGCGCAGGTATTCGACGAATGCCGCCATCAGGTAGGTTTTGCCGACGCCCGTGGCCAGGTTGAGCACCTGCATGACCGCCGGGTCGTAGTCGCCGTCCAGTGTGAACACTAACTGCCGCAGGGCCTTTTTGTTTGGGGCGCGCAGGTCGAAGTCCGAGCTGATTGCTTCCAGCAGGTCGGAGTCGTAACTGATGTTTAACCGCTTGCTCATCTCAAACACCCCTCTCGGAGTAGTGGAAAATATCGTCCGGGATGATGACCACCCGCGACCCCTTCGCTGCCCTGCGCAGGTGCTCGCGGACGCCGTCCAGCACGCCGGTTGCGGCCAGCATGACGACCTCGCCATCTTCCAGGTGCGAAACCAGTGAATCGACGAGCTCCACGGTGGCGATGCCCTCAACAACCTTCAACAGGGTATTGCCGCGGCGGCCATCGAAGACGAAGTCGTCCTCGGCGCTGAGCAGCTTGAAAGCAAGGTTGGCCGCCACCGACGCAATCAGCGTCTGGCCGGTCGCGTCCTCGGTTAACATCACCAGGTCAAGATCGGGGTCGTAGTCGAAGCAAGCGGGCGAAAGCCGAGCCACCTGGAAACCGCCGCCACCACGCCAGTTGATGACTTCCTTGCTGCGCCGGGTCTTGGCCGCCGCCTTGAGTGCCTTGACGCGCGGGTCTTTCTTGGCCTCTGGGTCATCGGCGATCAGCTTGTTCAAGACCGACGTGAACTTGGCAGCGTCGTCGGCGCTCACCCCATCGGGCAGCTCCACCCCATCGGCAGCGACGCGCTCGCCCTTGGTGCGGGTGATGCCACCCGCGTCCTGACCATTGACGACCTTCTCGAGGCGCGGTCGGGTAAAGCGCTTAAACGTGTCCTCGACCAGCTCGCAGGTCACCCACCGACGCCCCATCTTCTGCGCGACGGCGGCAGTAGTACCAGACCCGGCAAAACAATCCAAAACAATATCGCCAGGGTTAGAGCCGATATGGATAATTCGCTCGAGGAGACGTTCGGGTTTGGGGGTTGAGAAAGGAGCGACCCCAGCGAAAAGAGCTTTAATATCTGATTTCGCCGCACGATTATGGCCCACTTGATCATTTAACCAAACGGTTCGAGGCGGCTGCCCTTGTTTTGGTGGGTAAGCCTTTCGCCCGAAACTGTCTTCTGTAACAAAGAATTCTGGCCACTCACCTTTCTCCATTCTCGAGATCGTTTCGGCAGGGTCATGGCTGTCCGGTAGAAGCAGATCTAGAACATCTTCGCGGAGCTGGTCACGTTCTAGCCCAGAAGATTGCTTGCGAAGCTCCAAATCGGGAGAAGCAAGTATATAATCCCCATATTCCTTCAACGAAGTTAGAAGCCTTTCCTGTCTAGCCCACCACTGACGACCAATTCCCGGATAAATGATTTTTCTAGTCAACGGGTGCTGAATTCCAAAGAGAGCCGGAACTTGCATACCAGCGGATCCGGTGTTGTGCGGGGCAGATCTATTGTCCGAGAACCATTCGCCTCCAGGATCATTGTCCGGGTTTGAGAACCTAGCATTATCTGCAACGGTTCTTGGCATCCGCTTGATAAGCGCTTCTTGCGTTTTCCCGTAAACAAGAATTATGTCTTGATCTACCGAAAAGCGCTGAACGTCACCTCTAGGAGAGTCTGCTTTCTGCCACACGATCTCAGCCAGAAAATTCCCACTCCCAAAAACCTCATCCACCAGCACCCGCATCCGGTGAACTTCTACATCATCAAGATGCACCCAGATCGAACCGTCTTCAGCCAAAAGTTTCTTCATGTGCAGCAGGCGGTCGCGCATCATCGTTAGCCACACCGAGTGTTCCAAGTTATCTTCATAATTGGCGAACGTCTGAGAAGTGTTGAACGGCGGGTCGATGTAGATCAGCTTGACCTTGCCAACGTATTTTTCCGCCAGTTCAGGCACGCGCGTCAGGGCCTCTAGCACGTCGCCGGACTCGCCGAGGATCAGCAGGTTGTCGCGCTGCGGTTCGAGGTCGGCGCGCTCGGAATATTCAAAATCGTCGGTCTTGGGCGACTGCTCGCCCTGAACCTGATCGCCCATGACAAGGGTGTGCGTCTCGCAATAGCGGGGGTCGTTGGGGTCGACCCAGGTGTACCCATATTTCCCGGTCTCGGTGGGGATGAGAGCCTTGTCCTTGTTGTACCAGGTCAGTTGAAGCCGCTGCGCAGACACCGAAAACTCTCCTTCAAACCACGGGCAAGTTAAAACCCAAGTTTAGATGGTGCCACTGACAAGAAACACGTCCCACTCCAAAGCGGGTTAACCCTCTCTCCCCTCCCCGCAACGGGAACCATAGCTGTTGTGGTCGACACTTTTGGTTTCGATAACTCAGCTACGCACCCGCCAGATTTGACTGCTCGCTTCACGAACGAACTCGCTTGCTCCCGCTCGCCCAAAAGCTTCCAATAGATTCCCCAGACTAATTGGAGGATTACCCGTATCGTAAGCCTGCTGTTGAAGGACAGTAATCACCAAATCAGGGAACAGATCTAGCTGGTCCAAGAGAAAATCGTCGAGATTTGAGACTTCTATCCCGTATTTCTCGCGGACAGCATTCGCCGGGAAGTCTTTTACATTGTTCGTAACGATAATGTCTGCCCTGCCTCTAATAGCAGCGGCTAGGACATGCCTATCTTTAGGATCTGGCAGTTCTAAGCTTTCAACAAGATCTTCCCACCTGATCACAGATGCATCAGGGAATGCGCAACTCATCGCTTCAACTCTGCGCAAGACTCCAGGCTCTTTGTCGGGGTGAACGTCACATAAAGCCAATTTGAGTTCTTCTAAGACTTTCTCGCTCCACAAAGGACGGTAAATACCGGCCTCCGCCAACCGAAGCAGCAAGTCAGCAGAGGTGACCGGAACCAATACGCAGGTATCTAGAAAAGCAGTAAAAAGCGACACATCACGCCTTGCCTCTAGCTGCCGCTAGCGCGTGTTTATAGTCTGCAACATCGTCTTCATACAGGCCGGATTCATAAGATTCTTTCGTGGTCTCAGCCAATCTGCTCCTGCGTTTTGCCCGATGTTTTTCTTCGTAGTCGAGCAAGTCAGCCAGTTTGACCCTCCTGTGCCTACCCGCACCTGGGCGAGAGTATTCCAGTTGCCCAGATTCCAGAAGCTTCACAAGCGTCGGGCGACTAATACCTAAATAATCTGCAGCCTGCTGCGTCGTTAGCATCTGGCTCTGCGGAACAACTGAGACGGCCTTGCCCTCTTGCATAGCGAAGACGACTGTACGCAAGACATCAAAAACATATTCGGGCAACTCAACGACCTGCCCGTCTGCACCCACGAGGGCAGCCGGAGCATCTACACCACCGAGAAACTTCGAAAGATCTAACAGCCCCTCTAAATCTTGCGAAGGCAAAAATGTTTTTACCACGAAACAAAACTACCAGAAATCGAAAGATTCGAAAGGCTTAGCCATATTTTTCTTCCCCTCAACAAGATATTGCTGCCGCAATGACCCCAATTAATTCTGGTGGTGATTTTGTCCTCGACTACGGGTAAAAAATCACCACTGTGAGCGTTTCAACAAAGCTACAAAGCCAACTGGCCCAAAATGACAACTAATTGCCAACTGCCTAGGCAATCGCTCCGCCAATCTCCCCGCCGAATATTCTTGGCATATGACCGCAGACATAATCATTGGCCTTGATGTCGGGACGACGGCGGCCAAAGCATCGCTATTCACGCTCAGCGGCGAACTGATCCGCACCGCCTCTCACGAATACCCCCTCCTGGGCCCGCAGCCGGGCTGGCACGTTCAGCGCCCAGACGATATCGCCAAGGGTGTGCTTGACGCGCTCGCCGACGCGGTTTCCAGCGTCGACGCTTCCCGGATCATCGGCATCTCGATCTCCACCGCGATGCACGGGCTGATGGGCCTGGACGAGCAGCACAAACCCGTCACTGACCTGCTGACCTGGGCGGATTCCCGAGCCCTCAAACAAGCCGAGAAGCTCAACGAACACGCCACCGGCCCGCGTCTCTACTACACCTCGGGCACCCCAACCCATCCGATGTCTCCCTTAGTCAAACTGCGTTGGTTCTCTGACAACGACCCGGAACTGGTGAAGCGCACCCGCTACTGGATCAACCTCAAAGACTGGATCCTGGTGATCCTCACCGGCCAGGTCGCCACCGAGCTGTCCAACGCTTCGGGCACCGGAATGATCGACATGGAGGAACGCTCCTGGAACCCCGAAGCCATCGAGATCGCGGGCGTCACCGTCGAGCAGCTCCCGCCGATCCTCGACACCACCGCCACCCTGCCGCTCTCGGCCGCCGCCGCCTCGCGCATCTCGCTGCCCAGCGGCCTGCCGGTGATCGTCGGTGCAGGCGACGGCCCGCTCGGCAATCTCGGCACCGGCGCGATGTCGCCCAGGCGGGCGGGCCTCTCGCTGGGCACCTCCGGAGCGCTGCGAATGGTGGTACGCCGCCCCTCGCTGGTCTCCGGCCTGTTCTGCTACGCGCTAACCAGGGACATCTGGGTGACCGGCGGCGCGGTCTCCAACGGCGGACTAGTGCAGCGCTGGCTCACCGAAACCTTCGGTCCCGAGGGCGCGACCGACGCCGAAGTCTGCGAGCGCGCCGAGAAAATCCCGCTCGGTTCCGACGGCCTGATGATGATCCCCTACCTGGTCTCCGAGCGAGCGTCGCTGTGGGACTCCGAAATCCGCGGCGCCTTCCTGAACGTCCGACGGCCACACACCCCGGACCACTTCATCCGCGCGGGCATCGAGGGCGTGGCCTACCAGCTCTGGACTATCCTGCGCCGCCTGCGCATGATCGCTCAGGTCGACGAGATCCGCGCGACGGGCGGGGTCTTCCGCTCCAAGCTCTGGAGGGACATCGTTGCCGGCGTGATGAACCGCCGGTTCATCGTCACCGGAAACGCCGAGGGCTCCGGCCTGGGCGCGGCGATCCTCGGTGTCTACGCGCTGGGCATCGTCGACAATCTCGAGGACGGCTACGAGATGCTGCGCGGCGACACCACCGACGACCTGATCGAGGTCAGCCAGGACGTGCTCGACCAGTACGAAACCTTTAGGTTCTCGGTGCCCGGCCTGCTGCAAACCTACGGCCGACTAGGCATGACGCTGCACTAACCTAGTTCAAACTAAGAGGCCGCCCGCGCAAGCGAGCGGCCTCTTGGGTTTTTCGGCTGAGCCGGTTACCTCCTGCGCCTGCGCAGCGCGATCGCAGCACCACCGGCCACGATCAGGCCAGCCAGCGTGGCAAGCTGCCAGCCGGCGCCGCCGGTCTTCGGCACACCCGGCTTGGGCGGGGTGCTGGGCGGCGGCACCTCGGCGTTCTTGAACACCGGCGCGGCACCCGAGGCGTAATCAACCGAGGCCTCGAGCTTATGCTGTGCGTTCTTCGTCACCGTGACCGTCACCTTGTGGCGGGTGAAGTCGTAGACGATGTTCTCGGCACCCTCGGCGCGCTCGACAATCGTGTACTCATACTTGCCCGCCTTGGTGAACTGCAGCGGATCGAACTTCACCGAACCGTCGGCGGCGTTCTTCGCGGTCTGCACGACGGCGCCGTCCTTATCCAGCAGCTCGAACGTGAACTGATCGGCCTGCAGCTCGGCGCCCTCAAGTGTCTTGCTGGCGGTCAGCTGCACGGTCACCGGCTCGGGAGTGATCTCCTGGTTGACTACGGCATTCACCACGCCATCATCGGGATGCGTCAGCTTCGCCGAGCCGTCCGCGGCGACCTCAAACTTGTAGACCACATCATTCTTAACGTAGCCGTCGGGGGTCGTCAGCTCGCGCAGGTAATAAGTGCCCGCCACGAGCTTCTTGAACTTCACCTTGCCGGTATCGTCGCTGGTGGCCTTCTGCAAAGGACTAGCAGACGAATCTTCGCTGTCGTAGAGCCCGAACTCGGCGCCAGCCAGCGGCTGCTGATCCTGGTCGACCTTCTTGAACGCCACCTCGTTGTCGTGGTTCCAGACCACGAACTGCTTGTGAGCGCTCTGCTCGGTCAGGACGCCAACGTCGATATCGTCGACCAAGCCGAACCCGGCGGGCGCGGCGGTCTCGACCAGCGTGTAGGCGTAGCCCAGCTCAAGCCCGCTGAAGATCGCCATACCGTTCTGGCCGGTGACGGCCGTGGCAACCTTTTCGCCGCGCTCGCTTGAGCCCTCGGCCCGCTTGTACAGGTCGAAGGTCACGCCCGGCAGCACCTTGCCAGTATTACCGTCGTGCTTAGCGACGGTGATCTGCCCCTCACTAGCCTTGTTAGGCACCGTGATGCGGATGATGCCGTCGAAGTTGGGACCCCTACCAAGATCGGCGAGGTTGAAGAAGTACGGGTTCGTCACGGCGTGGTAGCCCGACGGAGCCTGAGCCTCCACCACAGCGTAGGTGGCGTTGACATCCAGCTCCTTCGTGCTCGTGGCTAGGCCGTTTGGTCCGGTCTCGATTTCCTCGACGGCCCCGGCCTCCACGTCCGCGATCCGCTGGCCGTTAACTTCCTTGGTCTTGTAGATCGCGAACTTCGCGCCAGGCAGATTCTTCACCACGTTGAAGCTAGACTCTGCAGCGACCTTCTCGAACCCAGGGTTCTTGTCGATGAAGGCATCGGCCTCGGCCTCGCTGACGCCGGTCAGGGCCTGCTCGACCTTGGTGATCTTCACCCCGGTCGGCCTGTTCTCTGCCGTGTATTCGAAGCTCTTCGTCTGGTCGTTGCTGACGGTGAACGTCTTAGGCTCGAAGCTCGGCAGATAGCCCGCGGGGGCGCTAGCCTCGCTGAGTCGATAGACGCCCTGCGTCAGCTCGCCAAATACGGCCACGCCGTCATCGTCGGTGACGATCTTGCCGTCGGCAGGGATCATCGTGTTGCCGTAGGGCACGAACGAGCCGTTGCCGTCTCTGCGCTCCAGCAGGAACGTCGCACCGGCCAAGGACACCGTCTTATTCGAGGCGTCGACCTTGTGGACGGTCACCGAACTGGTGAACTTCTTGCGCTCGTTCGGCACGTAGATGCGTCGGTACTGCAGCTCGTTGCCGTCGCCGTCCAGATACTTGCCGTCCGAGGTCACCTTGAACTTGATTGGATCGCCACCGTAGGCCTTGTAACCATTAGGCGCTGCCGTCTCCCGCAGCTCATAAACCACGTCGGGCTTCAGGCCCTGGGCTAGCCAGGAGCCGTCTTCTTCGGTGGTGCCGCTTGCCGCGACATTACCCTGCGCGTCGACAACCTCGAACTTGGCGTCCTTCAGCTTCACGCCGTCGGTGGCCTTCAGCTTGTTCCACTCGATATTGGCCTTCGCCGGGTCGAGGATGCCGAGCTTGGTCACCCGGATCTGAACCGTGTCGTTGACCACCGAGTCCTGCCCGTCAATCACGACGGCCGGGGACTTCTCAGGTGCGCCCTTGTTGGTCAGTGTGACCGTGCGCGACCAATTGCCGTGGTAGACCGAGGACGGGTTGTTGATCTCCTCGATCTTGTACTTGCCCATCGGCAGATTCTCGAAGAGCACCCGGCCGGTGCTATCGGACGAGGCGATCATCTCAATCTGCATCTGCTCGTTGAGGTGCCAGATGTCCTGGGGCTTGAACCCGTTTTCAATCAGTGATTTGAACGAGAACTCGCCGGTCAGCTTGAACTGGATGCCCTGAATCGGCTCGCGATTCTGGTTGACCTTGTTCAGGCTGATCGTGCCCCGGTTCGGCTTGACCGGGACACCGGGCAGCTCATTCTCGACGTTGCCGAGAGACAGGTTATAGCCCGATTGGATGAGTTGCTTCGAGGTCACCTTGATCGGTTCCTTGAGCAGCGAGTACGACTGGCCGGTCGCCGTCTTCGGCGCTACCAGCTCCCGAATCTCGTAATCAAGGTTAGAGTTGACGTTCTCGAAACGCACGATGCCCTGATCGTTCGAGGTAGCGGTGGCCACCCAGTTGCCGTTGGACTGGTAGAGACCGAAAACCGCGCCCGAAAGCGGCGAATGGCTGGGACCCTTCTCGACCTTCTTCAACTTGATGACTGAGTCTGGCCGCCCGAGCTCGTTCCACACCCGGTTCGGCTCGATCAGGCGCGCAGACGAGTCGTCGCCGCGCACGTAGCTGTTCCATGCCCGCTGCCCGACCAGACTGTCGTCGCTAGGCGCCTTCATGGTCAAGTCGAAGTTCAGCACTTCTCCATAGGAGAACTTCACGCCGTTCTGCGCCTTGATGTGTACCGCAGTGGCAACTTTTCCAGCCGGAACATCGCCGGTGAGCTCATACCATTTCAGCGTCGGCAGATAGGCATCCGGCCCGCGCTGGTTGTTGAACTTACTCATGTCGATGGTGTCGGTGGTGTAGTAAACGTCGTAGCCAGCAGGCGCATTCACGCGAAGCAGCGTGTTAGCGAACTTGCTCTCGCGCTTCTCGCCGGTGGTGATGCCAACGTCGCCGGGGGTCGGCAGCACGTCGTAATACTCCATTCCGGTGCGCACCGGATCCTGAACATCCGACGGCATCCGGTTGGTCAGGCTCAGCCGGTACTGGAACTCCGAGCCCAGCTTGGTGACCACGCCATCGGTGGTCCACGAATCGTTCACCGACTTGCGAATGAACTTGCGCGCAGAGAGTTCCTTGACCTTCGTCATGTTGAAGGCAACACGGTCGGGCTGGAACTTGGCGCCAGCCACCACGCTATCGATGCCGACGCCCTGCAGCTCAGCGCTGCCCACCTCGATGCCCTTGGCGTCTGCGATGTTCTGCATCCGGCTCGGGAACATCGGCTGAACCTTATCTTGGTTCGACCAGCCCAGGTAGGCGGTGTTCAGCACCGGGCCGTCCATCTGGACGTTGGTGCGAGTCTTGATGGTTGCCACCGGAGTGGTCGAGGAGTCGCGGGGCTGCGTGATGCCCGGCGCCTTGAATACCAGAACCTGCTGGTTGCCGTTCACGTGATTGGCTGGCAGGAAGTAGCTCTGGTAGGTGCCACCGGCCGCGGCGAAATCGCGATCCAACTCCACCGCATCCACGGTCATGTAGGGCGGCAGGACGTCAACGACGGTCGCGTCCTTGACCTCTTCGGCCAGATCGGGTAACTCGATCGAGTGGTTGATGGCCAGCGAGTAACTGCCCGTAGAGTCCATCCGCAGCGATGTATTCTCTGGGTAAGTGGTGGTTTTGGTGATGCCCACGCGCTGAACCAACTGCCTCAGCGTGGCCGAGGACGGGTCAGTGCGCTCGACATTAGCCACCTGATCGCCGCGCAGATGATCGGTACGTTCGAAGACCACCGAAGAGTCCGCGTTGAACGCGTTCTTCGTGCTGCCCTGCGTGGGATCGAAGTGGTCGGCGTTCGGGTTGACCAGCGACGTGTGCACCGTGACGCCAGTCATTCCCGAGAACGAGAGGCTCGGGTCGGCCGCAATCTGGATGCCAGGACCCCGCTGCCAGCTATCCGGTAGCTGCACGCGATCGCCAGCGTTGAACGAGATCGGGTTACCGACGGGCTGATGAGCATCATCGATAGCCTGCACGGTTCCCGCCCACGGGGCCTGAATATAGTCCATCTTCAGGCGCTGGTCGTAGCCGTAGTACTTGAAGACAGGTTTGCTCAGCGAGGTGTCCTCGACTACCTCGCCCGTGCTCGGAATCACCTTGCGTCCGGCACTAGCGACAAGCCGCCAGTCAATGCCCTTTTCCCGGTCTTTCTTCACGTCATACATGTACGCGCCGCCATATTCCATGTTCCAGTGTGGGCTGATGGCGCGCATCTCGTAGTCCTCCGAGCCCATCCACGGAATCTCGCGAACCTCGTGGTTGTACTGGTTGCTCGTTTGCGATTCCAGCGTGATCACTGGCTCGTAGGAGGGTTTGTTGTAGGGCGTGAGATCGAGCTTCGCCTTGTTGACGAAGATGGTCTTAGTGACCGCGTAGGGGTAGGACAGCTTCAACGCGGGAATGTTCACGTTGGTCGTGCGCACCTCGGAGACGGTGTACGAGACACTCTTGCCGTCGGCGCTGAGCACCCAGCCGGGGTTCTTCTCTGCGTCGAAAACCGCGGTGGACTGCTCAGTCTGCAGCACCTTATTCTCATAAAGCGGCTGCTCGAATTTGTCGAGCTTCGCGCGGGTGTACGTGGGCAGGGTGTCGGTCAGGGTGTATTCACCCATGTAGCGCTCCACGCCCTTCACGTTGAAGTTGTAGACCGCGTCGCCTCCCCGCGTGACGTCGTAGCTCATCGCCAGCCTCGGGCTGACCTGAATCGTGCCGTTGATGTCGGCGCCGTTGGTGGTCTTCTTGAGCGCAGGCAGCTCGTAGAAGCCGGTCAGCGAGACAGGCTTCGCGGTCTGAATGACGTTGCCCTTGGAGTCGCGCAGCACGGCGTTGATGTCAGTCGTGTACTCCTGCGGGGTCTCGAGCGTCTTGAACTTCCACGAAATCGGGATGCCGATCGAGGTGCCACCGAGGATGTGGTCGACCATCGGAATGCGCAGAACGCCGTTGTCAGCCACATCCTGACCGCGCTTAAGGAAATCGCTGGGCGGCACGTTGATGGCGTGCTTGTCCAGGAACTGCGGGTCGTAGTAGACCTCGAGCGCCAGCCCGGACTCGTCCATGTTGATGCCAGTGGCGTCGAAGTACAGCCAGGTCAGCATCTCCTCGCCGATCTTGTACCGGCTGATACCGGAGTAGTTGTCCTGGCGAAGGTTGAAGTCGTCGTTGCTAACGCCCGACGGCTGCTTGTAGGGCACCACGACGGTGTAGTTGTCGGCCTGTTTCTTCAGCGTCACGTTCGGCTCGTTCGGCAGGTACACGCCGATGCCGGGGTTCATGTACACCTTGTCCTCGGCGACGTAGATCTGCGTCGAACGCAGCAGGGTATTGCCGTCTTCAACCCGCGCCTCAACCGTGACGAGGATCGGGTTGATCAGCCAGCCGTCGTTGACCTGGGTTCCGGTCTTAACGCCGGAAACGTAGTCCGGGTCGATGCCATCCGGGTTAGCCTTATCGGCCGTGCGCAGAATCACCTGCGCGTCATCGTTCATGCCGGGGTTGTCGTGGAACGGGCTCTGGCCATTGTCGGTTAGGGTCAGCTCGGCCAGTGAGTTCGGGATGCGGGCCTCGGCGATCTTGTTATACGCGAACGCCTCTTCCCCGATTGTCTTGAGCCCGCTCGGACCAAGGTCTAGCTCGCTGATCTGGTTCCACATGAACGCTCGATTACCGATGGTGTTCAGCTTGGGCGCCTTAATGGTGAGGCTGGTCAGCTTGTTATTAATGAACGCGCGCTCGCCGATGCTCTCGAGCTCGGGGTTGTCGAAGGTTACGCTGGTCAGGGGGTTTCTGAAACCGCTGGTCCGGCCGACAAGCTGGAATGCCCCGACACCGATGGTCTTCAGCTTGGGGTTCTTGCTGAGATCAAGCTCGGTGAACATCGAGGCCTCGCAGAATGCCTCGTCACCGATCTCGGTCAGCGCAGGCAGATTCGCCAGGTCGAAGCCCTCGAGCGGGCGGCCGATCTGGTAGAACGCCCTGTTACCGATTCGGGTCACCTGATCAGAGCCGGTGAGGTCGAACTTGGTAAGCGAGTACAGCCCATACAGCGCGTTATCCGGGATCTCCTTCAACGGGGTGTGCGATAGATCAATAGAGCTTAGGTTCTTGTTGCCCGAAACCAGCGACGCCGGGAACGTCTCGATCTGGGTGCCCGAGAGATTCAGCGTTTTGAGATCGCGCTTGTCGGTCAGCGGGCCCTCGATGACCCGCAGGGCCTTGGCAGCGGAGGCGTCCAGGCCCGTGATCGAGTAGCCGGCGAAGGCGTTATTCGCGATACCAGCGACGAGGTTACCGGACGGGTCCTTCTCTGGCAGCACAACGTCGGTGTGCTTGGCAGCTTTCATCGCGCCGCAGCCGCTGAATCCCTGAATGACGGCATCGCCCTGGTCGTTAATGGTGTAGGCAAAATCGCTGGCCTGCCAATCGGCGGGCTGGTCAGCGGCTGGCACCTGATCTGCCGGGCAGGGATTGATCAGGTAGTTGTAGCGGCTTGCCGTGCGGGCGGCCACCTCATCGTCAGCCCAGATCACGACCTTATTGTTGTAGCTCGGGTGGCCCTTAGCGTACGAGACGAAACCAGACCCGAGCACGCTCAGATTAAGGTTGGGCGCGCTCCTGAAGTCGAGCTCCTCCCAGGCTCCCGGTGCCCGGCGGTTTCCAGAGAAGAGATCGCCAGGAATTGTGGTCAGCGCGTCGCAATTTTCGCAAACGAACTTCTTAGCTTTGCGGATATTAGAAAAGGTGCTGGCCCCGATGGAGGTGAGCTGCGGGGAGCCCTTGATCGCCACGGCCTCGGCATTGCTGACAGCGTCGAAAACGTCTTCTCCGATTGAGGTCAGGCTAGGGTTATTCGAGATCTCGATTGCGGAGGCCGAGGATCGATTGAATGCGTAATCTTCAATCGTGGTGAGGCGAGGGTTGTCGTTAATCACGATGTTGGACGCGCCGGGAGCAAAGAACGCGAAACCCCTGATTGCCTGCAAGCTATCAAGGCCAGAAAGTTTGAGTGGCTGAGAGGACGAGACAAAACGATTAAAGGCGTACGTACCGATATCGGTTAGCGCTTTGGCATTGCTAAAGTCGACAGACCGGATATCCTCGGGATCAACTGCACCAGGCACATAGCCGGGGAGAACAACCGTCACTCCTTTTGACAACATGAAAGCGGAAGACGAGATTGTCGATATCTGATTGCCAGGGTAGAACGAGATCTTGGTCTTGACTTTCGGATCCATACCCGCGAAGGGAATCACGTTTGCGCTGGACGCTAGAGCGTCCTCAGGCGCATCGCCCTCGTGACCGTCGAGTTTCTGACCTAGAGGGAAATTGCCGACATTGTCGCGAAAAACGCCTTGCCAGTCGGATGTTGACTCAACCCACCACCATTGTTTGGTGTCCTCGCAGGTGAAGCCTCGGCTCTCTACCCAATTCTTTTGGTAGTCATTCGCGCAAGTCCATGACGTTGCCTTGCCCGCAACATCGGTGATCACTTCTCCCGTGTACGGGTTGATGTGCGGCAAGACCACCTCGCCGCTGGTGGCAAACTTGTTTCGGTAAGACTCCGGGTTGAAGCCCATCACCGTGTTGCCGTAGTACTCGAAGTCGCCCAGCGTCCAGCCGGCGCCGAGCTCGAAATTGCGCAGATCGTCGCCCACGAAAATGGTCACCTCAAGGGTGCCGGTATTCCCCGCAGCGTCGGTCACGGAATAGATGACGACCTCGGAGTGCGATGTGCTGGTGTCAACGCTCGTCGGAGCCACCGTGATCTTGTTGCTGATGTCGTTACCGTCGATGTCGATGGCCTTGACCAGGCCAAGCAGGAACGCCTCGTCGACCGTAGAGCCGGGTGCCACCTTGACCGCTTTGCCGTCTTGGGCAGGGTCGCGCATCGAAATCGTCGGGCGGTCGTCCTTAGCCTTGTACTGCACCTTAACGTGCTTGTTGGCCGAGTCGATTTTCACCTGCACGGGGTCGGCGATCGGCTCATAACCAGTTATCGCGGGCGCGGGAATCGAGACGCTCTGCCCCACCGTGTACATGGTCTGGGTGGGGTCTTGGCCCAGCACGCGGTCCGGAGCGATCTTCACGCCGGTGTCGGCGTCCACGAACTCCAGCGTCAAAATCGCGGGGTTGACGATGTAGCCGTACTGGTAGGTGGACGACGACTGCGATGCCACGCTGGTGTCCTCAGTGCGGACGATAACCCAGCGGCCGTTGTTGGAGAAGGCGTCCTCGCCGATGGTTACCGGGTTGCCGAGCTGCACCTCGGCCAGGTCGTTGTTCAGGAACGCGCCAGCACCAATTTCGGAGACTCCATTGATACTCGCCTCAGTCAACTCGTTGTTGGCCAGTGCGTTGACACCGATCTTGCCGGACTTTTGCGCAAACTTGGTCAGCTTGTTATTAGCGAGGGCATAGTCCGCGGTCTCGGCCAGTTCTGGGGCGGTGAACTCGGTGAGCTTGTTATCGCTGAAGGCATATTCGCCGAGCTTGGTGACCTTGGGGGCGTCGATCTTCTCGATCTCGTTGTTCTGGAAGGCGCCCTCGCCGATGGTGGTGACGGACTCCGGCAGCGTGACCTTGGTCAAGCCCTTGCCGAAGAAGACCCGCTCGGCGATAGCCACCACGCCGTCCGGGATAGTGACCTCGGTGCCACTGCCCTGCCAGGCTGTCAGCGTCTGGACGCCGTCGACTTCCTCGACGGTGAACCCGTTTTGCGCGCCGAGCGGTTGAGCGGGCGCAGCGGGCTGAGCCGGAGCTGCCGGCTGAGCGGGCGCTGCCGGTTCGGCCTGGGCGTTGCTTACTGCGAGCGGGGCCGTAAGCCCAAAAACAAGAAGAAGCGTTGTGATAACTGCTATTAAACGTCGCGAAATACCCGATTTTTTAGTCACGAAAACCCCTAGAATCCCCTAATTCAAACGGGTTTTGCGGTGTCACCTAAAGGATGTACCGGTTGAGATACCCCCCCCCGATGGCGCCACACTGCCCGTCACGCCTGACTTTCCGTCCATCTTACTCTTGTTCTTCCGAAAAGATAATTCACGGGCGTTAAATATCGCCAGTTATTAGCGTCCCCTAATAGGCGTGACGCGCCGCTTCTGGCCGGCCACAAGCCCAATTAGTCCTGGCGTTGGTTTTGTCCTCGACTACGGGCTTAGCAAGGGATCACTTCACGCGCAACGGGAACCGTTTAAAGTCCCGACAGTCGAGCAGCAAACCTTTCAGATCCCCCACGCACAACGGGAACCGTTGTTGTCGTAGTCAACACTTTCGGTTCCCGTTGCGTGGGCGATGCTCCGCAAAGCTATCGGCAGAGCGCCGCACTAAGCCAGCTAAGAACAGCTCGAGTGAATTCCTCGGCCATTTGACAATGCCGTTACTTACGACGCCTGCGCAGCACGATCGCAGCACCACCAGCCGCGATCAGGCCGGCCAACGCGGCGAACTGCCAGCCGAAGTCGCCGGTCTTCGGCACGCCAGGCTTGGGCGGGGTGCTCGGCGGCGGCACCACCTTGTTGGTGATCACGTAGCCACTCTTGACATCGCCAGTTACCTCGGCTTGGTAATTTTTTACCGCGACTTCACGCACGCTGTATTCCGCGGGCTTGCCCTCAAGATACGCCGGCAGTTCTTCAAACCTGCCCTGCCAGCCATTCTCGGCGCTCAGCTCAAGCTGTTTGCCGGCAGGCTCACCACGATTAAGCAGCTCGACGGTGACGGAGGTCGGGCGCAGCTTGTGGGCGTCGTCGGAATCGTCCCAGACCTTCTTTACTGACACCTCAGTCTGTTTCTTGTTGACCAGACTGTAGGTGTAAACCTTGGTGTCGTTGTCGACGCTCTCGGTGAACGTGAGCGTGTAGCCGTCGGCTCCGGACTCGCGGAAGGTGATGGGCAGCTTCTTGCCAGTCGTCGCGTCGATGAGCGTCTCCGGGTTCGGGAAGTTCAGGACCTCGGCAGTCCAGCCGTTGTCTTTAGACAGATGAACCTGATCGACCTTGAACCCACCAACTAAAACTTCAACATCGATCTTTTCAGGACGCGTGTTCGGGTCATCGCTATCCCACGCCTTGTTGATTTTAAGTTTCCAAGTGTCCTCTGTGCCGAAGATCAGCTTGCCATTGTTCGTGATGCCGCCACCGCTGATACCCAAGCCGGCTTGCGCAGCATGACCGTAGGACACATCGTTGCCAACTACGTTTCCTTCGATCACTACCGTAGCCAACTTTTTAGCAAGTTCCTTAGAATCATTTTCTGGCACAGATTTGAAAACTTTATTTTCATTAATGGCGGTATCAAAAGGAATCCTGTTATTTTCTCCACCTTCAAGGTACCTAGGAAGCTGTTTTTCTTTAGCCCAGTTGCCGTGAATGCCGTAGAGCGAGCCATCTTGGTACCAAATTCTTTCGCCACCGCCGAGAAGTCGTTGGCTCAGGGTAACTGGCTGTCCCTCTTTAGGAGTGCCCGCAAAGTGCTCTGTGACGCTCGCAAAGTCATCTCCTGCACCTGCATATTCCTTATTTGAACCGGCATCTGGAGCCTTGTTGTCGAAAATCGCGACCCCGTTAGTGATATTAAAAACGCTCGAGCCACTTGGGCAGTTCCAAAGGCCCCCGCCTTGCTTACTTACTGGATGCCCTCCGGCTCCAATGAGGTAAGTCTTTTCAGCGATCGCATTGTTAATAATTGCGGTGTTTAACATAGTCAAAGTCGAATTATTATCGTTATAGATACCGCCACCGCCCCAGAATCCTTTGGCGATATTTCCCGAAACAGTGATGGCATTGATCGTGAAGCTCGCTTCTTTTCCAGCGAATGAAATACCACCTCCAGATTTAAGCGCAGTATTCCCGCTCACGGTGCCACCGTCAATGGTGGCTTGACCTCCAGTAAAGTCGATGCCGCCGCCAAAACCGTTCGCAGAGTTATTACTTACGGTGCCGCCGGTGACGTGGGACGTGGCGTTCATTACTAATATTCCGCCACCGTAGCCTTCGAAATCGCCATTATTGTTCTCGGTGATTTCGCCGGCGCTCATGTTAAAAGTGCCTTTGTTCACCATCAGGCCGCCACCCCTTTCGGTAACGTTTTTGGCGATTTTGCCTCCTGAAATGTTGACGGCTGCGCTATCGGCGTAAATCCCACCGCCATATCCATATAGACGAGGGTTCGTGACTCTGTTGTCGCTGATCTCACCACCTGAGAGGTTTATGGTTGATGAGCCCTCGCCTGGCCAGACCCCGATCGCCCCGCCCCTGACGAGGCCGACGTTTTTCGAGATCGTTCCACCCGAGAGGTTGAGCGTGCCGTTGTAAACCGTGATCGGCGCGAAATCATCTCCTTGCACGCCGTCCGGGCCCGGAGTCCCGCTGCCCTGCGAAACATCGTTTCCAGTGAACGCCGCCGTGCCGGTGATGTTCAGCTCGCCGCCTTTGACGAAGATCACTGGACCACGAACTTCGGTGTCGCGAATGGTTCCGGAGTTGAAGTCCATCGCGCCCTCGACGACGAATTGTGCCTGGGTGAAGGTGGGGCCGGCTAGCACGAGTCTGCCGCCGGGCTCAACCTCGATGGCTGGTAGCCCAACGCCGGTGATCGTGCCCTGGCCGCTGAGGGTGATGGTATTTCCGGCCTTGACCACCAGTTTTTGTGACTGGTCGGTCAGCGCGATGTCGCTGGTAAACGAAATCTCGGCTGCGCCGTTGGCGGCATCGGCTTGGGCAAGGGCATCGTCCCAGGTAGCGGCGTCAGCAGCCAATGCGGGCCGCAGCGACCCAACAACCAAGAAGATGGACAACAAGGCGACGCCGACGGTACGTAATAATTTCTCCGGCATAGAACCCCCTAAAACGTGTCTCCCCCCGTGTTCGGGGGGGGGGACGCGACAATTCCACTTTCAAGGTTAATACAAGTGTCAGTTTTTGTCTGCAGAGGGTCTACTCACCAATTACCACCAGAACTAAATATGTCGTAGTCAGCAGAAGTGGCTCCCGCTCTTCTAAGGACGAGGGCTGAACCACCTAATTCAGCAGCAACATGTTGAAAAAACTACTTTTTTCGACACGTTCTAAAAATATGCTTACGCGTTAAACATGTGGAACAGCCCAGAACTTCCGCACCAAAACCTTCCTGCTCTCGTAACCGTGGGTCACAGCTTTAACACGCTTGCTACTCGTTGGTGTCAGTTGTCGCAGCTTGCGAAAGCGTTACCCGAAAGCCCTGCTTCGGTAACAGAAAAAATTCGTCTCTTGGTTTGCCTCACACAAAAGTATCCAACCACCTCTGCTCTAGCACTTCTTTTCCAGGATCAGGAGTTTGGCTCCAGCTCTTGATTTGAAAAACAAACGCAACAGGAAGGAAAATTCACATTCGCCACAAAGTTTTGTGATGAACATCTATACATGGGAGCTCACAGACAAAAATATCTACTCGCTTTTGACAAACTTTGTCTATTCTGACTAGAATTAATCTGTGAAGCGAAAGTCGGTGCTCAAAAAGATCAAGGACGAGGCTAAGCGTCGCGGGTTCAGCTATCAGACCGTGCAGCTGACCAAGCATGAAGCCATCATCGTTAACGGAGTTTCGCGAACACTTAAGCGCCATAACGAGATTGACAATGTGACTGCACACGCTTTCTTTGATCAGTTCGCCGAGGTTTTTGGAAAGGGATGGTGGAGATGAGTCGTAAAACTTTCATTATTACTGCAGAACGCACCCCTACTGGATGGTGGACGCTCGTTTGCGACGGCGTTGGAGTTTCACAGGTGCGGCGTTTAACACAAGCTGCAGAAGACATGCGCGAACCTATTGCATACGTTACTGGCCTTGATGCAGATAGCTTCGACATTTGCGTAGTCCCTAAACTGCCAAATACGTTCACGGAAAAATATGAAGCCGCTAAAAGGCACAAGGAAGAGGCCGACAAAGCCAATGAGATGGCAATGCTGGCTTCTCAACAAGCTGCAAAGTCTTTGAAAGACCAAGGTTTTACGCTTCGCGAGATTGGTCAAGTCATGGATATTTCTTATCAGCGCGCTGGTCAGCTTGTTTCCACGTAGTTAACCACGTGTTTTAATTCAGGTTTCAAATGATGAGCACATATTCAGCGGTAGCAACTCACGAGGAGGGCTGGTGGACCGTAGAGGTTAAAGAGTTACCTGGCTTCTCCACACAGTCAAAAAGAATTAGTCAGATACCACAACTCACCAAAGAAGAGTTGTCCCTATTTCCTGAGATCGAATCAGATCCGGCTGATGTCATCATCGTAATAGAAAAGAATTTCAGCTCAGCACCTAAATAAACCGCTCTCCAAAACAGTTGTGTCGCTTGGCACAAGACCAAGCAACACAACTGTTTTATGTGAATATCTATATAAGGTTTTTCTGCCTGCTAGCAATGCACCCCTGCTCTACGAAGCATGGAACTTATCGTTCTCTCTGGAACACCATGGACACTAGAGATCGCAACTGGTCTCTGCTGACATTCATCTGCAAGCTACAAAACACCAAGCCCAGCTGTTCTTCTGACTGAGCGACTTGGTCTTTAACAATGTTATTTTCCCGATGCACTCCCTAACTTGCGCACCAAGGCAGGTTGTAGGTGCATACTCCTCCTACAACCTGAATCGGCTAATCCTCTTTATAAAGTTTGCGCTTTTTTAGTCTTAGTTTTACGTCAGTGACATTAGCGAGCTGTT
Organism: uncultured Propionimicrobium sp.; assembly: GCA_963511305.1. GTDB lineage: Bacteria > Actinomycetota > Actinomycetes > Propionibacteriales > Propionibacteriaceae > Propionimicrobium. Next base: position 40,571 of record CAUPIJ010000010.1, read on the forward strand.
TTGAGTGGGTGACGACGATGACGCATTTCCCTTGATCATGGGCTGCGTTACGCAGAATTTGTGTCACGTCCTCTGCTGTCTCTTCATCCAGATTGCCAGTTGGCTCGTCAGCAAGAATGATCGGCGCCTTAGAAACCAGCGCCCGACCGATCGCCACCCGCTGCTGCTGACCACCGGACAGTTGAAGCACATTGCGGTTCGCCTGATCTGCAGATAACCCAAGAGCCTCAAGCGTCTGCGGCTTGGCTTTGCCATTGACCAGACGCAAATTTTCCAGCGGTGTCAGGTATTCGATCAAATTGTAATTTTGGAAAACCAGGGAAATCTGCTCCTTGCGGTGATGGCTGCAGCCTTTTTCGGCGATATCGCGGCCATCAAATAGGATCCGTCCCTCTGTCGGGCTATCAAGGCCAGCCAGCAGACTCAGCAAAGTTGACTTGCCTGCGCCGGAGGCTCCCAGAATCGAGTAGAACTTACCCTTTTCAAAGGACGCATTTACCTGGTCAAGAATCCTTGAGGTGGTGCCTTTAAAGGCGTATGTGACGTTATCAAGCTGAAGAATAGACATATTTTTCCTAACTCATTTTAGCCAGAATCGCCCTCGGCGACTGGCGAAGAATTATTGCGCTAGCGCAAGTCAAAATTAAAAAGGCAATTAAATAGCCCACGCCCAATGCGGCAGCGACGGAAAGGACTTCCAAACCAACATCGCTGGCACTGAGCTGCGGAACATTAGCGATAGTGAAGATCCTTTCGGCGAGCTGCCCACTAAGCGCCCCACCGATCAGCACAGCCAGCAAACTCGCTGGCAGCGATAGCAGGAACAACTCGGCGACGAACTGCGCGAATATCTTAAATTTCGATCTGCCCAAGGCAAGCATCACACCTATCTCTGTAACCCGTCCGCGCAGCCAAAAGACCAGACTCAGCCCGAGCACAGCTACTCCTACTGCTCCTGCTCCGATGGCCAGAGCCCCAAGCATCTTTTCCACCTTGGCGATAGATTCAAGAACCGGGCTGAAACGTTGCCCGTTACTTTCAATCTGCAAGCCTGGGTTGATTTTTTGGGCTTCGCTCACGATGTTTTCTAGGTCGTCTGGTTGGTCGACCAAATATCTCGCGGCACTCAAATTCTTATCGGCAGAAAGACTGTTAGCTGCGGCAAGATTGGTGAAAATCTGGTTTTCGGCGGCCTCAAATGGCATCCCCGATCGATTTTCGTTCTTACCGCTAAACAGCGCAGTAAGTGTCAAAGACAGCGCCTTGCCGTCATTTACAACCTGAATCTTGTCGCCTACCTGCAAGCCATTTTGGTCGGCGAAATCTTTATGTACGAGCGCGCCGTCCTCGGGTATTTCGCCCACAGTGGACTCAAGACGATAAATCTTTGAGGCAAATTCTGGCTGCAGCATCACATCAGATAGGCCGGTTAGGGACATTTTGCTCTCACCGCCGGCATCTAGCTGAACACCGCCAGTACCGGTGACTGGTTTGGCACCCTCGACGTCGACCAAATGTTGTTTCTCGTAACTCGCTTGTTTAACCCCAGCGAGCTTAGCAATTTCATCCGCATCAGCTTGCGCGAGATTTTCGCCGTGGGCGCTGAATCCAGCACCGACATTTTGCTTGATTGCTCCTCGGACATCAGCCATCATGTCCCTGGCGCCGACCTGCGCAACCAGTGCGGTAAAGATCACGGCCATAATCGCAAAAAGCAGCAGGCTTCGAGTCGGCCTACGGCGCACCGAAAGCCAAGCGAGCTTGGTTAATTGGTTCCTCATCGGATATTCACCAACAATTCGCGTGGCGATTTACGAAGCATCACGGCAGAAACAATCGCGACGCAAATGATAATCACGCCAACGCCAATCAGCCCCGGCTGAATTAAGGTCTGAGCACCGAGCGCCACGGATATATCGTCAAGAGTCTTTGCAGCTGCAGATGATTCCATGCCTCCACTCAGATTCATTCCTGACCCCAGCTGCTGTTTTGCGGATTCATTTACCGAAGACAGCACAGAGCTGCCAATGCCTTGGGCAACCACCGACGAGAGCAGACAGGCAAATGCGAAAGCGAAGACGCCGGTTATGACGAGCTCCACCAGATATTGCGCCACTATGCTAAGTTTCTTCGTCCCGATCGATAGCAGCACACCGGTTTCTTTCTTGCGGTCATTGAGCCACAAAATCAGCACCAGTGAAAGAACTATTGCAGCAAAGACAACGGTCGCGATCGTCACCGAATTCATCGTTGAGCTGACTGCATCCACAGCGTTGGTAATTCCTGACATGTACTGATTGCTATTTGCCAGCTGGAATTTGCTCCAGTCGATGCTTTGTTCGCCTGCTTTTTTAACGACATCGTCAAACTTGGCATCCTTAGCCACAAAGAATGTGGCGTCCTGATAATTCGCGTCCGATGGACTGGACTGATAAATCTGGCTAGACGTTTCCAGGTCTGTATAAACCGTATTCGCGTAATGCTCGAAGCGCACAGAGATTTTGCCGTCGTTGCTGCCGCTGAATATGCCAACAATTTCGGTTTCTACGGTTTGCGTAGCCTGCTTGACGTTGTCTGCGTCATAAATATTGCCCTTGAGCTTCAACTTATCGCCTATCTTCAGACCGTTAGCCTTAGCCAGGTCCTCGTGAATTAGCGACTTATTTTTATCGCCTCTGACTAGGCCACGCCCAGCCACCAAATTGATAGTTCCGCTGCGGAAATTATTATCTAGCTCTGAATCGGAGGTTCCCCAAACCTGAACTGCGTTACCAATTTTTTCTTCTTTGTCTGGGTCTAGGTCTTGAGAGTCGAGGCGAATGTTTTTCGCATCGACCAGGTCTGCAAAAACGTTCTGCCTTTCGACATGACGCTCGACACCTGGCACATTTGCGATCTTTTCGATGTCGGCAGCTTTGACGACACCGCCACCACGAGAAGTACCCATGTTGGCCTGGTAGTTGTTCGACAGCGTAAATCCTTGAGCAACTTTCCCTGTCAGTTCTGCACCGCTTTTATTGGCTGCACTGCTAACAGCGTTGGCAGTGATCAGTGCTGTGAATAGCACTGACAAAATCAAAAAGATAATTGTCGACTTTGTTCTCTTTCTGGCGACATAACGCCAAGCGCGACCTACAAATGACACGTTCTTCCTTTGGTTGGGTTAGGCACGTCACCGTGCGTTTTTCTGGTCAAACTATGCCGCCCTTAGATGTGTATTTACTGTGGCCAGGCTTTGAATGGCATTTAATTACCGGCCTTCTCGTCTTCACCTAAAACGAAAGATCCAACATCGATGAAGCTTCCTAAAACTTAGGAAGACGCGACAAACCGGTACACCGATCATCTAGTTACTCAACGGCTACTTGAAGTGGCCAGACAAGCTATGTCACGCAAATAGCATTCAGCCAAAACTGTCTGACTAAACCTCAGAAGACTCAAATAGAAATGCACAACAGATGGCAATATCTCGTCTCCGTGAAGAGCAATCGAACGCACACGCAGTAGGGCAAAATTAATTTCCCTTTATTCAAGTCAATTGCTATTGACTTGAATAAGTCTCACTGAGTAGACTATTTTTATGACTAAAAGAGTGGACCTTCTAAAGAAGATTCGCCAGCACGCGCTGGCAAGGGGCGAGGAGTTGCGGATAGTTGAGGGTGCCAACCACACAAGGGTCTGGATAGGTGAGTCATATACCACCATCCCACGCCACCGAGAGATACCCGACAGGTTCGCTAAGAAGATTTTGAAGCAGATTGGAGTGGAATAGTTATGGGCCGATATACAGCGACTGCAACCAGAGACGAAGGCTGGTGGACGGTAGAGGTAAAAGAAGTCCCCGGTTTTTTCACCATGGCGAAGCGGCTAAGCCAAATCCCCGATCTTGTTCGAGAAGGTCTACAACTTTTTCCAGAATTTGAAGAAGATCCCGAAAATGCGGAGGTCGAAGTTCAAGCCACTGGGGAGCTTGCTTCAATATCTCAACAAGCTAAAACAGCGCGAGCACATGCCGAAGAAGCCCAGAAGGAAGCGAGTCAAAAACTTGCTAATGCAGCAGCCGAACTATACTCGCGGGGACTCCCCTACAGAGATATAGGTGAATTGCTTGGAGTAAGTTTTCAGCGCGCCCAAAAACTTGCCGTAGGGAAATAAAGCACTCGAAACAGGTTCTCAACTGACAGCTTTTGCTACTTCTACTTTCAAAGCTTACATAAAGGGGAAGATTTAAGCTTAAGCAAGCCGATTTGGGCCACATGCTTGGCTTAACGCGAAGCCAAGCTGAGAGAAAATTAAATATGCTTACGCCGTTTACGCTCGACGAGCTTGACGTACTAGCGGAATGGTTTTCTACCACTCCGCAGGTGTTGATGGGGTTTGCGTCAGAACCTAAACCGGTGCGCCCACAGGGACTCGAACCCTGGCCCCATGGGTTAAAAGTCCCGAACAACGTTGTTCAGATAGATCGGGGATCTCCTGCAAGAAAAATATATATCAAATCAAAGCCGCATTTTCCATTCATAGCGATCCAGCTTTCTCAGGCATCACGTAGAAGTTTCAGTAAGTTCTTTCGCGCTAAAATGATACTGTCCCCGTGCCTGGGGGGGTGACCCGCTTATGTTGTTGAGATGACTTCTTGCGGTTGCGCGCTTCCCGCCTTGGCTGGGATGCTGCTCTTGTATGCCATTTTTGAGTGGCTAGAAACCGCCAATCGATACGCAGACCGCCAGGTGGACTGGCAGAAAATAGCCACATACGCACCAGAAGCCAATGAAACCGAACAAACCCGCAACTACCGGTACGAATATGACTACCCTGCGCAGGAGACACAAAGCGGTGACCATAGCATCGACCTATGAAGCTAGCGAGAGCATAATCACCGCGAGTAGCATATTGAAGACCTTCAGCCCATGATCCTACTTGAATAAGACTATGGGTTACCCAGATCCCTATGTAAGTAGTCACGCGCAAAACGCGAGAGCGTGACATTATTATTACTGCGAAAGTAACACCCGTATGTTACTTTTGCAGTATGGATAGGGTTGATCAGTTAGAGGCGTTGAATAGAATTTCTGTTGGCCAGTGGGGGTTGTTCACTACGGCACAAGCCCTGCGAGTTGGTTTTTCAAAAATGCAGCTATCTAGACTTGCCGAGTCTTTAGGTTTCTGGCGTATCAGAGAAGGCGTATACCAGATGCCAGGTTGGCCAGCAGGAGAAACTATTGAGATAAAGGCAAATTGGCTAGCTTTTGAACCAGAAAAAACTGCTGCTGAACGCTTAGACGATCCTTTTCCGGTAGCCGTCTCACATGAAAGCGCTTGCCTTATTTGGGGTATTGGAGATTTTCTCAGCCCAGAAATTTATTTCACTTCGCCTCAAAGAAGACAAACAAGACAAGAAAACGTAAAAATACACACCGCCAGTTTTCCTGGTAAAACAATCCACTATGTCGATTCCCTAGCGGTAACAAGCCCGCGTCGCAGCCTAGAAGATGTAGCCAAGACCAACAGATGGGACGACCAGCAGCTACGTTCAGCAATATTCGATGCGCTTAACAAAAAGATTCTCACAAACGGTGATGTATCTAAATCGAAAATCCTAAGCAGACTCGCTCCTGAGTTAGCCGAACCTGCAAGCGACCAATCAGTACGAAGGTTATTGGCAAATGATGCCAAACGCCGAAACACAGATGTTAATGTTTCCTACACTCTCTTCCATCGAGCTTTGTTTTGCGATCGCCTTTGTCAGCTTTCAGACCAGTGGATACTTAAAGGCGGCACCGGAATGGTTCTGCGAGGTATCAGCACCAGAACTACCCGCGACCTTGATCTGATAAAGCCCAAGGGAAATAATCTACTCAAAGATGGCGCTCAACTCGTAGAGCTAATGAACGGGCAAAAAGTCGGAAGATACACTTACCGAATCGAAATGCCAGAAAACACGGCACCTGAAAATGTCAATACTTTGAAACTACACACAAAGATCCTTTACGGCGAATCAATGCTGGATGTAGGTAGCTTCTCAATAGATGTGACCAATTCTCAACCGCTAGCGCAAACACCAAGAACTCAAATACTTTCGCGTGGAGATCAAGCGGTTGTGCCTGGATACAATTTTTATTTAAAACTACGCATGTATCCCATAGAAAATCAGATTGCAGATAAAATCTGCGCGCTATATGAAAGCCATGCAAATCAGGCCTCAACACGTTTCAGAGATCTTTACGACCTAGCTTTACTAGGTAAAACAAAAGAATTCGATCTAAAGCTACTGGCTCAAGCGATATGCCAAGAAGCCCTCACTAGGAGCAATCTAAATCTCCCTGAAAAATTCATAGCCCCTTCGCCATACTGGCCTGCTCAGTACAACAAAGTTGTTTCAAAAACTAAAGGAACCGACAAGGAACTCACTGATTTCGATACCGCAATGCATGTAGTTTCTGAGGCTTTTAATCCAGCCCTGGCCGACTACCACCAGCAAGCTAGCAGCAGAACTACACGCCTAGATGAAATCCATCCTCACTCATGGCAAGAAACCGGAGAAATCGGCCGCACCGAGTAAGTGCGAGTTCAAACGCTCTCACATGCGGAATTAAGCCTATGATCCCTTAATGGTGCTTGTTCCTGATTCTTGGGTTGACCCGCTTAAGGCGTTCACAAATTATTTGATAGTTGCCGGTTACAGTTTTGCGACGGTGACGACCCGGTACTATCAACTCTCGCAACTGCCAGAGCCTTCCCGGAAGGCGTAGAGGCAGCAAAGAACGAATCCTGCCAATCACAGAATCAATGGCCGAACGACTCAGCTGGAAACAAGGATGGGTATTCCCGTCACAACCAGACAACTCAAAGCACATCACACCCGGCCACATCGGAAAGATGATAAAAAAACTAACAGATGGACGATGGACTCTTCACCAACTGCGACACAGGTTCGGAACAACAATCTGGCAGCAGACACACGACCTGCTAACCGTACAGACTCTCCTAAGGCACGAATCCCCGGACACTACGCAGATATACATAGCATTTCCAGATGACAGATTACGCGAGGTCATCCATTTGGCAGCACCGAGCCGAGCTTAAAAGCGACTGATGGAAAGTAATGCCGCCTTGACCTCCCGTATCCCACGGGATACACTTGTTTTATAGAGATCAGCAAAACAAATCACTACGAACGCTGGTTTCGAAGACTGAAAGATGTGAACGTAAGGGCACGCATTAACATCGCCCTCAAAAGATGCCTGCAAGCCGGGAAGGTGGTTGGTGACGCTACCCCCCGTAGGTGGTGGCGTGATGGAGATGCGGTTCACCTTTGGGCCTGGCTACAGGCTGTATTACTTAACCAAGCAAGACAAGATTATGTTGCTGCTTCTAGGTGGAGAAAAATCAAGCCAGCCTAGAGACATCAAGAAAGCAAAGACTTTGGCAATCGAGATTATCGCGGAGGGGAAATGGTGACAACGATTAGCTCATGGGACGCGAGCGAGTATCTGGAAACTCAAGAGGACGTGGTCGCTTACCTAAACGCGGCTCTTGAAGAAAATGATCCGACAATTCTGCAAGCAGCATTAGGGGATGTCGCTAAAGCGCGAGGGATGGCTAGCATCGCTCGGCAAGCAGGGGTAGGACGCGAATCGCTTTACAAGTCACTATCTGAAACCGGCAACCCGTCCTGGCAGACAGTAGCCAAAGTCCTAGCCGCCCTGAACCTCAAACTTGGCATTTCGCCAAGTGAAACAACTTAGTAATCGAATTTAGACAATCTCGTGTGCCGTCTAGCTGGACAGCCAAATAGACGGCACCCCTTTTACGCCGAACAGCTACGGACACCCCCATCACCGCCCTAACACAAGCTCAAGTACCTAAACTCTCAAAGCGCTTTACTGAAAACCCTCTCCTAGTCCTAGCAACAGACAACGACACCGCAGGACAGAAAGCCGCGGCCCGCGACTACCAGCTCCTAGTAGCCGCAGGAGCAGACCCACGCGGCTTAAACCTCATCGACGCTAAAGACCCAGCCGAAGCAGCCAAAGTAAACCCAATACTTCTTTCAGCTCAGCTCGAAACGAGCAATCTTCTATCGCCTAGCGCGATTACTCTGGTCGAGCGGCAAAAGAACGAGTACATACAGCAGAACCTAAGCCACGGCGATAACCAAGGACTAGATGCTAACCAGCTAGCAACGCTACAAAAGAAAGCAGTACAGATATTAGCTCCCCTACCCCAAGAATCTAGAAAATTCGCCACCCAAGAAATAGCGCACACTCTAGAACTAGACCAAGACCAGCAATCGCTAGACGTTTTTACCAGCGACGTAGAGAACTCAGCGAAAGTATGGCTACCGCCCAAGCAAACCGCCTACGACTGGCAAGAACTGGCAGCGAAATACACCCGCAGCAAGGTTGACTGGAACCAAATCGCCCGACACCCCGAGCAAAGACAGCAACCCGACCGATTATTCGAACATCAGCCGCCAGAACAAGAACTACCAGGGCTATCACTATAGGCACCCAAAACAGTAGTGGCGTTCAGGCAAGTCAGCGAGGTCATTCGTTATCTGGTGGGTTACCTTTGCCCTTGTCTTCGAGCACAAGAATGACAATGCGCGCTAGAACCTTAACGATAATGATTCCAACACAAGGCGATGGCGACGCAAAGTCTGCAACTATTAGTACTGCTTGCAATACAGCCCAGGCCAACATCTTAGAAATTGGCTCACCGCTAAGCAGTTTTGAGCGAAGTTCCACCCAAAATGAAGCGATTTCTAAACACACGAAAAGTAGTGAAAATATTTTTTCCATGCCCTACCAGTGTGCGGAGAATCCGAGGCATCAACTGGCGGGCGAATTTTGGGCGTGAAACCAAATTTTTATAGGCCAGACTGAGACGGTGATGTACCCGCCCCAACTTAAAAAACACTAATCTACACAGCTTCCTAACTGACCTAGACGGCATGCCGCCGCCTGTAGGAGGTGATAAATGTCGAGGTAGCCGGATATCGTGTGGCGACTTGTTAAGGACAAACCCCGCTATTTGTCCACGGACAGATATCGGGGGCGAATACTTGAGATTCTTCTTCGATGTGTTTAATTAGTTCATTTGCGGTTCCATAACCATGATTGACTGCTCTTGCAATGCAGAGAGTAGAAACTGCGCTAGCGCCTGAATCTTTCAACATCTGCGCTACGGACTCAACATGATTTCCTGACACCCAAGTGTCTTCAACTAGCAGCACATGGCCAGATGGACGGTTCAAGGTTTCATATAATTCTGGGCTGTACCTTCGAGAATCTTTGAGCGCCGATTCCCTTGCAAAGATTGGTAAATATGCCAGGTGGGGGTATAGCTGATTAATGATCGGGTAAACCATTTTGTATAAAGGATGGTTCTGAGAATGTTTGTTAGCTTCGTTTTTGGTGGAGGGCATATTAGTCCAGTAGCGCAGTTTCTGGTTAGCGATCTTTTCACAGCAGCCAAGATGCCTCGATATTTTACTGACCATTAAACCAGTTATTGTGTTTATAGCTGCATCGCTAGCGCGTGAGCTTGGTTGGCGTTTGTAGTCATACATGAAGCGCATCATCTGCGAACTTTGCACAGCGTAAGTACAAAACCCTGCCAAATCACAGCCAGAACTTGGGTCGCAATTATAGCAAGTTTGGTAGCCGTAGTTTCTAGCGCCACGGCATTTAATGCACACCGCTACCTGATCCGGGACTGCTGGCTTTAAGATCAGTCCGGCAGTCTGGAAGAGTACTTGCTCAAGCTGGCTCCAAGAACTATTACCTGACATAGCAGATGGTTAGACAGCCGCTAGAATCTTGTGGTTTTCTTCGATCTGGCTAAGGATGTCACGAAGTTGGGCCATGTCGTGCGCCTGATAGACACCAGGGTTGGCGAGCATGTCTTTTGCCCACTGGGTTTGTTCAACTACTGGCGTAAGCAGAATCACGTTTTTGCCGTGAAGTAGCGCTTTTTTCGCCTGAACCCTTGTTCCAGAATGTTCACTTGCTTCGACAACAATTGTCGCAAGGCTGTAGCCAGACATTACTGCATTACGCATCGGGAAAGTAAACTTTGTTGGGCCTTGGTTCGGCTCGAATTGGGTCAAGACAAGACCACCACGTTCGATGATACCTTGGCGCAGCTTGATATTGGTGACTGGGTAAGTTTTGTAGATACCTGTGCCCATGACCGCTACGGTACGCCCACCCACCTCCAACGCGGCTTTATGCGCAGCAGTATCTATGCCAGCTGCTAGACCACTAGCAACCGTGTAGCCCTGAGCTACTAACTCATGGGATATTCTTCGCGCATTAACTAATGCTCTTGAGGAAGCGTCTCTAGACCCAACGACAGCTACCGCTCGATCCTCAGCTATAAGCTCACCTTGGCAATAAATCAAGGCAGGAGCCTCACGGACTTGAGCTAACTGGTGAGGATATAAATCATCTTCGACAGAGACGATCTGAATACCATCAGCTAGCCATGAGCCTATGTCTGCTCGAGCTTGACCAAAAACTTCTACCTGCGGAGTCAACACATTCGGATCGACAAGCTCTAACGCGCCTTCCACACCACTATCTAGCAAAGCAATTACCCGCTGAGGCTGAGTCACCTCCCGGTTACTGATACGGGTCAAAGCCAGTATCTGCGCTAAATGTTCAACAGTGGCCATGATTCAACTATATGCGATTGACCCCTAGCGCTAACTTCAAAGGAGCAGATTTGCCAAGAACTGGTTTATAAATACCAAGAAATTAAAATCACAATGTCTTGTAGCCCTTTTCGCTCAGAAAACTTAACTTTGGTAGAGCCAAAGAAGTTAGCACTTCTATACGATCAGTCCGAGAGGAAGCGTTGTCGTCGGGTTCTCGCTGAGGACCTGAACTTTTTATTAGATCCATCCTGAGTATTAATCCCACTTTATTCTGATTGCAGTGATTAAGCTGCTTAACTACTCATAGCCGATCCGCTTGATGATCCTGCCGCAGTACTGATCGTGACTGAGCATGTTTGCGGATGGGGTGAGATTGTTGCCGATAGTGATGCGCTTGTCGATCCTGCAACAAATGAAGTCGATAGGGGTACTGGCCCTATGCTTGCGCTTACTGTTCCGCCTAGTCCCCCGGAGTTGAAGCTCACTGTCGCTGAGATGGTTTGGCCTGAGCGCACACATGATACGCCGTATACCGCTGGCGGGCCTCCGGCTGGCGCTGGAGCTTGTGCAGGCGCTTGCTGCTGGGCAGGTTGTTGTATCTGGGGCTGTTGAGGTGCGGGCTGTACTGTTGTACTGGCTGAGGAGCTGGGACTGGTGGTTCTGGTTGTTGTGTTTCCTCTTTAGGTTCTGGTTCAGGCGATGGTGTTTCTTTTGGTTGCGGGCTAGCACTTGGTGTGGCTGTAACTGTTATCAGACTTGGAGAGGGGGTGGCAGAAAGTGCAGCGTTGTTACGAGCGGCAAGTATTGCCGCAACTATTAGTGCTGCGGCCAGTATTCCTATTAGCCCGATTAGTAGCGGGTTTGGTTTGAACAGTTCTGAATCGTCTGTTTCGTATTGCCAGGGAGCAGGCTGAAACAACCCAAAGCATTAAAACACCAGCCCGAGATGATCGAAAAGCACACAAGACCGAGCAGCCATCGCTCACTGACTGGCAAGATACCGCAGCTAAATACGCTAACCGCGAGATCGACTGAGACAAAATCAGCCATTACGTACCCAAAGACGCTACCCGGCAAACCCATAACTATCAGTACGACTACGACTACCCGCAAGAAACTACTCGCAGCGACTATTCACTAAGCCGATAGCAAGCATGTAGCTATTTCAGAAGTAACCTACGCATGTTATTTTTAAGTAGCAAGCGGATTGTTTAAGCGGGATATAAACATGTCTTCACAGTTGCGTTACAGAGAGCTTAAACCTTACTTCGCCGTTGATCGTCTTGAAGAGTTATCTGGGCGATACAGTGGTGTTTTGCAGTTGCCCTTGACTCTTCGCTGGGTTCCTGGTGAGCGAACCTACGATATAAGCACAACGAGCGGGTGCTGTATTGCTTATCAAGCTGTACTAAGCGAGGGAACTAAAGAAGATTTAGTCAAGTATCTGAATCCTCAAAGGCTGATTGAGATTTGGCCGAAACTAAACCTTGACCGACGCATCGTAGAGCTTTGGGAATCCAGGTTCAGTGAGCTTCGGGGGAACTGGTGGAGCAAGAAGATTTCCTAACGGATAAAAGTGGGGTGAGATTCAAGCATGTCTGAGCTAATGAGCGTTAGTGAGCTGATTTCATATAGCCGCTCTTTGACAGACGAGCCTTGCGGTAGGGGAAGTACAGAAATTCGCCATACCGCGAAGCAGGCGGCAGCTGTCTGTAAGCAAGATTTGGAAACAGGTTTAACGCTAGATGAGTGCTGGCGTTACACGGTACTGCAGCTGTTAGATGATTACACCTCTACGGTTAAACGTGCCGGGGTGGCTGTGGCTAAAGGAGTTTTCGCTGACGCACCTGGCCTGACTGGATCTCAGGAAATCGACGCCGCACTGGCCGCGCTATGTCAATGGCTAGCAGATAGAGACGGTTGGAGCACTCCGCAGTGGGCGATGAGTGATGAAAGGTTCCTTTCGTCGCCGTGGTTTCCAGACGATAACGCGCTCTTCCACGAAGATGCTAAAACCGGCTCTCCGGCAGTTTTCCGCCAACGAAATATCTTTGTGACACAACAAGATTTATCGCGAGCCTAAAATGAGCCAGAAGTTCGATCGCCACCAGCTAGAAAACTCATTTCTGATCTTTCCGATGAACTGAGCAAGTCGGGCCATAGCGGACAGTTGTTCATTGTCGGTGGTGCGGCAATGTCGTTGGTTTATGATGACAGCCGCGCAACTAGAGACATTGGTGCGGTATTTGCTCCGGCTCCAGTTATTCGCGAGTGCGCAGAGATCATCGCTAAAAGAAATGGCTACGAAGATGACTGGCTAAACGACGCGGCAAAAGGGTTTATGCCTGGCGATGATCCAAACCCCGCAGGTGTTGATGGGGTTTGCGTCAGAACCTAAGCCGGTGCGCCCACAGGGACTCGAACCCTGGACCCATGGATTAAAAGTCCACTGCTCTACCAACTGAGCTATAGGCGCGTCGTCTGAGACAACTAGAACAGCTTAAACGAAAAGACAGCCAAGTACTAAATCTGACTCGCTTAGGATTTTCCGACCTCAACCGGAAAACAGCGCTTGGAACAAGACGGCATCAGCTGAACCCAAGAAAGTTTCTGCCCTTCCGCGACGAAGTCACCACTCGTTCCAGCCGCACGGCAGGCCGATCCCACCTAACAGGTTTCCGAGTTCCCGATCCACAGGTGTACACGACTGCCCCAGCCCAATGTATGAGCATCGCTAAATATGTCTTCGGCGCTTCCCGGCAACGAAGCGTTCGAGGCCAAAACTAGAGGTTTACAGATACGCCTCGACCCAGTGCTTCAGCCTCGCGTAAACCACCTTGCGCACCGGGGCCTCGCTGAGCACCAAGTCGTGGATGCCGTCCTTGATTCTGCAGACAGTCACCAGATCACCCAGCTTCACCGACGCCTTCGCCAGGTTGTCGACGTCCAGAACGGTGTCCGCGTGCAGGAACTCGGGGTTCCATTCCTTGGCCTGGCTCATCGACTTCGTGCTCATCATCGACAGCACGGGAGTGTCGATGCTCAGCCCATGGGCAACACGGTCGTGGCCCTCCAGAATGGCCTTACCCCAGCCGAAGCGCACCGCGAACGCCTCGTTCGACTTGTAGTCCAGATCGATCCCCCAGCTGCCGGTCTCCTGAAGGGTGCGGCTATAGGTGCCGTAATCTTCCATCTTCAAAGACGTCGTCGGCTGCAGAAACGCCACAGACGAAACCAGCGGCGACAGCGCCGACCAAAGCATGTCCGTGCCGGCCATGTCCAGCCACGGGGAGTTCAGCACCAGGCCGTTCAACAGGTGCGGCGCCTCGGACGCCCACAGGCTGGCGATCAGGCCGCCCGTCGAATGACCCATCAGGGTGATCTTCGAATGCCCCTCCTCCTGGATGCGCACGTAGGCGTCATCAATCTCGGTGGAGTAATCGCGCAGATCGGTGATGTAACCGGCGAACAGACCGGGCGTCAGGTTCCTGCCGTATCGACGCAGGTCGATGGCATAGAAATCGAAGCCAAGCCCGGCCCAAAAATCCGCCAGCTCACGCTGGAAGAAGTAGTCATTCCAGCCGTGCACATAAAGCACAGCACGATCTTGGCTAGGCGCGTTTCGCCTAACCAAGGTTGCCGTCAACGGCTTATCCGTCGGCTCACCCTCGGCAAACTCGGCCCCTTCAATTGGCCATGACAGCTTCTCAAAGCCGTCCAAAAAATCGTCTGGGACCCACATTTGCTTAACGGTTTAACGGCGACGATGTCAGTCGTCGTAGGCGTCGTGCTCGTCGTAGTACTGGTTGTACTTAGCAGCGATATCGGCGTACTGCGGTGGTACGTCGGCATAGCTGTTCTCAACCGGTTCTTTTTCGCCTCGTAGTTCTCGCTCGAGTGAGGCAAGATCGGGTTCAACGGAGCGATACTTCAAGCTCCGGGCTACCTTTGTCTGTTTTGCCTTTTGTCGGCCGCGCCCCATATCGGGTCGACCTCCTCGCTTTGTCCCTCGCGGCTATGCCGCGGAATCTGATAAATCTTTCGTGGTTCCTAGAGTACCCAATACATGGCAAGGTATCCAACGCCGATACAAGGGTTGAGCAAAAATTTTGGGTTTTCAGCCTCAGTTGGCGCAGTATTCGCCCACCAACTCGACCTCGCTGCCAACGACGATTTCGCCGCAGACCCACGACGGCACGCCACAAGCCTCCAGCACTTCGACGGCGCGTTCGGCCTGGTCAGAGGCCACTACGGCCACCATTCCAACGCCAACATTCAGCGTCGACTCGAGGTCGACGAGGCTGAGCTTGCCAACCGACATGGTCAGCTCGAAGATGGCCGGCAGCGCCCAGGTGCCGCGCTCGACGCGGGCCCCCAGCCCCTCCGGCAGCACGCGCTGCAGATTCGACGCCAGGCCGCCGCCGGTGACGTGGCTCATGGCGTGCACGTCGGTCTTGGCGATTAGTTCGAGGACGTCCAGCGCATAAACGCGGGTCGGGGTCAGTAGCTCCTCGCCCAGGCTGCCGGGCAGCTCATCGTATTCCCTGTCCAGGCTCACGCCCTCGAAAACGCTGCGCACCAGCGAATAGCCGTTGGAGTGCAGGCCCGACGACGCCATCGCGATCAGCTTGTCGCCAGCCTTGACGCGCTCTGGCCCGAGCATCTCGTCGGCCTCGACCACGCCGGTGGTGGCACCTGCGATATCGAAATCGTCCTCCCCCATCAGGCCTGGATGCTCAGCGGTCTCGCCACCGATAAGCGCCGCGCCCGCCGCGTGTGTGGCCTGCGCGATGCCCGAAACGATCGTGGAAATTTTTTCCGGAATCAACTTGCCACACGAGATGTAGTCGGTGACGAACAGCGGCTCTGCGCCAACCACGACGAGGTCGTCGACCAGCATGCCGATCAAGTCCCAGCCGATCGTGTCGTAGACGCCCATCGCCTGCGCGATCGCAACCTTGGTGCCTACGCCGTCCGTGCTGGTGGCAAGCACCGGGCGCCGATACTGCGCCAGCTTGGAGGCGTCGAACAATCCCGCGAAGCCACCCAGCCCGCCAATCACCTCGGGACGGCTCGCCTTAGCGACGTGCTTCTTCATCATCTGGACGGCGGTTTCACCGGCTTCGACGTCCACACCGGCACGGGCGTATGCGTTCTTCATTTCTCTCCTGGCGTTAGTCGCCGCAGGCGCGCGGCGCGTGTGATGGGATCTGAATCGGATAATTTCCGCTAAAGCAGGCGGCGCAGAGCTGGCTCTTTGGCAGGTCGACGCACTCGGCCATGCCGTCCAGGCTCACGTAACCGAGGGTGTCGGCGCCGATCTCGCGCGCGATCTGCTCAGTGGACTTATCGGGGGCGATGAGCTCCTCGCGGGTGGAGAAGTCGATGCCGTAGTAGCACGGCCAGGTGACGGGCGGGCTGGAGATGCGCACGTGCACCTCTTTGGCCCCGGCCGCCCGAAGCATTTTGATGATGGCCCGCTGTGTGTTGCCGCGCACGATCGAGTCGTCGACGATCACCACGCGCTTGCCCTTGATGGCTTCGGGGATCGGGTTGAGCTTCATCTTGATGCCGAGCTGACGCATGGTCTGGGTCGGCTGGATGAACGTGCGTCCGATATAGGCGTTCTTGACCAGGCCAGCTCCGTATTCGATGCCGGACTGTTTGGCGTATCCGATGGCCCCGGGGACGCCGGAGGCCGGCGTCGCCATCACCATGTCAGCCTCAACCGGATGCTCGATGGCCAGCCGTCGGCCGATGCGCTCGCGAACCATCTGAACCTGGCGGTCGGCGATCACGGAGTCCGGGCGCGCCAGATACACGTACTCGAAAATGCACCCCTTCGGGTTCGGGACGGCGAATGTGCTAGTGGCAACACCGTCCTCGTCGATTCGAACGATCTCACCTGGGGTGATTTCGCGGACGAACTCGGCTCCGACGATGTCCAGCGCGCACGTCTCGGAGGCCACCACCCAGCCGCCGTCTAGCTTGCCGAGCACCAGCGGACGCACGCCGTAGCGGTCGCGAGCAGCCCACAGCTTGGTCTCGGTCATTAAGACCAGGCTGAACGCGCCCGTCATCCTGGGCAGCACCTCTCTCAAACCCGCGTCTATATCGGTGCCAAAACTGGCCAGCAGTGCCGTCACCAGCTGAGTGTCGTTGGTGGAATCCATGCGGCTCTTGAGCAGTTGCTCGCCGGTGCGCTGCTCCAGCCAAGCCGACAGCTCGTCGGTGTTGGTCAGGTTGCCGTTGTGCGCCAGAGCAAGACCGCCCTTGCGATTGCCGCCCATCGGCAGCTCGCGGTAGGTGGGCTGTGCGTTCGCCCACTCCGAGGTGCCCGTCGTCGAATAGCGGTCGTGGCCGATGGCGAGGTAGCCGGTTAGCGAGTTCAGCGCGGACTCATTGAAGACCTGCGAGACCAGACCCATGTCCTTGTAAACCATTGTGCGACGCCCGTTGCTGACCGCCATGCCGGTGGATTCCTGGCCGCGATGCTGCAGCGCGAAAAGCCCGAGATAGACCAGCTTGGAGACCTCCTCGCCGGGAGCGAAGATGCCGAAGACCCCGCACTCGTCGCGGGGGACATCGTCGATAACGGGAGCGATCACGGCCTAAACTCTACTCGCAATAGCGCTAGTGACTAAGTCGCGTTGCCACCGGCGGATTAAATTGCGTTAAACCTAATTGGCCTCATTCCCCAGCCGCGTCAGCAGGATCGCCAGCGCGTGCGTGGTCTTGCGCCAGTCATCTAGGTAGAGCGACTCATCGATGCCGTGCATTCGCGAATCCGGGTCAGAGACGCCGCAACCGAGCACGAACGCCTCGGGGAACGCGTTCATGAAGTCGGCGATCATGCCGATCGAGCCGCCGGTGCCCATCGGGACGGGACGCTTGCCGAACGCCTCTTCCCAGGCCTCGATGGCCAGGTCATACATTTCGCCGTCGCCGGGCAGCACGCTCGGCTCGGAGCTCTCGGAGCTGTAAACGTTCAGCTGCGCGCCCCACTCGTTGCGCGCCTCGAGGTGGCGCTTAACGCATGCCAGCACGTTCTGGCTGGTGTCGCCGGGTGCCACGCGGACGCTGATGCGGGCGCGGGCGGACGGCAGCAGCAGATTCGCGGACTCAGAAATCGGGGTGGTGTCCATGCCGATCACGCTGATTGACGGCTTCAGCCACAGCCTCGAACCGATCGGGCCGGAGCCCAGCAGCTTGACGCCGTCCAGCACCTGCGATTCGCGGCGCAGCTGCTCTTCGGTGTAGTCAATGGCACATTCCTCAGACCCGATCAGACCCTCGACTGCGACGTTGCCGTCGGCGTCATGCAGGGTCGCCAGCAGGCGGCAGAGCGTGGTCAGCGCGTCGGGCAGTGGGCCGCCGTACTCGCCGGAATGCAGGCAGTGGTCGAGGGTCTTGACCTCGATGACGCAGTCGGCCACGCCACGCAGCGTGGTGGTGAACGCGGGCTGACCCTCCGCCCAATTGCCGCAGTCGGCGATCACGTAGAAGTCGGCACGCAGCTCCTCTTTGTTCGCTTCGAGGATCTTGGCCAGGGTCGGCGAGCCGATCTCCTCCTCGCCCTCGAACAGCACGGTGATGTTCACCGGCGGCCTACCCTCGAACGCGCGCAGCACGGCCAGGTGGGCGGTCAGGCAGCCCTTGTCGTCGGCGGGACCACGGCCGTAGAGGCGGCCGTTCTTCTCGATCGGCTCGAACGGGTCGGAGCTCCACAGCGAAAGATCGCCGGTGGGCTGAACATCGTAGTGGGCGTACAGCAACACGGTGGGCAGCGAGTCGTCGACCCGGTAGTGGCCGAGCACCGCGGGCTTACCGCCCTCACGAACCTTGCGGACGTCGTCGATGCCTGTCTCGCTCAGTTGCTCGACTAGCCAATCGGCGGCCGCCTCGACGTCAGCGTCGTGCTCGCTCTGCGAACTGATCGAGGGGATGGTGACGATGTGCTTTAGGTCTTCGAACGCCCGGTCGAGTTGCACATCTAATTGCTCTGGTGAAATCTGGCTCGCTGCATTAGTCATAGCCACCAGGCTAGACCCTCCCACTGACAATTTCCCACCGCGCTGGGCGGGCAGCCCCGCGCTGGGCGGGTAAAAAGCAGTGGCTAAAAATGAAAAATTGGGCGCCGGAAACTGAACTGTCCCCCGATTGTTGGATGGTTTAAATAGTATCCGGTTTAGGCTGTTAG
>CAUPIJ010000011.1:0-47659 GCA_963511305.1 uncultured Propionimicrobium sp.
GTAAATTACCGCCCGTGCGAGGTTGCCTTTCAGGTGAACCAAGTTCTAGGTAGATGCGGAATTAGAAGCGATGCTCACCCGTGCCCAAAGTGCAGAACCTAGGCATTGCGTCAGTTTTGGCTCGTTGTCGAACCAAAACTGACGCAATAAGCTCTGAGGGGTTACCGCAAAAAGTCAGGCAAGTGCGAAGTTTTGTTCTAGGTAGCCACCAATCTAACTGATTGTTTATCGATAAAAACATATTGTTAAACGATGTGATCGTGGTACTTTTGTCTTATGAATTTTTCGAATAACACATCGGGCGGCTTCGTCATAAGGCTTTTTCTGCGTATCGGAATTGTCTGTGCTGCGTTGGGTGGTGTGGGCGTTACTGCCCTCACTGTTGCTGTCATTGGCCCAGAAATCGCTAGCGAATATCCCGAGTATTCCTGGTTGGTGATGCCGTATAGCGTTCTAGCCTGCTTGGTTACAGTTTGCGGACTGGTTGTTTTGTTTGGTATCTGGCGTTTGCTCGATTTCGTTGGTGCGAAGAAAATCTTCGAGCCCAGATCTAGGGCTTACGTTTGGATGGTTATCTGGTCTCTGCTGGTCGCGGGCTTGGCGTGTTTTGTAATCATTTTGATAACTGGCTTTGGCACCGGCCAACAGCAGCCTGGCATGTTCTTGATGCTGCTTGGGCTTTGGTGTTGCTGCTGGCTGGCTGCCGCGCTGATGTGGGTAATGCTTCAGCTGCTAAACCAGGCGACAGAGATGAACGACGAGCTTGCCGGAGTGATCTAATGATTATTGTTGACTTATCAGTCGTAATGGCCAAGCGCAGGGTTGGGGTGGCTGAGCTGGCCAAAATGATCGGTATCACTCCTGCAAACCTATCGATCCTTAAAAATGGCCGGGCAAAAGCGATCCGCTTGAGCACATTGGATAAAATTTGCGAGGCCCTGGACTGCCAGCCGGGCGATATCTTGCGCTTCGACCCAAATGCCTAGGCATTGCGTCAGTTTTGGCTCGCTGTCGAACCAAAACTGACGCAATAAATGGTTAAATCTCTTTGTGCCTGAAGTACATGTGAGCGCGGTTGTCTTGCGGAATTCGCGTGGGGAGCTGCTTCTCGTCCGCAAGCGCGGCACGAAGATGTGGATGAATCCCGGCGGCAAGCCGTTGTCGGGGGAGAGCGCTCGCGAATGCGCGATCCGAGAGATAACCGAGGAGCTCGGGCTCGAGTTGGACGCCGATCGGCTCGTTTTCCTCGGCGAGTTCGAAGCGCCGGCGGCAAACGAACCGGGGTTCAGGGTGGCCGCGAACGTTTTTGTCTGGCCAGACCCAGTGCCCGAGGATACCGGCCCGCATGCGGAGATCTCCGAGGTTCGGTGGAACGACATGTCGGATCTTTCCGACGAAACCCTAAGCCCGCTGCTGGTGCAGAAAATCTATCCGCTTTTGTAGCCGGGTTTCCATAGGCTCTTCCCGCGCGTCGATAGTGCCTCTAAACTTCTCTTTAGAGGTTTATTGGAAATCGCGGAGGGGACATGCGCAAACTAGCTTCGGCTTTGGTCTGCATCTTTTTGCTGACCGGCTGCGCTCAGCACCCCAGCGATATTCTCGAGCCGTCAGAGTCCGCACAGTCCTCTCAGACTGCTACCCAGAGCGCGACTCCCGTATCGACTCCGAGCCCGTCACCCACCCCGACCTCGCGTAAGCCAGCGGACTGTTCCGTCGAGAAGTGCATCGCGCTCACCTTCGACGACGGCCCCGGCCCGTTCACCGAGGGCTTGCTGGACGAGTTCAAGAAGCGTGGCGTACACGTAACTTTTTTCTTGGTGGGCAGGAGCATTCCCGGTAACGAGAGCACCGTCAAACGCATGGTTGACGAAGGGCACGAGGTGGCCAACCACTCTTACAACCACCCGGACTTCGTGCGGGTAGGGCCGCAGGCCACAATCTGGCAGCTGGACGAAACGTCGCGACTGATCGAGCAGGCCACCGGTAAAAGGCCGACCCTGGCCCGGCCGCCCTACGGTTCGTTCAACGCCTACACACCCACACAGTCGATGAGTTTCGTGCTTTGGAGCGTCGACACCCTGGACTGGCAGAATCGTGACGTCAACATCATGACGCAGAGGGCACTAGACGGGGCATATCCCGGTGGAATCATCCTCATGCACGACATCCATGAGCCGACCGCAAAGGCCGTGCCACCGCTGGTCGATAAGCTCGAGGAGCTGGGCTATCGCCTTGTCACGGTTTCTGAGTTGATTGGCGATCCGGTGCCCGGTGAGGTCTATTACGGTGTCTCGAAGCCAGTTGAGGCTGAGCAAACTTCGAATGCGGCTTGACTGCAAGCATCCCCTGGTTACGTATTAGACTGGTAGCACTGATAAGCGTAGACGGGAAGGTGCCAAGTGTCTGATCTCACTGCTTCTGGTGTGCCGGAGATGTTCCAAACTTTGGGTCTTACTTTTGATGACGTGCTGCTGCAGCCGCGCATGTCGGACGTGATCCCTAGTCAGGTCAATACCGCTAGTCGGGTAAGTAAAAACATCACGCTGAATGTCCCGCTGCTCAGCGCGGCGATGGATACCGTCACCGAGGAACGGATGGCCATCGCGATGGCTCGCGAGGGTGGCATTGGCATTCTGCACCGCAACCTATCGGTCGACGCGCAGGCCCACATGGTCGATCAGGTGAAGCGCTCCGAGGCGGGCATGATCGATGAGCCGATCACCATTACCCCTGATCAGACGCTTGAGGACGCCGAGAAGCTCTGCAGCACTTACAAAATCAGCGGTATTCCCGTGGTCGAGGATGACATGACTCTGGTGGGCATCATCACCAACCGCGACATGCGCTTCGAACACGACCTGACCCGCACGATCAGCGAGGTAATGACCAAGATGCCGCTGGTCACCGCCCAGCGCGGCACCAGCCGCGAGGATGCGCTCGCCCTGCTGGCTAAGCACAAGATCGAGAAGCTGCCGCTGGTTGACGCCAACAACAAGCTAACCGGCCTCATCACGCTGAAGGACTTCGTCAAGACCGATCAGTACCCGATGGCCGCCAAGGATGCCCAGGGCAGGCTGCGCGTTGGCGCCGCGATTGGAATTCTGGGTGACGCCTTCGAGCGCGCGATGGCTCTGGTTGACGCGGGCGTCGACCTGATCGTCGTCGACACTGCGCACGGCCATTCCAGCGCGGAACTCGAGATGATCAAGCGCATCAAGAGCGATCCGGCAGCCAAGGGCGTCGATATCGTCGGCGGCAACGTCGCCACCTACGAGGCCTCTAAGGCGCTGGTTGAGGCCGGCGTCGACGGCATCAAGGTAGGCGTTGGTCCCGGATCCATCTGCACCACGCGCGTGGTGGCTGGCGTCGGCGTCCCGCAGATCACCGCGATCTACGATTCCGCCCGTGCGGCCAAGCCGGCGGGCGTGCCGATCATTGGTGACGGCGGACTGCAGTATTCAGGCGACATCGCCAAGGCCATCGTCGCCGGCGCGGACACGGTCATGCTCGGCTCGATGCTCGCGGGCTGCGACGAGAGCCCCGGTGAGCTCGTCTTCATCAACGGCAAGCAGTTCAAGGAATACCGCGGCATGGGTAGCCTCGGCGCGATGGCCACCCGCGGCAAGCACATGAGCTATTCCAAGGATCGCTATTTCCAGGCCGACGTCACGAGCAACGACAAGATCATCCCGGAGGGCATCGAGGGCCAGGTGGCCTACCGAGGCCCGCTTGGCCAGGTGATTTACCAGATTGTCGGCGGCCTGCATCAGTCGATGTTCTACTCGGGAGCGCCCACGATCCCCGAGCTGCAGCAAAACGGCCGCTTCGTGCGCATTACCTCGGCGGGCCTGCGCGAGTCGCACCCGCACGACATCCAGATGACCGTTGAGGCCCCCAACTACACCAGCCACAGGTAGGTAATAATGATTGACATTGGCGGAAGCAAAAGGGCTAGGCGCTCTTATTCGTTGGACGATATCGCGGTGGTGCCGTGCAGGCGCACGCGAGGCATCGAGACGGTTGATCTGCGCTGGCAGATCGACGCCCTGGACTTCGATTTCCCGCTGATCGCGGCCCCGATGGACTCGGTGATGAACCCCAAGCTGGCCATCGAGTTCGGCAAGATGGGCGGGCTTGGCGTCATCAACCTCGAGGGTCTGTGGACGCGCTACGAAGATCCGCAGCCGCTGTTCGACGAGCTCGCCGAGATTGACGACCAGCTGACCGCCACCCGGCGGATGCAGGAGATCTACGCCGAGCCGATCAAGAGCGAGCTGATCGTGGAGCGCATGGCAGAGATTCGCGCCGCCGACGTGCCGGTTGCGGGTTCGCTGAGCCCGCGCAACGCCCGCGAGTACGCCGACGCCGTGCAGAATTCCGGCGCCGACTTCTTCGTGATCCGTGGCACCGCGGTCAGCGCCGAGCATGTCTGCTCGGCCTCCGAGCCGCTGGATCTGCGCAAGTTCATCTACGACCTCGACGTGCCCGTCATCGTCGGCGGTTGTGCCAGCTACAAGACCGCGCTGCACCTGATGCGCACCGGTGCGGCGGGCGTGCTGATTGGCTTTGGCGGCGGCGCTGCTTCGGCCAACAAGCAGGTGCTCGGCATCCAGGTGCCGATGGCTACCGCGATCGCCGAGGCCACCGAGGCTCGTCGCGACTACATGGACGAGTCCGGTGGGCGTTACGTGCACGTTATTGCAGACGGCGGCATGGGCCACTCCGGCGACATCGTAAAGGCTTTCGCCTGCGGTGCCGACGCCGCGATGATCGGTTCGCCGCTCGCCCGCGCCATCGAGGCGCCGGGCAAGGGCTGGCACTGGGGTCAGGAGGCCTGGCACGAGTCGCTGCCGCGCGGTCGCCGCGTCCACTTCGAGCAGGCAGGCACGCTGCAGGAGATCGTGAACGGCCCATCCATGGTTCCCGACGGCACGATGAACCTGGTCGGCGCGCTGCGTCGCGCCATGGCGACTACGGGTTATACCAGCGTCAAGGAGTTCCAGCGCATCGACGTCATCGTCAACAGCAACTAATTTCGGGAGGCCGGATGAGAGAGAAGATTCCCGCCGAACTGCTCGCCATGCGCGACAGCATTGACAACCTCGACGCCGCGGTGATTCACCTGATGGCGGAGCGGTTCAAGATCACCCAGCAGGTGGGGGAGCTGAAGGCCGCCCTGCATCTGCCTCCGGCCGACCCCGAGCGCGAGAAGCAGCAGGTTGCCAGGCTGCGCAGGCTGGCCGAGGATTCACACCTCGACCCTGCGTTCGCCGAGAAGCTGCTCAACTTCATCGTCAGCGAGGTCGTGCGCCACCACACCGAAATCGCTGAGCGTAATTAACTTCGCCACAAGCCCAAACTTAAGGAAACCATCATGCATGACGTTGTTCTTGTCGTAGATTTCGGCGCGCAGTACGCCCAGCTGATCGCTAGGCGAGTGCGCGAGGCGCAGGTTTTTTCGAAGATCGTGCCGCATTCGATCACCGCTAGCGAGATCAAGGAGCAGGCTCCGAAGGCCATCATCCTTTCGGGCGGCCCGCAGTCGGTTTACGCCGACGGCGCCCCGCAGCTCGACGAGCAGATATTTGAGTTGGGCATCCCGGTGCTTGGTATCTGTTACGGCGCTCAGGTGATGGCCGCCGTGCTTGGTGGTGAGGTTCGCCAGACCGGCACCAGCGAGTTTGGCCGCACCTGCGTCTCGGTAAAGGCCGAGGGCAAGTTGCTGAATTTGCTGGCCGCCGAGCCGAAGGTCTGGATGAGCCACGGTGACGCCGTTTTCGCGGCCCCCGAGGGTTTCGCCGAGCTTGCCACCTCCGAGGGTGCGCCCGTCGCAGCGTTCGAGGACGTCGAGCGCGGTTTCGCCGCCGTTCAGTGGCACCCCGAGGTCGCACACAGCGAGCAGGGTCAGCAGGTCATCGAGAACTTCCTGCACGAGATTGCCGGCTGCTCCAAGACCTGGACTAGCGCGAACTTTGTTGACGAGCAGGTGGCGAAGATCCGCGAGCTGGTAGGCGATAAGAAGGTGCTTTGCGGGCTTTCCGGCGGCGTGGATTCCGCGGTTGCTGCGGCGCTGGTTCAGAAGGCTATTGGCTCGCAGCTGACCTGTGTCTTCGTCGACCACGGCCTGCTGCGCAAGGGCGAGGCCGAGCAGGTCGAGAAGGATTTCGTGGTCTCGACCGGCGTTGATCTGGTTGCCGTCGACGAGACCGATCGATTCCTCGGCGCGTTGGCCGGCGTAACCGACCCGGAGACCAAGCGCAAGGCCGTTGGTCGCGAGTTCATCCGCAGTTTCGAGGACGCCGCCCGCCAGATCGCAGGCACCAAGGGCGTCGATTTCCTGGTGCAAGGCACGCTCTACCCGGACGTTGTGGAGTCCGGCGGCGGCGACGGCACCGCGAACATCAAGAGCCACCACAACGTCGGCGGCCTGCCCGACGATCTGCAGTTCACTCTGATTGAGCCGCTGCGCGATCTGTTCAAGGACGAGGTGCGCGCTGTCGGCACGAAGCTCGGCCTGCCCGACGAGATCGTCTGGCGTCAGCCGTTCCCCGGCCCCGGCCTGTCGATCCGCATTATCGGTGAGGTGACGCGTGAGCGCCTGGATATTCTGCGCGATGCCGACGCGATCGCCCGCGAGGAGCTCACCAAGGCTGGCCTCGACCGCGAGGTCTGGCAGATGCCGGTGGTGCTGCTGGCCGACGTCCGCTCGGTTGGCGTTCAAGGCGATGGCCGCACCTACGGCCACCCGATCGTGCTGCGCCCGGTGAGCTCCGAGGACGCCATGACCGCCGACTGGTCGCGCCTGCCCTTCGACCTGCTGGAGCGCATCAGCACCCGAATCACCAACGAGTGCCGCCAGATCAACCGAGTGGTGCTCGACGTGACGAGCAAGCCCCCGGCCACGATCGAGTGGGAATAAAAACTCTAAATTTTTAAATAAGGTAGCGCCGCCCGGATCGTGTGCCGAGCGGCGCTGTCTTTTTTGAAAGATACTCGTAGATTCTTGTTATATATGTCTAGTTGCTATGAAGCCATTCGACAGGTGAAACTCTGGTCTTAGAAAGTCCGATTGGCGACTTGGTGGCAG
This sequence comes from uncultured Propionimicrobium sp., assembly GCA_963511305.1. Classification (GTDB taxonomy): domain Bacteria; phylum Actinomycetota; class Actinomycetes; order Propionibacteriales; family Propionibacteriaceae; genus Propionimicrobium. The sequence goes on from CAUPIJ010000011.1 coordinate 7,088, forward strand.
CAATTACTGGATGCTGAAGTAGAGGTAATCATGGTCAAGGAAGACAGCGAAAAAGCGAAGAAGGCGAAAACAGATTTTCGTAATCTGGCCAATAAGTTCGGTAAAAAAGCTACTTCCGTAGCAACTGGTGTTGGTTCTGCTGCTGGAAAGACAGTCGACACAATGCGAGGAGCAGAGCAGGCCATAATAGATAAATTAGATCAAAACGGTAACGGTCAGATCGATATCGAAGATGTAATTATTCTTGGTCTGAGAACTCCTGGCGTTCGTATCGATAGGGAAAAATTCCTTCGCAAAGAATTTAAAAACAAGTTTTCAAAAGAAACTGTCGATTTGATTGTGGAAACGAACCCTTCAAAAGCAGAAGTGCCTTCTGAAGTCGTCGATGAAGTAGCCGATGCGATCATAAAATTTGAGCGAATTCAGGTTTCAGGTATTTCTGCGGCTCTTGGAGCTCCTGGCGGCGCTGCTATGGTGGCCACTATTCCTGCAGACATCATTCAGTACTACGGATATATGCTTAGAGCCGCTCAAGAACTCATGTATCTATATGGATTTCCTGAGATAGATATCGACGGTAATGGAGAAATCCTTGACACTGAGACTATGAATACTCTCATTCTCTGCATGGGCGTAATGTACGGGGTCGCTGGAGCAAATAACGCTATTAGATCGGTGGCTAGAGCCTTGGCTAGTGGAGTAGAAAAGCAGCTTCTCAAAAAGGCTTTGACTAAAGGGACGATTTATCCAATTGTTAAAAGGGTCTCAAAATGGTTTGGCGTTAATATGACCAAACAGATCTTTGCGGGATTCTTTAAAAAAGCTATTCCTTTAGTGGCAGGCGCGATTGGCGGTGGCTTGACCTTCTTCTCGTTCAAGCCATGCTGTGACAAGCTTAAAAGGACTCTTCAGGATACGATGCTCAGCAATCCGGATTATTCTTCTGGCTCCGGGGAAGACGAATTAATCGTCGTCGAATAGCGGATCTTTGATGTTGTAAAAGGGCGGCAATAGAAATCGAAAAAGAATACTTCTGTGCCTTAAGCTTCTTTGGTGGAGTTCGGATCAAATTTCCAGGGATAGCGATAGCGCTATTTCGTTTAGCTGCTTTCTGATCGAATCGAAGGGGCAGTCTAGGTTGAGTGTTTTTACGCTGATTTCGTTACCGCTCATCTTGTACGTCACATCGGGCTGGGTGTCATCGTCAGTCCGTGCATACAGAAGTAATCCTGCGACTCGGTGGTTATCTCTTAAATCCGCCTGCATGTTTTTCGTGTAGGTAAATATTTGGTACAGATTGCCCGAGTGGACGCTTTTGCGGTCGAATTGTTCTTGAGTGGTTTTCGAATAATATTTCGCGTCGATAATCAGTGATGCGTCCCCACACGAAAGAACCACATCACTTTTCATCGTGGGCAGCATGTAATCGAAATCGTCGTCTAGGCTCCACGGAATATGGGGAGCAGCCGCGCTGAGCTGCGGATGTTCCTGGCGGAAATATTCTAGGATGAACTTTTCATACAGGCTGTGCATCCGCTGTTCGTCAAGGAAATCCATCATTCGCACGCTGCCGTCTGATTGGGTCTGCAGCAGACCATTCCAGACAAGCCAGCAAACGTTAATGAGCATCCGATAGGTTTGGTTATTCCTGTCGTATCGGAACCGCCATGATGCGTTGGATAAATCGATATTTTTCACTTCTGCGAAATAGGGCAGAATCTGCTTAATTTTCTTCTTTAACGCCTTTGAAATATCCGAGCGGATAAGCAACAAACAGGTGGTTTTAAGGATCCTGTTCATCTGCGTATCTATTGAAAAATTATCGTAGCTGCACACCAACTGTCTGCGCGTAATGGAACGAGTTTAATCGATTCGCCGAGCTCTATTTTTCCGCGAAGTGAAGATATCGGTTCCGTTTGCTCTATATATTCTCTGCCCAATCCGCGTTTCAGCTGAGCGGATATACCGCGCGTGAGGATCGCCGCGCAGAGCTCTGCCACGTTGCTGAACTCTTCTGTCGCAACGTCACGGTATCCCTGTTTGCGTAGCACCTTGAAGGCGTACGCAAGCATGTAATAGATGTTCTGAATTCGAATCATTTGATTGCGTTACGCAGTTTCCCAGCCCATTCTGAGGTCTTCGATTTATCGTCGAACCAATATTCTTTGAGCATTGGGATCAGCTCGTATTCGATGAGCGAAGACAGTTTCTGATCGGAAGGCGATTCGCTGAAGCCGCAGAAATAACTGTGGCCGATACGGAATCCTTCACCTAAGGCGTCGTCGTTAGAGATGGTCTTGTTTAGCTGGATGACGCAGCCCACTAAGTTGTTAAGTTTCGGGCAGGCTAACGCGTCCAAGTAGCCGACGAATCCCTCAGTCTGGAATCCCGGCTCCATCTCGAAGAACGCGAACCTGCGGCGCAGCGCATAGTCGAGCATCGCCAGCGATCGGTCTGCAGTGTTCATCATGCCGATTATGTATAGGTTGCTTGGCACAGAAAACAGTTCGCGAGAGTAAAGCAACTCGAGCTTATTTTTGGGGCCGCGCTTATCGTTTTCTATGAGCATGAACAATTCGCCGAAAATCTTTGAGAGATTACCGCGGTTTATCTCGTCGATAATGAAGAAGTAGTCATTTTCAGAGTCGGCTTCAGCTTCCTTGCAGAATCGGTAAAAGGCTTCTCTGGTTAGCTCGAAACCGTTCTCCGACGGGCGGAACCCTTCGACGAAGTCTTCGTAGGAGTAGCTCTGATGGAACTGCACCATCTTCACGCGCGCGATGTCCTTAACGCCCATCATCGAATAAGCGAGTCGCTTCGCGATGAAAGTTTTTCCTACCCCAGGAGCGCCTTGCAGGATGATGTTTTTCTTCTTGCGCAGCACGCCAGTGAGCTCTTCGTACTCCTGCTCAGACATGAACACTTCCTCTAGGAAGTCTTCTTCGGTGTAGGCGGGGTAATCGATGACGGGCTGGGGCTCGATAGCCTCCTCCGCCTCTTCGGAAAAGTAGGAATTTAGTTTGGCAATAAGATCCGTGTAGTCAGTGACCTCTGTGAGCGTTTTCATAGCGAAGTCGTCGTCGGTCTCTAGGTCGCAATTGTGTGTCCATTCGACACTTCTGCGGTTGGGAAATTCCGGCATCGAGTGGTCGTATTCGTAGTCACCCTTGACGACGCCTCTGCCCACGATCTTCCTGCGTCCCTGCTTGACGAAGACTACATCCCCAGGCTTTATCTCGTTCACGAACTGCCATACGGCATGAGCATTATTTTTCTGCGAGCTATCGCCGCCGTCTAGCTCAACAAGCTTCAAGCGCATGTCTTCTTTTGACGGGTACGCGCGAAGATCGCCGAGTTCCTTCCAGGCAATCGCCATGATCCGGGTTTCGTAAAATTCGTCCCACTTTTCAGCTTGTGTGCCGGGGGAGTAGACCCAGTAGCGCACAGTTTCGACGTCCGCATCACCGAGTGCGTTCTGTTCGGCCTCACTCTGCGATGCCTTCTCTTCGGCCTTTCGCTCTTTGTTGACCCTCTCTGATTTGAGATAAGCGGCATTCGTCAATTCGGGGAAACTGGCGAAGGGGCATTCGGGCGTACCTAGTCTTTTAGAGATTTCATCGCAAATGGCTAAGTATTCGTTGCCGTCGGTTATCAGCGGGCTTCGTTCCTTAGGGAACAGCCCCGCGATCTCTTCACCGACGGCTGCCATGTCTCCGATGAACCAACGACTCCTGGAGTCCAGGCTCACGAACCTAAGGGGACGGGCCCAGTAGAGACCAATGAAAGTTTTCCACTTCAGGCCGGACAGATTTATGGTTCGGTCGTAGGCCTGAACGAATTTTTCCCTGGTGGAAGCGGTCTCCGATTCCGCCAGTTCCAAGCCTGCGGTGAATAGCTCCCATAGGTTTTCGATGTCTTCTTCGCCACGACGCGGATCGGACGTAAACCTGTAGAAAGTCGCGTTCAGATTATTGACAGTGGGAACGCCGTTGAAACCCGATGGCAGTTCAGCATCAACGGAGAGTGCCTTAGCTAGTGAGGTGATGATCTTCAACCGGTTTTCAGGTGTGATGTTTTTGTTGAAGAGGCCGAAAACTGTGAATGGATCTATGTCTGCTATTTCATTTCCACTATCAAGCTTTGGAAATTTAATTCCAGATGAAGCGTAGGCTTCTGTGATTTCTTGGATTAACCGATTGCGGTCTTCCCGGTAGTCAAGCAGCCTGTCTCCCAGCGCCATGTAGAAATTAGTCCAGGTGAAATTTTGGTTGCTCATATGCCGCTTCTTTCGGGATTTCCTATGTCTTAAGCGTTTTTAATCCATCAATGAATGATTTGTTAAGTCTATCCTCGACAGGTTTGCTTAGTTGCGCTGTGGCATCCTTCGGGTTGGGCCTGAATCGCTAGAGAGTAGTGCCTGATTAGATGATTGGCGCACGTTTTCCACCAATGGTCGGGCAGCAGCAGAATGCGTCGTGACAAAACGTGGTCGGTAACTCGGTCTTCCTTAATTTTGGATGCAGCATTCCTAGTCATAAGGGTTTAATTCTTATTTTGCTGTGCGAATAAGACCTACCGACCGTTATTTGTCGCGTTCTCGGCCTTTTACTGCGCGCATAGAATGGTGCCGACCCCCTAGCCGGGGCCTTCTCGTAATCAGTTTTATTCGCTGCGGAAGCTGTCTCTTGGGCCGTCGCTATTTCTGTTGCTCCACTTGTCCAGGAGGCTCTCGCTCGCGCCCTCTTCCGGCACCAGCACTAGGCCGGCCAGGTAGGCGGCGATGCCCATACCGCCGGTCACTAGCGTCAACACTACGAAGCACAGCCGGATGATGTTCACGTCGAAGCCCATGTAGTCGCCCAGGCCCGCGCAGACGCCGGCTACCCTGCGGTTGTCCTTGCTGCGGTAAAGTTTGCGGTTTTGCTGGCTCATGGTTCCTCCTGAAATCGCTTGCGGTGCTGGCCTGCGCGGTGTCGCGCCTAACAACTCAACTGTATGGCGAAAACGCCCTGGCTACTCGAAAAATCTAGGCTTTTAGCAGGCCAGCGGCACTCAGCTTGTCGCGTGCCTGGCGGTACAGTCTGCCAGCCCGGTACGACGAACGCACCAGCGGGCCGCTCATCACGCCCTCGAAACCGATCTCCTCGGCCTCCTCGGCCAGCTCGGCGAACTCCATCGGCGTCACCCAGCGCTGAATCGGCAGCAGCGTCACCGCCGGACGCAGATACTGTGTGATGGTCAGCAGGCGGGTGCCGGCGTCGCGAAGATCCTGCATTGCCTGCGAAATCTCCTCGCGGGTCTCACCCATGCCAAGAATCAGGTTCGACTTGGTGATCAGGCCGAAATCGCGGGCCTTCGTCAGCACCCCCAGCGAGAGGTCGTAGCTAAAGCCGGGGCGAATGCGCTTGAAAACCCTGGGTACGGTCTCGATGTTGTGGCCGAAAACCTCGGGACGTGCTTCGAAGATCTGGTTCAGCAGCTCGTCTCTGCCCGAAAAATCCGGGGCGAGCATCTCGACGCCGACGCCGGGGTTAAGCTCATGAATCTTGCGAATGGTCTCTGCGTACAGCCAGGAGCCCTCATCGGGCAGATCGTCGCGGCAGACGCCGGTGACGGTCGCATACCTCAGCCCCAGCTTGCTGACGCTCTCGGCAACCCGCAGCGGCTCGCCGGGGTCAAAGCCCTTTGGCTTGGCCGACTCGATCTGACAGAAATCGCAGCGCCTGGTGCAGGCGTCGCCACCGATCAGAAACGTCGACTCGCGATCCTCCCAGCACTCAAAAACGTTTGGGCAGCCCGCCGACTGGCAGACCGTATGCAGATCCTCGCGGCCCATGATGTCTTTGATGTTCTGGTAGTTCGGGCCTTGCACCAGCTTGGTGCGAATCCACTCCGGCTTGCTCTCGATCGGCGTCTCGGCGTTCTTGCGCTCGATGCGCAACAGCTTGCGTGTTGGCTTGTCAGACATTGCTGTCCTTCCTGGCGGCGGGGCCGGCTAACTTCTCGATGACGGGGTGCTTGGGGGCGGAATCGCTGGTCTGATTCGGGTCACGGGGACGCCACCAGTGATCGTGGATGTCGAAGGGTCCGTAGTCTTCCAGCAGCTCGCGCATGTGTGGCTCGAAGGCGTCGGCGACCTCGGAGAGCGTGGGCACCACCTCGAGCTCCTGGGCCAGCGATGTGACGCCCGCGTCCGCGATGCCGCAGGGCACGATGTTGCCGAAGGCGGCCATGTCGTCGCGCACGTTGAACGCGAAGCCGTGCATGGTGGTGCGCTTGGCGACGCGAACCCCGATGGCAATCAGCTTGCGCTCGGGCTTGGTGCCGGTGGCGGGCAGCCAGACGCCGGTGCGCCCGTCGACGCGCCCGGCCTCAATGCCCAGGTCGTCTGCGGTGCGGATCAGCGCCTCCTCGAGGCGACGCACGTAGTCAACCACGTAGTAGCCGTCGGCCAGCTTGATGATGGGGTAGCCGACCAGCTGGCCGGGCCCGTGCCAGGTGATCTTGCCGCCGCGGTCGATGTCGATGACCGGGGTGCCGTCGAACGGCTTCTCGTCGGGCTTGGTGGAGCGCCCGGCAGTGTAGACGCTGGGGTGCTGCAGCAGCAGCACCGTGTTTTGCTGCTTGCCCTCGGCCACGGCTTCGTGGATGCGGCGCTGCATGTTCCACGCGCTCATGTAGTCGGTGAGGAAGGAGTCCTCATCGGCGATTCCAATGCGCTGAAAGGTCAGCCTCGATTCGGTAGTCATCACCTCTAATCTTATGCGCTGGCCCATAACGAGGCGATTAACCCCAGATAAGGCCCCAACCAGAGCCCCGGCCCGTATGGAAACGCCTTGCCAAGTGGGGACGGCCGCCGCCTTCTAGCAAGCGTGACGATTAGTCCCCAGACGGCAGCCGCCGCCGTGCCCAGCAGCACCGAGATCAGCCAACCGTCGAAGCCGAGCGTGCCGGCGATGCCGCCCACGATCGGGCTCAACCGCACGTCACCGAAACCGATGCTGCCCGTTAACCGCCAGATGGCTAGGAAGAACAGCCAGAGCGCACCGGCCCCCAGCGCCACCGGCAGCAGCGATCGGGCGTCGTGCAGTCCCTGGTAGCCGAGCGCGAGCAGGCAAAACGCCCAGCACCAATACATCAGCTTGTTGGGCAGCCAGGTGGTGCGCGCGTCGCACGCGATTGCCACCAGCACCGCAGTCGAATAAATCACCCAGATGGGTTGCTGATCGACGCTGAGCAGCAGGAAAATCAGCGAGGCTATCAGGCAGCAGGCCACGAACTTCGCGTCCACCAGGTCGCGGTAGGTGATCTTGAATTCCACGTCCGGCTCGCCGGTTGGCTCTGGCAGCAGACGCAGCAGCGCGCAGGTCAGAGCGGTGAGCGCGCAGCCAAGAATGATCACAAAGGCGAGCATAACAACGCTCCCTATGCGGCGTGAGCCAGTTCGTTGCTATCGAAGGTGGCGGCCTCTATGACGTCCTCGGGGTCGATGCCGTGGGCCTCGCAGGCGGCCAGCAGCCGGGCCTCCTGCAGCCGATTTGCTAGGCCATGACCGCGGGAAAGGTAGTTTCGAATAGTGAAATCGTCCAGGCCGCTGACGGCGGAAACATTCTTCACTCGCTTGCTGAGCGCGCTGAGCCCGATGGCCATTACCCAGCTGTCTGCAGGGGTGTTCTTCAGCCTGACCAGGCGATTCTCGAGCCGGAGCAGGGCGGCCGCGTCGCGATGCCTGATCTTGCGGTTGCTGCCGGCTAACATGCTTCTGACTACGCCAGACGGCACTCCGGAGGCCACCGCAACCACCCGCCACGGCAGCCGGTGATCCGCCATCAACTGCTTGACCAATGCCCGAAACGGTGCTGCGCTAACCCAGTCGTATCTAACAGATTCCATGTGCTTTCCTTCAAAAAACGCTGTCAACTTAGAAAGCCCAAAAGAAAGCCCAAAATGTTAGATCAGGTAACAAAATAACTTAGATGATTTTGGATCGGGGCTAGCCAGACCGAAAAAACCTCTACTATTGCGTTCATGAGCGTGCTTTCCTCTTCGCCCCGTAAACACGCGGCCTGGCTCTTTGAAACGGCCCGAGAAAAATACTCGCAGCAACCCGCAACCAGAATCCGCATCGGCAACAAGTGGCAGATCGACAGCTACGAAGAACTGCACGCCAGGGTTCAGCAAATTGCTGCCGCGCTGATCGACGCTGGCATCGAGCGCGGTGATCGCGTCGGTCTGCTGGCCAGCAACATGCCGCAGTGGACGCAGATCGACATGGCCACCGCCACCATCGGCGCGATTCTGGTGCCGCTCTATTCGACCTCCACGCCCGACCAGGTCGTACATATTTGCGCGGACGCCGGCGTGAAAATCATGTTCGCCGGCGACGAGCCCCAGACCAAGAACGTGCTCGAGGCAGCCAAGGAGCTGCCCGAGCTAGAGCGCATCATCTCGATCGCTCCGGTGGACGGCACCGAGAATCTCGAAAGTTTCGCGCCCTTCGTCGACCCGAACGAGGAACAGGCCGAGGCCATCCGGGGCAGGCTGGAGGCGGCTGACCCGAAGGACATCTTCTCGATCACCTACACCTCTGGCACCACCGGCGACCCGCGCGGCGTCGTCATCAGCCACAAGGCGATGTTCGCCCAGCTCGAGGCGCTCGATCAATTCTTCGACCTCTCGCCCAACGAACACAGCCTCTGTTTCCTGCCGCTCTCGCACGCGCTGGAACGCGGCTGGAGCGCATTTGTCATGGCAAACGGCTGCATGAACACCTACGTTCCCGACACCCGCAAAGTCGCCGACCTGCTGGTGCTTGCGCGCCCAACCATGCTTGTCAGCGTGCCTAAGCTCTACGAAACCGTGCTCGCCGAGGCCAAGCGGAAGGTTGCCAAATCGACCGTCAAGAAGGCCATCTTCAAGTGGGCTCTGCAGGTTGGCGGCCAGATGCAGAAGGCCAACACCAAGGGCAAGAAGCCGAGGCTGTGGTGGCGCGTTCAGCTGCCGCTGGCAAACAAGCTCGTCTTTAAGAATGTGCGTGAGGCGTTCGGCGGGCCCAAGACGCTGCTGGCCTGTGGCGGCGCGCCGCTCCGCCTTGAGGTCGAGCATTTTTTCAGCGCCTGCGGCATGCCGATCCTGAACGGCTACGGGCTGACCGAGGCCTCGCCGTTGGTCAGCTTCAACCGGCCTAATTACCACCGCGAGGGCACCTGCGGCCCCGTCATGCCCGGCGGGCAGTTGGCCATCGGGCAGAACTCCGAGATCTTCTACCGTGGTGAGAACCTGATGGACGGCTACTGGAACAATCCAGAGGCTACTGCCGAGGCCATCGACGACGAGGGCTGGCTGCACACCGGTGACATGGGCTATGTGGACGAGGACGGCTTCCTGATCATCACCGACCGGCTGAAAGACATCATCGTCACTATCGGCGGCAAGAACGTCTCGCCGACCCCCATCGAGGACATGCTGCTGTCCGACCCGCTGTTTGAGCAGGCCGTGATCTTGGGCAACAACCGGCCCTACCTGACGCTGCTAGTCAAGCCGTCGAGCCCGGCGCTGCAGGAGCTCTCGGATAGGCTGCAGATCGCCCATGGCGACTTCAAGCAGATGCTGGAGAACTCCGAGGTGGTCGAGGAGATTCGCAAGCGCGTCGACGAGCTGACGGCCAAGCTGCCCAGGCAGGAAAAAATCCGAGACATTCGGCTGCTGCCCGAGGGCTTCACTCTAGAGAACGGCCTGATGACGCCCTCGCTCAAGGTCAAGCGCAGAGAGGTGGAGGATCGCTTCCGCGAGATGATCGAGGACATGTACGCCAAGCTCGCCGAGAGGAAGCAAGAGCGAAACGAGAAGTAAAAAATTTCCCCGGCTAGATAGCCGGGGAAATTTTTTGGTTAGTTTTGCTTAGCTCGAGGAATAACTCAGCGCTGAGCCTTCACGAAGCCTGCCTTCTGGGCGGCCTCCTCGCTGTTGAACCAAACATCTGCGTTGCAAGCCTCGTAGCCGCCGGTGCCGGGTACGTGATACTTCATCGAGCGCTCGTTGCCCTTGTAAATGTAATCGGCCGGGGGCTCGTCGCCGACGTATGCGCCCTCGCCGTACTCGGTATCTTGCTCGGAGCGCTTCGGCTTTGCCTCTTCAGAGTCCGAATCGGTGTCAGTGACCTTGTCAACGACCTCTTCGACCTTCTCCTTGACTTCCTCAGCAGGGTTGGCCCAAGCTTCGTTGAACTTGCGGTTGGGCTCCTGCGGGGTCCAGCCGTCGTCCTGATCGCCCAGGAACGAGCGAACGAACCACACCACTCCGGCCACCGCAGCGGCCAGGCCAACGAACAGGAACGTGCCGCGCAGCCAGCGACGACGCCTGCGGGGCTCGGGCAGCGCGGGCTGCGAGAGGGCCAGGTCGCCGCGAAGGGCAGCAGCGGCAGCGGCGCCGCGGTTGCTGACTTCCTGAACCGTCGGGTTCATCTGGGCCTGACGCCACGCCTTGCGGACGCGGGGAACGACCTCTTTATCTACTGTCTTCGAAACGTTTTTATAAGCGGCATCGACGGCAGGACGCACTCTGGAAACGGCCTCGTCAACGGCCGGCGCGACACTCTTCTTGTAGGCGCGGGCGACGTCGTCGAAGGTGTCCGAGGCCACGTGAGCGGCCTTCTTTGCGTGCGGCGAGATGAAATCTGCCACGTCGTCGAAAGAATGCTTGGTTGCGGCGGCGGCCTCTTCGGCGGCAGCCCTCGCCTTCTTGGCGGCTTTACGCTTGTTGAACATGATCTAGATCTCCGATCTTGTTAGGGGGCTCGTAATCGAGCTTGCTCGTAGTCGAGCACACTCAACGTTACTTTGTGCCGGGCAGTCACGAATAGCTAAAGCGCAGATTCACAGGTTCTATACAGAAAGAATTCGCCCATGTTCGGTAAGCTGGATCGCGAAACAAAGATAGGAGCAAGCGTGACGCAAGCAACCATCCACACCAATCACGGTGACATCGTGGTTGAGCTGTTTGAAAACCAGGCCCCCAAGACCGTGCGCAATTTCGTTGAACTTGCCACTGGCAAGCGCGAATATCGTGACCCACGGGACGGCTCGGTAAAGACCGACAACTACTACGACGGCACGATCTTCCACCGCATCATCGACAACTTTATGATCCAGGGTGGCGACCCCACGGGCACCGGCCGCGGCGGCCCCGGTTACCAGTTCGGCGACGAGTTCCACCCGGAGCTCAAGTTCGATCGCCCCTACCTGCTGGCCATGGCTAACGCCGGCCCCGGCACCAACGGTTCACAGTTCTTTATCACCACGGTCGAGACCCCGTGGCTGAACATGCGTCACACCATCTTCGGTGAGGTCGTTGACGAAGACTCCAAGAAGGTCGTTGACGAGATCGGCAAGGTGGCCACTAACGCCGCCGACCGTCCGCTAGAGGACGTTGTCATCGAGTCGATCGATATCGCCTAGAGCTAGTCAAACAAAGCTAGATAAAAATTGCGCTTCCTAGTGAAGCGCAATTTTTTATTCTCCAATGTTGAAAGTGGCTTCGAGGTCTACCTTGCTGTAGGCGCGGAAGGCCAGGTGCGAGCTCGTGTCGATGACTCCCTCAACCTTGTTCAGCTTGTCGGAGATGACACTAGAAATCTGCTCGAAATCGCGCACTCGCACCATCACTACCAGGTCGATATCGCCGGTCACCGAGTAGACCTCGCTGACGCCGTCGATATTTGCGATTTCCTGAGCCACCTCGGGAATCCGGGAACTTTCTACCTGTACAAACGAGATTGCCGTGATCATGACTTTAAGTCTAATCACTTTGTCGTTCGCGGCTGGCTATGTGTCCAGTTGTGGCAGGTGGGGACGGGCTTCTTCCTGCTTTAGATCTCCAGCTTTCCGGTTGGCGCGATTCCCGAATGTAACGGCAGCGCCCAGTCGCCATTAACCTCGATCAAGCGGGTGCCGGGGGTCTCCAGCCAGCTCGCGATGCGCTCGGCCTCCTCCACCGAGCCGGCGGGCATCTCGTTTGTGGGCTTGGGGACGGTTGCCGACATCGCCACGGCCTGCTCGGCGGCCTGCAGCGCCGAACCTGCCTTCGAGTGTGTCGCCCCAGCCAGGAAGCCGTAGCGGATCACATTTATCTGCCAGCCCTTGGCGTCGCGAGAGGCCGCCACGATCAGCGGGCAAGACGCCACCGCCTTCAGCCGCTGCCAGCGCAGCACGGTCGACTGGTAAAGCTCCAGGCGGTCGCGAACTAGACCGGCATCCTCATAACGCTGCTGGCGGCTGAGCGCCATCATCTGCTCGGTCAGCGCCTCGGTGACGAGGCGCACGTCGTAGGTGGCTCGCACGGTTTCTTCGAGCGCGCCGGCGTATTCTTCCCGCAGACCCTGATTTTCGGGGAGGCAGGGTGCGTAGCAGCGGTCAAGTTCGGCGAGCGCGCAGCTGGACGAGATGGTTCGAGGCCCGATGCGCTGGGTGCATTGCCGTAGCTTGAAACGCTGCGACATGATCAGGGCCATCTCTTCGGCAACCCGTCGGCTGACGCACGGCCCGAAGTAGCGGGCGTCGTCGGTGATCTTCGAGACCACCGAGAACCTGGGCCAGCGATCGCCGGTGAGTTTGAGCCAGGCCAGCTTGTGTTGGCGCCTGGAGCGGCGGTTGTAGTGCGGCTGCTGGGAGTCGATCGTGCGCAGCTCGCGGATCTCGGCCTCGAGCGTGGTCTGGCAGACGATGGCCTCGACGCCCGTGGCGATGCGAACCATCTCCTCCATTCGGCCACGCGTCTCGGAGGCGGTGAAATACGTAGCCACACGCTTCTTGATGTTCACCGACTTGCCCACGTAGAGCACCTCGCGGGAGCCGTCGCGATGCGATTTTTCGGTGTAGAACTGGTAGATGCCGGGGGCCTCGGGCAGATCCTTGGCCCAGACCCGCTTGGCTCGCCGCTGCGGCGAGACGTGGCGGGCGTATTCGAGCAGATCCTCAAGCGTGGTGACGCCCAGCGCCCCGACGCGCTCGAGCAGGCCGTGCAGCACGTGCGTAGTGGCGCGGGCATCGTCGAGCGCCCGGTGGGTGGGCATCTCGGGCACCTTGAAAAACGCCGAGAGCGTGGCCAGCTTGCAGTTGCGCACCTCGTCGCGAAGCAGCGTGTGCCTGGCCAGCTTCACCGTGTCTACCACCTGATTGCCCGGCCACTCGTAGCCCAGGCTCGCGCAGGCGCGCTTCAGGAAACCCACGTCGAAGTTTGCGTTGTGGGCAACCAGAACCGTACCGCGAGAAAACTCCAGAAAGCTCGGCAAAACCGACTCAATGGTTGGGGCGTCGGCGACCATCGAATCGCTGATTCCGGTCAGCACCGTAATGGCGGCGGGGATGTGCATGCCCGGATTGAGCAGCGTCGCAAACTCGCCCTCGAGCTGGCCGCCGCGCACCTTGACCGCGCCGATCTCGGTGATCGCGGCGCCCTCGCCAACGCCCGTCGTCTCGAGATCGAAGACGCAGAAGCAGACGTCGGACAGGTGCTGGCCGAGGTCGTCGAAGCTGGGTTGCAGCGGTTGATTTTGCATGGTTGAGACGATAGTAGAAGCCACTGACAATTTTTAACCAGACAATCTGTGCTTTTTGCTGTCGATGTTGGGTGGCATGATGGCCACATGAAGTTTCGAGTGGCGGCCCCGGCTGCCCTTGCCGTCTTCGGCTTGGCGCTTTCCGGCTGCCAGAGCGCGCCCGTGAAAGCAGACCTGGGCTGCGTGGCCACCGAGCTCAACCGGGCGAGCAAGGACGCCGGCGAGCTCTGGGGTCTGCTCGCGGGCAGCCGCGCAGGCCTGCTGGCAACCAATCTGCCGAAGCTGGCCGAGGTCGAATTCGCGCCCAGCGAGGCTGGTCTCGACGTGAAATGGCTAGCCAGTGAGAGTTCGCAGCCCGCCTGGCACGAGTTGGGCATCGAAGCGCAAGGCTGCTTGGTCACCAACATCTTCGTCCCAGAGGGCAAACCGGCCCCGATCTGGTACGCCCAGGAGGTCGAGGTCTATCGGCAGGGCAGTGCGACCGTGCTCGCTGCCGGGCGTGACGCCACCGGCAGCCCCGTCGACAATCAGGGCTGGGTGAGCGCGGCCAGCCAGGCGGTCGACCGGGTTCGGGCACGCTTCCCGGTTTGGGACGGGCAGCTGGTGGTGCAGGTCTGCGGCTCTCCGGAGAGCTTCCACCTAGTCAGCGCAGGATCTGCCCAGGACGCCGCTTGGGCATATACCAGAGCACAGGACTATTCAGGGCAGGCAGTTGAGGCCGCAAGCCACGTCACCGTCAACCCCGCCCACGAACACCCCGACAAACCCTACTTGTTGACGCACGAGGCCGTGCATGTGGCGATGGCGAAATACGGTGTGCCGGAGCCCGAAAAACTCTGGATCAGCGAGGGACTGGCCGAGGCGGTCGCGCTATCAGCCAGCCCCCAGTGGGCCGCTAAGAGCGCCCAGCTGGTAGACGAAAATGGGCTGCGCGCCGAGACACCGCCAACCAAAGGCGAGCTGGATTCGGCAGACCCGCAGGTCAGCTCGCTGGCCTATGCCAGGTCGGCCGCGCTGGTGGCTCCCGTATTGGAAAGCCCCGATTTTCTAGGGGAATTGCGCAAGCTGGGCTGGCCCTAAACTTAGGCCCGAAAGCACCTACAGCACCAGGCCGCCGTCGCCCCTGGGGTCGTTGTCGTTTGGAATCAGGGTTAGCGAGACAGCAATCGCCGCGCCGAAAGTGATCACCGCGATCAGCCAGAAGCCAGGGTTCAGCACGCGTGCCCAGAGCAGGATGATCAGCACGGCAGACGAGATGAACAGTCCGATGGCGAAACCCGCTCGTTTGGAAAAAGAGATCGGCTCGGGCTCGGGATCCCAGCGTTCGTCTCCGAGCTCGTCGGGCTCGGTGTTCTCGATGGCCTCGGACATAGAGAACCACTGGTCGGGCTCCGAGTAGCTCGGGCCGACCGTCTCGCCGAACTCCTCTTTAATCAGCTTGGCGAACTCGTCGTCTACGTCTGACACGAATTATCGCTCCCTTAGGCTAGGCCTAACGCGTTTTGCTCTCGGCATTGCATAAACTTGAGGAATGGACAATCCGAGCGCCGAAAATAAAGCTGCCAACCAGGATAACGCTAGCCGCAGTTACCAGAAGGGCAACATCTGGTATCGCATTTTCAAGAATGGCATCTTTAGACCAATCGTAAGGTGGCTTTGGAAAGTCGAGGTTATCGGCGAGGAAAATATCCCCAAAGACGGCTGCGTGATCGCCGCGAACCATATTGACGCAGGCGATACCATCGCACTTCCCGCAGCGCTGGGGCCCTCGATGATCTTCCCGGCCAAGAAGGAGCTATTCGAGGGCAAGACGCTAGGCGGCAAGATCGTCGCCTGGTTCCTCAGCCTCGTCGGCCAGGTGCCCATCGACCGCTCCGGCGGCAAGGCGTCTGTCAGCGGCCTGGAACTGGTGGCGCAGAAGCTCTCGCAGGGTCACGCCATCGGCATCTTCCCGGAGGGCTCGCGCAGCGTCGACGGTCGCCTATACAAAGGCCACACCGGGGTAGCCCGGATGGCGCTCGAGGTCAACAAGCCGGTGGTTCCCGTCGGCCTGATCAACACCAGGCTCACAAAGAACAGGCTCGGGCTGCCCACCATGAAGAACGCCAAAATCGTCATCGGCGAGCCGCTCGATTACAGCCAGTACCACGATCGACGTCACGACGTTAAGGTGGGGCGCTGGGTCACCAACGACATCATGGCGCACATCCAAGAGCTGACCGGCCAGGAGTACGTCGACGTCTATCTGAAGGCGGTAAAGCGCGGTAATCTGTCGGGAGCCGAGCTGGAAAAGCACGTTAAGGACAGCCCCAGCCTGCCGGAGCCAACCGATGAGTGAGAACCTAGACCGCATCAAGAACAGCCTAAAGATCGGCTGGTCCAGGCTGCGTGCGACGTTTCGCGCCGAGCTGGTGAACGAAGAAAACCTGCCTCAGGGAGCATTTATCCTGGCCTGCAACTATCTACACAGCACTGATGCGCTAAGGGTGGTCAACTCGCTCGGGCGCAAGGTGGTGTCACTGAACCGGCTGACCGCTGCCAAGAAAGAGACGCCAACCGCCCGTGAGGAGCGCGCCCTGGCCGAACTCGCCAAGGGGCGTGGCGTGCTCATCTTCCCTGAGGGCGGTCCCAGCCTGGACGGCAAGCTACACCGGGGACGCCCGGAGGCCGTCGCGCTGGCCATTCGCGCCGACGTCCCGCTGATCCCCGCCGCGCTCGTCAAGTCGAGAGATCCGCAAATCGACTACGAGCTTCGTATCGGGGAGCCGATCTCGCTGGACCGTTACCGCGATGCTGACTCCGCCAGCGATGCCATCGAGGGCTTCTGGCTGCGCGGCGCCGCAGACCTGATGATGCTAGAGATCAGCAAGCTAAGCGGCCAGCGGTATTCCGACATGTATCCTCTCGAGGCCCGCGAGTTGCGCAAGCAACAAGTTGCCGAGCATCAGCAGCGCGCCCAGCAACAGTGGGAGGACTACCAACGCGAGCAGAAAGAAGCCAAGGAGGCCGAAGAGCAGGCGGAATTGGCCGAGAAAGAGGAGCTCGCGCAGGCCGCGAAAGCTGCTAAGGAATATGTGCAGCGTATCGCGGAAGAAGAGCACGCCACCCGCTGATCCTCCCGCTCAGCGGTCATGAATAGGCTGGCTTGGCTCTTTCGCTTATTCTTAGTTGCGTGCGCAAGATTCCAAGTCTAGAAGAACTACACGAGCTGCCCCAGATCCAGCAGCCGACTTATGACGACCCAGCCGAAGCCAGCAGGGTGGTCAACCAGCTACGCAAGCTGCCGCCGCTGGTCTTCGTGGCAGAATCGGATTCGCTGCGTGAGCGCATCGCGCAGGCTGCAGTCGGTAAGTCGTTCATTCTTATGGGCGGCGACTGCGCAGAAACTTTTGATAGCGTCACCGCTGCCAACATCATGGCCAAGCTGCGTGTGCTGCTGTCGATGAGCATCGTGATGACGTACGCGGCGCAGGTGCCGGTGGTCAAGATTGGGCGCATCGCAGGCCAGTACGCCAAGCCGCGCTCCAAGAACACCGAAACCCGAAACGGCGTGACTCTGCCCGCCTACCGTGGCGACGCGGTAAACGGCTTCGATTTCACCCCAGAATCGCGCAGGCACGACCCCCATCGCCTGATCGACGCGTACAACGCTTCGGCCGCCACACTGAACCTGGTTAGGGCTTTCGTCTCGGGCGGATTCGCTGATCTGCGCCAGATCCACGCCTGGAATTCGAGCTTCGTGAAGGACAGCCACGTCGAAAAGAAGTACGAGCAGATGGCGCTCGAGATCGACCACGCGGTTCGTTTCATGCGCGCCTGCGGCGTCGAGGACAGCACCATGTCGATGGTTGATTTCTACGCGGCCCACGAGGCCCTGCTGCTCGACTACGAGCACGCGATGACCAGGATCGATTCGCGCACTGGGAAGCCGTACGTCACCAGCGGCCACATGGTCTGGATTGGCGAGCGCAACCGCCAGCCGGACGGAGCTCAGGTGGAGCTGCTGCGGCACGTGCACAACCCGCTCGGCATCAAGCTGGGGTCGACCGCGACGGTCGAGGATGCCCTGGAGATCGCCGACTGCCTCGACCCTGATCGGGTTCCTGGCCGCATCAGCTTCATCACCCGCATGGGTGCTTCGCAAGTGCGCGAGAAGCTGCCCCAGATCGTCGAGGGCGTGGAGGCTTCCGGCCGCAAGGTGGCCTGGATCTGCGACCCGATGCACGGCAATACCATCGCGACCACCAACGGCTTCAAGACCCGCCGCTACGATGACATCGTGGAAGAGCTAAACGGTTTCTTCGACGTCCATAAGCAGCTGGGCACCTGGCCGGGCGGCGTGCATCTAGAGCAGACCGGCAAGGACGTCACCGAGTGCATCGGAGGCGCATTCCAGCTGAACGAGGAAGACCTGGTCAACCGCTACGAGACGGCCTGCGACCCTAGGCTCAACCGCAATCAGAGCCTGGAGCTGGCGTTCATGGTCGCGACTAGGCTAAACGAGTTCCGCGTCAACGATTCCGACGTTTTCCCCGACGGCAACATGTAGCTATCGGGCGGTGATAACCACCTTGCCGCCCTCCGCGATCTTTTCGCCGACCTTCGGGTCAGTCCAAAGCACCCTGCGGTTTCGGGTGCCGAACGGATACTTCACCTCGTCGACCTTCAGTCCGGCCTCCTCGATCTTCTTGGTGGCCTCGTCCACGCTGATGCCCTCGACGTCGGGCATCTCGATTTCCCTAGGTCCGTCGCTGACGGTCAGCTTGATGGTGTCGCCGACGAAGATCTGTTCCTTGGCGGCTGGCTCCTGGCTGATCACCTTGTCCTTGGGAACTTCCTTGTCATTTGCGCGGACGACCTCGACCTTCAGCCCGGCGTCGGTGAGTTTCTTGGTGGCTTCTTCGAGGGTGTTAGAAACGACATCCGGAACCTCGACAGGTTCGCGCCCCTTTGAGACCTGAATGTCAACTACCGTGTCGCGCTTCAGCGGCTCACCGGCCCCGAAACTCGTGGAGACGATGGTTTTCTCGGGGGCGGTGTCGTGATAGACCTCCGTCACCTCGCCGAGCTGCAGATTGTTCTGCGACAAAATCGTCCTGGCCTCGTCAACCGTCTTGCCAATCAGGTCGGGCATGGGGTAGCGCTCCTTGCCCTTGGAGATGCTGGCCTCGATGGTTCCTCCGCGCTTCACGCGCTCGCCGGGGCCTGGATCCGTGCTGATGACGTGGCCGACTTCGACGTCCTCGGAGAAGTTCTCGGTGAAGTTGATCTTCAACCCCTGCTCCTCGGCGGCCGCGATCGCGCTTTGCCTGTCCAGCCCAACCAGCTCGGGGGTCTTAATGTAGCGCCCGGCGGCCAACCACCAGGTGCCGATCGCGACGAGGATCGCTAGCAGCGCCAGCAACACAACGAAGGTTCGGCGTCGTTTGACCAGCTGAGGGGTGTTCTGTCGCCGTTGAACGATTGGCCTCGGAGCCGGGACGGGCTCTGGCGCGGGCTGCTCCTGCTTGACATCGTACGCGGAGAGCTCGTTGTCATGGATGGTCTGAGGTTCCTCCGGGAGCGGCGCGGCCACCGATGCGGCAGCTACTGGGACGCGGCGATTCGCGCCGGGGAACATGATCATCGACAGTGCGTCGTCGTCGCGGATGCCTCGCTCCGCGGCTCGCCTGGCTCGCCTGATTCGGGATAACAGTGCGTGGCCGTCGCGGGGACGCTGATCGGGGTCGCGGCTCGTGCAGGCCAGAACGAGCGCGTCGACGTAGTCGGGGATATGCTGCTGGTTGGCCTGGTTCGGCCGGATTTCGGCCAGGCGGGCGGAAGGCGTGGGGACGTCCCCATTGACGTGCGCGTAGGCGACCGTGATCGGGCTGTCGCCGGTGAACGGTTTGGTTCCGGTAAGCAGCTCGAAGAGCACGATGCCCAGCGAGTAGATGTCTGAGCGCGAATCTGCTTTTCCGCTGACCACCAGCTCCGGCGGCAGATAGCTGACCGTGCCGATCAACATGCCTTGTGTGGCGGTGGCTGTTTGGGTGCTGACGCTCCTAGCCAGGCCGAAATCGGCGACCTTAACCTCGCCTCGCTCGCTGATCAGCACGTTCTCGGGTTTGACGTCTCGATGCACGAGCCCGTTGTCGTGGGCGGCTGCTAGAGCGGCGGCCACGGGCTCCAGCATCTTGAGCGCTTTGAGCGGGCTGAACGGGGCTTCCTTGGCGATCATGTTGCGCAGCGTGTAGCCCTCGACGAATTCCATCACGATGTAGGGGCGACCCTGCTCGACTCCCTGATCGTAAATCGACACCACATTAGGGCTAGTCAGAGCGGCAGCGGATCTGGCCTCGCGATCAAAGCGGGCTGCGAAGTCGGAGTCGTCGCCAAGACCCTCGTGCATAACCTTGACGGCAACAATGCGCTCGAGCCGGCGATCCCACGCGCGGTAAACGGTAG
This sequence comes from uncultured Propionimicrobium sp., assembly GCA_963511305.1. Taxonomy (GTDB): domain Bacteria; phylum Actinomycetota; class Actinomycetes; order Propionibacteriales; family Propionibacteriaceae; genus Propionimicrobium. Next base: position 27,090 of record CAUPIJ010000011.1, read on the forward strand.
CCATTCCGCCGCGGGCAAGTTTCGCTAATATCTCGTAGCGGCCATCAAGCACGTTGCCAGACAACTGATCAGTGCTCATAGCGCTCCAAACCTCAATGAAATCGGTATCCAGTTTATAAGGTCTGCCTCACGATAATGCATTAGGCACAGCGCGGGTCGGCAAGCGCGCGGGCCCAAAGATACAATTTTTCTTATGAGCGTGATGATGGGGCTTAAACAGAGGTTGCTCAGCGCGAAGTTGCTGGCGCTAATTCCCCCCGCCGAGGAGCAGGTGCTTTCGACGCTGTGCGACGAGCTCGCCTCGGCTGGGGTGTCTGTCGCGCTGCTGCTGGACGGTGACGAGGACGACCTGCGGGTGTTGGCCAGTTCATCTGCCTACGACGCGTTGACCGGGGTTTTCGGCGACGAGAAGCTAGCGTTAGCCTGCGGCTGCGATGTCGTGGTAGACCAGCGCTTTCCGGTTGCTAAGCCGCACAAGTTTTCGCTGCGCGGCGCGGCTTGCCCTAGCCAGGACAGGGCGCAGGAGGCGCTAGATAGCGACGAGGTCGATTTCTTGATCGTGCCCGGAGACCTGACGAAGTTCATGGCCGAGGCGGCCCCCGCGGACGCTCCCGATTCCAAGCCCTGGTTCGCGATGACGGCCGGCGACGACGTCACCGAGCTGTTAGAGATCGGCGCCAAGCGTTTGGCGCTGTTTTCCGACGGCGTCAAGCCGAAGATCGCCGAGAAAATCTGGAAAGAGGTCTCAGGCGCCTGGGACGCGAAAATGCAAAGGTTACTTTTTACTCTGCTCTCGAATGGCTGATCGGCGATTTTTGTCAGTGCCCCTAGATATGCTCTTCAGTGCCCCTAGATATGCTCTGAGCTAACCAAAACGAAAGGGACGGCAGATGTCCAAACTGAAGTATGTCCTCGCTGCTCTAGTGCTGGTCTTAAGTGGCTGCGGAGCGTCGCAGACCGCTGAGGAGCCGGTCTCGTCGCCACCGAGTTCGCCTGCCGAGGTCACGCCGTCGGCTGAGCCGGTGAGCATCACCTTGAACGTCTCCGGCGATCTGCTGTGGCATGACAGCTATTTCTCCATGGCTGCTCAGGAGGCCGCAAACCGCGGCGAGCAAGGCATGGATTTCTACCCGTTCGTGGAGTCCGCGGCGAATTATGTTTCGGCCGCCGATTGGGCTATCTGCCAAAACGAGGTGCCGTTTGCCGAAGCTGGCGGTCCCTACAGCGGTTATCCGATGTTCCAGGCTCCGCCCGATGCCGCGAAGGCCGTAGCCAAGGCCGGTTGGGACATGTGTACCACCGCCTCTAACCACACCATGGACGGCGGCTGGGCTGGCCTGGTTCGCACCAAGGATGTCCTGGAGGCGGAGGGCGTGGTTCCGGCAGGCACCCACCGCACGCCCGAAGAGGCCGCGGAGCCGCTGATCGTCGACATCAAGGGGGCGAAGGTCGGCTTCATCTCGCAGACCTACGGCCTCAATGGCATCCCGAAAGCCGAGGGCAAGGACTGGTCTGTCGACATCCTCGATGCCGATAAGGCCATCGCCGATGCCAAGAAAGCCAAGGAGGCTGGCGCCGACATCGTGGTCGTGCACATGCACGCGGGCGACGAGATGAACCACCAGCCGAACCAGCAGCAGCTTGATTTTGCCGAGCGGGTGACGGCTAGCCCGGACGTCGACTTCGTCTATGGTCAGCACGCTCACGTCAGCCAGCCGATAACGAAGGTGAACGGCAAGTGGGTGGTTTACGGCACCGGAAACGTCACCGGCATGATGCTCATGCAGAATTGGCCTGATGTTTACGAGGGCTACTTCGCCCAGATCACATTCGAGGGCGTGCCTGGCGAGAAATTCGAGGCCACCAAGATGGAGTGGGCGCCGCTGATGATTTCTAATCGTGGCTATACCCAGCTGATCCCAGACGAGATCAAGAAGGGCGCGGAGAACGCCGCCGAGCTTGAACAGTCCGCGGCTAGGACTCGCGCGATCGTCACCTCGCTCTCCAATGAGATGGTGGAATACCAGGGCGCCTAGCGGGCGAAGTCTCAGGTGGATGCTTTCATTGCCGCTATCGCAAGGCGTAACAGCATGACGGTAGTGACTCGCAACGTGTCGGACTTAAGCGACCTTGGGGTTCGGCGGATCAACCCGGTTAGCTAACTGTTGTCTGCTTAGAGCGAACTGGCCGATTTGTTCTTTGCGGCCGCCCTGTTGCGTGCAGTCATGCTGGGCAAACATTTAGTTTTTAAATGACGATTACCAATCTGCTGCCTTTGACAGCCACGCCGGCCCTGGGTCTGGTATATCTGAGATGGGGCTAACCGTTTTCTTGAGGCGCCATCAGGCTGAACCGTGCTTCTGCTTGGCAATTCCCGGCAACTCAGGTTAAAACGCTTTAGCTTCCAGATAATTAGTTATCACCACTTTATTTCAACGACGAAGGAATGGTATGGCTCTCCCAACCCCAGCTAAAGGAATCGCAGACATTGGTGTAACCGGTATGGCCGTGATGGGGTCTAACCTCGCACGCAACCTGGCTCGCAATGGCTACAAGGTAGCAATTCACAACCGCAGCGTCGAAAAGACCGAGCGCGTATTCGCTGACCACGGCGACGAGGGCGAATTCGTACCCGCCGAAAGCATGGACGACTTCGTAGCTTCGCTGCAGAAGCCACGCGTTGCAATCATCATGGTTCAGGCAGGCGCAGGCACCGACGCAGTTATCGATCAGCTCGCCGAGCGCATGGACGAAGGCGACATCATCGTCGACTGCGGCAACGCTCTGTTCCACGACACCAGGCGTCGTGAGGCCGCCCTGCGCGAGCGCGGCATCCACTTCGTTGGCTGTGGCGTCTCGGGTGGCGAAGAAGGCGCCCTCAATGGCCCCGCAATCATGCCCGGCGGCTCCCCGCAGTCTTACGATCGTCTCGGCCCCATGTTCGAGAAGATCTCCGCTAAGGCAGGCAACAACGAGCCCTGCTGCTCCTATGTTGGTGCTGACGGCGCTGGCCACTTCGTGAAGATGGTCCACAATGGCATCGAGTACGCCGACATGCAGGTCATTGGCGAGTCCTACGATCTGCTGCGTCGCGCGCTCGGTATGACCCCGGCAGAGATCGCAGACATCTTCGCCGAGTGGAACGCCGGAGAGCTCGACTCCTACCTGATGGAGGTAAGCGTCGAGGTGCTCCGCCAGACCGACGCCAAGACCGGCAAGCCGCTGGTTGACGTCATCGTCGACCGCGCTGCCCAGAAGGGCACCGGCGCTTGGACCGTTCAGACCGCTCTGGATCTGGGCGTTCCGGTTACCGGCATCGGCGAGGCAACCTTCGCTCGCGGCCTGTCGTCGTCGGTTCCGCAGCGCGAAGCCGCTCAGGGCTTTGCCTCCGGCGCTGAGGACTGGAACATCCAGGATCGCGATCAGTTCATTGAGGACGTCCGCCAGGCGCTGTACGCCTCGAAGCTCGTCGCATACTCGCAGGGCTTCAACGAGATCCAGGCCGCTGCTGAAGAGTACGGCTGGGAGATCGACCTTGGCGCGATGGCCAAGATCTGGCGCGCAGGCTGCATCATTCGTGCGGTCTTCCTGAACGAGATCACCAAGGCCTACGAGAAGAACCCCGAGCTGCCGCTGCTGATCGCTGACCCGTACTTCAACGAGCGCGTTGAGAAGGCTCTGCCGAGCTGGCGTCGCGTGGTCTCGCTGGCTGCGCTGCACGGCGTTCCGGCCCCGGTCTTCTCGAGCTCGCTGTCTTACTACGACGGCGTTCGTTCCGACCGCCTGCCGGCCGCCCTGATTCAGGGCCAGAGGGACTACTTCGGTGCTCACACCTACAAGCGTGTTGACGCCGAGGGCTCGTTCCACGTTCTGTGGTCCACCGACGGCCGCGAAGAAGTAGAAGCCTAAATAACTAAGGAGTAGAGGAAAGAAATGGAGTTAAGAGCAGACGCCAAGTGGTCGCTTGTTGTCCCCACTTCGATTGGTATCCGGATCACCCCGGAGAATCGGTTGGGGGTGCACAATGCTGATAGGTATCTGATGCAGGCGACCTCTGCAGAGTCGAATGTTGCTTCCATCGCTTCACATTTGGGCCTACCAACGCTGGTAATGACGAACTTCGTCAAGGGCTCGCCGATTTCGCAGTTTATCAAGGCCGATCTGCGTAGCCGTGGCTGCGAGTACGTCGGTCCGGAAGTTCCGCAGGGTGACGCCTGGGGCTACCGCCACCAGTTCAATATCGCCGACTCCGGCTTCGGTGGCCGCGGTCCTCGAGTCTGGAACGACCGTGCCGGCGAGGTCGGTCGCGTGCTGGACATCAACGATTTCGACGTCGACAAGATCTTCGGCGAAGAGGGCGTGAAGATCCTGCACATGTCCGGCCTGATCGCAGCTATTTCGCCGCAGACCAGCAAGTTCTGCGTCGATCTGGCTCGCGCGGCTAAGAAGCACGGCACGAAGATCTCGTTCGACCTGAACCACCGTGCCTCCTTCTGGAAGGGCCGCGAGGAAGAGCTCTCGGCTGCCTTCAAGGAGATTGCCTCGAACTGTGACGTCCTGTACGGCAACGAAGAGGACTTCCAGCTCTGCCTGGGCATCAAGGGCCCGGAGGCCGGCGGCGAGGACATTTCCGAGGAGATCGACAACTTCAAGGAAATGATCGAGCGCATCAAGGCCGAGTACCCGGGTGCTCACTACATCGGCACCTCGCTGCGTGAGGTTGAATCGGCGAACCGTCACCGCTGGGGCATGATCCTCTGGCACGACGGCGAATTCAACTTTGCCAATCTGCGCGAGATCGAGGTTATGGACCGCATAGGCGGCGGCGACGGCTCTATCGGCGGTGTCCTTTACGGCATCCTGCAGGGCTGGGAAGCTGAGAAGTGCATGCAGTTCGGCTGGGCCACTGGCGCTCTAGCTGCGACCTCGCTGTACGACTACGCTGCGCCGGCCGATGAGGAACAAGTATGGGCGATGTGGAAGGGCAACGCTCGCGTCAGCAGGTAGCTGGCGCAGTTAGGAGTGAAATATGACCTCACTTTATCCTGACGTTAAGCCGGCCGTAAGCGTCGGTAGCGCCGATGTTGTGTTGAGCGAAGACGAGACTCGTGATTTCGTTCTCAAGGCGCTCGCCGACTACGACTTCACTGGAAAGCGCGTGACGGTTGTCGTCCCTGACGGCACCCGCCACGCCCCAGTGGCGATGATGTCGAAGTTCGTTTACGAGGCCATCGCTGATCGTGTTGCAGAGGCTCGGGTGGTTATCGCCCTGGGCACTCACGACTCGATGAGCGACGAGGCCATCGGCAAGCTGATGGGCTGCGAGCCAGGCAAGTTCGAAGAGACTTACCCTGGCTGGTCGATCTACAACCACGAGTGGCGCGACGAGAGCACCTTCGCCAACCTCGGCACGATTCCGGCATCTCGCATCAGCGAGTTGACCGACGGTCGACTGAGCGACCGCGATATGCACGTCGTCGTCAACAAGATGGTCGTTGACACCGATATCTCGCTCGTGATCGGCCCGGTTTTGCCGCACGAGGTGGTTGGCATCTCGGGAGGAAACAAGTACTTCTTCCCGGGCCTGTCCGGCCACGACGTGATCGACATGTCGCACTGGGTCGGCGCGCTGATCACCTCCTACGAGATGATCGGTTCGCCGGGCATCACGCCTGTTAGGGCAATGATCGATTCCGCTGCCGATCTGATTCCGTCAGAGAAACTGCTCTTGGGCATGATCGTCAAGCCCGGCACGAACGACCTACAGTACGTCTCGTTCGGCGACACCCGTACCTCCTGGGAGGCCTGCGCTGAAGTGTCCAGCCAGGTGCACGTCAAGTACGTTCCCAAGGCGTACAAGCGGGTGGTTTCGATCATCCCTGAGATGTATGAGGACATGTGGACGGGCGCCAAGGGCTTCTACAAGCTAGAGCCTGTGGTCGCAGATGGCGGTGAGCTGATCATTTATGCTCCGCACATCACCGAGGTCTCCGTGATGCACCCTGGCATCGAGGAGATCGGCTACCACAACAGGCAGTATTTCGTTAACCAGTGGGAGAAGTTCAAGGATCACCCGTGGGGCGAGCTCGCTCACTCCACTCACCTGCGTGGCCTCGGTGATTACGACGCCGAGACCGGTGTTGAAACCAACCGCGTGAAGGTGACGTTGGCTACCGGAATCCCGAAGGAAATTGTTGAGAAGATCAGCCTGACTTACCTCGATCCCGCAGAAGTGGATTTCGAGGAACTGAAGGCAGATCCTGACACCTTGATAGTGCCCAACGCGGGCGAGTTGTTACACCGCACTGAGGATCAGCGCAAGAGATAACTAACTCGTAAGGGAGCTATGTCAAGCATGAGAATCTCATCGTCCAGGGCCATCAATTTTTTTGATGGCCCTTGGCCGGTCAAAGTCATACGTTCAGGTGTGCCAGCATTCGGCCGGCTTCGAAAGTTGGCGTGAAGGGCAAACTGGTCGTATGACATTCTCTCTTGAAGTTGAACTACCAAATGAGTTGCAGCTCATTGCTGACGAGGTCAGCCGTGAGCTGCACCGTTTGGGCCCCAATCCCAGAGTCGGGGTTGCTTACTCCGGCGGGGTTGATTCCGCTGTGCTGGCCGCGCTGGTGATGCGCGCCATCGGGGCAGAGTCGACTGTCGGCTTGCTGGCCATCTCGCCGTCGCTGGCGCGCAGGGAGCGCAGACAAGCTCATCGGCAGGCTGGCTTGATGGGACTCAAGCTGATCGAGTTCGAGACCGAGGAGCTCGCTGACGAGAACTACGCGGAGAACCCCGTCGATCGCTGCTATTTCTGCAAAGACGAGATGTTCAAGAAGATCGACGAGTCGGTCGTCGGCGAGTTTTCTCTTGATGCCATTGCCTACGGCGAGAACGCCGACGACGCGAAGCGCCCGGATCGTCCCGGTGCGGAAGCGGCGAGGGAACACGAGGTGCTTAGGCCGTTGGCTACCGCGGGAGCCAGCAAGGATCAGGTGCGCCAGATCGGCAAGCTGATGGGGCTGCCCAGCGCGGCGAAACCAGCTGCGCCTTGCCTGGCCAGCAGGGTTCCGCACGGCGAGCAGATCACCGCCGAAAAGCTCCACCAGATTGATCTGGCTGAGGACGCCGTGCTGGCTCTTGGTTTCAGCGATTGTCGAGTTCGTCACCACGGTGAGATCGCTAGGGTCGAGGTGCCGGCAGACGAGTTCAGCAAGCTGGCAGATCAGGCCATTCGGAAGGCTTTGCAGGCCGGTGTCCTGGCTGCGGGCTTCAAGTACGTTACCGTCGATCTTGCTGGTATGCAGTCGGGGGCATTCACGCTGCAGATTCTGAATGCTAAGGGCGCGGCATGACGGATTTGAGTGAGCAGATTAATTTTGATTTTGGCCGAGCCGATCGGCGGGGCTATCCGGAGGCGGTGCTTTGCGAGGGCAAGACGGTAGATCAGGTAAGACAGATCGCCCTTGAAATCGCTAACCGCGAGTCGTCTGGAGCAAAGATTTTCACCAGAATTTCTGACTCGCAGGCAGCAGCCGTCAAGGCAGTGCTGCCGAATGTTTTTTATGAGCCAGAAGCACGTTTCTTGGCCTCGCCCGGTGAGTTTCCCGAACCCTCCGGGGGGATGGTAGCCGTGGTTTCCGCGGGTACCTCGGACTATCCGGTGGCGCGAGAGGCCAGCCTGACGGCGCAATTCTTGGGTCGACATGTGGTTGAGATCATCGATGTCGGGGTTGCCGGACTCCACCGGGTGCTCGCCCGCGTCGATGATCTGCGGGCTGCCGACGTCGTCATCGTGGCCGCCGGCATGGACGCAGCCCTGGTTCCGGTTGTGACGGGACTGGTCAGCGCTCCGGTGGTAGCCGTGCCCACTTCGGTCGGCTACGGCGCAAGTTTTGGCGGGGTCAGCGCCCTGCTTTCGATGCTAAATTCCTGCGCTCCGGGCGTCGGCGTAGTAAACATCGACAACGGCTACGGGGCAGGTCACCTGGCCTCGCAGATCGCAGAAAAGAGGGCGGCCAATGCCTGACATGCACGCCCACGGAGCCCCTCACGGTCATCATGGGCACCGGCACGTTGAGCACCGTCACGTCACCACCGCCGATGGTGTAGAGGTGCCGGCAGGGGAGCGGATCGAGCCGGGCGAGATCGCGGAGACTCAGGCGCAGCAGAAGATCTTGTGGATCGATGCCAGCCAGGGCGCGGCCGGAGATATGCTGCTTGGTGCTCTGTTGGATGCCGGTGCCGATGCGGGTTCCGTCGCTGCCGTGCTTGATCTGGTGGCGCCCGGCAAGCTGCATCTGGAGCAGTCGAACGTAGTCAGAGGGCCTTTCGCCGCGAAGAAGGTCAATGTGATTGCCGATGAGGTCGACCCTCCGGCTAGGCACCTATCTGACATCGAGGAGATGCTCGATTCGCCAGGCGTGCCCGACGAAACCCGAAAGTTAGCCAAGAAAACTTTCCGCCTGATCGCCGAAGCAGAGGCGAAGGTTCACGGCTCAACCATTAGCGACGTCCACTTCCATGAGGTCGGCGCGCTCGATTCGATCGGCGACATCGTCGGCTGCGCGGAGGCCATCCGAACGCTGGGAATTGCTAGCGCGACGAGCTCGGTGGTTGCGGTCGGTTCGGGATCCATCAAAACTCAGCACGGGCTGATGAGCGTGCCGCCGCCTGCTGTTGCGAACCTCGCCGTCGGCTGGCAGATCGAGGCTGGCGGACCACCCGAGGTCGGGGAACTTTGTACCCCTACCGGAATGGCGCTGATTCGGGCCGTCTGTTCCGAGGTCGGCCCAACACCGGAGATGACGCTAGAGGCGGTGGGTCTGGGGGCGGGCACGCGCGTCCGTAAAGACCGAGACGGGCTGTTGCGGGTGATGGTCGGGCTGACCGACGCCAGCAGCGACCAGTTCAAGAACGGCGAGATGTTTGAGATCTCCACCAACGTAGACGACATGGATCCCCGCGTCTATCCGGCGGTGATCCAGGCGCTGCTAGACGCAGGCGCGTCCGACGCTTGGCTCACTCCCGTGATGATGAAGAAGGGACGTCCCGCTCACATCGTCACCGCGCTCGCTAGTTCCCGCAATGAGCAGCCGGTTGTCGATGCGATGCTGACCCACACGTCCACGATTGGCGTGCGGATCAGCTCTCCGATGCACCGCTCCGTTCTCATGCGGGCGTCGGTGCCGGTTGAGGTGAATGGCGTCGAGGTTCAGATCAAAATTTCCGGCGACGGAAGAAAGATTAGGCAAGTCACCCCCGAGTTCACTGATGTTGAACAGTTGAGCGATAAACTGGATATTCCGGTTATCGAGGCGCTCAGTCGCGCTCGTCAGGCGGCTTTCGATAGAGGGTTGTCCAGCGGGGCCGAGTGGTCGGTGATCGGCGATGACTAGTCCAGATACTCGTCTAGGGGCTCTCGGGTTACGATCCGAGCGTCGTGGGCGAGTTGTTACCAAGGTTCGCTTTCGGCCAAAGACGGCTAAGAAAGTGATCGTCGAGCTAGGTAAGCGGCTCGGCGATGGCTCGGGTTTCTTCGTGAAGTCCCTGCTCCAAAACATGCAAACCAGCGTAGGTTCAGCGAGATTACCACTAGGTCAGGAGGATTTATGACATACTCATTGAAATTAAACCCGGATAGGCTCTTTCCCGCAGATCCAGAAACTCGGAAAATAGCCAGGCATCTATTCGAAAAGATTGAATCGCTTCCGATCATTTCGCCGCACGGTCACGTGCCGATCGAATGGTTGGCCGACGACATCCCGTTCAGCGACCCGACGACGTTGTTGCTGACCCCCGACCACTACACGAACCGCATGTTGCACTCGGTCGCCGGAGTGGAGCTCTCGGATCTCGGTGTGCCGGTCGGCTCGGAGATGAGCCCGGAGAAGTCGCGCGCCGCTTTCCGCATCTTCTGCGAGAACTGGCACATCTTCCGGGGCACCCAGGTGCAGTTCTGGTTCGCCTCGCAGTTCGCTGACGTCTTCGGCGTCGACGTTCGTCCTAGCGCCGAGACCGCCGATCAGATCTACGACAAGATCTCCGAGTGCCTGGCATCGCCGGAGTACACGCCTCGCGCGCTGTATCGCCGCTTCAACATCGAGGCGCTGGCCACCACCGACGATCCGTGCGACGATCTGGCCGGCCATAAGAAGCTGCGCGATGACGCCACCTGGGACGGCCGCGTCGTGCCGACCTTCCGTCCTGACAAGTACCTCGAGCCGGCTAGGGAAGACTGGGTCGAGTCGACCGAGGCTCTCGGCCGCGCCGCTGGCGTCGAGATCGGCAGCTACGCAGATCACGTCGAAGCCATGCGCATCAGGCGCAACTACTTCAAGGAAAACGGCGCTGTTTCGTCCGATCACTCGCACCGCGACGCCTGCTGTCGTCGCCTGTCCGATGCGGACGCCGAAAAGCTCTTCGCCAAGGCGCTGTCTCGCGACATCACCACCGAAGAGGCCGACGCGCTGCGCGAGCACATGGTCAACGACCAGGCCAGGCTCGCCGTCGAAGATGGTCTGGTGATGACCATCCACCCGGCCGTTTACCGCAACCACGATTCCGATGCCTTCGCCCGCTACGGCGCTGACGTCGGCGGTGACGTCCCGATGAAGGCCGAGTTCGTGAACGCCCTGCAGCCGATTCTCGACGCCTATGGCAACCACGAGAACTTCCAGATTGTTGCGTTCACAATGGACGAGACCACGTTCTCGCGCGAGCTCGCGCCGCTGGCCGGTTGGTATCGCGGCTTCTACGTCGGAGCGCCCTGGTGGTTCATCGACGAAAACGACGCCATGATGCGTTACCGCCAGTCCACCACCGGCTACGGCACCCTCTACAAGGGCTCCGGCTTCGTGGACGACACCCGTGCGTTCTGCTCGATCCCCGCGCGCCACGACGCCGCCCGCAGGGTCGACGTTTCGTTCCTGGCCAACCTAGTCAGCACCCACCGCATCGAGCTCGATGAGGCCGAGGAGCTGGCTGTTCAGCTGGTCAGCGATCAGCCAAAGCGCGCTTTCAAGCTATAAAGAATTTAGTTAGATAGGAATTAGATAAATGACTGTTCCAGTTTTGAATCGTAAGGATTACGGGCGTCCGGCGGCTCCGGTTCGCATCGTCCACATCGGGCTCGGTAACTTCACCCGCGCCCACCAGGCCTGGTACACCGAGCACGCCTCGGATGCCAAGGATTGGGGTATCGCGGCGTTCACTGGCAGGCGGCCAACGATGGCTGAGCTGCTGACCCCGCAGGATGGTCTCTACACGCTCATCACCAAGGGTACGGACGGCGACAGCTACGAGGTGATCTCGTCCGTTTCCGAGATTCATCCGGCCTCCGAATTCGACAAGTTGATCGGCTTCTTCGCCAACCCCAACGTGGTCATCGTTACCTCGACCGTGACCGAGGCTGGCTACTGTCGTGCCGCCGACGGCTCGCTTGACAAGGCCAGTCAGGCTGTTGCCGCCGACCTCGAGGTCGCCAAGAAGGCGTTCGCGGACGGCGTTCCCAGCGTTGAGCAGATCGGCAAGCTCGAGGTGAGCACCGCGCCGGTCAAGGTGATGCTCGGCATCGCCGCCCGCATGGTTGCCGATGCCGGCAAGCTGACCGTCCTGCCGTGCGACAACATTCCGAACAACGGCGAGGGCTTCAACCGCGTGGTTCGCGATGCTGCCGAAGCCGTTTCGTCCGAGGTCGTTGCCTGGCTCGACGCAAACACCACTTGGGCCACCTGCATGGTCGACCGAATCACGCCGGCCACCACCGATGAGGAAATCGCAGAGGTTGAGGCCGAACAGGGCTACAAGGACGCCTCGCCGGTGCCGACCGAACCGTTCCGCGAGTGGGTAATTTCGGGTGAGTTCCCGGGCGGCTGCCCAGATTGGGAGTCTGCCGGTGCCCAGATCGTCGATGCCGTTGAGCCTTACGAGGAGCGCAAGCTGTGGATGCTAAACGGCTCGCACACCCTGATGGCCTACGTTGGCCCCCTCAAGGGCTGCGAGACGGTTGCCGACGCCATCACGCACCCGGAGGTTCGTCCGCTGGTGCTCGAGTGGTGGAAGGAGGCGGGCTCCGGTCTGAGCATTGACTGGGAGGATTACACCAAGCAGCTCATTGAGCGGTTCGAGAACCCGAATATCCGTCACCTGCTGTCCCAGATTGCAGCCGACGGCTCGCAGAAGATTCCGGTCAGGATCGTTCCTACCATTAGGCGTTACCGCAAGGCCGGTGAAATGCCTGAGGCGGCGGTAGCGGTCGTCGCGGCCTGGGTGCTGCACCTGCGTGGCGCAAGCACTCCGGTCAAGGACGCAGCTGCTGAATCGCTGAAGGGCCTGGTGGGAGGCAGCCTGGAGGACGACGCCGTGCAGGTTCTGAAGTATCTAGGTGAAGACCTCGCCGCAGACCAAGTGTTGGTTGACGCGGTGATTGCTCAAGCGAAGGCTCTGTCGTAGTAGACAAGCTGAACTCCACAAAGATAGAGCCGGCAGCGATGCCGGCTAGATCGGAGAAATATAAATGAAAACAGAAGAAGTGAAGGCTAGACAGTCTTCATTTACAAATAAGTTGTCCGGCGGGACGGTGTTGTCGTACTCCTTCGGAGACGTCGCCAACAACCTGTCGTTCATGATGACCTCAATGTTCTTGATGGTCTACATGACGGAAATCGCCGGACTGAGTGCAGGCGTCGGTGGCGCTATTTACGGTATTACCAAGATTTGGGCCGGCGCCACTGACCTGTTCGTTGGTCAGGTGGGTGACCGAGTAAACACCCGCTTCGGCAGGCTCCGTCCGTTCCTGCTGTTCGGCTCGACGCCACTGGTAGTGGTCTTCGTCCTGCTGTTCAGCGCACCGGCGGGGCTTGGCTCGACGGGAACGCTGGCGTGGATCTTCCTATTGGATGCGCTATTCCAGCTTTGCTACTCGTTCGTGAACATTCCGTACGGTTCTCTGGCGTCCGCGATGACCCAGGATCCGATCGATCGTTCGCGACTCTCGGGTGCTCGCTCGATTGCTTCGAGCGCCACGGGCGTTCTGCTCGCCATGGTGGTTGCTCCGCAGTTCGGCGATACTCAGGCCGAGGGCGTGAGGCTGAAGTTCACTATTACGTGTGCGATTCTTGGCCTTATTGCGCTGGTTCTTTACCTGATCTGCTTCAAGAACTGTAAAGAGGTAGTGCCGAAGGCGCCGGGCAAGACGTCCATGAAGGACACCTTCAAGGTGCTGCGCAGCAACAAGCCGCTGCTGACTCTCTGCCTGGGTGCGTTCTTCCTGCTGGCGTCCATCTTCACGATGAACGCGGTTGGCATGTACTTCGCGAAGTATGTGCTTGGCAATTCCGGCTGGTACGTCTTCCTGACCCTGGCGCAGACCGTTGGTACTGTTGCCGTTGCCTCCATCGTTCCGACCATCACCGCCCGGCTGGGCAAGCGGTCAGGTTACGTGGCTTCGGCGGCAGTGGTCGTCGTATCCTTCGTCCTGGTCTTCTTCGTGCCGTCTGTTGGACTGAACGATGAGAGCGCGAACATCTCGGGTCTGGTTATCGCCTTGATCGCCTGGCTGCTGTTCGGCCTTGGCTCTGGCGGTACCAACGCTCTGATGTTCTCGATGCAGGCTGACACCGTTGACTACGGTGAATGGAAGGCAGGCGTCCGCTCCGAGGCGGGTTCGTATTCGATTCTGTCGTTCATTCGTAAGTGTGGTCAGGGCATTGGCGGTTGGGCCGGTGGCGCGATCATCGCGGCTTTTGGCTACACGGCCACCACTGCGGGAATGAGCTCCGCAGAATTCGACAACATGACGTTCGGTATTCGCGTCGCGTGTGGCCTGGCGCCTGCCGCGTTGGCTATCGTTGCTGGCCTGATCATGATGCGCTACCCGCTGAGTGCTGACGAGCACGCGAGTATTGTTGCTGAGCTGACTGAGCGCCGTACGCTGAGCGCCTTGGCTGAAACCCACGGCGTCGAAGAAGAAGATCTACTGGTTGAGAGCATGGGTGACGGTCGTACCACCAAGATTCGTCCGTCCAGCAAGCTGCACCTGCCTGTGGTTACGGTCTTCGGTAATGCCGGTTCCGGCGCGTCCAAGATTGGGCCGATGCTTGCAGATGCCCTCGACGTTCCGTACCTCGGCCAGCGGTTCTCCGCTGAGGAGATCGCGGACATGGACTCTCGCCAGCTGATGACCGACTCCGGCTTCGACCGCTGGTTGAGGCGGGTCAACTACAGCGGTACACAGGATGCCACTTCGGCAGCCGGCGACGGCGCAGAGAACGACTTCATGGCTGCGCAGAACAACACGCGTCAGCTCCTGAAGTTTGTTGAAAACGGTGGCGTTGTGCTCGGCCGAAACGGCGCGTTCGTGCTCGGTCGCGCGGTTGGCTCTCTGCATATCCGTCTTGTCGCTCCCAAGGGCAAGAGGATTGAGCGGATCGCTACCCGCCACAACCTGTCTCCGAGCGACGCTGAGATTCAACTCGACATCGAGGATCGTATTCGCGCCGAGATGTCGCATCATCTGTACCAGTGGGATCCGAACTCCGACGAGTACTACGACATGGTGATCAACACCGGGTCGATGACCTATGATCGGGTGGTCAAGATGATCGTTGACCTCTATGTGGGCAAGTACCCGGAGGCGAGGGATCACGTCAACGCTGATCGCGTCGATGACATTGAACAACCTGACACTGAGTAAGCGTTAACGCTCTCAGATAAGGCGATAGGAGGCGCGGTCCCGAAGGGGCCGCGCCTCCGTCTCGCTGCTGGAGTTACTGTTATTCGTAACGAGACCACATGCGCAAGATACGGATCACTTTGCGAGCGCATCGAAGCGCGTGGCTAGCAGCTGAAGCGTTTGGCTTTCCGCCGGTCGGCCAGTTTTGGCTGCCCGGCCGGCGGACCCCATTTAAGCCGTGGACTTTTCACGCCTGTTCTGACGCAGGTAGCCAACACCCGTCAAAGCAACTATCAACAGCGCTGCGTAACCCGCGACGTAGTTGAGGCTAAGCACGCCCGTCTTGGGCAGCACGAACTCGACAACGTGAACCGTGATCGGCACCCGCGCCCAGTTGACGCCCTTTTTGGCTTCTGTCGTGCCGCTGCCGGTGACAGTGCCATCCGGGCCGATGGTGATTCCGTTCAGGCTCGCGTAAACCCAGCAGCGATAGGTGCCGACGTCAGCCTCGTTAGCGTTGCCGTCGATCTTTGCCGTGGCGCGTGCCTTGTAGTCGGTTGGCGGCTGCGGATCCTGCGTGATGTCCACCAGCTTCACACCGCTCGGCATACCTCGATTATCCGTACCTGCAGCGCCTTTGTGTGTCGGCTGGCAGATCGTCTGCAGAGTGATGGGGCCGCCCACAGACGTAGAGTGAGCCTCGACATTCATCGGCTCGAGCATCGGCGAACCCTTAACGATGGTTACCTCGCTGGGATCGACTGTCAGCTCAAGCTTCTGCTCAACGGGCTTCGTCTTCCAGAGAGCTTTCACCGTGGTGTCTTTGGTGACCGTAATCTCGGTACCCGCAGGTACCTCTTTGCCGTCAACTTCCCAAGCCTTGAATTCCTGGGTGTCATCCGGGGCGGTAAAAGCATTACCCAAAATCTTGTACTTTGAGCCCTTGTTGAGCTTCTTGCCATCCATTTTACCGGTGCCTTTGTTGGCATCGTAGCTAACAGTGGCAGTTTCAAGCGTCTTGGTGGCCTCAACTGAATCGAGCGGATCGGTGTCACCTTCGAGGCCGCCTTTGTCTTTTGCGGTTGCCTTGATGGTTCCCCCAACTTCGATGTCTTCAACTTTCAGAGTAATCACACCGGTGTCCGCATCAACGCCAGTTCCGCTCCATTTATTGGTGCCCGAATCTCGCGTTGCTGTGACGGTTTTCTCCGCTCCATCAGCATCCTTATAGGTGACGGTGTAAGACAGCAAGTCGGTATCATCGCCGGGATCTTTATAAGCCGGTGGGTTAATAGTTACTTCACCTTTACCCGTGTCTACCGCAATCGCCGGAGATCTAGGTGCAATATTTTTCACCAGATCTTTCGCCGGGACTTTAATGACTTCGCCCCCATCGTTTACTTCATAGGTTCCATCCTCATTTTGTTCGGGGATGAACTTTCCATCCGGATAGTTAACCCAGTCCCATTCACCTTTTACATAATTCGGATCGATAATCCTTGCGTTGCCGTCTTTGTCAAAGTCAATGAGTGCCGGGTATACCGCACCTTCTCTCGAGTTGGGAAGTTTAGATACGCCATTTACCGTATTGGCATCTCGAATAGCTTTATCGATGGCTTTTTTATCGGCATCCGTTAATTTGTGAGGATCTCTCACGGCGACCTTGTCGGGGGTTGTTATTACCGGCTCAGACTTCGCGCAAGAACGGAGTTTATGTGGCTCTTTGACAATGATACCGAACGTTCTTTTGAGTTCTAAATCATCATCATTGATTGGGAAAGTAACTTTTTTGCCGTCAACGGATACTGCTTGAGACTTCTCTTCTGGTTTAGTTTTGTCTACTTTACAGCTTCCACCTTCTTCAAAATTCTTGTCCGCTCCATCCGTGAAATTTTTGACAAAATAAAATTTCGTACCTGCGGCAACCTCTTTAGCAAGTGTAACGATAATCTGTCCGTCTGTTACCTGCACTTTTTCTATTGTCGGAGCAGCAGATGTTTCCGTTACCGTTTTGATTTTTAGGTCCGTAGCTTCAATTTTTCCGGAGGTTGATCCATCGGTATAGGTCACTTCATAGTAGGCATGATCCGTGCCTTCGATAGAGAATTTAACGCTCTTAAAGTCTTTCGCAAAGCCCGGATTGACGTTCTTCAACATTCCAATAGCTTCTGCTTGCTCATCGTCACTTACAATGTTGGATTGCGTTTGTTCAATCCAGATTTCACCAGACGGCATCTGCAGGTCATCTTTATGCTTATCCGCTAAAGATTTCTTAACTTCCAGAACGACACCTTCAGAAGTTTCGCCACCATACTCTTGCTTTACAGTGACGTTATCGCCCTCTGCAAGTTTACTATCTAAAGTAACCGTCCAGTTCTGACTTCTGGTCGTGTGTAGAATAGTAACGGTTTTTTCTTCGGTTCCACCTGCTTGACGATTCACAATCACGCGAATAGTCACGTCTAGCTTTTTTGACTTCCGTTGACCGGCTCCGATAGTTATTGTTCCAGAAACGGTTTTATCCCCAATAGATACATGATTGACCTTCGGATTTGCGGCAGCGCGGACGGGTTGCCCAATAATCTCCGGCCCTATCTCTAGGCCGTCGCCTGGAGTGCTTTCCAAAGTCGGGCTGACGCTTTGTTCGCCAGCGCGCGAGCCAATCTGCTGATCTTCGGCATTAGCCAAAGACGAGCTAGATAGCGTGAAACCCAAGGCGCAGGCGAGGGCGATGGCGGCCAATCTCTTTAGGAAATTGGCGAGTCTTCGCACCACGCCACCGGGGTCTGCTGTTAAAAAAGAACTAGGTTCATTTTTAAAGTTGAACATGTGGTCTTCCGATTTTTGTTTTCAGTCATAAATAGCTTCATCCACTTTATCATTCTTTCGTTTTTCAAAACAGTCGTCCTTCGGGGTCTAGGCAAACGGTTGCAGCTACAGAAATAACTTGATCGATTGGTTGCTGAGACTCACTCGAAGCACCACCAAAAAGTAAGCGGCTTTCACGGAACAGTGCGGTGCCGGAACACGGCGACGCTCGTTATTGACTGTAATGGTTGTGAGTAGAGCGGAACCCTGCGGCGCTGGAACACAGCGACGCTGGGTGGCAACTGTACTAGACACTAGCGGAAGTTTATTTCAGGGTTAATTCCCACTCTGCTGCTGGTTTTAGCAAGGGTTGTATTAGTGCGTTGCAAGCGTTACTGGTTCGCTTAGGCATAACGAAACCGCTCACATGAAAGCACATGTGAGCGGTTTCTGGTTACACTAACTATTCAGTTTTAATGCTGTTTAATTTTCCTTCTACCAGCAATGGCTAAGCCACCTGCTGCAAGAATCATCGCTGCAACTTGATACGGCATTCCAGAATTTCCAGTTTTCGGGAGTTTCCTGGACTTACGGGTTTTAGACGCTTTAGCGGCGCCATCGCCATTCTTGTTGCTTACACCATTCGGGTTATCAACCGGTATCTTCTTCCAGACGGCCTTGATGACCGTGTTGCCGTTTACGGTGATCTCGGTACCCGCTGCAACTTTTTTGCCGTCAATTTCCCAGGTATCGAACTCTTGGTTCTCCGGGGCAGTGAACGTAGAAGCAAGCACCTTGTATTTGAGCCCCTTGTTCAGCTTCTTACCGTCTTTGAGTTTCCCATCGGTCATGGTTCCCTCACCGCCGTTGCCATCGTAGGTTATCTCAACCGTTTCGAGGGGTGTGCTGGCCAGTTCTGATTCAAGCGGGGTTTCTTCAGGAATTAATCCGCCATTATCTTTTGCTTTTGCCGTGATGGTGGCTCCAACTGCTAAATCTTTAATCTCCAGGGTTACAACCCCAGTATTCGCATCAACGGTCGCACCATCTGATGTCCAGGTTGTGTTGCCAGTAGTAGCGTCCACGGTTCTCGTTAAGGTAACAGTTTTATCAGCATCCAAAGCGTCTTTATAGGTAATCGTGTAGGACTCCAAGTCGGTATCATCGCCGGGGTCTTTATAAGCCGGTGGAGTAATGGTGACTTTGCCGGTATCCGTATCTACCGCAATCGCCGGAGATTTAGGTGCGATATTCTTCAGCAAATCTTTGGCTAGGATTGTTATTTTTGGTTGAGCTCCATCCTTTAACTTATATGAACCATCATCATTTTTTTCTGGAACAAATTTATAATTATTGTTCGGATCCCAATCACCCGCTACATCATTACCGCTAAATATCTTAACATTTCCGCTGTCATCAATTTGTATAACTGCCAGAACTCCATCCCAGTCTCCGGTTCCGTTAGGTAGTTTAGATTCTCCATTTACTGTATATGCTTGTCTTATAGCAGCATCAATTGCTTTTTTATCGCCAGCTGTTACTTTTCTAGGGTCTCTAACTTCTATTTTTTCTACTTTTACCGGTTTAACAGGAGTTTGAGAACAAGATTTGAATTTATGGGATTCTTTTACTGTAACGCCAACTTTTTGATCAAGTTTTAAGTCAGGGTTTGGAATTGTATATGAAAATTCTCCTGTTGTACCATCTACAGTTGCATCTACCGGATTAGATGTGTCTTTGTCAGTTAAACACTTACCTTTATCACTATAGCTATCTTTGACCGCATTGCTAAGTTTAAGAAGTATTTGAACCTTTACCCCGTCAAATGGTCCTTCACCTGCCAGTTGCCCCTTAATTACATTGTCTACAATTGTAATACTGCCAAGAGTAGCTCCTCTTGAATATTCTGTAACTTGTTTTATTTTCAAGTCCGGGGCTTCTACTTGACCTGATGTCGAACCATCATTATAAATTACTTCATAATAGGCATGTTTAGCAGTATTAATAGAAAACTTAACTGATTTAATATCTCCGGCTATTGCAGTGTTTACATTGTTAAACATTTCAACAGCTTCTGCTTGTTCATCTTTATTAACTTGATTGGATGATGTTTGCTCTATCCAAATTTCGCCTGTCGGCATTGTAAGAGTAACTGTAGATGCCTTAGATTGTTGTGCATTTGCAGTTACCTCCGATGATTTATCTTCACCTATTTGTTGGTAGACAGTAACTGTATCGCCTTTTGCAACTTTAACGCCCGTAGGTAAGTCTACTTTCCAGGTTGTTCCTCTTTTAGGGGTAACTTCAAGAGTGGCTTTTACAGTGCCATCTTCACCCTTTAATGTTACATGTACTGTTGCTATTACAGTCTTGTTATTAACTCTAGCTTTTGCTAAATTGCCTCCGGAAATCGTCGTGGCATCGTACAATAAAGGGTTAACGGTTGGTGCTTTTACATTAATCTGCGTAACCGCCTCGCCAACAATCTCGGGGCTGATCTCTAGACCATCGCCTGACTGCGGAGTAGCTTCAACTTTTGGAGTGTTTTCTGGCGTCGGACTGGCGCTTTGTCCGGTAGCCTGGGAGCTGATCTGTAGATCCTCGGCATGAGCCAGGGACGGGGTCGATAGCGTAAAACCCAAGGCGCAGGCCAAGGTTACGATCAGTAATTTTCTAAGAATACGAGCTGGTTTAAGCAGCGCTCTGCCGGCAAGCGTTGCAAAAGAACCGGGCTTGTCCTTGAGGTCGAGCATGAGACCTTCCTGTCCAGTATGCTAGTTGCGTATATTCCCCCTAAAAGTACCACCGCTACATCCAGAAAACCAACCCGTTGAGCTCAGGTAGAGGGTTACAGCTACAGGAATATAGCTAAACAAATCAAGCAGATTAGCTAGAATTTCATTACGCATAATTTGTAGATGTAAAAATTGTTGTACTTAATCAATTATTTTTGGTACTCGAATCATTCATTAACAGTGTTTTGGAATGAATGTCTACGAAAAAACGTGAGAAACTTTTACTGATTAATTTAGAAGGTCTGGCTGGTGAATGTTTGAATCTGATTACCCATGGCAAGGCTCCTGTTCTAAGA
>CAUPIJ010000012.1:0-45941 GCA_963511305.1 uncultured Propionimicrobium sp.
ACACAAAACCCACCAACCAGCAAAAACCAGCCAACAAGAAAAGGCAGCTCCAAACTAGGTAATGACATAAAGCCGAAACCTAGCCACAGCAGTTTAACAAACAATAAATTGAAAGTCAAACTGACTGTGTAGTTTTAGTTGTTCCCGATCGGCCCCCTTTCGGTGACCGGCTCTGCCGCTTCTCAGCCTTCGGATCCAAGGCGGGCCCTATTTTTGGACGCACACCGTTCACCGAAAAATTTCTGAGTTGCAACGGAATCGGGATGATCTTCAGTTTTCTAGAAGACCAGACTCGACCGGAAGAACTTGCTTCTTTCGTTCGAGCCGGAGAACAACTCTAACCCATCGTGAAGAAGATTTCAAATCGAAAGTTTCAACTTTTTCTTCATCACTATTGAGTTCTAGTTTCTCTGGCCACCCTCACAAGATCTCTTGCTCAGACAGCCCGATGAACATTACTGCAAACCAAAATTATTGCAAAATCGTCGGCCAGAAAGCTGTTGCAAAACTTTCCAACCGACGAGTTTTTAAGCCGAAAGGGCTAGTCAGAAGCCTATCGACTGATCTTCACGCCGCCAATGGTGCGCTTGCCGCGGCGCAGCAGCACGTACCTGCCAGCAAGCAGATGCTCGTCGGTCAGTTTGGCGTCAACGTCCTCAACTTTGACGTTGTTTACGTAGGCACCGCCCTCGTTGATGGTTCGACGAGCCTGACCCTTGCTAGACACCACGCCGCTGGCGGCCAGGGCATCCACGACACTCGGCAGCTCCTGACCAGCCTCGATGTCCTGAGCCTGCACCTCTCGCATGACGGCGTCGAGGGTCTTTTCGTCGAGCTCGCGCAACTCGCCACGACCGAACAGCGCTGCAGCCGCCTTTTCCGCGGATTCACGCTGCTCCTTGCCATGCACCAGATCGGTGATGTCGTTGGCAAGCGTGCGCTGGGCGACCCGCTTGTGCGGGGCCTCCTCGGCTTCCTTGGCGAGCTCGTCGATCTCGTCTTTGCCGCGCGGGCTGAAGACCTTGAGCATCTCGATGACCTTGGAGTCCTCGGTGTTCAGCCAGAACTGGTGGAAGGCGTACGGGCTGGTCAACTCCGGATCGATCCAGACGGTTCCGGACTCGGTCTTGCCGAACTTGGTGCCGTCGGCCTTGGTTAGCAGCGGGGTAACCAGGCCGTGAACCGTGGCCTGCTCGGTGCGCTTGATGAAGTTCGCTCCAGCGGTGATGTTGCCCCACTGGTCCTGGGCGCCGGTCTGCAGCGTCACGCCGTAGCGGCGGTAAAGCTCTCGGTAGTCCAACGACTGCAGCAGCACGTACGCGAACTCGGTGAAGCTGATGCCGCTCTCCAGCCGGCGGGCGACGACATCGCGAGCCAACATCCTGCTGACAGAGAAGTGCTTGCCGACGTCACGCAGGAATTCCAGCGTCGGGATCTTAGAGACCCAGTCGTAGTTATTAACGATCAGTGCGGCATTTGTACCGGAAAAGTCAACGTATTTCTTGACCTGCTCGGCCAGTCCAGCGGTCCACTCCTCCACCACCTCGACGGGGTTCATGCTGCGCTCGCCAGTCTGCTTGGGATCGCCGATCATGCCAGTGGCGCCGCCGACCAACAGGACGGGACGATGCCCGGCTGCCTGGAGCTTGCGGGCGACCAGGAGCTGCACTAGATGCCCGATGTGCAGGCTGGCAGCGGTCGGATCGAAGCCCACATAAGAACTGATCGGCCCCGAATCTAAATGCGCGGCCAGCGCATCGATGTCGGTGGAATCGGCGATGAGCCCTCGCCAGGTCAATTCATCCAGTAGTGCGTTCACCTAGCTGAGCCTATCGCAAATTACCTGATGGTCTAGCACCCGATCGCGAGTTTGAGAGGTTGCCCGGACCAGGCAGCGTGATCGTCTAACAGATCCCCCAGCTCAACCAGTTGCTTCTTGACCTGCTCGGGCGCTGTGCCGCCGCGCCCGTTTCGGCTAGCCACGCTGCCCTGAATGTTCAGCACCGCCAGGACGCCGGGATCAAGCTCGACGGCGATATCGCCCAGAACGTCGGCAGTCAGATCGCCGAGCTCGATGTCGCGGGCCTCGCAGTATTTAACTGCCAGGCCGGCGATGTCGTGGGCCCTGGCGAACGGCACGCCCTGGCGGACCAGGTAGTCGGCGACGTCGGTTGCCAGCGAGAAGCCGCGCGGGGCGGCCTGCTCCATGCGCTCGGTGTCGAAGGTGAGCGTGGCAACCAGGCCGGTGATTGCAGGCAGCAAGATCTTGAGCTGATCGATGCCGTCGAAGACTGGCTCCTTGTCCTCCTGCAGATCGCGATCGTAGGCAAGCGGCAGGCCCTTCAGCGTGGACAGCAGCCCGGCTAGATTGCCGATTAGGCGTCCGGCCTTGCCGCGGGCTAGTTCGGCCACATCGGGGTTCTTCTTCTGCGGCATGATCGAGGAGCCGGTCGACCAGCGGTCATCCAACTTCGCGAAGCCGGCCTCCGGGGTGACCCAGAAGATGATGTCCTCTGAAAGCCTGGACAGATCAACCCCCACCTGCGCCAGCACCCATGCCGCCTCGGCGGTCAGGTCGCGCGACGAGGTGCCGTCGATCGAGTTAGCGACGGAGTCCTCGAAACCTAGTTGGCGAGCGACGTACTGAGGGTCGAGGCCCAGCGAGGTGCCGGCGAGGGCCGCGGAACCGTACGGACTCTCGGCGAGGCGGGCGTCGAGATCGCGGAGCCTGTCAACGTCGCGCAGCAGCGGCCAAGCGTGTGCCAGCAGAGTGTGGCTGAGTAGCACAGGCTGGGCGGTCTGCATGTGAGTGCGGCCGGGCATGATAGCGCCAAGATGTTTTTCTGCCTGGCCACGGAGCGCGCCGACGACGTCGAGTATCTCGGCGGCGAGGACGCGAATTTCCCTGCGCAGGTACATCCTGATCAGGGTGGCAATTTGGTCGTTCCGGGAGCGTCCGGCGCGCAACCTGCCGCCGAGCTGATCGCCGACCCGCTCGATCAGAACGCGCTCCAAAGCGCCGTGTACGTCCTCGTCGGTATCGAGTGGCTTGAGTTGACCAGCCGCCAGATCGGCGAGCATCGAGTCCAAGGCCTGCTCCATGCGCTCAAGTTCGTCGTCGGTCAGCAGATCCGCTTTGGCTAGGGCATACGCATGAGCCTTGGAAGCGGTAATGTCCAGATCAGCCAGCCTCCAGTCGAACTGCGTGGAGACGCTCAACGCAAACATTGCCTCGGTTGGGCCACCCTCGAAACGTCCGCCCCACAAAAAACCCTCTTGATGATCAGCGTTCACTATGTGCCTTCCTAAATAATGCTCTGTTAGTGCGCAGCAAGTTCCACGAACCAAGCCACCAATTCCTGGCCGCCATCCGGATCCCTTGCGATGACCAGCACGGAGTCGTCACCAGCGATGCTGCCCAGAATTGCTGGATTTGCCACCCGGTCGATCGCTGAAGCAAAGTACTGAGCCGCGCCTGGCGGGGTCTTGAGCATGACGAGGTTAGCCGAGGCGTCAGCAGAGATGAGCACCTCCGCGCAGATCCTGGCCAGGCGGCTCTCTAGCACGGAGTGATCGGAGGCTACCTCAGCGCCGGGACGCGCGTAAACCAACAGGCCGTTCTCGGCGCGAACCCGCACAGCGCCAATCTCGAGCAAATCCTTACTCAGCGTGCTCTGGCTTACGTTAACCCCCTGCTCGGCGAGCAGCTGCGCCAATTCGGCCTGCGACGCTATCTCGCGCGCGGCGATCAACTCCTGGATCAACCCCTGTCGGGCAGCCCTCGACGTGTTACGACCGGACTTCTTTTTCATTTACCAACAACCTCTAACTGTTCGGCTAGCGCAGCAACAAAATCTACCAGTTGGGCATCGCTGACTATCAACGGCGGCGCCAGCCGCAAGACCGTCGGACGCGGCGCGTTAACTATCCAACCGGCTGAGAGTAAGCCATCGGCCAAGGCAGAGGCAATTTCGGCCGAAAACTGTACACCGAGCAGCAGACCTCGGCCGCGAACCTCGGTGATCCGCGGATCGTCCAAGGCCAATAACCGCTCGCTCAACAAACGCCCGGCTTCAGCGGCTCGCCCGAGCAGCCGATCGCGTTCGATGGTGTCTAGGACGGCCAGGCCAGCGGCGGCGGCGACCGGATTGCCAGAAAAAGTCGAGCCGTGCGAGCCCGGCGTGAACAGCTGCCCCGCCTCACCGATGGCGATGCAGGCGCCGACCGGGAAGCCGTTGCCCAGGCCCTTTGCCACGGTGATTAGGTCTGGGGTGATGCCTTCCGCGATCGAGACGAACCACTCACCACAACGACCGATGCCGGTTTGAACCTCATCAACCCAGAGCAGGGCGCCGTTGGTCGAGCTGATCTCGCGGGCAGCCGACAGGAAGCCCTCCGGTGGGACGATCACGCCGCTTTCTCCCTGGATCGGCTCCAGGACCACCGCTGCGGTTTGGTCATCGACCGCGGTAGCCAGGGCGTCGACGTCACCATAGGGCACGAATTCGACGTCGCCGGGCAGCGGCTCGAATGGTTTGCGATATTTTTCGGTGGCAGTGAGGGCCAGCGCACCCATGGTTCTGCCGTGGAACGAACCTTCCATGGCGACTATCTTCTTGCGCCCGGTCAGCCGGGTGATCTTGAAGGCGGCTTCGTTGGCCTCGGTGCCCGAGTTGGCGAAGTAGACCCTGGCGCTCGCTTCTGAGGCGCGCGCATCAGTGTTTACCGTAGCCAGTGCAGCAAGCTTCTCGGCCAGCTCGATCTGCGGCTGAGACGCGAAGATATTAGAGATGTGCCCCAGCGTTTCCAGCTGCTTAGTGATCGCGCGGGTCACGTCCGGGTGTGCATGCCCCAGAGCACCCACCGCGATTCCGGAAAACATGTCGGTGTAGTGCTTGCCGTCGACGTCCCAAAGCTCGGCTCCCTTGCCCGAGGCAAAGACGCATTTGGGCTTGCCGAAGTTGTGCATGAAGGTCTCGTCGTAGCGGTTCAGCCAGGACTGGCTATCTGGGATATTCTCAGTCATTTTCGGTTCCTCCTGGCAAAACCATGGTTCCGACGCCCTCATTGGTGAAGATCTCCAGCAACAGCGAGTGGGCGACGCGACCGTCCAGAACCGTTGCGGCCTGCACACCGCCATTCGTGGCGCGCAGACAGGCCTCCATCTTGGGCCGCATCCCCGATTCGAGGGTTGTCAGCAAATCGGCAAGGTCATTCGCCGAAATCTGCCTGACCAGTGAATCCTCATTCGGCCAATCGGCGTAGAGGCCGGCAACGTCGGTCAGCATCACCAAGCGTTCGGCCCCCAGCGCCACGGCCAGGGCAGCGGCGGCGGTATCGGCGTTGACGTTGTAAACAGCGCCGCTTTCGTCCGGAGCAACGGTGGCCACGACAGGGATCTGGCCGGCGTCGAGCAGGCGCTGAACGGCCTCCGGGTTGACCTGGGCAATGTCGCCGACCCTGCCGAGGGCGACGTTTTCGCCGTCCACCTCGACGGTCTTCGGAACTGCGGTGAACAGGCTGGCGTCCTCACCTGACATCCCGACGGCGAGCGGCCCGTGCTGATTTAGCAGATTGACCAGCCCGCGCCCAACCTGGCCGACCAGCACCATGCGAACCACCTGGATGGCCTCTTTTGAGGTTACGCGCAGACCGCCGCGGAACTCGGACTCGATACCCAGGCGCGTCAACATGTCGTTAATCTGCGGACCACCGCCGTGTACCACCACGGGTAGCAGTCCGCATTGGCGCAGGAAGACGATGTCGTCGGCGAAGGCCTGCTTCAACTCTTCGTCGATCATGGCGTTGCCGCCGTACTTGATCACCACGACCTTGCCCGAATAGCGCTGCAGCCACGGCAGAGCCTCGATCAGGATCTGGGCCTTTAGTTCCGTTGGCACCTGCTCTAATTCCAGATCGTTCAAAGCACTCACGACGAATACTCCGCGTTCTCTTTGACGTAGTCATAGGTCAGATCATTGGTCAAGATTGTGGCCTGGGCATCGCCGACGTTTAGCTGCACGTCGACCAGGCACTGTCTAGAGCCTAAATCGACCAGATCGCGGGGCTCGCCGATCTGGCCGCCCTTGCAGACCTGCACGCCGTTGAAGCTGACGTCGATCTTGTCGGCATCGAAGGCCGCCTTGGTAACGCCGATAGACGAGAGCACCCTGCCCCAGTTGGGATCCTCACCGAAGATCGCGCACTTAAACAGATTGCTGCGCGCGATCTCGCGTGCCACCTCGAGGGCGTCGGCCTCGCTCGCTGCCCCGGCGACTGTGATCTCGATGTCGTGCTTGGCGCCCTCGGCGTCGCCAATGAGCTGCCTGGCAAGAGAGGCACAAACCTGCTTCAGCGCGACGCTGAACTCCTCAAGGTCTGGGCGCACGCCGCTGGAGCCGTTAGCCAACAACAGGACGGTGTCGTTAGTGGACATGCAGCCGTCGGAATCGATGCAGTCGAAGGTCACCGAGGTGGCGGCGGGAAGCAGCTCGGAAAGCTCGTCCGAGGTGAGTTGGGCGTCGGTGGTCAGCACCACCAGCATCGTCGCCAAGCCGGGCGCCAGCATTCCAGCGCCCTTGGCCATGCCGCCGATGCGATAGCCGTCTCCTGCAGCCCCCGCCTGCTTGTGATGGGTATCCGTTGTCATGATGGCCTTCGCAGCTGCCGTACCACCATGCGTGTTGAGCTCGCCTGCTGCGACTTCGACGCCAGCAAGCAGCTTCTCCATCGGCAGGCGCTCCCCGATCAGGCCAGTGGAGCAGACCGCCACGTCGTTCTTGTCTGCTCCCAGCAGATCGGCGACGCGCTGCGCGGTCTTTTCGCTATCGGCCAGCCCTTCTGAACCGGTGCAGGCGTTAGCGCCCCCGGAGTTAAGCATGACTGCAGTTATCCTGCCGTCCGAAATCGCCTCGCGCGTCCACGCCACCGGGGCCGCGAATACCCGGTTTGTGGTCGTGACGGCTGCCGCGGCGAATTCCGGGCCCTGGTTCTGCACCAGCGCGAGATCCGGCGCGCCAGACGCCTTCAACCCGGCCGCCACCCCGGAAGCCAGGAAACCTGTCGGATAGGTGATTCCAACGGCGGTGTCGACAGCGCTCAAATCAAAGTTGCTAGAAATCACGGGGCTACTCCTATCGCGTTGAGGCCGGTTTCTTCCGGCAGGCCTAGGGCCAGGTTCATGGATTGCACCGCGCTGCCCGCGGTGCCCTTAGCAAGATTGTCGAGGGCGCCCACGATCACCAGCCTGCCCGCGGACTGGTCGATGGCGGCTTGGACGGTGAAACCGTTGGAACCGACGACAGCCTGGGTCGCCGGCCAAACCCCCTGCGGCAAGGTGAAACAGAACGGCTCGTCGGAATAGGCGCGCTGATAAATCTCGGCGACCTGCTCCTCGGTGAAGCCCTCAATCGGCGCGGTGGTGACGGCCAGAATGCCGCGCGGCATCGGGGCCAGCATCGGGGTAAAGCTGATCGAGGGGTTCTTAGCGCCGAGCAGACGCATGTTCTGCAGCATCTCTGGAATATGCCGGTGGCCACCGCCGACACCGTAGGCGCTCATCGACCCCATGACCTCGCTGCCCAGCAGATTCGGCTTCGCCGCCCTACCCGCACCCGAGGTGCCGGACGCGGCCGCGACTGTGACGTCCTGCCCAGTAATTATTCCGGCGGTTAGGGCGGGCAGCAGGCTGAGGGTAACCGTCGCCACGTAGCAACCGGGCACCGCGACGCGCTTCGCCTGGGCCAGTTTCTCGCGCTGGCCGGGAAGCTCGGCCAGGCCATAGGGCCAGCAACCGGCGTATTCGCTGCCGTAAAACTTAAGCCAATCGGCCTCGTCCTGCAGACGGAAATCGGCTCCGCAGTCGATGACCAGGACGCCGTCGCTCAAGGCCTGCGCGATATCGGCAGATTTTCCGTGCGGCAGAG
Source organism: uncultured Propionimicrobium sp. (assembly GCA_963511305.1). GTDB lineage: Bacteria > Actinomycetota > Actinomycetes > Propionibacteriales > Propionibacteriaceae > Propionimicrobium. The sequence continues at coordinate 7,926 of CAUPIJ010000012.1, forward strand.
CCAGGAAGACGACATCGTGACCGGAAAGATTCTCGGCCGTGGTGGGCAGCACCTCGCGATCCGCTATCGACAAGAGATTCGGATGAAACTCGCCGATCTTCTGACCCGCGTTAGATCCGGCGGTCAGCGCGCCGATCTCAATCTGCGGGTGAGCCAGCAACAGGCGTAACACTTCGCCACCGGCATAGCCGGTACATCCTGCAACAGCCACTTTAAAAGTCATGGAATAATTATTATCAGCAATAAATAAATATGCAAGAGGGCTGGCAATTATTCTTTAAGACTCGCTGATTACGGCTGCGCCCTTCGTCAAGACCTCCAGCCCAACCTCGAAGCCAGCATCGTCGCGGGTCGGTTGATCGGCAAGAACCGCTAGCTCTACCGCCTGGGCCCGAGCCTGTTCCTGCATCACATGCCCCAGAATGAAGTGTAGGTACGCCCTAGCAGTCTGTTCTTCGGCGCCCTTTGCCAGGCCAGCTCGCCGAAGCTGAGCGGCCTGCTCCGCCACCAGATCGCAGCTGCCCAGGCCGATCGCCAGGCTCGCCGCAACCAGCTCTGCCGCATCGCGATAGTTCAGCAGAACCCGCCTCAGCTCATCGGCCCATTGTTGCGGGCTATCCGTTTGCGCCCGCTCGGCCAGGATCTTGTCGCTCAACGCCGCCAGCAGCTGCTGCTTGTTCGAAAAATGCCAGTAGATCGAGGCCGCCTGGATGCCCGCCGCGCTAGCAACGCGCCGCATGGACAGATCCGCCAACCCATAATTCGACAAAATCTGCAATGCGGCGTCCACTAAATCGTCCCGCGTCTTTGACATAACCCAAATCCTACTAAGGTTTACGCTATGAAGTTTCAGCAGGCTAGCAGGCTGCAGGGCGTGCGCTACGACGTTCGCGGCCGCAACATGGTCGCGGCGCAAGAGATGGAAGCCCGCGGCGAAAAAATCATGCACTTGAACATCGGCAACTTGAAACTTTTCGGTTTCGACACGCCACCGAGCGTTCGACGCAGCGTGATCGCGCACATGGAACAGGCGGAGGGCTACTCCGACTCTAAGGGCGTGTACAGCGCGAGGACGGCGGTCGCTAACTATTACCAGACCAAGGGCCTCGACGTGGATGTGCCCCAGGTCTTGCTCGGCAATGGCGTCAGCGAGCTCATCTCGATCACGCTTCAGGCCATGGTCAACCCCGGTGACGAGATCCTGATCCCGGCACCCGACTACCCGCTCTGGACCGGCCAGACCACCCTCTCGGGCGGAGTCGCCGTGCACTACCGCTGCGACGAGGAAAACGGCTGGAATCCGGACGTTGAGGACATCCGCTCGAAGGTGAACAACCGCACCAGGGCGATCGTCCTGATCAACCCGAACAACCCGACGGGCGCGGTCTACAGCAAGGAGATCGTCGACGAGATCGTTCAGGTTGCCCGCGAAAACGACCTGGTGATCCTTTCCGACGAGATCTACGAGAAGATCATCTACTCCGGCCAGCACACCTACGCGGCAAAGAGTGCGGGCAAGGACGTGCTCTGCATCACCTATTCGGGCTTGTCGAAGGCATATCGGGCCTGTGGCTACCGAGCCGGCTGGATGGTCGCCACCGGCCCGCTGTCTGACGCCAGCAGCCTGCTGGAGGGCATCAACCTGCTGGCCAACATGCGCATGTGTGCTAACGTCATGGGCCAGTACGCCATCCAGACCTGCCTGGGTGGTGTGCAGTCGATCGAGGCGCTGGTCAGGCCGGGCGGCCGCTTCTACGACCAGATCAAGCTCTCGGCGGAACTGCTAAACGAGATCCCCGGAGTCAGCTGCGTGCCCGCCAAGGGCGCGCTCTACCTGTTCCCCAGGCTGGATCCCGAGCGCTACCCCATCGAAGACGACGAGGACTGGGCGCTCGGCCTGCTGAAATCGAAGAAGATCCTGATCTCGCACGGCCGCGGCTTCAACTGGCCAGACCCCGACCATTTCAGGCTGGTTGCGCTGCTCGAGGAGGACAAACTCCGCGACGCCATCTCGCGCATCGCTGAATACTGCGACGAGACGTGCCGGGATTAATAACGCAAAAATGATGGGGACGCGCTGAAATGAAGTGCTCCCCGAAAGTTGGACTAGTTAATTTGGTTCCTTCCTTCGGGGAGCACTTCACAAAAGGCTCGTCCCCATCATTTAGGTTAGGGCGTTTTATCAGGCGCGCTGAACCGCACCCAGCTTCTCGGCAGCCAACTTCACTGCCTGGTTAAGGGCCTCGACGGCCTCGCTTTCCTTAAGCGTGCGCTCGGGATGACGAAAGCCCAGCGCGAAGGCCAGCGACTTCTTGTTTTCCCCCAGTTGCTCGCCACGGAAGATGTCGAACAGCCTGATCGACTCGAGCCACTCTCCGGCACCCTCGATGAGCACCCGCTCGACCTCGACGGCCGGCACCTGCTCGTCGACCACCAGGGCTACGTCCTCCTTTGTCATCGGGAAGGACGACAGCGGGGAGACCTCGCCGCCGTTCGGGGCGGCCTCGATGAGCACACCGAGATCGATCTCTAGAGCGCAGGCCCTCGCGGGCAGCTCGTAGGCCTTGACCACGTTCGGGTGCAGCTCGCCGGCGTAACCGATGGTCACGCCACCGGCAATCAGCTCGGCGCAGCGGCCCGGATGCCAGGGCGTGCGCTCTGCTGCGCGTCGCTCGAGCTTCAGGCCTACTGCTGCCACCACGTTCTGGGCGAGCGCGACGACGTGCGTCCAGTCAGCCGGAATCGCGGGACCTCGCCAGCTCGCCGGAACCCAGTTGCCGGTGAGAATGGCGCCGAGATGCTTGGGCTGCTTAGGCACCGAGCTGAACAGCTCCTCGATCTGCTCGTCGCTCGGGCGCTGGCGAACCTTAGGCATCGGAGCCGCGTGCTCCTGGCCGCCCGGGAATACCAAGCCGACCTCGAAGATGGATAGATCGCTCTGGCTGCGCGAAACGTTGCGGGCCGCGGCCAGGCACAAGCCGGGAAGCAGCGTCGTGCGGACGTAGGGCTGCTCGTCGGATAGCGGATTGGCCAACTTGACCAGCTTGCGGCGCTCGTCGTCGGCGACGATGCCCAGCTTGTCCAGGTCGGCGTCGCTGATGAACGGCAGCGTGAGCACCTCGACGAAGCCGGAATCGGCTGCCGTGTGGATGATCGAACGACGTGCCTTCTGCTCCTTACTCAGGCCGCGACCCGCGGTGGCCCTGGGCACTGTTCCCTCAAGGGTGTTCATGCCAACCTTGCGGGCGATCTCCTCGACGTAGTCGAACTTGTCGACCAGGTCGGCGCGCCACGATGGCGGCGTCAGCTGCAGCTCGTCGCCCTCTTCGACCTCGATGCAGGCGGCGCGTAGCAGGTCAACGACCTTCTGGGCGGGCACTTCGGCGCCCAGAACGTGGGCGGGCAGCTCGGCCGAGATGGTCTGGCTGGGCATCTGTTTTGCCTCGCCAACCACGGTCAGCTTCTCAGTGATCTTTGCGCCACCGAACTCCTCGAGCAGCTGAGCCGCGCGAAGCACGGCGGCGTAACCGAGCTGTGGGTCGACGCTGCGCGCGAAGCGGGTCGAGGCCTCGCTGGGCAGCTTGTGGTGGCGGAAGGTGCGGCCGATCGAAACCGGGTCGAAGCAGGCGCCCTCCAGCACGATGTTAGTGGTGTCATCCTCGACCTCGGTGGTCAGGCCGCCCATCACGCCAGCCAGGCCGATCGGGCCGGTATCGTCGGTGATCAGCATGTCCTGGCTAGTCAGCTCGCGTTTCTGGTCGTCCAGCGTCACCAAGATCTCGCCCTCGCGGGCTTGGCGAACGACGATCGCGCCGCTCAGCCGGTCGGCGTCATAGGCATGCAGCGGCTGGCCGGATTCGAGCATCACGTAGTTTGTGACGTCGACGGCCAGCGAGATGGAGCGCATACCGGCGGCGGCCAGTCGGTTAGTCATCCAGGCCGGCGAGGCGGCCTGCGGGTCGAGGCCCTCGACGGTCAGTGCCACGAAGCTGGAGCAGTTTTCGGTTTCCAGACGAACCGGGTGGCCGTCGGAGACTTCGGCGGGCAGCTGCTGGGCATACGGGTCGTCGAAGTCGACGCCGAACGCCTGCGCTACCTCGCGGGCCATGCCCCGCATCGACAGCGCGTAGCAGCCGAGATCCGGGGTGACGTCGATCTCGAAGACCTCGTCGCGGGCGTCGAGGGCGGCCATCGCGTCGTCGCCGAGCTCGGCGTCGATATTTGGATTAAGCACGATGATGCCGCTGTGATCCTCGCCGATGCCCAACTCGTCGGCGGCACAAATCATGCCGTCGGAGACGTGGCCGTAGGTCTTGCGCGCGGTGATCTCGAAGCCGCCGGGCAGCACAGCGCCAGGCAGCGAAACCACGACCAGATCTCCGGGCGCAAAGTTGTGCGCGCCGCAGATGATGCCGCGCGGCCCGTCCTCGCCAACGTCGACCTGGCACCAGCGAATGACCTTGCCGTTCTTCTGTTCCTTCTCGCTGAACTCCAGTACCTTGCCGACCACGATCGGGCCGGAGACGTCACCGATGACCTCGATGCGCTCCACCTGAAGGCCCATGCGCGTCAGCGCAGCCGCGATCTCGGCGCTAGAAACGCTTTCGGGCAGATCAACTAGGCTGCGCAGCCATTTGAGTGAAACCCTCATCGGGCGCCTCCAATCAACGAGCGAGAGAACCTGACGTCGCCCTCCACGAAATCGCGAAGGTCTGGCGCGTTATTGCGGAACATGACCGTGCGGTCGATGCCCATGCCGAACGCGAAACCGGTGTATTCAGCCGGGTCGATGCCTGCGGTCTCGAGAACGCGCGGGTTCACGATTCCGCAGCCGCCCCACTCGATCCAGCCCTCTGACTTGCAGGTGCGGCATGGCTTGGCCGGGTTACCGACCGACTCGCCGTGGCAGACGAAGCATTCCAGATCCATCTCGGCGCTGGGCTCGGTGAACGGGAAGTAGTGCGGGCGCAGCCTGGTCTTGATGTCGCCGAACATCGCGCGTGCCAGGTGATCGAGCGTGCCCTTCAGGTCGGCCAGCGTGATGCCCTTGTCGATGGCCAGGCCCTCAAGCTGATGGAAGACCGGCAGGTGCGTCGCGTCGTATTCATCAGCGCGGTATACCTTACCGGGGCTGACGATGTAGAGCGGCACTTCGTGGCTAAGCATCGTGCGCATCTGAACCGGCGAGGTCTGGGTGCGCATTAGCAGATGGTTCTCCAGCGGCTCGACGAATAGCGTGTCGGAGAGCGCGCGAGCCGGGTGATGCGGGCCGGTGTTGAGCGCGTCGAAGTTCAGCCATTCCGCCTCGAATTCCGGGCCCTCAACGACCTCCCAGCCCATGGCTAGGAAGACGTCGCACATATCGTCGATCAGGGCGGTAATCGGGTGGACGGCACCAACTGGGGTCAACTCGACCGGCAGCGTGACGTCCACTCGCTCGGCGGCCAACTGGGCCTCTAGCTCGGCAGCGGCGAGATCCTTCGCCCTTGCGGCCAGCGCCTGGTTGACGGCTCCCCTGGACTGGCCGATCAGTTTGCCGGCGGCCTTACGCTGGCCCGGTTCCAGCTTGCCGATCTCGCGGTTGGCTAGGGCCAACGGCGACTTATCGCCCGCGTGCTCATTGCGGGCCTGCTTCAATTCGTCAGTATTGTTTGCGGCCTCGATAGCAGCCAGCGCCTGCTCGACGCACTTACCAATGAAATCTGCATCCAGCGGCGAGCCAGGTGCTTCAGTTGGCTTTGCGTTCGGAACTTCAGGCGTCTGGAGCGGCACGCTATTGCCTTTTTCTTGCCCGGACATGGGCGCTCCTAACAAAAGATTATTAACCGATAAAACGCAGCAAGCAGGCCTAGACCTGCTCGGTAAAGAATTCCCCAAGAAGTAGCTGCGTGTAGATTCGAGTCATGTTGTCACTTTAGCAGACTGTCGAGCGAGCCCTCTGGACCGAAGCGGGCGTGGACATTAGCCCTGCGCCGTCTGTGACGCGAACAGGCAGATGGCCGCGGCGGTGCTCAGATTCAGGCTCTCAGCCCTGCCCCGCATCGGGATCGACGCCAACTGGTCGCACTGGTCAATCACATCCTCTGGCAGACCCCAGGCCTCGTTGCCGAAGACCCAGGCGGTCGGTGCGGACAGATCGAGCTGGTCGATCGGCTCGCCCTTCGCGTCGGCGGCGAGGATGCTCATGCCAGAACCGCGCGCCCATGAGACGGCATCCGCCAACTCGATGTCGACGGCGATCGGCAGGTGAAAGATACTGCCTACGCTCGCCCTAACCGTCTTGGCGTTGACCAGCTCGACGGAATCGCTGGTGAAAATCACCGCGTCCGCGCCGAACGCATCCGCGCACCTGACCACCGTGCCCGCATTCCCGGGGTCACGGATCTGGCTGCAGATGACGACGAGCCTGGACTTGGGGAGCTCATCTAGGGTGACCGCAGGATTGCGGCAGACCGCGAAGATGTCCTGTGAGTGGACAGTCTGAGACAGAGATTTCATCTGCTGCTCACTAGCGACGAGCACCTCGCCGTCGCCGAGGTCACCCACGAACCGCCCTAGATCGTCAACTATCAGCGTCTCTGCAAAACCGTAACGTACCGCCTCGGAGACCGCCTGCGCGCCTTCGGCAAGGAAAAGACCGGTGGTAGTGCGCTCTTTCTTACGCAACAAAGAACGAACCGAGCGTGCCCGCGTCTTGCTTAGCGGATGCACGCCCGGTTCGTTAAAGGCTTCTGCCGGCAATTACGCAGCCTTGGACTGGTTCTTGCGGGCGACCTCGACGAGCTTCGCGAAAGCGGCCTCGTCCTCAATGGCCATCTGGGCCAGGATCTTGCGGTCCACCTCGACGCCGGCGTTGTGCAGGCCGTTGATGAAGCGGTTGTAGGTCATGTCGTTAGCGCGGCAAGCAGCGTTGATGCGCTGAATCCACAGGCGACGGAATTCGCCCTTCTTCTTGCGACGATCGCGGAAGGCGTAGGTCGCAGAGTGCAGCATCTGCTCCTTGGCCTTGCGGTAGAGCCTCGAACGCTGACCACGGTAGCCGGAGGCAGATTCGAGAACCTCGCGGCGCTTCTTCTTCGCGTTAACCGCGCGCTTTACGCGTGCCATATGTACTCCTTAAAACTTTTTCTTGAATGGAATGCTTAGCAGCGCTTAGGCGCGCTTCGACTTGGGCTTGTAGCCGCCGAGCAGCTTCTTGGCCTTCTTCTGGTCGCCAATATTGTGCAGTGGGGCGTCAACGTTCAGCGCGCGCTTGCGGCGGCTGGACTTGTGCTCATTCAGGTGGCCTTTGCCGGCGCGCTTGTGCATCACCTTGCCGGTAGCGGAAATCTTGAACCGCTTTTTGGCGCCAGAATGCGTCTTCATCTTAGGCATTTACTGCTCCTTATATCTTACGGCGATGATTCGCCTGTCAATTGGTCTGCTTGGAACCTACAGCTGGATGTCGGGATCCATGTTGTCAGCGGGGCCGCGCTTCTTCTTGGACTGGCCAGCGGCCTTCTCGCGCTGGGCGGCCTCGTACTGCTTGTCCGCCTCGGCCGCTGCCTTGCGCTCGGCAGCCTTACGATCGCGTTCCTCGTTGCTCTTCTTGCGAGCCTCGCTCTTCTTGCGGGTCGGGGCCAGCACCATGTGCATGTTGCGGCCCTCCTGGCGAGGCTTCTGCTCGATGGTGCCCAGCTCCTCAACGTCAGCGGCTAGGCGCTGCAGCAGTTCACGGCCGAGCTCAGGACGCGACTGTTCGCGTCCGCGGAACATGATGGTGATTTTCACCTTGTCGCCAGCCTTCAGGAAGCGCTCAACGTGACCCTTTTTGGTGTTGTAATCATGTTCGTCAATCTTGGGACGAAGTTTCATCTCTTTGATGGCGGCGTTCGACCTATTTCGGCGGGCCTCGCGAGCCTTCTGGGCGTTCTCGTACTTGAACTTGCCGTAGTCCATCAGCCTGCACACTGGCGGCTGCGCCTGCGGGGCAACCTCAACCAGATCAAGATTAGCCTCTTCGGCGAGCTGTAGAGCCTGCTGCGTGCGGACGATGCCAACTTGTTCACCGCTTGGGCCCACCAAGCGAACTTCCGGAACCCTGATGCGCTCGTTTACCCGAAACTCGTTGCTGATATTTCCTCCATCATTTCGACGTTTATACACGTCTGCTAATTCGCGAACTTTTTGAGCAAAAAGAAAAGCCCCGCGCACGCGAGGCTAAGGCGCAACCGCGCCTATCAACGAACCCAGCAGCCTTTAAGCCACTCAGGTGGAGTTACCTCACTTGCGAAACTGATCTTTAAGATCAACCCCAGTAGTTTAACAGATCGAAAAACTAGTCTCAATCTGGCAGCAACCACTTGGGTGCCCTCGATGGGATTCCACGGACGCTACGCGCCCGCACCCGCTCACAGCACAGCTGCTCACGCCTTGCGCCTAAAAATGCTCAACCGCATTTTCCCAACGGCGCAAGCCCTCACGGGTCCGAATCCCAACTAAACAAAATAAGTGGCTACCAGCACTTCGTGCCGGTAGCCACTTAGTGCCCTCGATGGGATTCGAACCCATACTGGAGCGGGTTTAAGCCGCTTGCCTCTGCCGTTGGGCTACGAGGGCTTCAAGAAAGCATAGCTAATACTAGCCCATCGAGCAGATCCGATTCGCTCGCGACCAGCGGTTCACCAACTCTGGCCGCAAGCTGCGCGACGATCAGCGCACCAGCGCCAATCACCTTGGCTCGCTGCGGGGCAACAGGCCCGAGCTGAACTATCTGCTCGCTGGTCATCTCGTTCAGCATCTTCGCGATGGCCAGCAGATCTTCGACCTCGTGGGACGAACCATGAACAGCAGCGCGATCGTAGTTCGAAAGCCCGAGGTCGAGGGCGGCCATCGAGCAGATCGTGCCCGCCACGCCGATGAAGGTATTGACCTCGCCCAACCAGGGGACTGTGTCGAGCTGGCGAGTGATCTCGTCGTTGGCCGCCATAATCTGTTCGGGCGTGGGAGGGTCGGAGTGCAGGCAGCGCTCGCGGATGCGCCTGGAACCGATGTTCAGGCTCACCGCGCGCTTAATTCCGTTTTCATCGCCGAGCACCAGCTCAGTTGAGCCGCCTCCGGAGTCGACCACTAGCACCGGGCTATTGACGTCTTGAACACCAGAGAGCACGCCCGAATAGGAAAGTTGCGCTTCCTGCTCGCCGCTGATCAGCTCGGGGGCGAAGCCCAGGATCTCGCTGGCGGGCACAAAGAAGTCATCTCGGTTTTCGGCATCTCGCGATGCCGAGGTGGCCACGAACCTTGCCTTGTCGCAGCCGTATTCGTCGATGATTCTGGCGAATTCAGTCAGGGCGTCCAGGCCCCTCTGGATGGCCTCGGGGTCAAGACGCCCGGTCTCGTCGACGCCCTGCCCTAAGCCCACGAAACGCAGCTCACGCGCGCGCTCTGTCCAGGTGCCGTCGCCGTTTTCGGTGACGACCAAGATCCTGAAGGTGTTTGTTCCCGCGTCAAGGGCGGCCACGGTTTTAGGCATTCTTGTCCTGCTTGGCGCACGGTTTATCACAGACGTCACCGATCATTTCCAGCGCCATGTCTCCGATCGGGTTGACGCCGGGCCCCTTGGCAAGCGAGTGGCCAACCAGGGCGTGCAGGCACTTGACGCGGTCGGGCATCCCGCCCGCGGTGACGTTGGCGACCTCGGGCACCTCGTCGCCGATCTCTGCCGACAGCTGCGCACGATCGGCGAGGTAGGACTCGTGAGCCAGCCGATACTTTTCTGCCAGCTTTCGATCTTGTTTAAGAAGCTCGGTCCACTCGGCCATGATGCCGCTGGCCTCCAACCGCGAGCACTCCCTAACCATGCCGGGGTGGCAAAGATAGTAGGTGGTCGGGAAAGGCGGGCCGCCGTCTGGTAGTCGCGGGTAAGTTACCAGAACGCCTGGCACCCCGCAGTCGCAGCGCCAGGCGACACCTGCCACTCCTCGAACCGGCCTGCCGAGCTGAAAAGTCGCGATCTCAAGATCCTCGCTACTCGCGGGCTCGAAACTAGCCATTGCCTTCCTCTCCTGGGGCGGGGACGGATTTAATTTCCGGTTCCTCAGGCTCCGGATCGTCCGCAACCTGCACCGAAGTCCACACCCTAGCGAACCATGAACTGCCGATGCGCTCGTTCTTCGGCAGCACCTCACCCTGGATCGGATTAACCGAACCGAAGGGTTTGCCGTCGGGACCGACAACCCGCAGCCCGCGCTCTCCCGGCATCACCCAGCCGAGCCGCTCGCGAGCCTGCGCCTTGACGTAGTCGGGATCGTCCCAGCGTTTCAGCTGACCCTCCAGGCTCTCAATGTTTTCCTGCGTGGCGACGATCTCTTGCCGCGCGTTGGCGATATCGCGCTTGATCGAAAAATAAACCCGAATCGTGGATAACGAGCTGAATAAAATGACGATCACAACCACCACCACGATGACCATTCGCAGGGTGAAATGCCAATTCCTCGTTTCAGGCGCAGCGGACTCGTTCTTTACGGGCTGCTGCTTGCTCGTAGACGCGTGTTGCCTGCCCCGAGACGAGCGCGCAGCCACCCTCCGCGCAGTTCGTACTGCCGGAGAGTCCGGGCGTCTGGAGCTAGCGTTTGCCACTCAGATAGCCTAACCCTAAACATGAAACTGCCGGGCCACCCACACAGGCAACCCGGCAGTTTGCAGATAGTCAGCTAGCGATTACCACTTGTCTGCGTCGAAGCGCGGGAAAGCGTCAGCGCCGGCGTACTGAGCAATCTCGCCGAGCTCCTGCTCGATGCGCAGCAGCTGGTTGTACTTGGCGATGCGCTCGCCACGAGCCGGAGCACCCGACTTGATCTGGCCGCAGCTGAGCGCAACGGACAGGTCGGCGATGGTGACGTCCTCGGTCTCGCCGGAACGGTGGCTCATCATGGTGCGGAAGCCGTTGCGGTGTGCCAGGTTGACGGCGTCAATGGTCTCGGTCAGCGAACCGATCTGGTTGACCTTAACCAGCAGAGCGTTGGCGCTCTTCTCCTTGATGCCACGGCCCAGGCGCTCGACGTTGGTGACGAAGAGGTCATCGCCAACCAGCTGCACCTTGTCGCCGAGACGCTCGGTGATGGCAGCCCAGCCGGCCCAGTCTTCCTCGTCTAGCGGATCCTCGATGGAGACCAGCGGGTAGTCGGCAACGAGCTTCTCGTAGTACTCGATCAGCTCAGCGCTGGAGAGCTTCTTGCCCTCGAAGTTGTACTTGCCATCCTCGCAGAGCTCCGTGGCAGCGACGTCGAGAGCCAGGGCTACATCCTTGCCCGGCTTGTAGCCGGCAGCCTTAATGGCCTCCTCGATCAGGTCGAGAGCCTCACGGTTGGACTCGAGGTTCGGGGCGAAGCCACCCTCGTCACCGAGACCGGTGTTCAGACCCTTGTCCTTAAGAACTGCCTTCAGCGCGTGGTAAACCTCAGCGCCGATGCGGTAGGCCTCTTCGAAGCTGTCAGCACCGATCGGGGCGATCATGAACTCTTGGATGTCAACGTTGGTGTCAGCGTGCTCGCCACCGTTGAGGATGTTCATCATTGGAACGGGCAGCAGGTTAGCGGTCGGGCCGCCAATGTATTCGTAGAGACGCAGGTCAGCGGAGACTGCGGCGGCCTTGGCAACGGCCAGCGAAACGCCGAGGATGGCGTTGGCGCCCAGCTTCGCCTTGTTCGGGGTGCCGTCGAGCTCGATCATGGCCTGGTCGAGACCGCGCTGATCGTTAGCCTCGTGGCCGATGACCTCTTCGGCAATAGCGTTGTTGACGTTTTCGACGGCCTTCAGGACGCCCTTGCCGAGGTAGCGACCCTTGTCGCCGTCACGAAGCTCTACGGCCTCGAAAGCACCGGTCGAAGCGCCGGACGGAACCTGCGCAATGGCGTAGGCACCATCTTCGAGGACAACCTCTACCTCTACGGTTGGGTTGCCACGGGAGTCTAGAATTTCACGACCGAGAATTGCATCGATTTCTGCCACAGTTTTGCCTTCCTTGTTGTTTGGCTAATTTAAGTGGATTTTAAAGTTGTGGTTCTGTGTCCAGCCTAGCGATTAGCTAGGACAAAGCTGTCGATCTGGTTGGGTTTGCGGCACTCTTTCTGCTACTTCTGTGCCGAGGGAACTTCTTGCACTTCTTCCTGCCCGGCTGGCGCCTGCTGCATTTCTTGTACTTGCATCTGCTGTGCCTGCATCTGCTCTTCCCTCTGGCGGAAATAGCTCTCTGGCGGGCTGGCTAGGGTCCCTGGGTTTTCGACGATGAGGTTCTGGCGGCTATCCCACTGCCCAAAGCGCGGGTTCACCTTAACCTCTAGATTTGGCAGATTCGGCTGTTCGCCGCTGGCCTGCAGCTTGGTCATGACCTGGCTGAAGTAGGCCACCTCCATCAATCCCGCGCGGCAATCTGCCTCGTTCATCAGGGCCTGGACTGCGGAGTTCTGGGCGCGCAGGAAATCGAGCTGCTCGGATTCACTAACGCTGACGTCGGTAGACTTGGCGATCTGCTGGCCGATCTTGCCGGAAACTAGCCAGTTGATCATCTCGTACTTAGATGCCTTGATGGGAATACCGGCGGCCTCGCTCGCCTTGTCACAACCTGCCTGGAGCTTGGCTACGTCCGATGCAGAAACAATACTGTCGCCAACCTGCGCTGCAGTGCCGGACGTTCCGGAGCAGCCCGCGAGCAAAGCGGTCAAAGAAACTAAACAGATAGCGGCTCGAGCACGAAACTTCATGCCTCCAGCATAACCGCATGACGTTGCCAAAAAGAAACATTTGCCAACGGGCTCACTAGCTAGCTGTCTCGCTCGGCGACCTTTCTGGGCAGCAGAATACCCCGAACCAGGTCGCTGGCCCACTTCAGGATGTCCGTGTCGTCGTCAGGACGCGGCACCAGCATCAGGTTGGTGGCTTCCTTGATCACGGTGCGCGGGTAGAGCCGATCGAGGCGCATCTTGCGCGAATCCGGCAGCCCGATCTTTTCGCCCTCGACCAGCCGGTCGAAAACCGGGGTAACCCGAACCGACCTGCCCTGCATGACCATCTCGTGCAGGTCTGCGGTCTGGCACAACAACCGAAACTTCGCGGTCTCTAGCAGGCGCTCTGTGACGTCAGGCAGCGGCCCGTATCGGTCTGCCATCTCGTCAGCCAGCGCATCGACTTCGTCGTTGTCCCTGACCGCAGCGATGCGCCGGTACATCTCGAGGCGAAGCCGCTCGGACTCTATGTAGTCCTCGGGCAGGTGAGCGTCGATGGGCAGCTCGATGCGCACGGGAGCAGCCTCCTCCTCGGCGCCGTCGCTCTTGAAGCTGGCGACTGCATCGCCGACCAGGCGCAGATACAGGTCAAAACCGACATCGGCGATGTGCCCGGACTGCTGCTCGCCGAGCAGGTTGCCCGCTCCCCTAAGCTCCAGGTCCTTCATCGCGATCGCCATGCCCGCACCCAGATCGGTGTTGGTGGCCAGCGCGCTGAGGCGCTCGTGCGCAGTGGTGGTCAGCGGCTTTGCCGGCGGATACATCAGATATGCGTAGCCACGCTCTCGTCCCCTGCCCACTCGGCCGCGCAGCTGATGCAGTTGCGACAAGCCCATTTGGTCCGCCCGGTCGACAATCAGGGTGTTTGCCGTCGAAATGTCCAGGCCCGCCTCGACGATCGTGGTGGCGACCAGCACATCTGCGCGGCGTTCCCAGAAGTCGAGCATGACCTGCTCGAGCTGGCGCTCGCTCATCTGGCCGTGTGCGACAAGCACCCTGGCCTCGGGCACGGTCTTGCTGACCTCTGCGGCGATCTTGTCGATGTCCTGGACTCGATTGTGTACGTAGAAAACCTGCCCCTCGCGGGCTAGCTCGCGGCGGATCGCGGCGCCGATCTGGGCACGGTCGTATGGCCCGACGAACGTCAGCACCGGGTGGCGTTCCTCGGGCGGGGTGGCGATTGTCGACATCTCACGAATTCCCGTGATGGCCATCTCGAGAGTGCGCGGGATCGGCGTCGCCGACATCGCCAGGACGTCGACGTTGACCCGCAGCTGCTTCAGTTTCTCCTTGTGTTCGACGCCGAAACGCTGTTCCTCATCGATGATGACCAGGCCAAGATCCTTGACTTTGACCTTGTCGGAGAGCAGACGGTGGGTGCCGATCACGATGTCGACCGTTCCCGCGGCCAGGCCGTCTAGGGTCTCGCTGATCTCCTTGTCGGTCTGAAAGCGACTCATCGCCCGCACGGTCACCGGGAAACCCGCATATCTGTTCGCAAAAGTCGCGTAGTGCTGTTGAACGAGCAGCGTGGTTGGCACCAGCACCAACACCTGCTTGTTGTCCTGCACGGCTTTGAAGGCGGCACGAACCGCAATCTCGGTCTTGCCGTAGCCAACGTCGCCCGAGATCAGCCTGTCCATCGGGATCTCGCGCTCCATGTCGCGCTTGACGTCGTCGATAGCCGACAACTGATCTGGGGTCTCAACGTAGCTGAAGGCATCCTCAAGCTCGTGCTGCCAGGGCGTATCGGGGGCGAACGCGTGGCCCCTGGTCGCTTGCCTAGCCGCATAGAGCTTGATCAGGCCGGCCGCGATCTGCTTAACGGCCTTCTTGGCCCTGGACTTGCGCTTCTTCCAATCGGCCCCGCCCATCTTGTCGAGCTGCGGCTTCTCACCACCAACGTATTTTGTGACCTGATCTAGCTGATCCATCGGCACGAACAATCTGTCGCCGGGCTGGCCGCGTTTGCTGGGCGCGTATTCCAAAACCAGGTATTCGCGGGTTGCGCCGCCCACCGTGCGGGCGGCCAGCTCGACGAAACGACCCACGCCGTGCTGCTCGTGAACCAACGGTTCCCCCGCCTTGAGATCCTCGATGACCACCTGATTCTTGCGCCGGCTAGGCATTTTGCGGCGAGACTTGTCGACCGCTCGGCTCTCGGTCATGTCACCGCCGGCGTGTACCACCAGATTGGCGTCGGGCAGCCTGAAACCGCGATGCAGCTGGCTGCGAAGGATAGTGATGATGTTCTTTTCCGGTGGTTCGGGAAGCTCGTCGACAATCCGAGAGCCGATCTCGTGGCCGGCGAGCAGCTCGGCGATGCGCGAACCTAGTCCTCTACCCTCGACGGTGAAGACCGTGGTCACACCGGAGCGCACCTCCTGCGCGATCTCCTCGATGGCCTTTTCCACCTCGCCGTGCCAGTTCGGCAGCTCCTCGATGCGTAGGTGCTTCTCGGTCTCGCTCTCCTCGACGTCCGCGGCGAACGGGCTCAGCGTCCACCAGCCGCGACCGCTATCCAGCGTGTGCTGTCTGACATCAGCCAACTCCCGATAGGCGCTGGCGGAAAGATCAATCGGCGCCTCACCGCCATCGCCAGCAGCCGCCCAGCCCGCGGTCAGGAACTCCTGGCTGGTGCGAACCAGGTCCTCGGCGCGGGTGCGAACCAGCTCGGGGTCGAAGACTAACACCAGCGAATCTGCCGGCAGCACGTCAACCAGCAGTTCTAGCTTGTCGACCAGGGCGGGCAGTAGAGATTCCATGCCCTCTGTTACCTGACCGGCGGCCACCTTCTCGAGCAGATCGGAAAGGTGCGGGTGGTCTTTAACTAGGGCTGCCGCACGCTCGCGTACGTCGTCGGTGATCAGCAGCTCGCGGCATGGCGATGCCGTCACCTCGTCTATGGTTCGGTCGCTGGAGCGCTGATCTGCGACCGAGAAGAATGTGATCGAGTCGATCTCGTCGCCGAAGAAGTCGACTCGGACGGGGTGCTCGAGTGTGGGCGGAAAAACATCGGCGATGCCGCCCCTGATCGCGAATTCGCCGCGCCTCTCGACCAGGTCGACGCGGGCATAGGAGGCGTCGACCAGATCCCTGGCAAGCTGTTCCAGGGGATATTCCTGGCCGACCGCGAACTTAACCGGAAAGATCTGTCCGAGCCCGCTGACCTGCGGCTGCAACATGGCTCGCACCGGAGCAACCACCACGCGGGGCGCGGGCAGCTCATCGTTTCCGCACAGCCTGCGCAGCACGGCCAACCGCTTGCCCACCGTGTCTGAGCGGGGGCTGAGCCGCTCGTGCGGCAGCGTCTCCCAGGCCGGGTAGTAGCAGACCGCATCATCGCCCAGTAGCGAGGACAATTCCGCGGCCTGCTGCTCGGCTTCCCTGAAGGTGGACGTGACTACCAGGATCGTGCGGGAAGTGTGCTCGCTCAACGCCGTCGCCAGCATCGAGCGGGCGGGTGGCACGCAGGTGAAATCAAGTGTTGGAATGCCGGATTTGGCATCGGCTAGGCATGCCGAGACGCTCTCATCTTGGCTGAATGCGGTTACGAGCCCGCGTAGCGGAAGGGCAGAAGACACGGCAACCAGTCTAGAACCCGATTTCAACTAGCTGTTGTAGCGGTTCTGGGCGGCTGCCAGACCCTGATTGATGATGGCCTCGCAGGCATCCGCGGCCAGCTGGATCTGCAGCTCCAGCTCAGTCTGCTCCTTGCCGCTGAAACGGCCGAGCACGTAGTCTGCGCCGGACATTCTGCCCGGAGGACGGCCAATGCCGAAGCGCACCCGCAGGAAATCCCCGGTCGAAAGATGCGCCCGAACCGACTTCAGGCCGTTGTGACCGTTGTCGGAGCCGCCCAGCTTCATTTTAAGGCGGCCTAGGTCTAGATCTAGCTCGTCGTGAACGACGATGATGTGGTCGGCGCTGATGTTGTTGAATCTGGCCAGCGCGCCGACGGCCTGGCCAGATTCGTTCATGAAGGTGAGCGGCTTGACGATCAACAGCGACTCGCCGGGAACCACCCCGATGCCGCTTTTCGAGATGATCGTCTTTGCCACCTCCGTGCGAGGCTTGGCCGCGCTGAAGCTTGCCCGAGCGCGTCGGGCAAGCTCATCAGCGACCATGAAGCCAACATTGTGCCTGGTTGACGCATACTTGGCCCCAGGGTTACCCAGGCCAGCTATCAACCAGGTCATGCAATGTTCCTTTACTCGTCCGAAGATTCTTCTTCAGCGGCCTCGGAGGACTCTTCCTCAGCGCCCTCTTCGTCCTCAGCGGTCGGGGTCTCGGGGACGGCGTCCGGAACGCTGATCGAAACCACCAGGGTCTCGGGATCCTCTTCGAGCTCGACACCCTCGGGCAGCTCGATATCGCCCGCGACGACCTGGTTGTCCAGGTTGAAGCCAGCAACCGAGATCTCGACGTCTCGAGGAATGTTGGTGGCCTCGGCGCTAACGGTCAGCTCGCCGCGCTCAAGGTTAACGACCAGCGTGGTGTCTTCCAGTTTATCCTCGTCGACGACGATGACCGGAATCTCGACGGTAACGCGCTCGCCGCGCTTAACCATGATGAGGTCTACGTGCTCAATCTCGTAGGTAACGGGGTGACGCTGAATCTGACGAGGCAGAGCCAGCTGCTTCTCGCCGCCCTCAAGGTTAAGGGTCAGCAGCGCGTTGGAGTTGCGCAGAGCGAGCATGGTGGCGTGACCCGGCAGCGCGATGTGCACGGGATCGGAACCGTGACCGTACATTACGGCAGGAACCTTGTTGGCGCGACGGACGCGACGTGCAGCGCCCTTGCCGAACTCGGTGCGAGTTTCGGCGTCAAGCAGAATTTCGTTAGCCATTGTTTCTCCTGAAATAAGAAGTTCTAGTTGGCTAAGAGAAAGCCACCGCATCGGGGGCAAGAATGATAACTCGCCAGTCGATAACGGGCAGCTAGCCCCTCGCCAAGCAGAAATTAACGATAGCGCAAAGGCCCCGAACCACAAAACGCGGCCGGGGCCTTTGCCAAGTTAGTTAGCGCACACCGTCGGGAAACAGCGAGGCCACGGAACCGTCCACGAAGATCTGTCGGATGGCCTTCGCGATCAGCGGCGCGATGGACAACACAGTCATGTTGGGGATATCGATGTCCTCGCGGATCGGCAGCGTGTTGCTGAAGATGATCTCGTCAAAGCCCGCCTCGCTCAGCCGCTGCGGAGCCGGGTCAGAGAGCACCGCGTGGGTGGACGCGCAGAGCACCCGCGCGGCACCGTGTTCACGCAGCGCCTGGGCAGCCTGGCAGATGGTTCCGGCGGTGTCCACCATGTCGTCGACGAGCAGGCAGGTGCGCCCCTCAACCTTGCCTACGACCTCGTGAACCTTGACCAGATTTGCCACCGTGGGGTCGTGCCGCTTGTGGATGATTGCCAGCGGCGCGCGCAGTCGGTCGCTCCACTGGTCGGCAAGCCGAACTCGGCCGGCGTCGGGGCTGACGATGGTCATCTCATCGGTTTCATAGTTGGCCGCAACGTAGTCGACGAGCACCGGCATGGCGGTCAAGTGATCGAGCGGGCCGTTGAAGAAACCCTGGATCTGGGCCGTGTGCAGGTCGACGCTCATGATGCGATCTGCGCCAGCAGCCCAATAGAGATCAGCGACCAGGCGCGCGGAGATCGGTTCGCGACCCAGATGCTTCTTGTCCTGACGGGCGTAGGGATAGAACGGAGCTACCACTGTGATTCGCTTGGCGGAGGCCCGCTTCAGCGCGTCAACCATGATCAACTGCTCCATCAGCCACTCGTTGATGGGCGCCTGGTGCGACTGGATGACGAACGCATCCGAACCGCGAACGGACTCCTCATAGCGCACGTAGATCTCGGAATTCGCGTACGAGATCAACCTAGATGGCGTCAGCTCAACGCCGAGTTCTTTTGCGATGTCTTTAGCTAACCCAGGATTCGACCGCCCCGAAAAAAGCATCAGGTGCTTCTCCGTTGGTTTCTTTACTCCCGTCACGCCATGCTCCCTAAAAAGTGGTTTCTCAGCCCGAGGCCCTCAGGTCTATTTTGGAACGTTGATAAATAAACTGCCAACTTTTAATTAATTTTCATCCTTTATGGCCTTCTTTGCGGACTTTTCGGCAGCCTCTGCCGCCTTCGTCCCAGGCCGCGTGCGGGTCACCCAGCCCTCTGAGATGTGTGCCCTAGAACGGGCGACACCGAGAGCGCCGGCGGGGATGTCGCCGGTGACCGCGGAGCCGGCAGCGATGAAAGCGCCATCGCCGATCGTCAACGGAGCCACCAGAACAGAGTTTGAACCGATGAAGACCTCGTCGCCTAGCTTCGTCTGGTGCTTGTTCGAGCCGTCATAGTTGGCGAAGATCGTGCCCGCGCCGACGTTCACCCCGGAGCCGATGATCGCGTCGCCACAATAGGTTAGGTGCGGCACCTTCGAACCCTCGCCGATGTGGGCGTTCTTGGTCTCGACGAACGAGCCGATCTTGCCGCCCCTGGCGAGCGTGGTGCCCGGACGCAGTCTACTAAACGGGCCGACCTCGCATCCCTCGCCGATCACGGCGAGCTCACCGTGCGTGCGGATCACGTGGGATCCCCTGCCGACCTCGACGTCGCGCAGCGTGGTGTCCGGGCCAATCACGGCATCGGACTCCACCTTGGTGGCCCCCAAAAGCTGAGTGTTGGGCAGGATCGTGACGTCCTCGCTCAGATCTACGTCCGACTCGATCCAGGTGGTCTGCGGGTCGACGATGGTAACGCCGGCGCGCATCCAGCGCTCGCAGATCCTGCGGTTCACCTCGGCGTTCATGGCGGCCAGCTGGACGCGATCGTTGACGCCCTCGGTCTGCCAGATGTCATCGGTGACTAGCGCACCAACGCGCTTGCCAGCGCCCCGAGCGAAGCTGATCACGTCGGTCAGATAGAGCTCGCCCTGGGCGTTGTCAGACTTCAGCGAGCCCAGGCCGTCTCGCAGCGTGGCGGCGTCGAAAACATAGATGCCGGAGTTGATCTCGTCGATCTTCAGCTCTTCTTCGCTGGCGTCCTTGTGCTCGACGATCTTGGCGACCTCTTCGCCGTC
The DNA here is from genome assembly GCA_963511305.1 of uncultured Propionimicrobium sp. GTDB lineage: Bacteria > Actinomycetota > Actinomycetes > Propionibacteriales > Propionibacteriaceae > Propionimicrobium. Next base: position 27,766 of record CAUPIJ010000012.1, read on the forward strand.
GCGCACTACCCTGCCGTAGCCGGCGGGATTGGGCACCCTAGCGGTCAGGACGGTGACAGCGTTGCGCTGGGTTCGGTGTGCCCCGACCAGATCGGAGAGCGTGCTCGAATCGAGCATGGGGACGTCGCCATACGTGACGATGACCTCGCCGCTCACCTCGGCGAGGTTCTGCATGCCGCAGGAGACCGCGCCTCCGGTGCCGTTTTGCTCCGGCTGCAGGGCGACCTCCACGTCCGGCCAGTCCTTGGACAGGATCGCCTCGACCTGCTCGCGCAGATGGCCGACAACCACCACCAGGTGTTCGGGCTCCAGGGCCTTAGCAGCGGCGACCGCGTAGCTGAGCATCGGCCGGCCAGCGACCTCGTGAAGCAGCTTCGACTTTGCCGATTTCATTCGCGTTCCGCCGCCGGCGGCTAGGACGATTACCGCAGAAACCTGGTGATCTTGCATACGTTCTCCCCTGATAGGCCTATGTCAAAAATCATCTTAACCGGCAACGAGAACTACCCAGTATGACAGGCGCGAAATTGGTGGAATAAAAGAAAGATGCCGACGAACTGCGGGCGAAAAGAATGGTTCCCCGGGCAGGAATCGAACCTGCGTCGCTAAATCCTGATTCAAAGTCAGGCGGGCCCTACCAGCAGACCAACCGGGGAATGCAAAACTGAACTATACGATATTTAACCGAACCGGGACAATCTGAAGGCTCGAGCGTGGCGCAAGAAGAGCTGCGTGCGGCGCAAGATGTGGGAGACTAGAGCCATGTCCGCTAGTGAATCGCCCCGTGCCCGTCGAACTAAGAAGCGCATGACGAGCGCCCAGCGCCGCGAACAGCTAATCGGCGTGGCGCGCTCGCTGTTCGCCCAGAACGGACTCGACGGTACCTCGGTCGAGGAGATAGCCGCAGCCGCCAACGTCAGCAAGCCGGTGGTTTATGAGCACTTCGGCGGCAAAGAGGGCCTGTATGCGGTGGTAGTCGACCGCGAGGTTAGGCGGTTAGAAAGCGACATTCACTCGGCGCTGGCCCAGCCCGGCAATTATCGTCAAACCATCGAGCGCGGCGCTCTGGCCCTGCTCGGCTACATCGACGAGTGCCCCGACGGTTTCAGGATCATCAGCCGCGACTCCCCCATCGCCAGCGAACACGGCGGCTTCGCGTCGATTCTCAACGACATCGCGGCGCGGGTAGAGGATCTACTGATCGAGCCGATCGCGAAGCGGGGCTACGACGAGCGGCTGGGGTCGTTCTTCGCTCAGGGGCTCGTTGGCCTAGTCGCGATGGCGGGCCAGCGCAGGCTCGAGGACCGCAGCCTGACCCGCGAGGATCTAGCTAGGCAGGTGACCAACCTGGCCTGGAACGGGCTAGCGAATCTGGAAAAGGACAAACTCTCTATGACTGAGCAATCAGCAGACGGCGGAGAAGGCTGACCAACGTCTGCCGCTCGGACTCGTCCAGGCAGCCGAGCAACTCGCCCTCGAGCTCTGTCAGAGCAGTGATGGCGGAATCGGCGCGTTGCCTGCCCAGCTCGGTTAGAGCCACTATCACCGATCTGCGATCAGCGCCCTTGGAGCGCACGATCAGGCCGCGCTCGGCCAATCTGGTGATGCGGTTGGTCATCGTGCCGCTGGTGACGTGCGTCGCCTCCACCAGCTGTCCCGCGGTCAGCGAATAGGGTCTACCCGCCCTGCGCAGCGCCGCCAGAACGTCGAATTCCCACATGGCTAGCTCGTTTGCCGAGAATATCTCGGCCCGCGCCGTGGCGAGCAGCTGATTAAGCCGCGAGATTCTAGACCAGACCTGCATTGGCTCGGCGTCCAGGCCGCTCAACTGGGCGCGCCAAGCCGAGACTATTTGGTCGACCTCGTCGATTTGTCGCTCAGCCAATGACTCAGTCTTCCTGGGTGTGGATGCTGGGAATCGCCGGTCCGCTGACCGGCAGCGCCGAGGCGACGCCCATGCAGGAGCTAATCGATGACGCCACCCGGCGGGCCATCGCGCGGTTTTCCACGAAGAAGACGCAGGTGGGCCCCGACCCAGAGACGATGCTCGCCAGCGCGCCCGCTCGTTCACCGGCTGCAAGCACCTGACGCAGGTCCGGCCGCATACTAAGCACAGCTGGTTGCAGATCATTTCGCAGCAACTCGGCGATTGCCAGGCGATCGTTGTTTGCCAGAGCCTCGACCAGCGCGTCAGGCGGGGTGATATCGCCACTCGATTTCATAGCGTCGAACATCTCGAAGACCCTGGGCGTAGACATGCCACGCCTGCTGGTGGCCAGCACCCAGTTAAGCTTTCCGCTGTTGGGCAGCTCGGTCAGCTTCTCACCGCGTCCGTAGCCGACAGCGGTGCCGCCGCTGAGCAGGAAGGGCACGTCGGAGCCCACCTCAAGCGCTAATTCAGCGAGCTGCTTCTTGCTTAACCCGAGCCTCCAGATCATGTTGCAGGCCAACAGCACAGCGGCCGCATTGCCGGAGCCGCCGGCCATGCCCCCGGCGATCGGGATCTTCTTGGTTATCTCGATTTTCGCGCCGAGCTCTGGCGTACCATAGCGGTGTCGAAGCAGCTTGGCGGCCTTGACGGCCAGGTTTTTGCCGTCGACGGGCAGCTCCGCGGCCTCGTGGCCGATCATCTTCAGCTCAATTTCATCTGACTTGACGACGCTGATCTTGTCGTACAGGTCAACGGCCTGGAAGATGGTGGCTAGTTCGTGGTAGCCGTCGTTTGGGCGAGGGCCTACCCCGAGGCTGAGATTAATTTTTGCCGGCATCCTTACCGTGCAGCTAGACATCATTGCCTGCTCCTATCTGTTGGGCCAATGCGGCGAAATCGGTAACGGTCAAAGACTCCCCGCGTGCGGTTTCGGCGATTCCGGCCGCCCGTAACGCTTCGGCGGCCGCGGACGATGAGCCGAAGAACCTGCTCAGGCTGGAACGCAGCATCTTTCTGCGCTGATTGAACGCGGCGTCAACCAGAGCGAAGACCTGTTCGCGGCTGGCGCTGGTTTGCGGTGCGGGCCTGCGGGTCAGGCGCACCAGGCCGGAATCGACGTTGGGCACCGGCCAGAAAACCTTGGGCGCCACCAGCCCCGCGCGCTCGGCCGCGCAGTACCAGGCAAGCTTCACGCTGGGCACCCCATAGATCTTCGAGCCCGGCTCTGCGACTAGGCGGTTCGCCACTTCTAGCTGAACCATCACCAGGCCGCGCTGCCAACTGTCGAAGCGCTCGAGCAGCGTCAATAGCACCGGAACGGAGACGTTATACGGCAGGTTCGCTACGACGGCGGTGGGCGCTGATCCGGGCAGCTCGGTGACGTCCAGGGCGTCGGCTTCGACTACCCGCAGCCGACTGACGGCTTCGGGCTGCAGACGCTCTACCGTGCTGGGCAGCAGGCCGGCCAGGCGGTCGTCGATCTCGATGGCGGTTACCTGCGCTCCCGTTGCCAGCAGGCCGAGCGTCAGGGAGCCTAGGCCGGGGCCGATCTCGAGCACGACGTCGTCGGGCCCGACATTTGCGAGTTTCACGATACGGCGAACCGTGTTGGCGTCGGTGACAAAATTCTGGCCCTTCTGCTTGGTGGGCCGCAGATCGATGCTTGCCGCCAGCTCGCGGACGAGCCTGGGGTCTAGGAGCTCACTCATTCGGTAGCCTCTTCGTTTCGTAGCCCCCACTCGCCGCCGTAGGCTGCAACCGTGTTCGCGGTGAACTGCTCGCAGGCATCGCGCTCGCTCATGCCCTTCGCCTCGGCGACGAAGCGCAGTGTGTGCGGTACTAGATAAGAGGCGTTCTTCTTTCCCCGCTCGGGGATCGGCGTCAGGAACGGCGCATCGGTCTCGACCAGCACGCGATCGGCCGGGGCAAGCAGCATCGACTCGTAGATGTGACGGTTGGCAGGGTAAGTCACGTTGCCAGCAAAGCTGAGATATGCACCGGCGTCCAGCGCGCGCTGAGCGAAGTCGGGGTCGCCGGTGAAGCAGTGGAAGATCGTGCGCTCGGGCCAGCCGAGCTCATCGAGGATGTCGGCGACGTCCGTCAGCGCGTCGCCGAACTTCTTAGCCTTGCGGCTTTCGGCCCGCCTGGCGTGGATGGCCAGCGTCAGGCCGCGACGCTGGGCGATCTCGACGTGCCTGCGGAAGTTGTCCTTCTGTCGTTCGATGGCCTCTACCCCGCCGTCAGCGGTGGGATCGGTGCGGTAATAGTCCAATCCGGTCTCGCCGACGGCGCGAACGTGGTGACCTGCCCCGGCCAGCGAATCGATGGTGGCGATGGCACGCTCGAAGTCCTCTTCGCTCATGCCGGGAGCTTCGTTGGGGTGGATCGCGACGGCCGCGATGACCTGCGGGTGGGTCGAGGCCAGGCGCACCGCCCACTGCGAGCCCTCGACGTCGCAGCCGATCTGCACAACTCGATGGACGTTCACCTCAGCCGCGGCCCCAAGTGCGTCAACCGGGCGAAGCATCGAATAGTGCTGGGTGGTGTCCAGGTGCGTGTGGGCGTCGATCAGCTCGCTGACTAGCGGTTTCGGCAGTTCGGGCAGGTCAAGCCTGTCGAGTGTGGCAGCGATATCGCTCATTTTCCCTCTTTCCTGGCCTGCAGCGCGGCTTCGTAAAGGTTCTTGCGGCGTACTCCGGTGCTCTCCGCGATGGCAGAGACCGCGGCGCTGAGTTTCTGTCCCGCGTTGACCAGCTCGGCGACCTGCTCAAGGGCGTTGTTCAGGTCGGGCTTCTTCTCGGGCGCCCCATGCACCACGATAGTGATCTCGCCGCGAACATCACCCCTGGCCCATTCGACAAGCTCTCCAAGCGTGCCGCGCTTGACCTCCTCGTAGGTCTTGGTGAGCTCCCGACAAACCGCGGCCTGCCGATCCTCGCCGAAGACATCGCGCATGTCGGCCAAGAAATCGGTCAATCTGTGTACCGCCTCGAAGCAGATGATCGTGCGCTGCTCGTCGGCTAGCTCCTGCAGCCTTCGCACCCGCTCGCCGTGTTTTCTGGGCAGAAAACCCTCGAAACAGAATCGGTCGCTGGGCAGCCCGCTGACCGCCAGGGCGGTCAGGACAGCTGAGGGGCCGGGAATGGCCGTCACCCTGATGTCTTGAGCGATCGCCGCGTTAACGAGTCTGTAGCCGGGGTCGCTGACCACGGGCATCCCGGCATCGGTAATCAGCACCAGTGTCTGGCCATCGTTCAATCTATCGAGCAATTCCGGGATGCGCTCGCGCTCGTTGCCCTCGAAGCAACTAACCAGCGGCGTATCCAGATCAAGCTCTAGCCGAGCGAAAAGCCGCTGGGCGCGCCTGGTGTCCTCCGCTACGATCGCGTCCGCTCCGCGCAGCGCCTCCAGCAGCGCGGGCGAGGCACCATCGTCGTCTCCGATGGGGGTGGCAGCCAGAACCAGGGAAGAGGACTTTTCGCTCATTCCTTCACAATACTTTGAGATGGTTAATTATGCGTAGCTAAGCAGCTGACATCGCAGAGAAGGCTAGTTGCTTATGCTCTTATCCGGAGCGATTAGCCTAAACTGTTCGCGTGCAGAAAGAATCGACGCTGGCGGCGCTCGAGGAGAGCCTCGTCCTGAGCAAAGACAGGCTGGCGAGCTGGCTGGTGACGGCCGCCATCTCCGCGCTGTGCTTTGTCATGCGGCTAGTCGACTTGGCCAGGCCGTCGAACCTGATGTTCGACGAGACCTACTACGCCAAGGACGCCTGGACGCTGCTGCAGCGCGGTGCCGAGATGAGCTGGCCCGAGGACGCTAACGCCCAGGTCGTCGCCGGAAACGTCGATATCTTCACTAACAAGGCAAGCTTCGTCGTACACCCGCAACTCGGCAAGTGGCTGATCGCCGCCGGCGAGCAGCTGTTCGGCATGAACTCGTTCGGCTGGCGTATCGCATCGGTAGTTTTCGGCACCCTGATGATTATCGCCGTGATTCGCCTAGCCAGAAGGCTGTCGCGGTCGACGCTGATCGGCGCGCTAGCCGGCCTGCTGCTGTGCTTCGATGGCCTGCACTTCGTGATGAGCAGGATCGCCCTGCTGGACATCTTCGAGGCCACCTTCACCGTGCTGGCCGTCGCCTGCGTGGTTGCGGACAGGGACTGGTTCCAGCTGAAGCTGGCCGGTTATCTTCGAGCTAATTCGCTGGCGAATCTTGGCGGCTGCTTCGGCCCGCGCGTTTGGTGGCGGCCCTGGCGCCTGGCTGCCGGCGTCATGTTCGGCTGCGCCATCGCCTGCAAGTGGAACGCGCTATACGTGCTGGCCGCGATGGGCCTGCTCTCGGTGGCATTCGACTACACCTCGCGCAAGCTAGCCGGCGCCGGCAACGAGGCCATCAAGGCCCTGGCCTTCGACGCTCCCCTGGCTTTCCTGAAGATGGTCGTGACAGCGGCCGTCGTCTACCTCGCCTCCTGGGCCTCCTGGTTGGCCGGCAACAACGGCTGGGGACGCGATTGGGGCGCCGAAAACCCCGAGGATCCCCTGGTCAAGGCAGTCGGTGCGCCGCTGGCCTCGCTGTGGCAGTACCACCGCCAGATTTACGACTTCCACACCGGCGACTACATGGCAGAGCAGACTCACACCTACGAGGCGCATCCGGCGACGTGGCCGGTGATGGGACGCACCATCGGCATCGACGCCGTCAACGGCATCCAGCCGGGCACCGACGGCTGCCAGGCTGATGCCGGAGACACCTGCCTGCGCGTCATCTCGGGACTTGGCACCCCGATTCTCTGGTGGGTCGGGCTGCTGGCGATCCTGGCCGGCCTGGTCTTCTGGCTTGCCGGCCGCGATTGGCGCTTCGCCGTCGTCACGATCTCGTGGGCTGTGCCGTGGCTGGCCTGGTTCCCGAACGCCGATCGTCCCCTGTTCTTCTTCTACGCGATCATGATGATTCCATTCACCTGCATAGTGCTGGCGTTGGTCGCCGGAAAGATTATCGGAAAACCCACCGACCGCAGGCGCCGCGTCGGCACCCTGATAGTGGCTGCCTTCGTCGTTTTGGTGATCGTGAACTTCTGGTTCTTCTACCCTGTCCTCACCGATCAACTGATGACCCGAGACGCCTGGAGTCTGCGGATGTGGTTCAGGAGCTGGATCTAGAATTGCCGCCCAAATATGTAGTTGTGGCCAACCTGCCCTAAACTTTCGCGTCGGAAAGGTTAGAACATGGCGATTTGGAAGCTGCACAACAACGGAAAACTGCTACCCGGAGCGGTGGTGAGACCTGAGGAACGTCTCGGTTGGGGCAAAACCATCGGGTTGGGCGCCCAGCACGTGGTCGCCATGTTCGGGGCCACCTTCGTTTTCCCGCTGTTAATGGGCCTGAATCCGCAGCTCGCGGTGATGATGAGCGGCGTCGCCACCCTGATCTTCCTCCTGGTGGTTAAAAACCGCGTGCCCAGCTACCTGGGCAGCTCCGCGTCCTTCGTCGGCGTGGCCACCCTGATCTACCAGGGCGGCGGCAACCCCGCGCACGTCTCGGGCTCGCTCTTCGCGGTTGGCTTGACGCTGTTCATCGTCGGCCTGGTCATTCACTTCGCTGGCTCCCGCCCGATCCACCGGCTGCTGCCGCCCGCGGTAACCGGCGCGGTGGTCATGCTGATCGGCTTCAACCTGGCGCCCGTCGTGGCCGCAACCTACTGGCCACAGGATCAATGGGTGGCGTTTTCCGTGATGATCGTGGTCATCCTGCTGTCTGTGGGCGCGCGCGGCTTCATCGGCCGCATCGCGATTTTCGTCTCGCTGATCTTCGGCTACGTGCTCAGCTGGATCCTCGATCTGCTGGCCGGCCCGGTCACCTCGCAGGACGGCACCGAGCACCTGCGCGTCGACTGGAGCAAGGTTGCCGACGCCGACTGGATCGGCCTGCCACCCATCACCGACCTAGCCAACTGGACATACGGCGCCAGCGATAACGTCGTCGGCCTACACCTGCCGCAGTTCTCCGTCGAGTTCATCTTGATCGCGTTGCCGGTTGTGATCGCGCTGATCGCCGAAAATACCGGTCATATCAAGGCCGTAGCCGAGATGACCGAGGAGGATCTGGACGACGTGATGGGTCGCGCGATCGCCGCCGACGGCCTCACCTCGATGCTGGCCACCACCGCAGGCGCTGGCCCCACCACCACCTACTCAGAGAACATCGGTGTGATGGCAGCAACCCGCGTCTACTCGACCGCCGCCTATGTGGTCGCCGCGATCGTGGCCATTCTGTTCGGCTTCAGCCCGAAGTTTGGCGCCGTCATCTCCGCGACGCCGGGCGGCGTGCTGGGCGGAATCTGCGTCGTGCTCTACGGCATGATCGGCCTGCTGGGCGCGAAGATCTGGAAGGAAAACCGCATCGACTTCGGCAATCCGATCAACCTGGTGCCGCTTTCTGCGGGCATCATCATCGGCGTCGGAAACGTCTCGCTCAGCTTCGGCGAACACTTCACCCTGGGCGGCATCGCGTTGGGCACCATCGTCACTGTGGTGGGCTATCACCTGGCCCGTGCGATCGCCCCGCTGGACATGATCCGCCAGGCAGACGGCGCGGCAATCATCGTGGACGCCCCCGGCGCCTACAAGACCAGCAGCGTCAAGCCCGTCAAAGATCAACGAGGCCAACAAGATAGTTAAGCGATAAAACGGCGACAAAACAGGTAGCCTAACAGCATGACAACCATTGTTGCCCTTACTCGTCACGGACAGACCGATTGGAACTCGGTAGGCAAGTTCCAGGGGTCTTCCGATATCCCACTCAACGAAACCGGCCTGGAACAGGCCAGTCTTGCTGTCCCTTTCCTGCGCAGCTTCATCGAAGAACGCGGCACGAGCTGGGACATGTTGCGCTATTCCCCGCTCCAGCGAGCCGCCGAAACCGGCCGGATTATCGCCGACGCGCTTGACATCGAGGATCGTCAGCCCATGCCAGCCCTAGTCGAACGCGATTGGGGCGGCGCTGAAGGGCGAACCGAGCCCGAGATCAACGAACGTTATCCCCAGCTAGTCGGGCTGCCCCAACGCCAGGCCCGCGACGCCATCCCCGGTGTCGAACCTCGCAGGCTGGTAATCGACCGCGGCATGTTCGCGCTGACGGCCCTAACCGAGCTGTACCCGAACAACCACATTATCGCGACGACGCACGGCTCCATCCTGCGCTACACGGTCGAGCACATTCTCGGCGGCACACTAGGAGTGGTGCCGAACCTAGGCGTCGTGGTGCTTGAGCTGCGGCTCGAAAACGGACGCCGCTTCGCCAACCTGCTGGATAAGAGCTTCTAATAGACGGCTACCGACCCGCGAGGGCCCTCAATGATGTCGATTTGGGTGTCGAAGATACCGGACAGCACATCCGGCTTCATCACCTCCGCGGGTATGCCGAACTTCACGATCTTGCCGTTCTTCATCGCGCAGATCCGGTCGGAGTAGGTGGCCGCGAAATTAATGTCGCGCAGCACCACGACAATAGTCCTGCCGAGTTTGTCGGCCACGTTTCTCAGATACTTCATCATCTGCACGCTTCGAGCGACATCTAGGTTGTTCAGCGGCTCGTCTAGCAGCACGTATTCCGTCTCTTGCGAGAGCACCATCGCGACGTACGCCCGCTGACGTTGACCGCCGGAAAGCTCATCTAGGTAGCGGTTCTCAAGCTCGTGCAGTCCAAGGAAATCTATATAGCGAGAGATGATTTCCTCGTCGTGGGTGTTCAGCCGCCACTTGGAATGCGGGAACCTGCCGAAACCCACCAGTTGACGGACGGTTAACCTGGTGACGAAGTGGTTCTCCTGGCGCAGGATGGCAAGCACCTTAGCGAGGTCGTCGGACCTCGCGTCCGTGACGTTTATGCCGGCGACGAAGATTTGTCTCGCATCCATGCCCAGAAGACGCCCGATCATCGTCAATAGCGTCGATTTGCCGGCTCCGTTGGGCCCGACAAGCGAGGTGATCCGCATTTGAACCACGGGCAGGAATGACGGCGAATCGACCGGGACGGGGTTGTTATAGACCATCAGCCCGAAGGCAGCTCCCGCTCCGAGCAGGAAAAAGGCGATCAACATCAGCCAATAGTTTCTGCGCGCCTTGGACGATCGGAATGGCCCAGCCGAGCGCGGGTCGGCCGTTATTTTTTGCGCGAGAGTCAACGGGAAAGTGCGTCGAGACGATTGGCTGATCGGGGAAGGGCAGCTGGCCGACGACGGCGGCAACGACACCAGTTGCGATGGCAACCAGAACGGTGCCGAGCAAAACAATTCGGCTGTAGTTTAGTCCCAAGTTTGTCGCGATGTCCTCGCCCAATCCCGCAACTGTTAGACGGTCGGCGACGATGAAGACCACGATAGTAACCACGATGATGATCCACAGGTATTCGTAGCGCCCACGTTGGATCGGTGCGAAGGAACCCGCAAACCAGACCTCCAGCGACTGCATCATGTCGAACTGCAGTCCGACGAAAGTAGAGACTGCGGAAATAACCGCGCCCAGCATGATGCCGATGATCGGCACGATTAGCGAAGAACGCAGCCGCACGCGACGCAGGAATCCGAAGAAAACCATCGTGCCGATGAAGGCGAAAATGATCGCACCTGTCATCCTGGCGACCATGGTCGGGCTGGGGATAAGAACATAAACGAAGACCAGCCCCAACCCTGCCCACTCGATCGTGCCGGTGGTCGTCGGCTCGACAAAACGGTTCTGCGTCAGAAGCTGCATGACCAGACCGCTCATTGCCATTGCGGCTCCGGTAAGCATGAGGGCAGCTGTCCTTGGCACGCGCGTGATGAAGAACATCTGCCAGCCATCTTCTGCGCCCGTGACGTCATAGACGCCGGTGAACAATGAGATGAATCCGAGGGCTAGAACTGACAGGATGGCCAGAACGAATGGCAAAGTTTACAGCCCGCCCTCAAGCCGTCGAGACCGCCCGTGGGCGGCCTTTGCGTCGGCCATGCTCTTGTCTAAAGCATCGTTAAGCTTCTTGGCCTCGTCTTCCTTCTGGAAAATTTTGCCCAGGGACTCGGTGGAGTTACCGAATCGCTGCGAGGTTCTCTGCCATCTGCCTGGCACCCAACACCCCAACATGGCTGGCGGAGATCACGCCATCAGCCGCGATGAAAAAGTGCGTCGGCACACCAGTCACACCGTACGCGCTAGACAGTTTCGTGTTCTCATCTGCTGCCTGGTCGAAAGTTAGCCCCATTCGATTTATGAAGCCTTTGACTGTGTCGGCGTCCTCACCGACGTAGACCGACAAGACGTGAAGCCCGGAATCCCTAGCGGACTCGTAGGAAGCCTGCACGCTGTCTAGCTCAGAACGACAACCGGCACACCACGTCGCCTGGAAAATAATCCACACCGGCTCACCCCGGTGCTCGCTTAGCTTGAAGGTGGAACCGTCTATGAGTGTTGCCGTAAAATCTGGGGCGGGCTTCCCCACATCGGGGACGGCTTTTGCGTCCACATCGACCTGGCCAACCGCCCCGCCACCCGTGGAAGCATCTTGCGGTTTGTGACCTGAATTAGCCATCACGAAAGCAACGACGACAATCAGGATGACAGCCCCGATAACCATGAGAGTGCCGAGCCTGCTTTCACGCAACCTCGCCCGCCACTGTGGCTCCTGGAAGTTTGCTTCCTGGTCTTTAATGGATTCATTCATCAGACATACGAGTGTAGCCCGCCAAACCACAGATTCCCGAAGTAGGTGAAGATGATTGCCAAGAAGCCCAAAACTAGTAGCCAGGCCGCCTTCTTGCCACGCAAGCCTCGCACGACGCGTGCGTGCAGATAAGCGCCGTAGATGAACCACGTGACAAGCGCGGCGGTCTCTTTCGGGTCCCAGCTCCAGTAGCGACCCCAGGCGACGTTTGCCCACAACGAACCCAAGATAATCGAGATCGTCAGCAGCGGGTACGTGATTACTACTGCGCGGTAGCCGAGATCGTCCAGAATTTCTGACTTGGGCCAACCACGCCACTTAATGTAGGGGCTGAGCAGATACATCACACCCACGCCGAACGACACCACGGCAGCCCCGTAAGACAGAGCGGCGGTGAAGACGTGCAGCGTGAGCATCGGGCTGTTCTGCAGCGCAGGCATGAGCGGATTCGCCTCGTAAGAAAGCGAGGTTGAGTAAATCAACATGCCCAAAATCACGGGCAGCACCAGAACCGAGAGCGTGCGCGCCTTGTAGCGCCACTCGAAGATAAGCTGGAAAACAAGCATGCCCCAGCAGAACATCACGGCGAACTCGTAGTGGCTGGCCATCGGGGGCTTGCCGGTGCCGATCCAACGCGCAACCATCGAGCACGTGACCAAGATCGCAGCAACTAAAACCAGCTTGTTGGCCCACCAGGCAACTGAACGCCTCGGCTTTTCAGCAGTCTTAGTAATTTCATTGGCACCTAATACACCGTCTTCAAAGTGCTTAGCAGACGCAACCGAAACCTTAGCCTTGGCGCGGCTCTTTCTGGCGACGAAGATGGACAGCAAATAGCCCGCGAATGCTACTGAGACAAGCAGCGTCGCAGCAAAAAGCAGGGTCTGAGCGAACTCGAGTATCATCACGTCTCCTATTCGTTATTTCTTTTCCGCAAGCTCGCTGCCAGTTGGCGCCTCAGCCGTTTCCTCTGAACCGACTAGTGCATTAGAAACTTCGTCTTTGAACTGGGCGAACCTGGCCTCGAACGAAACGTCAGGCTTGTCCATGGATGCTAGCTGAACTGTCTGTTTGCCTTCCACGGTTGCATAGCGCACCCAGATGCGGCGATGCCGCAAAAACATCGTTGCACACATGCCGATGACTAGCAGCAGCGAGCCAATCCAGATGAAGCCGGTGCCGGGATCTTTCTTGATAAGCAAGCCGGTAAACTGGGCCTCTTTCTCGAAGCCGATTGTAAGCCCGGCGATCTCAGCGCTCTGGCCGGGGTCGAGGCTGTCTTTGCCTACGAGGTTTTTCTCACCCACCGGATAAACCTCAATCTGCACCTGACCAGGTGCAATCTCGGGGGTCTGGCGTCCGGACGCGGGCGCGATCAGGTAAATCTCATAGTCGCGGTCGGGCACCTTTACCACGCCGTAGCTGCGCGATTTGTCCGGAGTAAGATACACCAAGCCAACGCCGTTGTTGAACAGTTCTTCGCCGCCTTCCGAGACGCTTATCACTGCAGAGACGCCAAAGTTCGCCTGATGAAACATGATGCCGTTATATTTCAGCGGCGAGTTGACCCGAACGTCCTGGCGCGCAACCTCATTGCCGTCCGCCAGTATCGACAAGTCGGTGACGTAGTCCTTAGGGGTGCCGTCTGGGTAATAGTCATCTTGGAAGCTGTTCGCCTTAGCAACCAGGTGGGTGCCGTGACCGACCTCGCGCGGGATATCGACGGTCAGGGCGAAGTTTTCCTCCCGAAAACCCGTCATGGAGCTAACCAAGAAACCTACCATGATAATCACAATGGCGATGTGCGCGGCAACCGTACCGAACGGGGCAAACCTGAAGCGGTCGAGGTAGAAGCTCGTCTCGTCCTCGTTCGAGATCAAGCGTAGGCTGCGCTTCTTCGCAACCTTTCGCAGCGCGTCGCCCACCTCTGCGGCGCTTGCGGACGTCTCGAAGCCTGCCGTGTAGCGAGCGCGCGTGAAGAAGCTCGGCTTCACCACCGTGCGGGGTTCGAAACAGTTGCGCCATAGCAGCGGCAGCCGATGTGTGGTGCAGGCCAAGATGCTCGCAGCCAGCAGCACCATCGCGACCAAAAAACGGTAGAGCTGAACATGCTGAACAGACCCACGTTCACCATGATGTTAGTCCAGCCACCGTACGTTCCACGCAGGTTATCAAGCCAGGATGCATACGCTTCAGGGTTGTCGCGCACGCCCGATGGCATCTGCGGAAAAATCACGCCGAAAAGCGACAACAAACCAGCCACCAATATCAAGATAAGACCGAAACGTTTGTTATAAAACAACGCGTAGACCGAGTGAGCGATCTGACCAAACGAGATCGAGTCGAGTGTCTCGGCTGTTTCGTTGGCTTCAACATCTGGCATTGCTTTCCCCTCATCCGATCGCAGGCAGTAGACCTGACAGTATAGTGAACAACCCTGTAAGCATCAGCAGGCCGACCACGATCATCAGCCCCCCGCTGATCAGCGAAACCAGCACCTGATGACGGCTGAACCAGCCGAAGCGCTCGGCGACGCTAACCGAGCTAATGGCAACAAGCACAATCGGCACGCCGAGACCCAGACAGTATGCGATCATCAGCGCTAGCCCTCGCCAAAGCGTGTCTGAGGTAGATGCCAGGGCGAGAATCGCTCCCAACACCGGGCCGACGCAAGGCGTCCAGCCCGCGCCAAAGACCACGCCCAGCAGGCAAGCTCTGCCCGCTTTAGGACGTGACGTGTGCTTGACCGGGGCTCGCACAACCCGGTCTAAAAATGGGATGTTGATTAGACGGGCGATGTGCAAGCCCATCAGTATTAAGATCGCTCCGCCAAGTATTCTAAAAATCCAGGTGTAGCGCCCCACCACGTTGCCGATCAGCCCTATTGACGCCCAGATCAAAATGAAAACCATGCTGAAACCGGCAACGAAACTAAGCGCGTTTAAGAATGCATGGCGATTCGAGACACGAGTGTCGCTAGAGCCAACGAGTTGGCCTACGAACGCCGGCACGATCGGAAGAAAGCACGGCGAGACGAATGAGACGAATCCGGCGATCAGCGCCACGGGGATAGTGACGTCCATGTCACTTCTTACCCACAATGTTTTCCAGGTGCTGCTTTGCACTTGCAGCTAGCTCGCTATCTGGCTCAATCTCGATCACCTTGTTCCAGGCATCATTGGCCGCCTGTTCGTCAGCGGGAGTCTTGGTGATGTACAAAAAACCAAGATTATACCAGGGTTCAGCCTTGTCAGGGGCCAGCTTGGTTACGCGCAACCAGTTCTGCTCTGCCTCGTCAAAACTGTTCAGGTTGTAGTGGCTAACCCCGAGCATGAGCAAGACCTCGATGTCGTCCGGAGAAAGCTCTAACGCCTGATCGAAATACGTTATGGCGTCCTGGTACAGCCCCGCATCGAAGTAGAGCTTCGCCAGGTCACGGCGCGCATCCACGTTGTTGGCGTCTGCTTCGACCTGCTGCTTGAGCTGCTTTTCGGCGTCTTTGTCGATTTGCTTGACAGGCACTTCCATAGCCGAAGACGAGATATTCGGATGCCCCTGGGGCAACTGGGCGGCGTTATTGTTGCGGCCAGACTGTTGGACGATAATAACAATCGCCGCCGCCAGCAACGCGACGAGCACAAGATTTACCTTCGCAATGCCCGACTGTTTCTGTCGTTCAGCTTTCGACTTGACCTCTTTCGCGTGACGTTTGAAGATTGGCGCATCATCGCTGTCGAGATCGTCCAGGTCTTCCGCCCCGGCTGCCTCAGACAATTCTTTATCCTCAGACGTGGCCTGCGGCTTGTTTACTTCTGTCGAAGTGGCAAGCGCCGCCAACTGCTGATCAGCCCAGCTTTTCAGCTGCGGCGGCGCGCCAGCTAGGAACTCCCTGAGAGCCTGCGGGTCGGGAATTTCGTTGTTGCCGTTCACTGTTTTCTTTCAGTTAGGGAAATTGCCTAACCAGATTACTTCTTCGGGCCAGGGCGCGGCACCGGCTTGATGTCGTAGGTATCTGCAGGCCTGGCGTTATCGACGTCGATGCCTCGCAACGCGAGCTGACCGCTACGCGCGTAGTCGGTTGCCTCATTAAGAATCTGCATCGAATACTGCGGAGCGTGAAAACCCCGAGAGTTTTCAGAGACCGAGTAGTCGATGATGAACTGTGCCTTACGCTGATACTCGCGAGCCACGTTCAACTGATCTTCAGAAACATCGCCGGCCTCGACAGCAGCAGTCAGATCATCAATGAGCGACTGCACCGCTGTGAATGCAACATCCTTGGCGCTGATCCAGTTTGCCTGGATATCATCGACGCGCTTCTTCATCTCACTTGCAGACGAGTGGTGACAAGTCAGGCAAGAACTGTTGATCGAATCCTCGTCCAAGATTGGGCTACGCACCTGGTGGTCCGAAACCTTAGCCGCGCCGTCGCGCTGGTAAGGCATGTGGCAGTCGGCGCAGGTGACGCCATTCTCGGCATGGATACCGTTGCTCCAGGTCTCAAAATCGGGGTGTTGCGCCTTGATTGCGTTCGCCTTGGTGGTTGCGTGTTCAAAGTCCTTGAAGCCGGCATCGTCGTAATACTTGATGGCGTCCTCAACCCGTAGACCGTTGGCCCAGGGGAACGTAAGCGTCTTCTCGTCGCCCTTGAAGTAGTATTCGACGTGGCACTGCGCACAGACGTAGCTGCGCATCTCTTGCGTGGTGGCATCGCGGTTAACGTCGTAGTTTTTGACGCCTTCATTAGCCTTGAGATCGCGCAGAGCGTTAATCAGCGCCGGACGGGTAACCCTCAGCTTCATAGTGCCTGGATCGTGACAGTCGATGCAAGCAATCGGCCCACCGGCGTGCTGCACTGCTTCGCTGTACGGCAGCTTATTCATCGCAGCCCAGCCGGCGGCGCGGTCGCCGTCACCGAGCTCGTCTACAACCTGAGGCAGCGAAACATGACAATTCAGGCAGGCACCTGGCTGGTCGAAATCGGTCATGCGCTTGACGTACTTCTGATCTTCGAGCATGTATTCGTGGCCGCGAGGCTCGTTGTATTCAACCGAGAAGGCGTAGCCCTTCCAAATGCTCACCAGACGCGGTTCCCAAGCTAGCTTCGAGTGGGTCTTAAATTCGCGGGTGTCTTCGGCAACGCTCGGATCGGTGTTTTCAACCTTATTAGCTGGATCCATCTCGGCCGTTGCCTTGAAGCCTTCATACTGCAACGGAAAGTTTTGGCCCCACACCGAGGGATCGTAAGTGTTCTCCTCAAGGTTAACAACCTCGGCGAAAGGCTGCTTCTCTTCAGCCTTATGCTCAAAAATGGTGATTAGCAGCCAAGTCAGGCCCGCTGCGGCGATCGCGACGGCAATCAGCACCACGATCGGAACCCAGCGCTTGCGCGGCCCCGTCCACGTTGTTTCTTCATTATTACTCATCTTGATCACCTCTTGTGCCCAACGCCATCATGACAACGGACGCACGATAGTTTCTCACCCGATCGGTGGGAACCGGCGGTAACTTGGTCGACCAAATCCCCGTGGCAGTAAAGACAAGCGTCCTCGGTTACCTTGCGATTATGCTCGCGGATTTGAATGTTTTCTGGATAGTTTCCGAGCGTGAACTTCAGCGAGTGCATGAAGCCGTTCTCGGCCTTATTGGCATACTTAGCAACTAGATTGTTGTGCGGCGCGTGGCAGTCGTTGCAAGTAGCCACGTCTTTGTGGCTGCCCTTCATGTAGCCGTCATACTGCTCGTTCATAGCATGACAGGAGTTGCAGGTTGCCGGATCGTTGCCGAAGTAGCTTGCGATGCCTGCGTAATGGAATGTGAACAGCCCGACGCCTAAGATGACGCCGATTAAGGCAGCCAATATGATGCCCATCCAGCCCGTAAAGGCATGCGTGAACTCGTGCCAGAGCCTTTTTATCAGCTTCATCACGCACCCCTTGCTTGTCAAGAATTCACAAAGAAACCGGCGACAACTTCATCGTTACACTTTTCAAGATGCGAACCCGCAAACCTACAACTTGCTTGCTACTAATAGTACCGTAGCAAGACATGGTGTCGCAGAGAAGTGCGAGTTATTAAGCAACTTTTACGACGACAGTTGCATAAAACTCAGGGTTTTTCAGACGACAGTTGTTCAAGCTCATCTTTCAGTACGCACGCGTGGTTGCAACGGGCGTCCTTCGCGGCGTAAAGAAGGGTTACCATCGAATCAGACTTGTGGTCTTCAGCGAACTTCTTCCCCGATCCTGATTCGCTGAGTTCTTCGCGGTAAAGACGAGCAAATTCACTGAACTTTTCGGGGTCGTGTGCAAACCACTTTCGCAGCTCATTGCTAGGCGCCACGTCCTTACGCCACTCGTCGAGATCGGCGTCGACTTTGGACACGCCGCGTGGCCAAAGCCTGTCTACCAGCACCCGGGTGCCGTCAGATTCTTGTGAGTCCTCGTAGACTCTTTTTATCTGAAACCTGCTCATTCCAAAGCTCACAGCCTACAGGCTCGCAGATCAGTAACGATGATGGCGCGTGCGCCGAGATCGTAGAGATCGT
>CAUPIJ010000013.1:0-44654 GCA_963511305.1 uncultured Propionimicrobium sp.
CAAACTATGTGAGGCACCACACCGCCCTCGCGCTCAATATATGTAAGGTACGCCGTAATGTTTCTTTTGAAACATTGAGGGGTTATGATAACCGTATGACTTCTCAATCTTTAGAGCTTCAAAGAGCCGGGCATGTTCCTGATCTAACCTTCGATTGGCGTTTGCGAATGGCGATGGCGCAAGCCGGTATGACGCAACCAGAGCTAGCCGAGGCTATTGGTATGCAAAAGAGGACAGTCCACCGCTGGCTGAATGAAGGAGTAACCCCTAAGCGCGGGCAAGTCATGGCGTGCGCTTTAGCTACTGGAGTCCCGTTTATTTGGCTCGAAAAAGGAATAGATCCGGGTCAAATCGACTCGGATCTATCGGATCAGCTCCCCCGCCTGGATTCGAACCAGGAACCCTCTGATTAACAGTCAGATGCTCTGCCGTTGAGCTACAGGGGACCGCTTGGTGCAGATAGAAACACTAGCAACATGTTTGTGAAGATTCAAAATCGGGCTCGCTAGCCGTTTTCTATCTGATTACGAGTATTCCTGCTCTATGGCTTTGGCCTGCTCGGTCACAAACTTCCTAATCTCTTCGTCAGCGAGGGCATCTTCACCGATACCGTAAACAGTCCAGGTTAGGCTGCCCCCGCTGGGCGCGCACCGGGCAGCGATGGTGAACGATCCCCTGTCGTCCGGCAGTTTGACGCTGCGCTCGGTGACGATCGAAGCCCGCACGCGTTCAGCAAAGACAAGCGGGAGATCACCCGGATCATCTAGCTGGATGGCTCCCCTGACGCCGTTGATCAATTCCCACGACATGATGCTTTTTTTGGCGTCCCAGGAACCGGTCTGGATCTCCTGCCAACCGATCAAATCCCAGCCGACAGAACCCAGCAGCGCAAAATGGTCTTCCAAGATTGCTGCGGTGCCCTTCGGGCCGCTAGCGGAATCGATGGCTCTGGCCTTAGGAAGTTGTTCTTTTAGGGCTTTCATCTGGTCACGGGTTATTTTCATCAGTCCTCCAAGCCCCAAGCCTACCGATCAGGCTGCGTCTTGAATGAAACCTCGCAGCTTTCTGAGGGCTCTGAGCTCAGTTCTACGAACGCTGCTAACGCTCGTATTCAACTGATTCGCGATGTAGTTGCGCGTTCGCGCCTCGACCCCGATTCCGTAGTGCATCCTGACAATGGTTTCTTCCTGCCTGTTCAACACCGCAGCCCAATCGCTGGGCAGGTCGATCTGTTCTGATGCCGGCGCGGATAGGTTTTCAGCAATTTCAGGAACAAGGCGCACGTGGCGTCCCGCGTTCATCACAAGATGCAGATAACCGCTAACTTTTGCTTCCTTGGCGAGCCGACTACCGGAGATGGATCTGCCCTCTTTTAACTCTAGCTCCCGCCAGGTTTTCCGAGCCTTCCAGATGGTACGAGCAGCACTAACAGTAATGTCGATCTCGCCGCAACGGACTGCACTCGCCTTCGCCAACGTACCGTTGATCAGGCGCCAGGCGTAGGTGGTGAACTTGACCCCTCGCGCCCAGTCCCAGCGTTTGATCGCCTCGCCCAGCCCGATGCAGGCCTCCTGAACCAGCTCCTCCCTGGGCAGCCCCAGACGCTCAGCCCAGCGGTTAGCGAGATTGGTGGCGAGCAGCAAATTCGCCTTGTAAAGCTGCCCTCGGGCATGATTTGCCAGATCAAACAGCGCTTCTAGCTTCTCATCGACTCGCATCGATCCCTCTGCAATCAGATGCTCTGCGTAAACGGCAGCCTCGATTGTCTTTGCTAGCGAGACCTCTTCTTGATCACTTAGCGGTTCAATGGCGATGGACGAAATGGTCATGCCATAGATATTGGCGGTTGGTTTTAACCTAACCGCGTGTTATCCACAGCTAATCTTCGACGCCCACGGACTCCGCTTGATAATGCCTTCTGTCGGTTTCCAGGGTTAACAATTCGGAGAACATCTTCTTGTGCTCTTCTGGGTGCTGGAGTGGGTTAAGCCGCTGCAGCTTCGAGCGCAAGTCAGCCAGTTTCCTATTCGTCGTGATCAGTTTCAGGCGAGCAACATATGCGCTGGCATATTCCTCTGTCGGATCGGCGAGCACCTGCTCCACGACCAGCGCGAGCTGCAGGTTGCGCAACATTTCATCGGCGAGGCTATCTACCAGCGCTCCCGGCCAGTTCCCCGGCTGATAGCCAACCCGAAGAATGTTTTCGGCGAGCATCCGATAGGCCGGGTGCGTGAAGTCCTCGGGCGCTAGGCCATTCCAGGAGGTGTCGAAGGTGGTTGGAGCCTGCAGCATCAGCTTCAGGGTGCCTCGTTCAACCGCGATCCTCCTGTCGTCTCGATCGGGCATCGGCACGGCCAAGCCATTCAGCGGCTGCTCTTGGTCAGAACTCTTAGCGCTAGGTCTGCGCCGGTTCTCGGGCGGAATGTTCTGCCGATTGGTGTTGCTAACTATCGTTCGCACCTCGTTGGGATCCATCCCGACCATCTGCGCCAGCTCGCGAAGATAACCCGAAACCAGCGACTGGTCGCGCACAGACTTCAAAAGCGTGGAGGCCTCCCGGACGGCTTCAACCCTGCCCTCTGCCCTATCCAAATCGTATTTGCTGATGATGTTGCCCATCACGAATCGATAGAGCGGAACCCGGCGCCCGATCAGTTCTCGGACGGCTGCCTCACCGTGCTGAATGCGAAGGTCGCAGGGGTCTAGGCCGCTGGGTTCCACGGCAACATAGGTTTGCGAAGTGAACTCCTGATCCAGGTCGAAAACCTTGAGCGCAGCCTTCTGGCCGGCTGCGTCGCCGTCGAAAGTGAAGATCACCTCGCCATGGAAAGCATCGTTTGCGCCCATCAGACGACGGATCAGTCGGGCGTGTCCCTCACCGAAAGCCGTACCACAAGAAGCGACGGCGGTTTCCACACCAGAAAGGTGCGCAGCCATTACGTCGGTATAACCCTCTACGATCACAGCCTGCCCTAGCTTGCCGATCTGCCGACGTGCCAGATCCAGACCATAGAGCACATTGGACTTCTTATAGACCGGGGTCTCAGGCGTGTTCAAGTATTTAGCCGGCATGCGGTCGTCATCGAAAACCCTCCGCGCTCCGAAACCGAGAACCGAGTTGGCGGAATCACGGATCGGCCAGATGACCCGCCCCTGGAAATAGTCCCAACCATTTTGCCTGATCAGGCCGGCTTGGACGAGGGTTTTATCGTCAAAACCCGCTTGGTTTAGGGCATTGTGCAGAGCCCGGCCACCTAGCGGCGCATAACCCATCCCGAAGTGTTGGCAGGCCTGCCGGTTGAAACCACGTCCAACAGCGAATTCCCTGAAGACGTCCTTGTCGGACTTTTCTATCTGCGAAGCATAGAAATCCGCCGCTGCCTGGTTCACGGCTAGAATCCTGGCCCTGGCACCAGGGTTCACCCTGGGGCCGCTGTCTGCACTTTGCCTCAACTGGACGCCGAACTTGTCGGCGAGCATCTGCACAGCCTCAATGAAATCGAGGTTGTTTACTTTGCGAAGGAACGTGATTACGTCCCCGCCCTCGCCGCAGCCGAAGCAATAAAACAGACCCTTGGAAGGGGTCACCTGAAAACTAGGGGTTTTCTCATCATGAAACGGGCAAAGACCCTTCATCGAGTCTCCGCCGGCAGGCCTAAGAGTCACATAGTCACTGACCACTGTGACGATGTTCGCCCGCTCGCGAACCAGCGCTATGTCGTCGTTGTTAATCAGACCTGCCATGAAACGAAGTCTAGCCAGTGCCCGAAACCGCCTGCACAAATCTGCATAAGAACCCGTTTTAGATTGGTTACGGCATGATGTCAGCATGCAGATCGATCCAAGTTGGCAGTTAGCAGTGTCGCTCCTGGCGCTCTGCGCATTGGCGGCGGAACCGCGCTGCAAGCGGGAGCATCCCAGGTTCTGGCGCTGATCGGCATCATAGCTGGCCAGGTCTGCTGCGTTTCGGTTGCGCACGAGCTAATCATGCGAGCAAAGCTGCTGCCGAAAGACCTGGCAGAAAAATTACACCCCTAGCTGCTACGCTCCACGCCCGATCCCTCTGGGCAGCTTTTTTGGGTCCCAGCCCAGCAGCTTTTCCGCCTGCTTGAAAGCAAACCGGTCGGTCATGCCAGAGGTGTAGACGACCGCAGAAAACACCAGATCGTCGTGGTCTATGTATTCCTCCGGCAGCACCTGCGGATGCTCGATGTAATAGGAAACCAGGGCCTGCAAGACCTTAATCACCATGTGCGACTGTTCCAGCGACTCCTGGCGGGTGTAGATGCGCTCGTAGTTGAACTTGCGCAGCGCGGCCATCGTCTCGGCCACCTCGGAATCCATCGCCACGACGCCATGCTCATTGGTGGTATTAATCACCGCGCGAATCAACACGGACAGCTGTTGGCGCCTGGTGCTGCCGAGCACATCGGTGATTTCACTAGGCAAATCGCTCTCTTTGACAACTCCCGCGTGGATCGCGTCCTCTAGGTCGTGGCAGCAGTACGCGATCCTGTCCGACCAACTGCAGATCTCGCCCTCAATGGTCGACGGCGCCGGCCTCGACCACGAGTGGTTGCGGATGCCGTCCAGGGTCTCAGCGCAAAGATTCAGATGAGTCAGCGAGACGTCTGCTCCCCAGGGACCGTGATCGAATCCATCGGGCAGGAACATGTCGAAGGCCTCTTCGGACGCGTGCCCGCCCGGCCCGTGGCCGCAATCATGGCCCAACGCCATGGCGTCAGCCAGCGAAGCATTTACGCCAATGCCTCGAGCAATCGAGACCGCCACCTGAGCAACCTCGAGTGCGTGAGTGAGTCGGGTCCTCTGGTGATCGGTGGGGAAAACTACCGCCTGCGTCTTGCCCGCCAGGCGCCTAAACGGCGTGGAATGGACGATGCGGTCGCGATCTCGCTCAAAGCAGGTGCGTTCGGGGTCTGGCTCCTCAGGTCTGGATCGATTGCCTGCGCCGTGGGCGAGGGTGGCTCCAGGTCGCAGCGTCGCCGCCTCCAACTCTTCCCTGGCACGGCGATCTACGGCCTGACCAGTCTCGATGCGTGCGTGGGTGTCCCTGTGCGCAGTGACGATCTGGCCGCCGTCGTGACCGGACATCGTCTGCGCCCAGGCTTTAGTCCGTGGATTTGGTTCTAGTTGTGCCACACCTCTAGCTTGCCATCAACACGGCACACGCGCGAGGCTTAACCGCCGTCGACGTGCTCCTCTGCCCCGCTCATGTCAAAGCCCTCGACGCTTCGGCTATCCAGCCAGCTGTCGGGAAGCGCAACGCGCTTACCGCGCCCAGTCCTACCTCTCGCCTTACCGAGCAGCTTCGTCGGGAACTCGATGCTCGGGTCGAGCTGTGCAACCAGCTCGTCGTACTCTTGCAGCGTACTTACCATTCCGAACGCTTGCCGCATCTCACCGCCGAGCGGAAAGCCCTTGAAATACCAGGCGGTGTGCTTGCGGAAATCTGGCATGCCGTGTTCCTCGCCGCGATATTTAATCAACAACTGAGCGTGCCGACGCGCTAATGCGGCGATCTCGCCCAGATTTGGCAGAGTCAGAGTTTCGCGTCCGGCCATGGCGTCGGCAAGATCGCGAAACAGCCAGGGTCGCCCGAGGCAACCCCTGCCCACCTCGACGGCTGCGCAACCGGTCTGCTCGATCATCGCGATCGCGTCCGAGGCCTCCCAGATATCGCCGTTACCAATCACGGGAATGTCCAGCAGCTCAACCAGATCGGCGATCGATTCCCAATTGGCCTGACCACCGTAGTATTCGGCTACCGTCCGGCCGTGCAGACAGACCGCGGCGACCCCGACGTCCTGCGCGATCTGCCCGAAATCGCGGTACGTGGTGTGCTTATCGTCAATTCCGATTCTGGTCTTCGCGGTCACGGGAACCCCGAAGCGGTCGGCAGAATCCACCGCGGCCTTGAGCACCGAACGCATCAGATCCAGCTTCCACGGCAGCGCACCCCCGCCGCCCTTTCGGGTGACTTTCGGCACCGGGCAGCCGAAGTTAAGATCGATGTGGTTAACCCCGAATGATTCGCAGAGAATGCCAACCGCCACGTAAATAGAGGCTGGATCGGCACCATAGGTCTGGACGCTGCGAACCTTCTCGTTATCTGCGAAGGTCAGCATGTCTGCGGTCTTCCAGTCGCCCATCACCAGGCCCCTGGCCGTGATCATCTCGCAGATGTACAAACCAGCGCCCTGCTCGGCACACAGTTGTCTGAAGGCAGCGTTAGTCACCCCCGCCATCGGCGCAAGGATGACGGGGGTTTCGACGATTACCGCGTCGGGTTTCGAGGGCGCGCTCAGGCGCAACGGCTGAAGTAGATTCACGAGCGGAATATTTTGGGCGCGCCTTGGGCTAAGCAAGGCGCACCCTGCTATCAGCAGCCGATCAGTTTGCCGGCAAGGAACTCGGTAACTCGGTCGATGCCGATGCGCTCCTGGCGCATGGTGTCGCGCTCGCGAACGGTCACGGCGTTGTCATCGAGGGTGTCGAAGTCGACGGTGATGCAGTACGGCGTGCCGATCTCGTCCTGACGACGGTAGCGCTTGCCGATGGCCTGGGCGTCGTCAAAGTCGACGTTCCAGTGCTTGCGCAGCTCGGCGGCCAGTTCCTTAGCCTTCGGCGAGAGCTTCTCGTTGCGCGACAGCGGCAGCACCGCGGCCTTGACAGGGGCCAGGCGCGGGTCCAGCTTGAGCACTACGCGCCTGTCGACGCCACCCTTGGTGTTGGGGGCCTCGTCCTCGTTGTAGGCCTCGACCATGAATGCCATCAGCGAACGGGTCAGGCCGGCGGAAGGCTCGATCACGTACGGAATGTAGTGCTTGTTCTGCGCCTGATCGTAGTACTCCAGATTCGTGCCGGAATGCTCGGTGTGGGTTTTCAAATCGAAGTCGGTGCGGTTAGCGATGCCCTCAAGCTCGCCGAACTCGCTGTTCTGGAAACCAAAGCGGTACTCGATGTCGACAGTGCGCTTGGAGTAGTGCGACAGCTTCTCCTCAGGGTGCTCGTAGAAGCGCAGGTTCTCCTCGCTAATGCCCAGGTCCATGTACCAAGCCTTGCGGTTATCGATCCAGTACTGGTGCCATTCTTCATCGGTGCCCGGTTCCACAAAGAACTCAAGCTCCATCTGCTCGAACTCGCGGGTGCGGAAAATGAAGTTTCCGGGAGTGATCTCGTTGCGGAAGCTCTTGCCGATCTGGGCGATGCCGAACGGCGGTTTAGCGCGCGACGAGTTGAGCACGTTCTTGAAGTTGATGAAGATGCCCTGTGCGGTTTCTGGGCGCAGGTAGTGCAGACCAGACTCGTCCTCCACCGGGCCGAGAGTGGTCTTGAGCATCATGTTGAAGTCTCGAGGCTCGGTGTATTTGCCGCGGTTGCCACAGCTCGGGCACGGCACGTCAGCGATATCGACGTCGTCCTCGGACATGTTCTTGCGGGCCGCGAATTCCTCCATCAGCTGATCCGCGCGCCAGCGCTTGTGGCAGTTGAGGCATTCGATGAGCGGGTCGGTGAAGACGCCAACGTGGCCGGAAGCCACCCAGACCTCGCGCGGCAAAATCACCGATGAATCCAGGCCGACGACGTCGTCCCTGGAAGTAACCATGTGCTGCCACCAGGCTTTCCTGATGTTGCTCTTCAGCTCAACACCGAGCGGACCATAGTCCCACGCGGCACGGGTGCCGCCATAGATCTCGCCGCAGGGGAAAACGAAACCACGCCGCTTACAAAGGTTGATTACCTTGTCCAGCTTGCTTTCAGCCATTAAATCCTCATCTACCCAGGCCCTCCGAGGCTTCGTCCGCTTGCGGCTTTCGCCATTTTTAGCACTGCCCCGCTCAGGCGTTTCCCGATACCTGGCTGGCATCGGGCTTGGCCGGAAACCCGGCCGATATTGATACAAGGTTATCTGTTCGGCGAGCCCGTCTCGAATCGTGTTTTAGCGAATTTGATTTTTTACATCACATGATTGAGAATGATTCTCATGTTTAACAAGACTTTTAAGACTTTATGCCTGCTGACGGCGGCAGGAGCCATGGCCCTGACTACGGGTTGTGGCGCAGAAAAAACCGAGAAAAGCGAAAAGCCGCAGGTGGTAGTTGGCTCGTACCCGTTCCAGTACGCAGCCGAGGCAGTAGCCGGCGAGAACGCCGAGGTCACGAATCTGTTAAGCCCCGGAAGCGACGCCCATGATCTCGAGTTAACCGCAAAGCAGGTTTCAAGCGTTGGCAACGCCGACCTGGTTGTCTACCAGTCGAAGCTGCAGAGCGCTCTAGACGACGCCGTGGAACAGCAGAAGCCCAAAAATGTCCTCGACACCGCGACCTTCCTGAAGCTGCGCGAGGCCGATGCTAGCGCCCACAACCACGATCACGAGCATGGCGATGAGCATGACGATCACGACCATGCCGAAGGCCGAGAACACAGCCACGATGAGCACTCCGACCACGATCACGCAGACCACGAGCATTCCGATGAGCAGGCAGACCACAACCATGCCGACGAAGAAGGCAGCGACGACCACGACGGCCACGACCACGGCAAGTACGACCCACACGTCTGGCTAGACCCGAGCAACGTGGCCGAAATTGGCAACAAGGTTGCAGACGAACTGGCAAAGATCGACCAGGCAAACGCCGATAGCTACAAGGAAAACGCCAAGAAGCTCACCGAGCAGATGAACTCGCTGGACGGCGAATTCAAGACTGGTCTCGCAAGCTGCCAGATAGACACCTTCGTCACCAATCACGCGGCATTCGGCTACCTTGCCGACCGTTACGGACTACATCAGGTGGGCATTTCTGGGCTTTCCACCGAGGAAGACCCCAGCCCGGCGAGGATCGAGGAGATCCACGAGATAGCCAAGGAAAAGAAGCTGACCACCATCTTCTACGAACAATCTGTCTCGCCTAAGGTTTCGGAGACCATTGCCAAAGACCTCGGCTTGCAGACCGATGTACTTGATCCTCTTGAAACCCTGAGTGATAACTCGCGCGGCAAAGACTATGTTGAAGTTATGCACTCGAACCTAGATTCGCTCAGAAAAGCCAACAGCTGCAAGTGAGCGAAAAGATAATCCACGCCACCGGCGTTGACGTTTATCTTGGCGAGCACCAGATCCTCCATGGTGTCGACTTGGACGTCAACGCCGGTGACGTCGTTGCCCTCCTAGGCGGCAACGGCTCCGGTAAAACGACTCTCGTCCGCACCTTGCTCGGGCTAGTCCCCCACGCTGCGGGCGATATCACACTTTTCGGCACCGACTTGAGCCACTTTCACGACTGGTCGCGGATTGGCTATGTGCCTCAGCGCGGCTCGCTGCAGACCCCATCGGCGACGGTTAGCGAAATAGTGCTACTTGGCCGCCTGTCCAGGCACCAGTGGCTCGGCCTGCCGAACAAGAAGGATAAGCAGGCGGTTTCAGATGCCCTAGAGCGGGTCGGGCTAGGTGGCTACGAAAATCGGGCTATCTCTAGGCTCTCCGGCGGCCAGCAGCAGCGCGCACTGATCGCGCGCGCCCTGGCTGGACATAGCGATCTGTTGATTCTCGATGAGCCCCTAGCCGCACTCGACGTGCGCACCCAGACCGAGCTGGCTCACCTGCTCGGCGATCTAAACCGGCAGGGTCTGACTATTCTGACGGTTCTGCACGAGCTGGGCGCGATGGAACCGCTGCTGCAGCGCTCTGTTGTTTTGCAGCTCGGCAGGGTGATCTACGACGGCCAGCTGGTCAGCGGCACCGGATACGAGCACTGCCCGGAAGAAACCCGAATGCACAAGCACGTAAAACTTTTCGGTGAGGACTGAAGTTGGACATCTTAACTTTAGATTTCATGGTCAGGGCTCTACTTGCCGCCGTCCTCACCGGATTAATGGCCCCCGCCGTCGGAACCTACGTGGTGCAACGCCGCTTGAGCATGCTCGGCGACGGCCTCGGCCACGTCGCCATCGCCGGAGTCGGCCTGGCGTTGATGACCGGGCAGGCTCCGGTTCCTGTTGCGGTCGTGGTCTGCGTGGCAGGCGCAATCGTGATCGAGCTGCTTAGGCAAAGCGGAAAAGCGTCCGGTGACGTCGGCTTGGCGATCCTCTTTTACGGTGGCCTCGCCGCCGGCGTCCTGATGGCAGGCATCGCAGGCAAGGGCGCGGGTACCCTATCGCAGTACCTGTTCGGCTCTCTGACCTCCGTTGACCAGACCGACCTGATAGTAGTTGCGATGATGGCCGCGTTGGTACTGCTCTGCTCGCTCGGCCTGGCTCCGCAGCTCTTCGCTGTCTGCGCCGATGAGGATTTTGCCCGCAGCCAGGGCGTCCCGACCAGGCTAATGAACATCCTGATCGTCGTGCTCGCGGCAATCACGGTTGCGGTCTCGATGCGCACGGTCGGGCTGCTGCTGGTCAGCGCGATGATGGTGATTCCCGTTGCCACCAGCTCTAACCTCGTGCTGGGCTTCAAAAAATCCCTGTTTTTCTCTATGCTCATCGGGCTTCTCACCTCCGTCGGAGGCGTCTTCGGTTCCTATTACTTCGACACGGCTTCGGGCGCATCCATTGTGGTCTTGGCTATCATGGTTTACGTAATCAGCCTGCCTGCCAGTAGCTACATCCAACGCCGTCACCGGAGGACGCCAAAAGAACCAGAGGTTCACGTATTCCCGAGGGCGGAGGATCATGACATGGAGCAGGCACAAAACTACCCAGCGATGCTGCACGGGGATCACGTAGATTACCTGCACAATGGTCACCGGCATGCGCCGCACGGAGACCATTTCGATGAGCACTGAAAGAAATAAGAGGGCCCCCGCGCCGAGGCAGACAAAGCGTCGTAAACTCATTGCCGCGACGATTGACGAGAGCAAGGAATTCCTGACAGCGCAACAGATACACGCCCAACTCAGGGACGCCGGCGAGTCAGTCGGTTTAGCTACCGTCTATCGGGCTCTACAGTCGATGGCTGACAACAACGAGGTTGACTCCATTCGCAACGAGGACGGCGAGATGGCCTATCGATCGTGTTCCGAGAGCCATCACCACCATCTGATTTGCCGCGAGTGCGGCAAAACCGTGGAGATATTCCCCACGAGCCTCGAGGATTGGACCAGCGAGATCGTTGAGAAACACGGCTACACCAGCCCGGAACACTTACTCGAAATCTGGGGGCTTTGCCCCGACTGCAGCTAATTATCCAGCAGCGGCAGCGAACGCAGACCGCGCTCCAGGTGCCAGTTAACGAAAGCAGCGATGAGGCCACTGGCCTCGTTCAGGGTCTGCCTTGAAACGCTCCTTGTCGCGGGCCAATCGCCGGTCAGCAAGGCAACCATCAACTCCCAAGCCTGCTTAGTCGGCCTAGCGGAGCCAGGAGGCTTGCAATTGACGCAGACCGCTCCGCCGCCCTCAGGTGAGAACCACTCCACCGGCCCCGGCTCCCCGCATTGAGCGCAATCAACCAGCGACGGAGAATACCCCGAAAGCGCCAGGGAGCGTAGCAAGAAAGAATCCAAAACCATCGCGGGCGGTCTGGGCCCATCCGATGTGCGCCAGCCCAACGCCCACAACGCGCCCACCAGCAGACGATATTGCGCGAGCGCGGGCTCTCCCTCGACGGTCACCAGCCGATCGGCTGCCTCGAGCATCACCTGTCCCGCGGTGTAAGCGGTGTAATTCGTAGCCAGCGGCCGACCGAATGCATGCAGGGTTTCGCACTGAGCCACCACGTCCAGATTCCTGCCCTCGGCGAATTGCACGTCCACGTGACTGAATGGCTCCAACCTGGCACCGAACTTTGATGAGGTGCACCTGACCCCGCGAGCCACCGCCCTAATCTTGCCCCTAGAGCGCGATAGAAACGTGATGATGCGGTCCGACTCACCCAGCTTGTGGGTGCGCAGGACGACAGCACGATCTCTGTAGGTAGGCATTTACTTCATTGTGCCCCAAGCAAACAAACTATTTGTGCGATTCTAGTGCGCTAAATTTGGCCTATGACTTCCTTCAATCGCCCAGAGAAGCGAGCACCACTTCCCCACCCGAGCGGAGCCCTTCCCCCGCAGATACCTGCTGAGGCACTGCCGAAGCACGTTGCCGTGGTGATGGACGGCAACGGCCGTTGGGCGAAAGCTCAGGGGCTGCCGCGCACTAAAGGCCACGAGGCTGGCGAGGCCGTGCTCTTCGACGTGATCGAGGGCGCGATCGAGATCGGCATCAAATACCTATCTGTTTACGCCTTCAGCACAGAGAATTGGAAGCGCGACCCGCGCGAGGTCAGCTTCCTAATGGGCTTCAGCCGGAACGTCATCCATCGCCGCCGAGACGATCTGGACGCCCTCGGGGTCAAAGTTCGCTGGGCGGGACGACGTCCCCGGCTTTGGGCGTCCGTAATCAAGGAGCTAGAGGCAGCGGAAAAACAGACCGCCGATAACCACACCATGACCATGCAGTTTTGCGTCAACTATGGCGGGCGAGCCGAGATAGTGGACGCGGTTCGAGCGATCGCGCAGCAGGCCAAGGAAGGCAAAATAAACCCCGCGAAGATAACCGAGCAGAGCTTCCGGAAATACCTAGACGAACCCGAGATTCCCGACGTCGACCTTTTCATCAGAAGCTCCGGAGAGCAGCGCACCTCAAATTTCTTGATCTGGCAGTCGGCGTACGCGGAATACGTCTTCGTCGATAAGAACTGGCCCGACTGGGATAGGCGCGATCTGTGGGACGCTGTAGGAAGCTACTCGAGCCGCGACAGAAGATTCGGCGGCGCAAAGTCCTGATGAATCTGTAAGTAATCTGACATTCTGCCTTAGAAGTCGTCCGTCACCGGGTGGCGAGGTTCTAGAAGAGCTGTTTTCCGCAAGTCAAGCTCAGCTACCGCACTTGTCAAAGCTGGTGACAAGGAGACTTGGAAGAAAAGGTTCCCGGCACCAGAAGGGGTAATGAATCGCCGGGAACTATTTTCCATAATGCAGTATTAATATGTAATTTGCAAATGCGCGTTATCTGCCTCAGACCACTTGCTATGCCCTGTTACAAGCGCTTAGCAGCGCGCGCAGCGAGGCTGTGGTGATGTCCGGGTGGATGCCAACGCCCCAAAGAGTTCTGGCGTCTTCGCCATCGCCGATCTCGCACTCCACGTAAGCCGCGGCCTTGGCGTCACCGCCGGAGGTCATGGCGTGCTCGGAATAGTCGAGCACGTGCACCGTGTAACCGAAGGTCTTAAGGGCATTCACGAACGCCGAGACCGGGCCGTTGCCCCTGCCGGTAGCCTTCTTGCGCTGACCATTCACGGTCAGCTCGCAGTTCATATTGCAGACGCCATGCTCATTGTTGAAGTTGAATTCGAGATCACTCAGCGGGCTGTTCTTCTCCAGATATTCGTCCTGGAAGTATTCCCAAAGCTGCTCGCTGCTAATCTCCTGGCTAGCCGCATCGGCATGCTTCTGAACGACGCCACTGAACTCCATCTGCAGGCGACGAGGCATATCCAGTTTGTGGTCGACGCGCATCAGGTAGCTGATGCCACCCTTGCCCGACTGCGAGTTAACTCTTATGACGGCCTCGTAGTTACGTCCCACATCGTGAGGATCAAGCGGCAGATACGGGGCGATCCACTCAATCTCGTGAATGCTCTTGCCCTGCTCGGCCGCCTTGGCCTCCAGATCGTCTAGACCCTTCTTGATGGCATCCTGGTGGGAGCCGGAAAACGCGGTGTAGACCAGGTCACCCGAGTAGGGCTGGCGATCGTGAACGGGCATTCCCGTGCAGAACTCGACGGTATGACGGATCTCGTCCAGATTCGAGAAATCAATCTTCGGATCGATGCCCTGGGTGTAGAGATTCAGGCCCAGCGTAACCAAGTCGACGTTTCCGGTGCGCTCGCCGTGACCGAACAAGCAGCCCTCGACCCTGTCAGCGCCGGCCATCTGGCCAAATTCGGCGGCTGCTACCGCTGTTCCACGGTCGTTGTGCGGGTGCAGCGAGATGCAGACATTTTCACGGTTCGAGATGTTGCGGCAGAAGTATTCCACCTGGTCAGCGTAGGTATTCGGCGTGCTCATCTCGACGGTCGCTGGCAGGTTTAGGATGATTTCGCGATCTGAAGTTGGCTGCCAAACGTCCAGCACGCCTTCGCAGACCTCGAGCGCGAAGTCGGTATCCGACTGGCTGAAAATCTCCGGGGAGTACTCATAGCCCATTTCAGTTTCGGACAGGTGCTTCTCCATCGCAGCCACCACCCATTCAGTACCCTGCCGAGCCAGCGCCTTGGTCTGCTCCGAGGTGTTATGAAAGACGACGCGCTGGAACAGATCGGCAACCGCGTTGTACATGTGGATAGTGGCGCGCTTCGCACCGATCAGTGACTGCGCAGTTCGATCAATCAGATCCTCTCTGGCCTGAGTCAGCACCGAAATCACCACGTCATCGGGGATCGCATCGTCCTCGATCAGCGAACGGACGAAATCGTATTCGGTCTGGGACGCGGCCGGGAAACCAATCTCGATTTCCTTGTAGCCCATGCGGACCAGCAAGTCGAAAAGCTCGCGCTTGCGGCCTGGGGTCATGGGGTCAATCAGCGCCTGATTGCCATCACGAAGGTCGGTGGATAGCCAGCGCGGCGCCTTGTCAAGCGTCTTGTCGGGCCAAGTGCGGTCAGCCAACTTCAGCGGCTGGAACGGACGGTAGCGCTCGAAAGGCATCGGGGATGGCTGCTGCAGGGGGCAACCGTGAGTTTTGATTGCTGGAAATTTAGACATACTCGCTCCTGAAAAGTAAAAGACTTGAACGCCAGGCACGCGAAAACTCCGCAGCGAGGAGGCTTGGCTCTAGCTTTAACTAGCGGGCCTCGCTGCGGCGGTCAAGGAGCAGCAAATGTGCGCTTTCAGGCGTAACCACGTTCCATAGTTTAACCGGCAGGAGTGCAGATAAGCCAACACCCCCACATTTTGGACGGTAAAGCCGTCTGTTTGGACGGTAAAGCCGTCTGTTTGGACGTCGAAGCCGTCAGCTTGGACTGGCAACGGTGTCAGAAACCGAGCCGATTTAGGTGCTTGGAGTCCTTCTGCCAGTCCTTAAGCACCTTCACCTTCAGATCCAGATAGACCGGCGTGCCAAAGATCGCCTTCAGCTGCCTTCTTGCCTCGACCCCCACCTGCTTAATCCGCGAACCGCCCTTGCCGATCATGATGCCCTTCTGTGACTCACGTTCGACGATCATCGAGGCGTAGATGTCCATTATCGGCTTGTCTGCCGGGCGATCAGGGCGCATCCGCATCTCCTCGATCTCGACGGCGATCGAGTGCGGGAGCTCGTCGCGGACGTCCTCCAAAGCGGCCTCGCGGATAATCTCGGCTGCCAGGGTCTCGTCGGGCTGGTCTGTAAGATCGTCGTCCGGATAAAACTTGGGTCCGGGCTCTAGCATGCTAGTCAGCACACCGGCAACGTCGCCGATCTGCTTGCCCGAAATGGCGGAGCAAGGAACGATGTGTTCGAACTCAACGCCGGTCTTCTTAGCCAGCTCGTCAGCCTCGATCAGCTGCTTCGCCAGCCGTTCCTTGCTGACCAGGTCAGTCTTGGTGACGATCGCGACCAGCTTCGGCCGCCTTCTTAGCTTGGCAAGCTCGGCAACCAGGAACTCGTCGCCAGGACCAACGTGCTGATTTGCCGGCAGCACCACCGCCACCACGTCAACCTCCGACCAGGTCTCGTAAACCAGATCGTTCAGCCTAGTCTGCAGCAGCGAGCGCGGCTTGGATAGGCCAGGGGTATCGATGATGATCAGCTGCGCTTCCTGGGTGGTAACGATGCCGCGAACGACCCGCCTGGTGGTTTGTGGCTTGCTCGAAGTGATCGCCACCTTCTGACCAACTAAAGCGTTGATTAACGTCGACTTCCCAGCGTTAGGTCGGCCAACGAAACAGGCAAAACCCGAAACGAATTCTGACATCTACTCCCCTTCGGATTCTTTTGCAGGCTCAAGTTTGCGAACCAAAATGGTATCAATCTGGTGACGCCTAGCCGTGGTTCGCTCGGCCGTCAGCTCTAGCCCGTTCCAGGTGACGCTAGAGCCCGGAATCGGCACCATATTTAATTCCTTGGCGAGCAGACCGCCGATTGTTTCGACATCCTCGTCGTCAACGTCAAGATCGAAGAGAGATCCGGTATCGTCGATCGGCATCCTGGCGGAAACGCGCCACAGACCAGGCTCCACCTCCTGAGCCAGATCAGGCTCGGAATCATACTCATCGGTGATCTCCCCGACGATCTCTTCGACCAGGTCTTCGATGGTGGCCAGACCGGAAGTGCCACCGAACTCGTCGACAACGACGACCATGTGATTCCTAGTCAGCTGCATCTCGCGCAGCAACTCGTCGATCGGCTTGGAATCCGGCACGTACTTCGGCTCGCGCATGACCTCAGCGATGCTCACGGTGCGTTGCAGCTCAGGATTGCGATAGACCTTGCTCATCGCATCCTTGACGTAAAGGATGCCGACGATATCGTCCAGGTCATTCGCGATGACCGGGATCCGGCTGAAGCCCGATCGGAGCGCCAACGAGAGCCCCTGGTCGACGGTTTTTTCCTGCTCTATGTAAACAACATCGGTTCTAGGCACCATAACTTCTCTAACCAGGGTGTCGCCCAACTCGAAAACGGAGCGAATCATCTGACGCTCCCCATCCGAAGCCACCTCAATTTTCTCTGCCTCGGGGCTAGCGGGCCCGTCAGTCCAGCCGGGACCAGGCGTTAGCGCATTAGTAACCCAGATGAGCACCTGCCCGATCGGCCAAACCAGCGAAGAAATAAAACCAACCGGCTTCAAGCAGCCGAGCGCGAGCTTCTCGTCGTGCAGCTTGCCCAGAGTTCGGGGCGCGGTCCACCACATGGTGAAAGAAATAATGCTCAGCACGGCGATCGTGATCAACAGGCGCAGCCAGATCGGCTCCACCAGGCTGAAGATGAGCATGACGAACAGAACTATCGAGACGATCTCGAAAATTACCCGCAACAGCGTGACGGCGGTGAGCGTCGGAGCGGGATCCTCTAGAACGTCCTTTAGCCTGGCTACGTTCTTTCTGCCCTCCTCAACAAAAACATCCACCCTCGCCTTCGTCATCGAAGAAAGCGCAGTGTCAATTGCCATCACCAACAACGCCAGAAGCGCAAAGACGACGGCAAGACCAAGCCAGATCCATTGATTAGCACTCATTTAACGACCCGTTCTTCCAATCAGAAATAATGCGATCATTAATGCCGAACATCTCGGCCTTTTCTTCTGGTTCGGCGTGATCGTGACCAAGCAGGTGTAGAAGGCCGTGAATCAGCAGATAGTCAATCTCGTCGTCTGGCTCGCGCCCATTCTCCGGAGCCTGAGCGCTAGTGAACTGCGGGCAAATTACAATGTCGCCCAGCAAACCAGTAGGCGGCTCCTCGCCTTCCCTAGGCGAGCGGAGCTCGTCCATCGGAAAACTCATCACGTCGGTCGGCCCCGGAAGATCCATGAAACGCTCGTGATAACCCGCCATAGTCTCTTCATCGACGAGAACGATAGACAGCTCGGCTTGAGGGTGAATTCTCAGCTTATCTAGGGCGAACGCGGCCAATCTGACCAGTCGTTGCTCGTCTACCTCTGCACCTGACTCATTATTGATATCAATCATTTTCTGCCTCGCGTGAGTGCTTCCCCTAGCGTCGCGTCATACCTGTCGTAGGCCGCGACGATCTTGCCGACCAACTTGTGCCTGACGACGTCCTTAGACGTCAACTGGCAAAAAGCGATGTCGCCTATGCCATTAAGAATTTTCTGGACAATTTTCAGGCCGCTAGATGTGCCGCCGGGCAGGTCGACCTGGGTGATATCGCCGGTGACGACCACCTTGGAGTTGAAGCCCATTCGGGTCAAGAACATCTTCATCTGCTCAGCGGTGGTGTTCTGAGCCTCGTCCAGAACAATGAAAGCATCATTCAGCGTGCGGCCGCGCATGTAAGCCAGCGGGGCCACCTCGATGACGCCGGACGTAAAGAGCTTGGGCACCTGGTCGCGATCGAGCATGTCGTGCAGCGCGTCGTAGAGCGGACGCAGATACGGATCAACTTTGTCGGTGAGGCTGCCGGGCAGAAAACCTAGCCGCTCGCCGGCCTCGATGGCGGGACGAGACAGAATAATCCGGTTGACCTGCTTTTCCTGCAGCGCCTGCACTGCCTTGGCCATCGCCAGATAGGTCTTACCAGTGCCGGCGGGTCCGATGCCGAAAGTGAGCGTGTGGGCATCGATGGCGTCAACGTAGCGCTTCTGATTGAGGGTTTTTGGGCGAATGGTTTTGCCACGAGTAGACAGGATATTGGCGGTCAGCACCTCAGAGGCGTGGACATCGCCGCCGCTGTCCGTGGCGATGGAAACGATCCGCTCAACCTTCTCGCTATTTAACGGCTGCCCCATTCTGACAATGGTCACCATCTCGGTTAGCACATCGACGGCAAGTTGGACGCTTTCGGGCTGGCCGGTGATGGTGATGTCATTTCCCCGCACGTGGATATCCGCGGTGATCGCCTTCTCCAACAAGCGCAAGAACTCGTCCCTGGGGCCGAGAACGTTGATCATGTCAACGTTTGCCGGCACAGACAAAACACGCAGACCGTTTTCAGCAGATTGCTGGTTGGACAGGATTCCTCCAAAACTCACGTTGCTTGATTAGAACAACTCTAGCCCAACGCAAACAATGCATGAGATCAATCTTCTTCGCCCCGGTTCTGCCTGTCGATCTCTTCCTCGTTGATGATGTGCATCGCGGCCTCCTCAGCGCTTGCTGCCCCACCGGAGATGCCGACATCCTTGGCCACCGCATCGCCTTCTTTGTCGTCGGTGATCCTGCCGTCCTCGGTAGCCACCAAACGACCGGCGCGCTGCTGGCCAACCTGACGTGGCTCCTGATTGGGGTTCCACGGGCCATCGATCTTGGACTTTTTATCCTGGGCCTCTTCTTGCCTGATTCGCTGATCAATGCTTTCACCGCGACGGGCCTCTTCGGCGGTGTTGCCATAGCCCTGCGCAGCCGACCAGTTATCTGGAGCCACGTAACCCTCGTCTAGCGGATCTGCAACACCTCGATCGATCAGGGTGTCGTCCGATGACAGCTGCCCCTCGTCGTAGTCAGGCAGCTCTTCGTTAACTGTTTGCTCACTCATAGCCTGATTCTGCCACCTTTCAGACTCGTTTTAGTGCAGATAAACGCATCTAAAGCTATCTAGCGCGGCTATGCCCTACTGCTGCTGGCTAGCCCGAATCGAGGTGCAGAGCGAATTGCGCATTTCCTCCATCACCTTGTCGAAACCACCCGGATTCGACGGCACCTTATTGGCGATCCTGTCAACAAACGGCACCTTGATGTTCAGGCCCGGATTCGCCACTTCGTGAAACTTGCCGAAGCGCTCGATGATGTAACTCCACTGCTGCTTGACTACGAAGATTGCGCGCGAAAGTAGAAATATCACGCAGCTAAAGAAGAAGAGAAACATGCCAAACATTGGGTCCTACGAGACTCGCTCTGATTAATGGCAAAGCATCCGATAATTACAGCTTAAATTGAAGATGGCTTCTAGCCCCGATTGGGTTCGCCATTTTGGTAAAACCTCCCGAGCATTTCCTCCTTGAACGCGTAAAACTCGCCAGTCTCGATGGACGCCCTGATTTCATCTACCAGACGCACCGTGAACCGCTCGTTGTGGATCGTCGCGAGGGTGTTGGCGAGCATCTCTTTGGCCTTAAACAAGTGACGCACGTAGGCCCTGCTGTAATTGGCGCAGGTGTAGCAGTCGCAGCCATCCTCCAAGGGGCCGAAATCGCGCCTGAACCTGGAATTGGTCACGTTGTATCTGCCATCTGCGGTGTAGATCGCGGCGTTTCTGGCAACCCGCGATGGGTTTACGCAGTCGAACGTGTCCGCACCCACCTCGCAAGCCGCGAAAAGATCGTCGGGCTCGGAGATGCCCAACAGGTGCCTCGGCTTATTCTCGGGCAGCTCCTCGGACATCCAGCCCACGATCTTGGCAAGATTGTGCTTTTCCAACGCCCCGCCAAGGCCGAAACCATCGAACGTCCAGCCGTCGGACTCGGTGGCTGCCAGATCCCGGCTCGCCTTGCGGCGCAGATCCTCGTATTGTGCGCCCTGCACGACACCGAACAGCGCTTGATAGGGCTTACCAACACGCTGCAGGGTTAACCGCCGATGCTCGTCTAGGCAGCGTTGCGCCCAGCGCTGAGTGCGCGCGATGGACTCAACCTGATATTCCCTAGTGTTCAGGAGCGTGGTCAGCTCGTCGAACGCAAACATGATGTCTGCGCCAAGACCATGCTGCACGCACATGCTGATCTCGGGAGTGAAGCGATGCATTGAGCCGTCCAGGGGCGATTTGAAAGTGACGCCGTCTTCGTCGACGTGGGCTTTGCGTTCCTTGCCCTCGGCAATCACCTCGTCGTTCTGCATACCGGTGACGTCCATCGCCAGGACTTTCTTGAAGCCTGCACCGAGGCTAAGCACCTGGAATCCACCGGAATCGGTGAAGGTCGGCCCACCCCAATTCATGAACTTCCCCAGGCCACCGGCCTCGTCCACCAGACCAGAGCCCGGCTGAAGGTAAAGATGGAAAGCGTTTGCCAGCACCGCCTGTGCGCCCAACTCCTTGATGGACTCGGGAAGCACCGACTTCACCGTTGCCTTCGTGCCCACCACGATGAACGCGGGTGTCGCGATTTTTCCATGCGGTGTCGTGATGACGCCCGAGCGACCCAACCCATTCGGCAAGGTGGCTTTCACCTCAAAACCAAAATCGCGTTGACTAGCTGATGAATTCATCGTTTCAGAAGTGGCCATATAGCTATTTTTACAGGTCACAAAAGCGATACGGTTTACTTGTGAGCGAACCACGTGGAAACCTATCTGCACAAGATTCGAACTACAGCCGGATCGCAACGAGCGTTGTGACCGAAATGCCTCCCATACCCGGGTTCGAGACTGATACATCTAAGCCGTTCATCGCAACCGACCTCGAAGTGAGCACCGTAACACCAACCAGCGTGGTGATTACCTGGATTACCAGGCGCCCATTCAGGCCGTTCCGGCTCGTCCCCGCTCCCGTCGGCACTGACACTAAGCTGTTACTCGGCACGCACAGCCGAAACCTGAAGCTGGTTTATGAGGACGACACTCCAACCGCGTTTCACCGCGTGCACATCAAGGGCCTAGAACCCGGGCGTCGTTACTTCTTCTCGTGCCGGAGCGCTGGCGTCACCCCCATGCCCGCCCTGCACGTCACCAAGCGAGCCGGCAGCTTCGAGCGCACCTACTCCTTTACGACCCTCATGCCCCCGCCCGGCCGCTACCTGACCACCATCGCGCTTGCCAACGACGTTCACATCGGCGAGACCCGGCAGGGCATTAATCTGGGGCCATTCCTGCCCACTTCGGTATCTGCAAGCCAGGACAAGAAATATCCGGAGACCATGTTCTCCGGCATGGTCACAGAACTAGAGCACAGCGGCCACCCGATGCTGCTGATGAACGGCGATATCACCAGCTCGGGCAAAGAATCGGAAGCTATCCGATTCAAGGAACTGGCCGATGGCTACGGCGTTCAAAACCGCGACTGGCTTGCCACGCGCGGCAATCACGACTTCCCAAGGGGAGCCGATGATCCATTTGGCAGGCACATCGCCGCCTACCAGAAACTACAAACAGCCGAACACCCCAGTGGGCTGCGTGTCATGGGCATCGACACCACCTATAAGTCAGGCGGCGGCAAGATCAGTGCCGAGCAATTCGACGAGATCAGCGCCGAGCTGCGCGCGGATCCTGATCGGCCCACCATCTCGATGGGCCACCATCCGGTGACGATGGACTCGGTCAACTCCTGGCCTGCCGGCCAGACTTTCATGCTTCGCAAGCAAGACCGCAAGAAACTGCAGGCCCTGCATCTGGACGCGCCAGGCGTTTTCCTGCATTTCTCTGGGCACACTCACAGGATGCGCAGAAACCGCCCAGACATGGTCGGAGCGCATACCGAATACCTGGAAAACGCCGCTATTGCGGCTTATCCCGGCGGATATTCGCTGCTCCACCTGTACGAGGGCGGTTACCTGCTGAACTTCTGGCGAACCGCGACGCGCCAGGCACTCGAATGGACGTACCGCAGCCGCTGGCAGATGATGGGCATCGGCCCGCACCTGACCGTAGGCAAGGTCACCGACCGAAATCACGTCGTCTATACCGATTTATCCGGGCTGGAACCGTTCGGGCAGCTCCCCGAAGAGCTGGATATCTAGGCCTCTGTCTGAATCTGGGATAGCAGCTGCAGCTGGCTCAAGGCGACCAGGCCGGCGGTTGAGGTGCGCAGCACGTAATCACCCAGGCTGACCATCTTCGCCCCGGCCTGCTCGAAATCAGCCGCCTCCTGCGGGCTGATGCCACCCTCCGGCCCGATGATGAAGACGATCTCTCCGGCTGCCGGAAGTTCGATCTGCGATAGCGGGGTCTCGGCGTCTTCGTGCAGGATAAGCGAGCACGCTGCCGACGAGACTCGCTGAGCAACTTCCTTCGAGTTCGCATAGCTGAGCTCGGGAATATCGAAACGGCGGCACTGCTTGCTGGCCTCGCGAAGCGTAGCGGCCCACTTGGCTAGACCCTTTTCGGCCTTTTTCTCCCATCGCACGACCGATCTAGTGGCCTGCCAGGCGATAACCTCGTCGACGCCGAGCTCGGTCAGAGCCTCAATGGCGATGTCGGAACGGGGTCCCTTCGCCAAGCCCTGCACAGCAGTCCATTTAATCTTGGCAGGCTGCTTCTCGAATACCTGCGTGACGCGCGCAGAGAACTCCGCCTTGCCAATATCGACGACCTCGGCTTGAACGCCGGTTCCGGCCCCGTCTGCCAGCAGAATGCTCTCGCCCATTCGCAGCCGCTTGACGGTTACCGCATGGCGCCCTTCAGCCCCAGAGACATCGACGATGTCGCCAGGATTCTTGCCGACAACATCGGCCAGGAAGAGAGCATCTGTCATTAGCTGAAAGCGTCCTTCAGGCGCTCGAAAAAGCCTTTGTCCTCATGAGCCTCAGCGGTGGGCTTGGTTTCATCTCGCTCCGCCGCCAACTCAGCTAGCAGCTCGCGCTGGCGCTCAGTCAACTTTGTGGGGGTGACTACGTTAAATACCACTATTAGGTTGCCTCTGCTCGAGTTTCCTCGACCATTCTGCAGACCGGGAACTCCCCTGCCACGAATGGTGACGCGCGTGCCGGTCTGGGTGCCCTCCGGAACGTCGATCTGAACCACTGCATCGTCGGGCGCGCAGCCATCGCGCTCGGATTCCAATGTCGGCAGATCGATCTTTGCGCCAAGAGCGGCGGCTGTCATTGGGACGTTCATGTAGGTCTCGAGATCCTGACCTACCCTGCGGAAACGCTTATGCGGCTTTACCCTGACTTCCACGTACAAGTCACCCGCGGGCCCGGCGCCCTCGCCGACCTCGCCCTGCCCCTGGAGCCGGATTCGGTTTCCGGTGTCCACACCAGCTGGTACTTTTACGTTAATAGTCCTGCGCTCGTTCACCCTGCCGTGGCCGGCGCAATCCGGGCACGGGTTCGTAATTACCGTGCCGTAGCCCTGACATGCCGGGCAGGCCTGGGCGGTTCTGATCTCACCTAGCAACGAGCGCTGGCTAACCGTGATCTCTCCCCTGCCGCTGCATTGGCCGCAGGTCACAGGTTCGCTGCCGTCGGCAGAGCCCTTGCCATGGCAGTGCTGGCAGGCCGCGAACGTGTTTATGGTCAGCTCGGAGGTGGCTCCGAAGACCGCGTCGGCTAGGTTCATTTCCAGGCGCGCCAGCAGATCCTTGCCGCGCTGCACTCTGGGGCGAGGACCCCGCGAAGATCCGAAGTCGCCGCCGAACATCGCTCCGAACAGGTCACCAATGTCGAATCCCTGCGAGCTGAAGCCGCCGAATCCGCTCATGCCGGGTCCGAAATCGCCGCCCAGCGGATCGCCACCGCGGTCGTAAATAGCCCGTTTCTTCTCGTCGCTTAGCACCTCGTAGGCCTCGTTGACGGCCT
Organism: uncultured Propionimicrobium sp.; assembly: GCA_963511305.1. Taxonomy (GTDB): domain Bacteria; phylum Actinomycetota; class Actinomycetes; order Propionibacteriales; family Propionibacteriaceae; genus Propionimicrobium. Next base: position 24,104 of record CAUPIJ010000013.1, read on the forward strand.
TAAACTTGTCTTCGGCGTCCGGGGAATCGTTGACGTCCGGATGATACTGGCGGGCTTTTTTACGGAAAGCTTTCTTAATCTGCTCGGCGCTGGCATCGCGAGATACGCCTAGTGTTTCGTAGTAATCACTCATTACTTCTGCAATTTAACCTTCAGCTAGAAAACGGCCGACATAGTTAGCCACGGCACGCACTGCGGTCATGGCAGATGGATAGTCCATGCGGGTTGGGCCAACAATTCCCAACCTCGCGTAGGCGTCAGACGGGCTGCCATATGAGCTTGCCACCAGGGAAGTCGCCTGGAGCGGCTCGTAAGTATTTTCTTGCCCGATCCGCACGGTAACCTCACCCGGCTGGGTGGCCGTCTCCGTGAGGAGCTTGAGCAAGACTACCTGCTCTTCAAGCGCCTCGATGACGGGAATCATCATGGGTATGTATTCGTTGCCATATCTGGTCAGGTTGGGAAAGCCTGCGACGACGACTTCGCTGTTTGGGTTCGCTTGCGCGATGTCGCATACGGCATCAGCCAGGGCGGTGAATACGGGATCGCTCTCGTAGCTATCGTGCTTCACGAGTTCGGCCGCTGCGGCATCCAGGGAGAGGTCCTCACAGGTCTCATTAAAGATCTTGCGAAGGTCTTCCAACTGCTCCGGGGTGGTGCCAGCAGCAACCATGCGCTGCTCGACGATTCCTATCGAGTCGATCAAGATGACTAGCAACTTGGAGGTGCTGAGTTGAACGAACTCGATGTGCTTGACCAGAGTCTGATCGCTGATTGGGTACTGCACGATTGCCACCTGCCGGGTGAACTGGGCCAGCAACCGAACGGTTCGGTGAACGATATCGTCGATATCGACCGAGCCCGCCAGGAAGGTTTCAATAGCTTTCCGCTCTGCGTTAGACAACGGCTTGACGTCTGCCAGCTTGTCGACGAACAGCCGATAGCCCTTGTCAGTGGGGACTCGTCCGGCGCTGGTGTGTGGCTGAGCAAGGTAACCCTCTTCTTCAAGGGCTGCCATGTCGTTTCGAACCGTTGCGGGTGAAACATCCAGCCCATGGCGCTCCACCAGGGCTTTTGAGCCCACGGGCTCGTGCATAGACACGTAATCGGTGACGATTGCCCGTAGCACCTTAAGCCTGCGCTCGTTAAGCATCGTCACCCTTTCTGTCAGCTAGGATCTTAGTCCAACAACTAGCACTCAATCTTTCAGAGTGCTAGTTTAGCCCGATTTTCGAGAATTCCTAACCTCGAAGCTGTTAGCCGAGCTTAGGCTTCCAGGCAGCAACGACGCCACGCAGGCGTTCCAGGTTTTGCCCGGCGAGGATGGTCTGACTGTCTGCGCTAGCGTCATATACGGTGCCGTCGGCTCTGAGCACCTCGCCACCGATTTCCTGCAGCATCAGCTGGCCAGGAAGATGATCCCACGGCTTCGGGCTCTTATACAGGTAGTAGTCGAGATCGCCCTCGAGCAGCTTGGCGTAGTCGGCTCCGGCGCAGTTCGTGGTGCCGGTGGTGGCCTCTAGCTTGCCATCGGCGTCATAGCCCTGAAGATTCTTCCGCGAGGTGCCACCCAGCGGCAAGCCGGAGCGTTCGACGGAGCCGATGCGCTCACCGTTGCAGAAAACACCGTTACCGTGCTCAGCGACATAGGCTTTCTGATGCGCGGGCAGCCAGATCCAGGATCTAGATAGCTGTCCCTGCTTCAATTCCGCGATCATCACGGCGTGATCCTCGTCGCCCCGGACGTAGTTTCCGGTGCCGTCGATCGGGTCGATGGTGAAAGCATGTTCAGCCTCGGCTAAACCGTCGGGCAGGGAGGGATCCTCGAAGGTAGCCTCCTCGCCGACGATCAGGGCGTCGGGATATGCCTCGCGTAGCGCCTTGGTGATTTCCACCTCAGACTCGCGGTCGGCGACCGTGACGAAATCGCCAGGCTTCTTCTCGAAAACCTGATCGTCACTCAGATTCCGGAACCTCGGCGTAATCACCTGCTCCGCGACCCTCTTCATCATCTCCAGAATCTGCTCGGTCTGCATTTTCGTCGTCCTCTTCTATGTCTAAACTGACAAGGTTTACTGTGGGTGGAATAATTCTGTCTTTTTTGAAGATCTTGTCTGGGTAAGGCAGCTTGATCTGATCGAGCTCGACGTTACTGAAGAGCGGCGAGCTTTCGTCAGCAGCAACCAGAACAGCGATCGTCCAGGGCTCAACCGTGTAATTACCCTCGATAGCCTTCGCCATGCCGGGCACCCAGAAGTTACTGACCGATTCGGCCCACTCACCAGTGTCGATGATGTTTAGCCAGGAAAGCCCCGGGCGCCCGGGATCCGGCTGCTCCGGAACCGTGAAATCGACGTTCTGATCGGTCATATTGATCATGAACATGTATTCGCTACCGCCGATGCCCTTGCCGTCAATGACGACGCAAACAGCGCGGTCGCCGTCGACGGGCGGGCCGCTGTAGTCCGGCTTGAAGAACAGGTACGTGACGTCGTCATCATGCAGCTTGCCGTCACCCCAACTGGGTTGACGCAGCGTCGGGTCGAGCGAGCGAAGGTTGGTCACGTAGCGGGTGAAGCGGAAGAGCGGATTGATGTCCTCGGGAGCATGAGTCTGACCGACTACGTCGTAATAACCTTTGACGCTCTCGTCTCTCGGATCAACTGGCAGCTGGGTCGGCGCATTAGACGTAGTCTGCGCCCAGTTGTTCCAGATGCCGACCGTGTTCAGGTTCCACGGGTTGTTGTTGCCGTTCTGGGTGCGGCCAAATTCATCGCCACCCACGATCATCGGCACGCCGCGCGAGAAGAACAGCGTGAGCATGAAGTTACGCCACCTGGTGCGGCGCATAGCTAGATCGCGGCCAGAATCCCAAGAGTCGTTGTTATCTGAACCACCATCGGAGGGTCCGAACGGGTATTCCTGATTGTTGTCTTTCTCGTTGAAGCTAACCAAGTCCATCATGGTGAAGCCATCGTGGGCGGTCACAAAGTTAACGGACTTCTGGGGCCCTTCCTTGTGGTTAAAGCCGTTCCAGTCGCCGTTGAAGACATTGATGAAGTCGGCGGTGTTGCCGTCGCCCTTGAGGAAGCAACGGATGGAGTCGCGATAACGCCCGTTCCATTCGCCCCACTCGGCAGGGAAATTGCCCACCTCGTAACCCCAAAGATCCCAGGCCTCGGCGACAACATGGAAGTGATGTTCCTTTGCCAGCCGCCCGATGCGGGTAACGAGCGGATGACCGCGGAAGAAACTCTTGCGGCCTTCCCAGTCGCTCACATCGAAAATCTCCGGCATACGGCCTAGGACGGGAGCCAGATCGAATCTGAATCCATCCACACCCATTTCCTCATGCCAGTACCTCAGGGAGTCCGACGTCAGCTTGCACATGATTGGCGAGGCGAAATTCGTCTGGTTGCCAGACCCGGTCGCGGCGTCGTGTAGCACTCCGCCCTCGGCCAGGTCGTAGTATTCGGCGGTGCCGAAACCACCGAACGAAACGAAGCCGGCAGCCTCGGGATCGCCGTTCCAGTTGCCGCCCTCAGAGGTGTGATTGAAAACCACGTCGATGTAGACGCCGATGCCATGTTCGTGAAACGCGCGCACCATCTGCTTGAATTCACGAGTTGGGCCGCCGGGAGACTTGTCGTAGGAATAGTCGCGGGTCGGTGAAAAGAAGTTCAGCGTCTGATAACCCCAGTTATTCGTGGTGCCATTGTGCTCGCCCATCTGGTCGGAGTCGGTCTCGTGGACTGGGAGCAACTCGATGGTATTAATGTGCAGGGCTTTCAGATACGGGGCCATGTACGCGGCTCCGGCATACGTACCGCGCAGCTCCTCGGGAACATTCTTGAGCTCCTCGAAGCCTTTCTCGCCCTTAAAGATCTCTTCGAGGTTGGACGCCGACGGGTGCATGGTCAACTGCTTGACATGCACCTCGTAAATAGCGATGTCTTGTCCCCCACGGTTAATGCAGACGCCAGTATCGGTTTCATCAACGATGACGATTCCCTTAGGCGCCCACTTGGCGGAGTCGATCTCACGAACGGCTTTGCCCTCCCACTCCGTCGGACCTGTGCCAAAGACGTTTTCGTCGAAACCATACTCTGCCAGCTTCGGCTCCAGCGGGGTGTGGGAGACCTCTTTGGCATATGGGTCGAGAAGCACCTTATTCGGATTGAAGTGGTTGAAGTCCCAGTCACGATCTGACTTGAAACCCTCGAGGCTGCCCGGGGTCCAGCTATCAGTATGTGGCCAGTTTGCTCCCCAACAGCGATATCCATAGTAAGTACCGTGACCGGCCCCAGTCAGGCTAGCGCGCCAGACTCCCTCGTAGCTCTTTGCCATGTCGACGCGAAGCATTGACTCTGCGCCGATTGCCTCTGGGAAAATCTCCAGAACAACGTGCTGCGCGGCTGGCGCATGAACGGCAAAAGTGGTCACGCCACTTTCAGCGTCGTAGTTTGCACCTAGCTTCCACGTGGCATTTTCCCATTTCTCGGGATAAACGGGGCTAGGAATCCGATCATAGCTTTCGTTCATGGTCTCAGCCTACGAGCAAAGCCGTTTTCTAGCCATTCGCTTAGACCAACGCGACCCAAAAAAAATTCCCTTCCCTGCTTGTCAGTCGCCTATTCCATCCAGGTGATCCTGGGTTACGAAGTCGATCAGGATCTCTATGTTCCTAACCAACTCGATATCCAGATCCCTGACAGTTCGCACTCGCGAGAGCATCTTCTGCCACGCTTCAGCGACGTCCGCCTGGTCTTCGTGCGGCAGACCGAGGGCCGCAAGGGTGCCCTTCTTGAAATCCACGTCTCTGGGGACGCTCGGCCAGCCTTTGATTCCGAGCGTCTGCGGTTTGATGGCCTGCCAGATATCGATGAAGCGATGCCCTTTAATCAGCACGTAGTCGCCGTAGCCACCACGATTGACGTCATCGGCGATCGCCCGCTCTTTTGTTCCGGTAACCAAGTGGTCGACCAAAACGCCTAGTCTGCGCCCTTTTTGCGGCTTGAACTCGGCGACGATTCTAACCAGATCATCGATTCCACCGAGGTATTCGACCGCGACGCCTACGTGCCGCAGGTCGTCTCCCCAGATCTTTTCCACCAACTGGGCGTCGTGGCGTCCCTCGACGTAAATGCGACTGGGCAGCGCAACCTTAGCTGACTCTTTCTTGCCTACCCGCGAGCCCGAAGCGGTGTGAGTCGCCCTGGCTCGTCCTGTTCGGGGTGGAATACAAAGTTCCACGGGTTGACCATCTAGCCAAAATCCAGAACCAACTGGAAATGTCCTGCGCTTGAGCCTGCGATCTTCGAGGATGACTAGGCCGTTCTCCCAGCCCATGATCTCGCCGACAAAACCGCTGCTGGGGTCCTCGACCACCATGCCGAGTTCCATGGCGACTTTCTTGCTCTTCTTTAGGTGCGCCTTCTGCCATCCTGGGGCAAGAACATCACGGGAGTATCTAGGATCAGGACTCACAGCAGGACAGCTTAGCCCGGATAATGCTGAAACCCGATACGAAACTACGCCTAATCGAGAATCCCGAGAACTATACCGTCGACGAGCAGCCTGCCTGCGTCGCTAGCCCGCAGCCGACGTCCTGCGTCGAAAAATTCCAGCAGTCCCCTGGCCTCGTATTCTTTAGCCCTGGTCAGTTCCGTCGGCGATAGCTCGCTGGCCTCAAGCCCGTAGCGCAGCCGCAGTTGAAGCAGCACCTTCTCCTCGTGCTTCGCCTGGGCGTCTAGCGTTTCGCTGCCTTCAACGGCAGGACTGACAGCGCTGCCGTTACTTACAGTGCTCTCTGCAATTTTTTTGGCATAGGTCAGCGGGCGCTTAACGTTCCACCAGCGCTTATCGCCAACATGCGAGTGCGCGCCTGGGCCGATGCCCCACCAATCACCGCCTAGCCAATAGGCTATGTTGTGCCTGGATTCATAGCCCGGCCGTGCCCAGTTACTCGTCTCGTAATTGGCCAGCCCGGCTCGCCTAAGCGTCTCGTCGGCCAGTTGATATTTATCTGCTAGATCGTCCTCGCTTACCGCCCCGACTATGCCTTTTCTTAGCTTCCTGGCCAGCGGGGTGCCAGCCTCGACGATAAGTGAATAGGCGCTGACGTGGTCGGGCTGCGCGCTTAACGCGTCCTCCAGGCTCTGCCGCCAAGAAGCCAGGCTCTCGCCGGGCGTCCCATAGATCAGATCCAGACTGATGTTGGTGAAACCGACCTCACGGGCCAGCTTTGCTACCTCCAGCGCGCGGCCTGGACGGTGCACCCGCTCCAGGACTTTCAGAACCCGGTAATCGCTGGATTGCATGCCAATAGAAAGCCGGTTGAAGCCAGCGTCGAGCAAATCCTCCAGAACCTGAGCAGTGAGCGTCTCTGGGTTTGCCTCTGTGGTCACCTCGGCGTCATCTGCCAGGCCGAACTCATCTATCGCGTGAGATAGTAACCCGCCTAGAGCCGCGGGTTCCAGTAAAGTCGGCGTGCCGCCGCCAAAGAAGACCGTGTCCAGGGGTCTACCGGAGCCGATAGCTTGCCTGGCCATGTCGATCTCTCGGTGAGCCGCCTCTAGGTAACTCTCGGGCGCGCCGGGGCCTGCCTGCGCTGGCGTGTAGGTGTTGAAATCGCAGTAGCCACAACGCGCGGCGCAAAACGGCACGTGAACGTAGAGACTAAGCGTTCGCATCTATCAGCGATCTTTGCCTTTGGTGTCCTTGCCAGAGTCGTTGGTGGCCAGCGCTGCGACGAACGCCTCCTGCGGCACCTCGACGCGGCCAACCATCTTCATGCGCTTCTTACCGGCCTTCTGTTTCTCTAGCAGCTTGCGCTTACGGGTGATGTCGCCGCCATAGCACTTAGACAGAACGTCCTTGCGCATTGCGCGGATAGTTTCGCGGGCGATAATCCGGCTGCCGATGGCCGCCTGCACGGGCACTTCGAACTGCTGCCGTGGAATCAGCTCTCGCAGTTTGTTGGTCATGACCAGGCCGTAGTCGTAGGCCTTGTCGCGGTGTACGATCGCGCTGAACGCGTCGACCTGCTCGCCGTTAAGCAGGATATCGACCTTAACCAGATCGGATTCCTGCGTGCCGGCCTCGTGATAGTCAAGCGACGCGTAACCCTTCGTCTTGGACTTCAGCACATCGAAGAAATCGAAGACGATCTCGCCTAGCGGCAGCAGATAGCGCAGTTCCACTCGGTCGGTGGATAGGTAGTCCATGCCCTTTTGTTCACCTCGACGCATCTGGCACATTTCCATCACCGGGCCGATGAATTCGGACGGCGTGAGGATGGTTGCCGAAACCATCGGCTCACTCACAGAGGCGATCTTGCCGTCGGGGAAATCGGACGGGTTGTCGACTTGCTTCTTGGAGCCGTCCTCCATCTCGATCTCGTAGTGAACGTTCGGCGCCGTCGAAATCAGGTCGAGGTCGAACTCCCTCTCTAAGCGCTCTCGCACAATCTCCATGTGCAGCAGCCCGAGGAAGCCGACACGAAAACCGAATCCCAACGCTGCAGACGTCTCCGGCTCATAGGTTAGGGCCGCGTCATTGAGCTGCAATTTTTCTAGCGCCTCCCGCAAATTCGGGAAGTCGGAGCTATCAATCGGGTAAATGCCCGAGAAAACCATCGGGATCGGGTCGCGGTAACCACTCAACGGCTCAGCTGCGGGCTTGCTGGCGCTAGTGACGGTGTCACCGACTCGCGACTGGCGGACGTCCTTAACGCCCGTGATCAGATAGCCAACCTCGCCCACGCCGAGACCGTCGGCCGATTTAGGTTCAGGCGAGATCACGCCAAGATCCAGAGCCTCGTGGGTGGTAGCGGTAGCCATCATCTTCAATTTGTCACGCTGCTTGAACGAGCCGTCAACAACGCGAACATAAGTAACCACGCCACGGTAAGAGTCGTAGACAGAGTCGAAGATCATCGCCCGAAGCGGCGCGTTCTCGTCACCTACCGGAGCCGGAATTTTCTGCACGATCGTGTCGAGCAGTTCAGGCACACCCTCGCCGGTCTTGGCGCTGACCCGAAGCACCTCGGACTCGTCGCAACCGATGATCGAGGCGATCTCCGCACCGAACTTCTCGGGATTGGCATTTGGCAGGTCGATCTTGTTCAGCACCGGAATGATGGTCAGATCGGCTTCCAGGGCAAGATAAAGATTCGACAGCGTCTGAGCCTCGATGCCTTGCGCGCAGTCGACGACCAGCAAAGCACCCTCGCAAGCGGCGAGCGATCGGCTCACTTCATAGGTGAAGTCGACGTGGCCAGGCGTGTCGATCATGTTCAGCACATAGGGCTGATCGCCGCTCTCCCAAGCCATCCGGACGGCCTGCGACTTAATCGTGATTCCACGTTCACGCTCGATATCCATCCTGTCGAGATACTGGGCGCGCATCGTTCGGTCATCAACCAAACCGGTTAGCTGCAGCATTCGGTCGGCTAGCGTCGATTTTCCGTGATCGATGTGCGCGATGATGCTGAAGTTACGGATCAGCTGCGGATCTGTCTGTCCAACGATGTGTTTAGCCATGGATTTCGAATTAACCCTATTTAGACTTGTATGCATCGGTTCGCGATGCAGGCGATCGGCGCTCATGCACCCAATAGGCGCCCTCGCGCCAAGTGCTATTCTTTCATGTCAACCAAAGCTCTGCCATTATTTGGCCTTAGGCAGCCAAACTGGTAGATTATCTCGTCGCGACTTTAAAAGGCGCAAACCCAGAAAACAATTTTTAGAAGAGGCATAACCCAAGTGGCAAACATCAAGTCCCAGAAGAAGCGCATCATCACCAATGAGAAGGCGCGCCTGCGCAATAAGGCTGTTAAGAGCGAGCTTCGCACCAGCATCCGCAAGTTCCGCGAGGCTGCTGATGCCGAAAACAAGGAAGACGCCATCGCTCTGGCTGCAACTGCTAACCGTCTTCTCGACAAGGCCGCTAGCAAGGGTGTAATCCACAAGAATCAGGCTGCTAACCGCAAGTCGGCTATCTCGAAGCGCGCGGCCGCTCTCTAACTAATCTTTCGGGCTCTGCCTTAGGCCAAGAGCCCTTGTCAAATGCCCCAACTCCCTCTGGGTGGGTTGGGGCATTTGGCGTGTGGCTTCACTTCTTGCGCGCCCGGCTGACTTCCAGAATCATTTTTTCTAGCGCGTAGTCCGCGGCAGCCGAGGCACCTTTTACCTGGGCGTCTGCTTGAGCGACGGCCTGGATCGCAGCGCTAACTCCTTGCGGAGTCCAGGTTCTACTGAGTCTGGCCAAATCCTTAATTTTCCAGGGTGCAACTCCCACTTTCTGGGCCAACTCGTTGCCTCTTGCTCCCCTAGCTCCGAAGTATTTGCCCAGGCCTCGAAGTTCACTAGCAAAGGCTGAGGTGATAAGCGCGGCAGCTACTCCGTTCTGGAGCGCCCACCTGAGTTTTGCTAACGCCGAGCCATCTCGGCCATTAAGCACGTCGCCGCAGATCGAAAATCCGCTGATCTCGACTTTTCCGCTGAAATATCGATGAACGATCTCCGCGTTGATCCTGCCATCCGGCCAGTCAGCGGCTAGCTGCGAGACTGCTCCCGCCAACGCGGACATGTCCGTGCCCAGGGCGTCGATGATAGCCCTAGCTGCTGCCTCATCAATCCTCACGTTGTTGGCTCGCCCCTCGGAGATGACGAAGTCCGGCATCTTCCATGGTTTCGGAGCCTCCACGGCCTGGGTTTGGATCTTGGCCTTCTTGAGCTTGTTGACCAGGCCGCTGCCCTTCTGGCCGTCCTCATGAACCAGGGTAAAAGAAAGTTCGTCGTGGCAGTTCTTCGCTATCTCCACCACCGAATCGTGGAGCTCGGCAGGCAGTTCGCCAAGATGTCTTATGACGACCACGGTTTGGGGAGAGAAAAGCGACCCGCCCACTATCGACGAGAGCTTGCTGCCATCGATATCGGCAGCAGAAAGATTATTGTATTCAGCGTCCGGGCACTCCCTCTTGGCGGCGTTGAGCCTGGCTTCGACTGCTCTGTCCAGCAGCAGCTGTTCTTTGCCCTGGATAAGTAGCGGTTTGCCGAATGTTTGCATCGTCACTCCCGATAGCGCTTTCTCGATTTCGAGCCTAGGCGCTAGGAACAAATCAATATTGCGTCGCCGCGATGAGTTTTCCGTTCTTTTTCGCCACAGCGACGCTTCCGTTCTGATCAGTACGATAAACCAATCCCCCAGATTTGCTAGCCAGACTTAGGGTTTTGGTCGCGGGATGGCCGTAATCGTTGTCTTTGCCAGCCGAAGCAACCGCAACCCTAGGCGATACCGTCGAGAAGAACTCAGGTAGCTGATGACTCGAACCGTGGTGCGGAATCGCCATGATATCGCTATCGAGATCTGCCCTGAGATTCATCAGTTTCTGCTGACCCTGTATCTCCACATCTCCAGGAAAGATGGCTTTGCTGCCCTCCACCTCGACTAGTGTCGTGATTCCAGCGTCATTCTCGACCTGGCCAGTAACTTCCGAGACGTCTTGCGTCATTCTTCTGCCCCCTAGGAAAAGGAACTTGGCCTCTCCGATCGTCATTTCCTGTCCACTCTCGATAATCTGCACCGACATGTCCCTAAGCTCTGACGGGCTGAAGATATTTCGGGTCGGATATTCATTCAGCACAGTTTTCAGACCACCGACGTGATCGGCATGCCGGTGGCTCAATACCACCGCATCCAGTGTCTTAATCCTTGAATTTTTGACGCACTCGAGCGCCTTGCCATCTTGCAGCCCCGCGTCTAACAGCACTGCCGAAGCTGGCCCCGTCCGCACAAGGTTCGCCGAGCCCTGACCGACATCGCAGAAGATGACCAGCCAGTCTTTCGGCAGCCAGCCAACGGTCTGGATCGGCACTATCGAACAGAACATCAAAACCAGGCACAGACCGATAGTGAATACTGGAATCTCCAATGTCATTCCCAGCAGGTACGCGACGATAACGCAGAAAATAGAGAGCGCCGAAATGCTCCAGACAGTCGCGGGAATCTGCAGGCTCGCTCCCGGAAGTGAAGCGAAGAAATCCGCCAAAGTAATGATTGGTTGGACGCTAACACCAGCAATCCAGCCGATAGTCGACGCTATTTGGGGTGAGATCATGGAGACGAATGCGGCCACGAATCCGAGCACCGTCACCGGGCCTACGAAAGGACCGCTCAGCGCATTTGCAAATAGACCCACGACGCTTAACTGCGAACTCAGACAGGTAACTAACGGTTGCGTGCCGAGCTGAGCAGCCAACGGGATCGCGACGGCCTCGGCGGCTGGACCGGGAAGCCACCTTCTTAATTTCAACTGCCAATCGGACGCCCACCACAATATCGAGAAAGAGGCGGTAACCGATAGCGCGAAACCCCAGGAAAGCGCTAGCCAGGGGTTGATGAGGGTTAGGGCCGTCACAGCTCCACCCAGCTGTCTTAGCCCTCTCCTCTTATCCGCAGCAAGCCCAGTCGCGGCCATCGCGATCAGACCCATTGCTGCGGCCCGCAACACGCTGGGCTCTGTACGGCAGATCAGGATGAACATGCCTACGCAGCTGAATGAAACCAGGTAGAGCCACCTGCCTCTCACCCCAGCTAGTTTCGCTACCGGCAAAACGAATGCCAGCAGCAAGGTTAGGTTCGTTCCGCTGACGGCGGTTAAATGAGTCAACCCGGTGTCTTTAAAACTTTTCTCGATTTCATCGCTCAAATTCGAGGTGTCGCCAACCACCAAGGAGGGCACCAGACCGGCCTGCGCAGCCGGCGACCAAGCCATTGACGCTCTGAGCCCCGAACGGATCCTGTTCGTCAGCTCGTCAAGAGCGCCTGGTTTGGAGATTTGCTCTAGTTTCAGTACAGATAATGAGGCACTTTGACGCTGGTGCCGCTCGGTCGGGCGAGCCTTAGCGGTTATTGACACCTCGGAGCCGACGGAGACTTTCTTTAAATCTTTAGCAAGCTGACCAGAGCCGTATAGATAGACGCTGGTGCTTAACGAAACCTTGTTATTTCTAATTCTTGCGCTAGTAACCTTTGCTTCCGTGCGACATGCTGCCGCCCTATTCCCCGATTCCAGCACCACCGGATCGGTTTTTATTCTGGACTTAACTTGCACCACCGAATTCGTTTCCGCAGCGACAGAAATCGGATCGGAGACCTTAACACTTGCCCTCCAGGACGAGAGCGCAAAAGAAGCCACGAGAACAAGCATCACCGCCAGCAATATTCTTCGCTTCGTGAAATAAAAAAGAGCGCTTAGCCCCACACTCAAGCATGCGATGAATAACCAGTTGAGACCGAGAACACCTGCTGCTGCCCCGCCCCATGCGGCTGCTCCGATGGGAAGCATCCGCAGGTCGACACTCATACGGTCACCTTGTCAGAGAGCTTCGCGAACGACTTCGGGCCTATCCCATCGATCTCCTGAAGTTGCTCGATGGAGGTGAACTTTCCGTTCTTGGTTCGCCAGTCAATAATTGCCGAAGCCGTAACCGGCCCTACCCCAGGTAGCGTCTCTAGATCGCTCTGCGAAGCGGTGTTGAGATTAATCTTCCCGCCTGCTGCTGAGCCGCCAGCTTGTGCTGCTGATCCCTCGCCTTGCGCTGTTGCGCCTCCAGTTTGGCCTGTCCTGACCTCACTTTTCCCCTCACCAGCGCTCACATAGATTTGACTGCCATCGCTCACAGGCATTGCAAGATTAAGCTCTCCCAACTGAGCAGAATCGGTGACGCCACCGGCCGCTTCTATCGCGGTAATCACTCTCGCCTCAGCAGGAACTTCAACCACACCCGGTTTATTTACTGCACCGATAACATGCACCATCACCTTCGACTGGCTTGCGCTCGGCTTTTCGGTGGGCGCCGAAGGCGAGGACGGCTCTGGCACTGGGTCTTCCGGAACTTCTGCGGCGGAAGTCCTTCCCAGATGTCCAGCGACTAGCAGCACCGCGACGAAAATAGCGGCAAAAATGGCCAGAAAGTTCTTCTGCGTGAACTGCTTGACTAGATCTTTCTTATTTTTGTTTTCCCTGGGTTTTGAATATTTCTGTTGGAGCCCTTTTTCGAATTCAAGATCCTCCTCGTCGTCCCAAGTTAATTCCTCGTCATCGTCGAAACGCGGACGCTCATTTCTAATTCCACGCCTGGCACTTCCAGGCGGGCGTTGCCCAGCCACCAACTGGCTGAGCCTGCTATCTAAATCTCCGGAATTATCTAGCATGCAAATCACTATTGGCTTATCGAAACCAAAAGTTCATCCGGACAACAATGTGGCCGACACAGAAAACACCTGTGCCGGCCACCAAACGAATGTTCAGCTACTTTTTAGGGACGATGCTGACCATCTTCGGCAATTTGACGATGGTCTTAAGGATCTCTCGTCCGCCAAGCGCGCGCTGCACGTTATCCTCGGCGAGCGCTGCCTTGACCGCATCTTCCTCGGTGATGTCCGGGCTGACGGTGATCTTCGCCCTAACCTTTCCCTGCACCTGGACGACCAGAACGACCGATTCGGCAACCAGCAGAGCCTCATCGGCCTTTGGCCAAACGCTGTTGGCAACCGAGGGCTGCTTGCCGAGCGTCTCCCACATCTCCTCGGCTACGTACGGGGCGAACAGGCTAAGCGCTTGCGCGGTGAATTCCGCGGCCTCGCGTACCGCAGGATCCGCAGGGCCGGTCTTGCCGTTGACGGCTTTCCTGGACGCGTTCACGAGCTCCATGACGCGAGCCACCGCGACGTTGAATCTGCCCCCCTCCACGAGCTCGGTAACGTCGTGGATGGTCTTATGCGTGACGCGGCGCAGTTCTTCGTCGCCCTTAGTCACATCGACATCCGGCTCGCTCGTCACGTCGTAGGCGATACGATAAGCACGCTGCAGGAACTTCAGCGAGCTTGAGGGCGAGACCTCGGCCCAGTCGATGTCGTCCTCCGGAGGGCCGGCGAAGATCATGGTCAATCGGACGGCGTCGACACCGAATTCGTCGATCTGCTTACCCAGATCAACGCCGTTGCCAAGTGACTTGCTCATGGCCTTGCCCTGATTGATCACCTGGCCCTGATTGAGCAGGTTCTGCATCGGCTCGTCAAAGTCGATCATGCCCATGTCCTTCAGCACCTTCGCGAAGAAGCGCATGTAGAGCAGATGCAAGATCGCGTGCTCGACGCCGCCCACGTAGTGTTGAACGGGCATCCAGCGGTTAACCTCCTTCGGATCGAATGGGCCTTCCTCATAACCCGGCGAGCAGTAGCGATAGAAGTACCAGGACGAATCGACGAAGGTGTCCATCGTGTCGGTATCGCGTTGAGCGTCCTCGCCACACTTCGGGCAAGAAACGTTGCGCCACTCGGCGGCCGCGTCACCTGCAAGCGGGCTGGTGCCCTTGGGCGCCAGGTCGGTGCCACGAAGATCAGGCAGTTCAACTGGCAGCTGGTCGTCAGGCACCGGAACCAGGCCGCACTTCGGGCAATGAATGATTGGAATCGGGCAACCCCAGAAACGCTGGCGGCTAAGCAGCCAGTCGCGAAGCCTGTAGGTCACGGTGGCCTGGCCGGAACCGCGCTGCTCGAGCACCTCGACTGTCTTGTTAACGCCTTCCTTGACGTTGGTCAGGCCGTCCAGTGGACCCGAGTTGACGTAGACGCCATCACCCGTGGTTGCGATCGCGCTGGTTGCTGGGTTCTCCTCACCAGTGTCAATGACCGGACGAACCTCCAGACCATACTTGATCGCGAAGTCTAGGTCGCGCTGATCGTGGGCGGGAACAGCCATGATCGCACCGGTGCCGTAGTCGCTCAACACGTAGTCAGCGGCCCACATCGGGATCTTCTCGCCGTTAACCGGATTCTCCGCATAGACCCCGAGGAATACGCCGGTCTTCTCGTGCTGCGTAGACTGCCGCTCAATTTCGGTGTTCTTCTTGACATCTTCTAAGTATCGCTCGAAGACTGCTCGCTGCTCATCAGAGACGATTTCCCCAGCCAACTCACTGTCCGGAGCAACGACCATGAAGGTCGCGCCGTAAAGCGTGTCAGGACGAGTGGTGAATACGGTCACAGGTTCTTCGCGGCCGTCGATCTTGAAGTTCACATAAGCACCCTCAGAGCGACCGATCCAGTTGCGCTGCATAGCCAAAACCCGGTCCGGCCAGCCAGCCTGCAGCTTGTCCATGTCATCGAGCAGTCGCTGGGCGTAGTCGGTGATCTTGAAGTACCACTGGTTCAGCTTGCGCTTGGTTACCGGCGTCTTGCAGCGTTCACAAGCACCCTCAACCACCTGCTCGTTTGCTAACACGGTGAGGTCTTTCGGGCACCAGTTGACGTAGGAGTCTTTGCGGTAGGCAAGACCGCGTTCAAAGAACTTAATGAACAGCCACTGCGTCCAGCGGTAGTACTCTGCATCCGAGGTGTGCAGAACACGGCTCCAGTCCAGGCTCAGGCCGTAACGCTTGAAGGAGTTCTTCTGAGTCTCGATGTTGCCGTAAGTCCACTTTGCAGGATGCTCGTTGTTGCGGATTGCCGCGTTCTCCGCGGGCAGCCCGAAGGAGTCCCAGCCAATCGGGTGCAGGACGTCGTAGCCCTGCATGCGGTAGAGCCTAGCGAGCACGTCACCCATTGCGTAGGCTTCGGCGTGCCCCATGTGCAGGTCACCCGAAGGGTAAGGGAACATGTCGAGGACGTAGCGACGGGGTTTGGAATCGTCATCAAGAGCTTTGAAGGTCGAGTCTTCGTCCCAAAACTTTTGCCACTTTTCCTGAGCGGCCACCACGTCGTAGCGACCCTCGGTTTCGTCACGTTCAGTCACAACAATCTCCTATTTACTGACCAGGACGGAACGCATTTCGCCCTGGCGTCGATTTAAGCATTCGCTGAGTGGAGATTCTACCCGACCTGAAAGGAGGCGGTCACCTCGCCTAAATCGCAATATTTAAGCGTCGCCAGCGTATTCCAGCCAATTTAGATACTCGGTCAGGAAGATCTGGCGCATTTTCTCCCATTCGCTAGGCGGCTGGAGGGTCTGATTTGCAGAAATCGGGATCTGTAGCAGCACGCTATCCGGGTTTATCTGCGAACCGATTTCTAGGCAAATAGACTGCAGCGAGCCATTGCCAGATGCCCACGCGCAGATCGCCGCCAATGCCACCGCCGGCAGAGCATATTGCTGGGGCATCTGACGGCAGACCCGCTGCCACATCTCGCATTCGCTGCCGGCCTGCCGCTTCGAAATCCGCGATAGCGAATAGATCAGAGTCCAATAACGAGTAGCCAACATTCCCATCTTCAGCAGATCTCGGGTTGAGTCTGCGCGATCGGTTAGCTCCTTGAACTTATCTACGGCTTCCTTTTCGGTCATGCTGGTGATCTCTTCAACCAGTTCGCTCATGATAAGCATGTTCTCCTCGGCTAGTTCACCTTGAGCGGGCTGGACCAAAGAAACTAATTCGTGCCTATCCCGAAGCACCGAGAGCCCGGCTCCAGCAAATTCAGCCTGGGCGCGCAAACTTGGTTGCGGGACGGGCCGCCTGACCGGTTCATCTTCTTGCCGGTTCCAATAGCTATGGCCATTGGTGACCACGCTCGCTAGCACGCCGTCTTCAACAAATTCTTCTGCCTGCTCGGCAGCGTGGGATGCCAGTCCGAGGTCAACAGAATATGCCGCGATGAAGAAATCTGCTCTCGGATACCTTTCCTTGAGCGGAAAGCCCTGCGATAGTTCCTCTTCTATGGCTTCGATGTCGATGCGAATTGTTACTGCCACCCGATAGTTTTCTAACGCGATTATGACCAGCGATTCTCTGGGTTCGAAGCCCAGCATCAGCGGGATCACAGAGAGCAGATCCGTCGGTTCTTTCAGCTTTATTTTCGGCGGGGTAAGAAAAGTTTCGTGGCAGCCTGAGCTCTTAGTTTGTTTCATGCTGACGTTATTGTTATTGCGGCTTTGTGTTGTTCAAATCGCCAACACATCGGACGTCCTGAAAACACCTGAAGACGATGAGACAACACTTGAAACGCGTTTTAGGCTGGATGCTATGGAGCATCTCGGCGATAACCGAATCGAGCCTGACGCGATGCCGGCAGCAAAACAAGAGGCCTATCTGCAGACGCCTTATGCAGACGTTGAGCCGTATAACATCGTGGACGATTTACAGCCTGCAAACGTCGCTCCTACACCTAGCCATGTACCGGTTACTTCCGCACCCAAGATCAGGCGGTATCGTCCGTCGTTCTGGGGTCGAGCGGCCTTCCCGATAATCATCGTGCTGATAGTTGCGGCGATAGTTTGGTTTTCTGGAATCACCAGACAGCCGGAAGAGACAGCAGGCCCCGCTGAGTCGGCGGAGCCGATGCCATCGGTTTCTGCCTATGAGCGCAAGCCTACCCTCCCCGCGGAAAGGCCGTTTGATGATGGAATGGCAAAGGGCACTTTCTCAGTAGAGTCGGCTGAGCAGACCGCAGACTCGCTCACTGTCAAGGTAAAGATTTCTCTCGAAGAGGGAGGCCTGACCTATTCGTTCATGGCTATAGATCCGGCTCCAAATTCTGGAAACATTTTCGACACGGAACCCTCTAGAGACCCTAACCAGCTGGACAACGGTTTTCTGGATGCGGGCGAAGAGGTTTCTGGCTTCATAGTTTTTAAGAAAGCTAAAGGGCCGACTCAAGTGGCCTTGACGAATCAAGCCAGCAGCCGGAACATAGCGATGGTGCGGATCCCTGACTGATAGCTGCGTTCGAGTTAATCGTTCGCGGGCATTAGACTCAGGGCTATGGCTAGACGCATCGCAGATCTGCTGATCGAAGACCACTTCATCACAGTTCCACTGGTTTGGAATGACCCGGACGATGATCGAATTATCGATGTCTATGCTGCCGTGGTCAGCCGTCCCGGTGGGGAAAACCTGCCTTATCTCGTCTTCCTTCAGGGCGGACCAGGAAATGAAGCTCCCCGTGCGTTCCGCTGCCCCACCCAGCCTTCCTGGCTCGATGTAGCCCTGGAGCGCTATCGCGTCGTGATGCTCGACCAGCGCGGCACCGGAAAATCCACCCCGATTGGTGACGAGCAGCTAAGCATGGGAGCCGATTGGCTCGTCGACAGGCTGCAGTATATGCGCGCGGATTCGATCGTGGAAGACGCCGAAGCGATGCGCGAGCACCTTGGTGCCGAAAAATGGACAACGCTTGGCCAGTCGTTCGGTGGATTCACCACCCTGGCCTACCTGACTAAGCATCCCGAGAGCCTGGAGCAATGCTTCTTCACTGGTGGCCTCAGCGCGGTCGGTCGCCACCCCGACGACGTCTATTCGTTGTGCTACCAGAAGATGAAGGCCAATTCGCTGGCCTACTATCACCGTTTCCCCGAGCATCGACAGAAGGTTCTAGACCTGGTGGCTCTGGCCGCTGACTCGAAGATCGAACTGCCCACCGGCGAGATTCTCTCGCCCTCGCGCCTGCGCTCGCTCGGTCACCTGCTTGGCAGTACAGACGGCTGGCAGGATCTTTACGACATACTCGAGCGCGACCCCAAAACCAACGCATTCAAATACGCCGTCGCCAATGCCCTACCGTTCGGCGGAGCTAACCCCCTGTATTTCGTGATTCACGAATCGAGCTACTCGGACGGTTTTGTAACCGACTGGTCTGCCGAGCGCACCTATCCTGACGAGTTCCGCGAGGACGTAACTCTACTCACCGGCGAGCATGTCTTCCGGGAATGGAATGAGACCGTGCCGGCGTTTGAGCCTTGGGCCAAGGTCGTCGAGAGGGTCGCCCAGATCGAGTGGCCTAGCATCTACGACTCTGAGATGATCCGCCAGTCCGGCGCATCCGGCGCCGCTGCTGTCTACTTCAACGACGTCTACGTGCCCGTCGAGTTCTCGGTGGAAACCGGCAATCTGCTGCCGAACGTTGCCAAGTGGATCACCAGCGAATACGAGCACAACGGGCTTCGCTGCAGCGACGGCAGGGTTCTGCGCCACCTATTCGACCTAGCCAGCGGAAGAAAAGTAGCTAGCTAGTTTTTATCGGATGAAAATTTTTTGATTGGAGCATGGTGCGTAAACTCTTTTCGCCGATTACGGTGGCAGGCGTTGAATTCCGTAATCGTTTATGGGTGCCACCCATGTGTACTTACTCCGTGGAAAACCAGGACGGCTTAGCCAACAACTGGCACCTGGTTCATTACGGAGGCATCGCCAGCGGTGGCGCTGGCGGTATTATCGTCGAGGCAACTGCGGTGGTTCCAGAGGGCAGGATTAGCCCTCGCGACCTAGGCATCTGGAACGATGAACAGGCCGAGGCTTTCAAGTCGATCATTAACTTCGCACACAGTCAGGGGGCGAAGATCGGCACTCAACTCGCCCACGCTGGACGCAAGGGTTCCGCGTATGCTCCCTGGGGAATGGCGAAAACCGGCGGCTCTGTTCCAGAAGCCGAGGGCGGCTGGGTTACCTCTGCCCCATCGGCTATCGCTAACGGCTACTATGCCGTGCCGAAAGCCCTTGACAGGGCCGGAATCGAGAACGTGATTGAGGCGTTCAGGTTGGCTGCCAAGCGAGCTGTGGCTGCCGGTTTTGATTTCGTGGAGGTTCACGCCGCCCACGGATATCTGCTGCACGAGTTTCTCTCGCCCTTGAGTAACGAGCGCGATGACGAGTACGGCGGCAGCCTGGAGAATCGCGCTCGCCTGCTAGTTGAGGTTGTTGACGCGGTGCGCGGTGAGGTGAGCGTGCCGCTCCTGGTTCGCCTGTCAGCCACCGAGTGGGTCGACGGCGGTTTCAGCCTGGACGAAACTGTAGAGGTCGTGAAGGCGCTCGAGAAGCACGGCGTCGACATGTTCGACATTTCTTCGGGCGGTAATCTGCCCTCGGCCCCGATCCCAGTCGGCCCTGGCTATCAGGTTCCACTCGCTAGGGCGGTTAAGGACACCGTAGGTGTCCCTGTTTCTGCGGTTGGACTGATCACCGACGCTGTCCAGGCCGAGCAGATCATTGCACTGGGCGACGCCGATGTGGTTCTGATTGGTAGAAAGACGCTGAACGATCCCGCGTTCGCTCTGCATGCTGCGGTCGAGCTGGGCGCAGAGATCGACTACGTCCCCGGCCCCTACGAGCGCGGCTTCTGAAACTTTCGTAGTTATGGCTCCCCGCAGGCTCGGCTCTTAACTGCCCACCCGCGGGGGCCAAAACCTCATCGAAAGATTTTGACTTAAAGGGTCTATCGGATATAGTTTCTATCCGTGCCAAGCGGAAACTGAGTTTTGCTAGGCGCCCCGGAGGGGGTATGGCGCAGTTGGTAGCGCGCTTCCATGGCATGGAAGAGGCCAGGGGTTCGAATCCCCTTACCTCCACAAGCGAAAACGGAGTAAATGCCCTAGTCAGAGCGTTTACTCCGTTCTGTTTTACCCTCTCAAACGTGGTCGTTCCTGGTCGTTTCTGGTCGTTTTATTCTTTACCCGGTAAAACTTCTGACAAGGACATTTAGTTTTCTGCGGCAAAAAAGTTTGGGTAAGCGGCCAAAATGTGGTGCTCTGTTTGGGCGTGTCGCGCCTTGTTTT
>CAUPIJ010000014.1:0-43943 GCA_963511305.1 uncultured Propionimicrobium sp.
ACACCACACGAGAGTAACGGCCAATACCAATCCTGTCAGCCAATCCCAGACCAGCCACCCCAAGACTTACAGACGCTTCAGAGCGAGTTAATAGCTCATGTGCTTTAGCCAACACTCAAAAGTATTAAAGAGCTTGCCAAAGCTAAATACTCACACGACCTTAAGCGACAGAACCTACACCAAATGCGATTGATCAATGAGTTGATCAAAGGGTCTTTCAAAGCGATTTTGCGCTTGATACAGTTCGAGACATGCTTTCGACGCTTATTTTCCACAATTCGAGAGCTCTGGCATGAGCAAGGCGAAGGATCTCGGCATCGCGGTCATCGCGATCGTCGCCATCGCGGCGATCGTGGCTACCGTTGCCAGCCTGGTGTCCGCTAAGAGCGCGAAACCGGCCCGCCCCGTTCAGGGCTGCCAGGTGAGTGTTGATGGCCACAGCACTTCGCTATCCTTCGAGCAGTCCGAGAACGCGGCGATGATCGTCGGCGAATCCCTGCGCCGCGGCCTGCCCGCCAGAGCCGCGACCATCGCCCTGACTACGGCATACCAGGAGTCCAATCTGATCAACCTGGATCACGGAGATCTCGACTCAATCGGGCTTTTCCAGCAGCGCCCTTCGCAGGGCTGGGGAACCGAGGAGCAGATCATGGATCCTTGGTACTCGGCGGGCGCATTCTATGATCGGCTAATCCAGGTGCCCGATTGGCAGACCGACGACATCTCCGATGTCGCCCAAAAAATCCAGATCTCCAATCATCCCGACGCGTATCGCAAGCACGAGGCAAACGCCCGCGCCTGGGCTAGCGCGCTGACTGGTTTCAGCCCTGCATCGGTCAGCTGCGTGAACCAGCAAGACAACCCCGCCGCCCCGGATAAGCTGATCGCCTTCCTAAACCATGTCTGGGGCGAGAATTTGTCCATCAGCCAGGAGGCAGAAACTGTCACTGTGCTGGCTGGCAGCGAGCCCACGACTTGGGCGATCGCCCAGCTATCGCAGCTTCTCGGCCAGCAGATCGGCCTGGTTTCGGCGTCAACTAACGGCTTTCAGTGGACGATGTCACCCGACGCCTATCAGCGCTGGGAACCCAACCAATCAGCAGCTGCAGCGGAGGGAACTTGGCAGGCGACGGTCACGCTGAGGGCGCCTAGAAAAGGCGCATGAACGCCTAGCAAAGGCGTTCACAGGCAGCCTCGATGCGCTCATCGAGAGCGGTTAGCCCGATGCGCACGTGCGTCGGCTCTGCCTCACCGTAGAAATCGCCCGGCGCGGTCAGGATGCCCCGCTCGGCCAGCCACCCGACGGTCTCGCGTGCGTGCTCTCCCCTGCTCACCCACAGGTAGAGCGAGCCTTCGGAATGATCAATCTCAAAGCCGGCTTGGTTCAAGGCCGCGGAGAGCTTTTCACGCCTGCGCAAATAGCGCTGGCGCTGCACCTCGACGTGCGCGTCATCATCGAGCGCGACGACCATGGCGTCTTGCACCGGCCCGGCGACCATCGCACCGGCGTGCTTACGGATGGCCAGCAACTCCTGCACTACGCTCTCGCAGCCAGCGACGAATCCGGCTCGGTAGCCCGCCATGTTCGAGCGCTTAGACAGTGAGAAACAGGCCAGGATATTGTCCAGGCTGCCGCCGTTGATCTGCGGGTCGAGCAGACTGTATGACTGCGCGTCCCATGAGAACTCGCCGTAACACTCGTCGCTGACCAGCAGCGCGCCCGCGCTGCGAGCGTATTCCACCCAGGCGCGAAGTTCATCAGCCGACGCGATAGCGCCGTGTGGGTTTGCCGGCGTGTTCAGCCAAATCAGCGCGGGATTGCCCGTTAGCCGTGCGGGATCGTCGCAGCGCACGATCTCTGCCCTTGCCAGCAGCGCGCCGACCTCGTAGGTCGGATAGGCGACCTCCGGAATCACCACCCGCTGCCCCGGCTGCAAGCCGGCCTGCAGCGGCAGCCAGGCAACCAGCTCCTTGGTGCCCATCACCGGCAGCACGTTGCGCTCGCTAAGCTTGACGGAATTCCAGCGACGCTCGAGATAACCGATCATCGCCCGCTGCAACTCGGGGGTGCCCTGCACCGTCGGATAGCCGTGCCAGCGCTTGCCGGAATCAGCCAACTGGTCCAATACGATCTGCGGCACCGGGTCAGCAGGAGTGCCCACCGAGAGGTCGACGATTCCTCCGGGGTGGGCCTGGGCCGTGGCCTTAGCCTCGGCGAGCGTATCCCAGGGGAACTGCGGCAGCGTATCAGACAACTTCATATTTGCTCCTAGCGCTAGAGATCTACGAGTATATTGCCGAAAGCTTAGAAACGGCTTGCGACGTCATTCTTAGAAACACGAAAACGGGACACGCCTCGAGGCGTGTCCCGAAATTTAGGTGTTTGCTTTAGGCCTGGGGCGGAAGCGCTGCCACGCGCTCCTCGTCGTAGTCCTGAGGGCCCTCGGCAGAGGCGCCGCCCGGCGAGCCAAGCTGATCGAAGAAACTGGCGTTGATGTCGGCCCACTCGGCCATGTCGTCCGGCAAATCGTCCTCATAGTAGATCGCCTCGGTGGGGCAAACCGGCTCGCAGGCGCCACAGTCGACGCATTCGTCCGGATGAATATACAGAGAGCGCTCGCCCTCGTAGATGCAATCGACCGGGCATTCTTCAACGCAGGCGCGGTCTTTGACGTCCACGCAAGGCAAGGCGATTACGTAAGTCATATTGATACTCCTGAAAGTAAAGTTTCTCTGCTCACTAGCTTAACCCTGCACATGCGTTAACAGAATGATCATTTTGCTAAGCATATCCTCAGCTTTTTGCGCAGGCCTGACGCGGAATTTAGAAAGTATCTGGGGTGCGCGCTCCTCGAAATCGAAAGCTCGATAGGATTTACCCATGGCAAACACCAGAATTGAGAAAGATTCAATGGGCACAATTGAGGTGCCCGCTGACCACTACTGGGGCGCTCAGACGCAGCGCAGCATCCAGAACTTCAACATTGGACGCCCGACGTTCGTCTGGAATCGCCCGATGATCAAGGCCCTGGGCACTCTCAAGAAGAGCGCTGCGCTGGCCAACAGCCAGCTCGGCGAGCTCCCCGAGGACATCGCGAAACTTATCACCCAGGCCGCCGATGAGGTTATCGACGGCAAGCTCGACGCAGAGTTCCCGCTGGTAGTTTTCCAGACCGGTTCGGGCACTCAGTCCAACATGAACACCAACGAGGTCATCAGCAACCGCGCGATCGAGATCGCTGGCGGCGAGATGGGCTCCAAGACTCCCGTCCACCCGAACGACCACGTCAACCGCGGCCAGAGCTCGAACGACACGTTCCCCACCGCCATGCACATCGCCGTGGTCAACGAGATCAACGGCAAGCTGTTGCCCGATGTCGCGCAGCTGCGCGATACCCTCGCCAAGAAGGCCGAGGAGTTCAAGGACATCGTGATGGTCGGGCGCACCCACCTGCAGGACGCCACCCCGATCACCCTGGGTCAGGTTGTTGGTAGCTGGGTCGCGCAGATCGACTTCGCGCTGGACGGCGTGCGCTATGCAGATTCCCGCGCCCGCGAGCTGGCCATCGGCGGCACCGCCGTCGGCACCGGCCTGAACGCGCACCCGGATTTCGGCGCGCTCTGTGCCAAGAAGATCAGCGAGGAGACCGGCCTGGAATTCAAGCAGGCAGACAACCTATTCGCCTCGCTTTCCGCCCACGACGCGCTCGTTCAGGTCTCCGCCTCGCTGCGCACCCTGGCCGACGCCCTGATGAAGATCGCTAATGACATTCGCTGGTACGCCTCCGGCCCCCGCAACGGCTTCGGCGAGCTGATCATTCCGGAGAACGAACCGGGCAGCTCCATCATGCCGGGCAAGGTCAACCCGACCCAGTGCGAGGCGCTGACCATGGTCGCCACCAAGGTTTTCGGTAACGACGCGACCGTCGGCTTCTCCGGCTCGCAGGGCAACTTCCAGCTCAACGTCTACAAGCCGGTGATGACCTGGGCGATTCTAGAGTCGATCCAGCTGCTCGGTGACGCCTGCGTCTCCTTCGACGAGCACTGCGCCTATGGCATCGAGCCTAACCGCGAGAAGATTCAGCAGAACCTGGATTCCAACCTGATGCAGGTCACCGCGTTGAATCGCCACATCGGCTACGACAAGGCCGCCGCGATCGCCAAGAACGCGCACAAGAAGGGTCTGACGCTGAAGGAGTCCGCTCTGGAGTCCGGCTTCCTGACCGAGGAAGAGTATGACAAGTGGGTCGTGCCGGTGGATATGACTCACCCCAGCCCAGCAGACGATTAGCAATTAACCAAGAATGAGGTCGCTATTTAATAGCGGCCTCATTCTTTTTGCAGATTCTCGCCTCTAGCCGCTGAGAACCTTGGATATTTTGCCCTCTTGAGCGCTGGGTACACTGGTTTAGTCGTAGCCAGCACTTGGCCACGCCCCTAGTCGAGGAGAATCATGCTTACCGCAGATCAGCTGGAGGTCTTTGCAGCCGCTTTTTCGGCTCTGAGTGCTATCCAGTTAAAGCCCGCCTCTGACGAGGTTTATGCTGCGGTAACCGCGATTCTCGACGAGTGGCCGCTGCCGTCCGCAAGGCAGGAGGAAATCGCCTCCGACGAGGACTGCGAGGCCATGCTCGCCGCTAGGG
This sequence comes from uncultured Propionimicrobium sp., assembly GCA_963511305.1. GTDB lineage: Bacteria > Actinomycetota > Actinomycetes > Propionibacteriales > Propionibacteriaceae > Propionimicrobium. The sequence goes on from CAUPIJ010000014.1 coordinate 4,644, forward strand.
GGCGGACGCTTACTGGGCTGGGGCTCGATCAAATTCGCAGATCCGTGGCCGTAGCGGAAAGCTATGAGCAAAGGTTCAATGACCAGGACCGGCTTTACGGCGTCACCTCAACCTCGCTAGTGCCGCCCTTCGAGTCAGTCCATCGCGGCCCCGACAGGCTGGTCTTCGATCTGGAAACCATCGCGGTCCGGGAATCTTACCGAAAGCTAGACCTGCAAGCCCCGCACCTGAATTCGGAGCCAGACGACCATATCGGGCTGGAACTTAACTTTCTCATGACCGCCTGCCTGCGTGCGGCGGAGGCGCTTCGCTCCGACAATCGCGCCGAGGCCACCAGACTGACCTGGATCGCGGCTGATTTCACCCGCGATCACCTGCTGCAGTGGGCTCCCGTGGTGCTAGCCAAGGCGGCGAACGCGGCCAAGACGCATTGGGTGCGGGGAATGGAGCACCTGACCCTGGGCGCGGTGCTTTCGTGGGCTGCCGTCCTGCTGGTGGGCGGCGCCCTGAGCCAAGAAACCTGCGGCTGCCAGCCCTCCAGCGACGAGCCGCTATCGGCGCTAGCCGACGCCCAGCCACTGTTTTCCGAAGACGGCTACCACCAGTCCAAGTTCACTGCCCCGGACGAGGCAGCCCCACTGCGCAAGCTGGTCAGCCTCTCGACAAACCAGACCATCGAGAACGCGCTCAGCGCTGCCAGCGAATTGATTGACAGATCGGATAGCCCGAATCACGCCGGCTAGAATCGGGCGAGGAGACTCTGATGAACAACAAGAAGGATCGGCGTTACAACAATCCGCGCGATCTTGGCAGGGACGGGATCACCCGCATGGTAAATCGCGATCGAGCCCTACGAGCCCGAGGCATCCACGGCGAAGAAGCCGAGCAACAGCGCTCGGTCTTGCCGGAAGAAAGTGTGGTGCCCTCCCTGCTGGCCCGGATAAGGGGCCAGAGTGGCCCCGCTCAGGGCTCAAAAGACCCCGCTTAGCAGTTGATAGCAACCAATACAGCCAGCAGAGAGAGCCGAGCTTTACTTGTACTTCTCGTCCTCGTAGGCGGCGAGCTTGCCAATGCGGCGGGCGTGACGACCGGTATCGGTGAATTCGGTAGTCAGGAACTTGTTTACGATCTCCAGGGCTAGCTCGTTGCTAACGAAGCGGCCACCCAGCGAGATCACGTTGGCATTGTTGTGCTCGCGAGACAGTTGCGCGAGCTCTACGCTGTCAGCGAGCGCAGCCCGGCAACCCTTAACCTTGTTGGCCGCGATCTGCTCCCCGTTGCCGGAGCCACCAAGCACGATGCCCAGGGCCTTGCCTTCGGCGAATTCGGCCACTACGGCCTCTGCGGTGGGAAGGATGTAGTCGGGGTAATCGTCCTCTGCGTCATATTCGGCCGGACCGTGGTCGATGACCTCGTAGCCCTGCTCGCGCAGCTTCTCGACCAGGTAGTTCTTCAGTTCGAAGGCCGCGTGGTCAGTTCCAATGTGTACGCGCATTTTCGTCCTTTCATTATTGACGACTGGGTGGCGTCATCGCCCATCCTCGATGAGCCTAATCAGCTCGTCTTCGCTGAGGATCTGGATACCCAGTTGTTCCGCTTTGTCAGCCTTGGAGCCGGGGTTGGCTCCGACGACGACGTAGTCAGTCTTTTTACTCACCGAGGAAGTGGCCTTGCCGCCGTGGCTGACAATCGCCTCTTTAATGCTGTCTCGAGTGAAGTGTTCAAGGCTTCCGGTAACCACAATACTTAGCCCCTGGAGGGTCTGCGGGGCTTGTACATTAGTTTCCTCGGCCATTCTCACCCCGGCGTTGGCCCACATCTCGACAATTTCTCGGTGCCAGTCGACCTCGAACCAGGATTTCAGCGACTCCGCAATGGTCTCGCCGACCCCCTCCACCTGCGTCAGCTCAACCAAACTGGCCTCTTCGATGGCCTGCATCGAACCAAAATGGTCGGCGATGGCCTGGGCAGCGGTCGGACCGACGTGTCTGATCGACAGCGCGACGAGCACCCGCCATAGCGACTTCTCTTTGGCTTCCTGCAGGTTCTCTAGCAGACGCATACCGTTCTTGCCGAGCACGTCGCGGGTGATGGTATTACCGTCGGCGTCCTTATCTGTCTCTTTCCTCAAGAAGAAATCGCACTTTTCTAGATCCTCCTCGGTTAAGTCGAAAAGCTCTGCCTCGTTCCGAAGCACTCCGTCGGCAAGCAGCGCCCGCGCCGCCTTCTCCCCCAGCGCCTCGATGTCTAGGGCGCCCCTGGAGGCCAGGCCGAACAGCCGCTCAGCCAGCTGGGCGGGGCAAGAATACGAGTTCGGGCAGCGAATGTCCTTGTCAGATTCCTTTTCGGGACGAAGCGGCGTCTGACAGGCCGGGCAGAATTCCGGCATCTCGAACTCTCTTTCGGTGCCGTCCCGCAGCGATTCCACCGGGCCGACCACCTCCGGGATCACGTCGCCCGCCTTGCGCAGCACCACGGTATCGCCGATCAGCAGACCCTTCCTGACCACCTCGTAGGCGTTGTGCAGGGTCGCTCGCTCTACGGTCGAGCCGGCCACCCGGACTGGCTCCATCACCGCGAACGGGGTAACCCTGCCAGTCCTGCCAACCTGGACGTCGATGTCCAGCAGCTTCGTGTTCACCTCTTCGGGAGGGAATTTGTAGGCCACCGCCCAGCGCGGCACCCGACTCGTGAAGCCCAGCCGAGCCTGTTGCGCGAGATCATTGACCTTGACCACGATGCCGTCGATCTCGTGGCTCAGGTCGTGGCGGTGCTCGCCAAAATATTTGACGTAGTCAAGCACCTCCTCGAGGGATGTGACCACCTTGTTTTCTTCGGCGATCGGCAGCCCCCACGCGGCCAGCAGCTCGTAGGCCTGGCTCTGCTTTTGCGCGTCCGCACCGGATAGCTCGCCGATTCCGTGGGCGAGCATGGTCAGGGGACGCGAGGCGGTTACCTTCGGGTTCTTCTGGCGCAGCGAACCGGCCGCAGCGTTGCGAGGATTAGCGAAAATGTGCAGCTTGGCGGGCTTGCGCTTGCGCTCACCTTCCGGGAGCGCACGATAGGCTCGCTCATTTTGCTCGTTGATCTCTGCGCGGGCTTCGTTCAGCTCCTCGAACTCCTTTACCCCGAGAAAGACCTCGCCGCGCACCTCCACCACCTCAGGCCAGTCATCGCCGCCCAGGCGCTGCGGAATAGCGGAGATCGTGCGCACGTTAGCGGTGATCTCCTCGCCGACCACGCCGTCGCCGCGGGTCGCCCCGCTGACGAGTTCGCCGTTGCGGTAGACGAGGTTGACCGAGAGCCCGTCGATCTTCAACTCACAAAGCCACTCGATCTTCTCACCAGCCAGCGCGTCCTGTGTCTTCGCCATCCAATTCTCTAACTCTTCGACGCTAAAGACATCTTCGAGCGAGTAGAGCCTGTGCAGATGCTCGATGGGGGCGAAAACTGTTTCTTCTTGCGGCTGCCCGACTTTTTGGCTGGGGCTATCGGGGCTTCGCAGGCTCGGGAAGCGTTCCTCAAGGTCGAGGAGCTCCGAAAATAGCTTGTCGTACTGGGCGTCCGAAATTACTGGGTCGTCTTTGCCGTAGTAGCTTTCCTGCGCCCGCTCGATTTGCTCAACCAGATGAACCCACCTACGCGATTCGGCGGGGCTGGGATCAATAGCTTCAGCTTCGTTAATCAATTCAGCCACGAATCAATTGTGCCATTGCCCGGCTAATCGCGATCGGATTATTGGGCGCGCTTGGGACGCCACCTCGCATTGGAGCGAGCCGCATTGTAGGCAGCGATGATCTGCTGCTTGCTGAGCTCCTCGGGACGGTTTACAAGCCACTCGGCCAGGCCGTGATCGCCCATCACCTCAACCGCGTAGGGCTGTTGATCGACGGTCAGCTTCCGGTCGTTTACCGGAACGATCACGCCCATCACGTCGAGATCCCAGCGCATGTTGCTAGAAATCCGCTCCGCACCCTCTAGCGCGTGATCGCGCGTTTCGGGAATATACGGCGCGTCCTTGCCGTCCACCAAGAAGTTGTCGCCGGCCACATAGAGCCGGGAGCCAGGGTGAGTCTTGCCATTGAGCAGGTAGATTCCGCCGGGCCCGATTACCCAGTGGTCGAGGAACGGGTGGCCATCGCTGCCTTGACGCATCGTCTGCACGAAGCCCCAACGCGGATCGAGACCGGATAATTTGAGTAACTCGCTGATGATCGCCTCGCTCGGGTCAATGAGCGCGCGACGAGCATTTCCGTCCAGGCCGTCCAGCAGCCGATCCAGCAGGGCGCGGACGGGCGCTCCCCGCCTAGCCTTGCGCAGATTTCTCAGCTGCTGCTCGGTCAGCTCCGGAACTTCCAAAATACGACTGGCCGGCTCGACCAGAGCCCGACGAGCTGCGGCATAGGGCTGCGGAGAGTCTTCTTGGAAAGTCAGCAGGGCGCGGCGCGGTGCGGGCTGCTGAATGAATGCGGCAGAATCTGCGGGCAATTCACCACGCTTGACTCGTCCGCTTGTCATTATTTTCCCCTAACGAAATAACTGCTGGCGAATTAAAAATAACTCAACTGGCAATTATAGCCACAACCGCCGCATTTACAGCATTTAGATAAATGCCCGCTTCACTGATAGTTGTAATTTTTTACCCTGGGATAGAATCCTTTTTTGCCTAGGTAATCGATGATTGCGTCGCAGCTCGAGATATTTACGTTTTCTCATGAGTAGCCGTTAATTACGATTAGTCGCTTGTTAATTTAAGGAAACATGGGATGAGCATAGAAAACATCACGCGAGCACAGGCTCAGGAGCGATCGAAGCATATCGCCACTAAATCTTACGAAGTAGTCGTGGACCTGAGCGGGCGCTACCCCGACGGCAAGAGGCTCGAATCCCCAGAAACCACTTTCGTTCAGACTACCATTGCAAGATTTTCCAGCACCGGCGAGCCCACCTGGATCGACCTGATCGGTGAGCGCGTGCTATCCGCCCATCTGGACGCCCAGCCGCTCGATATTTCTTCTTACCAGGGCAGTCGCCTGGAGTTCTCCCCCAGCCCCGGCGACCACGAGTTGACCGTCACCTCCGTGATGCGTTATTCGCGCACCGGTGAGGGTCTGCACCGCTTTGTCGATCCGACCGACGGCAAGGTCAGTCTTTACTCGCAGTTCGAGAGCGCTGATGCTCGTCGGATGTACGCCACTTTCGAGCAGCCTGACTTGAAAGCCACCTTCCAGTTGACGCTGATCGCCCCGGCCAGCTGGGTGGCGATTTCCAACTCTCCCACCCCGCAGCCGCAGCCGCTCGACGCCGGGCTGACTAAGTGGATATTCGAGCCGACACCGCCAATCTCCACCTACCTGACCGCGCTGGTGGCTGGCGAATATCACGTCGAGCAGGGCACGATTAAATCCGCCAAGGGCGATATCCCGGCAGCCGTGGTCTGCCGTCCCTCGATGGCTAAATTCCTGGACGCCGACCGCATCCGCGAGACCGCCCAGCGTGGTTTCGAGGTGTACGAGGAAGCGTTCGGGCGAGAATATGCCTTCGATAAGTACGACCAGATCTTCGTGCCCGAATTCAACTTCGGAGCGATGGAGAACGTGGGTTGCGTTACCTTCCGCGACCAGTACCTGTTCCGCTCGAAGGTTAGCGTCGATCGCTACGATGCGCGCAACAACACGATCCTGCACGAGCTGGCTCACATGTGGTTCGGCAACCTCGTCACCATGAAGTGGTGGAACGACATCTGGCTGAACGAGAGCTTCGCCGAGTGGTCGGCCTACTTCTGCCAGGACGAGATAGCCAAGCGCTACGGCGGCCGCAACCCGTGGGTGACCTTCGCTAATGCTCGAAAGGCCTGGGCATACCGCGCCGATCAGCTGCCCAGCACGCATCCGATCGCGAATGAGATGGTTGACCTGGACGCGGTCGACCAGAACTTCGACGGCATCACCTACGCAAAGGGCGCAAGCGTGCTGAAGCAACTGGTCAGCCTGGTTGGCGAGCAGGACTTTCTGGCCGGCGTGCGCGAATATTTTGCCGAACACGCCTGGGGCAATACCGAGTTCGACGACCTGCTGGGAGCGCTCGAAAAGAGCAGCGGAAAGAATCTGGGCGGCTTCACCAACGACTGGCTGCAGACCGCGGGCGTAAACACGATCTACCCGCAGCTCAAGCTAGACGACGACGGCAGGATCACCGCCTTTGACATCATCCAGACCGCGCCTAGCGAATACAACACGCTGCGCAACCACAAGATCGCCATCGGGCTCTACGACCTTAACGAAGATGGCCAGCTGGTTCTCACTGAGAGCCTGCCGGTCGACGTTCACGGCTCGAGTACACCGATCGCCGTGCTGGTTGGCCGAAAAGCCCCGGATCTGGTTCTGCTGAACGATCGCGACCTGGGTTACGTTAAGGTTCGCCTCGACGAGGCAAGCCTGAAGACCGCCTCTGAACACCTGAAGGACATGCCAGATGCGATGGCAAGGGTCATGGTCTGGACGGCCATGAACAACGCGCTTCGGGACGCGGAGCTGCCGTCGAAGGAATTCTTGAACATCGTCCTGCAGGGCCTGGCCGGCGAGGACGACGATTCCGCAATCCGCAACGAGCTAGCTCAGCTTTCCGTTGCTGCCAACAGCTACGCGCACCCGGATAATCGGTCCACCCGCAAGGCCACCCTGGTTGCCGGCCTGACTGAACACCTGATGCACGCCGATCCCGGCTCTGACAGGCAGCTGGCCTTCGCCGATGCCCTAATCAACGCCGTGGCTTCCCCCGCCGGAGCCGATCTGCTCAAGGGCTGGCTGAGGGGCGAGGACGTCCCTGAAGGCCTGCCGATCGATTCCGATCGCCGCTGGCTGATCGTCAAGTCGCTCGCCCGAATCGGCGTTGCCGACGAGCAGCTGATCGCTGAGGAACTTGCCAACGACAACACGATCTCGGGCGCGCAGTCGGCCGCCGGCGCGCGTGCCAGCCTTAAAGACGCGCAAGCCAAGGCGGAAGCCTGGCGTCTGCTGACCGAGGATGAGGGGTTGCCGAACCACACCTACGAGGAGATTTCGGCGAACTTCTGGAACTATGGCCAGGAGGAGATCACTGCTGCCTACGCCGACAAGTACCTGGAGATTCTCGAGCAGATGTGCCAGCCGGCTTCGATCTGGCAGCGCCGCGGTCACGTAATCCGCACCACAGCGTTGAGCAATCTGTGGCCCTACACGATCGCCGACGAGGCCTGGCTCGATCGAGTGCAGACCTTCATCGATAGCCACGATGTTCCCGACGAGGCGATGCGGGTGCTCAGCGAGGAGATCTCGCTCAGCAGGCGCGCCATCAAGGCTCGCGAGCTGGACGAACAGCACATCTAAGAAAGCGTCTCACGGGAGCATCTTATTGGCGTCCCCCCCCCATTTCTGTCCCTTTAGCTCTGCGGCTTCGTTGAACGGCTCATCTTGGGTAGATTTCATCTCATGGATCTGGTTATCAAGGGCGCGCAGCTAGCGGACGGCAGCAAAAGGGACATATACATCAGCGACGGCAGGTTCGTCGCCGACAAGCCCTCCGGAGCTAAAGAGCTTGGCGCCGATGGCCTGATCGCCCTGCCGGGTCTGGTCGACCTGCACACCCACCTGCGGGAACCGGGCGGCGAAGAGGCAGAGACCATCGCTAGCGGAACGGCCGCCGCCGCCGCAGGCGGCTACACCGCGGTTTTCGCGATGGCTAACACCAACCCCGTAACCGACAGCGTCGAGCTGGTCAAGAAAATGCGGCAGCGCGCCGAGGGAGCCAGCGCCCAGGTTGAAGTGATCGCCTCGATCACCAAGGGCCTCGAGGGCGAAGAGCTCACCGACATTGACGCGCTGGCCGAGGCTGGCGTTACCGTGCTCAGCGACGACGGCCGCTGCGTCATGGACGCCTCGCTGATGCGAGCCGCGATGGAGAAGACCGCAAGACATAACATGCTGATCGCCCAGCACAGCCAGGATCACGATCTGGCCGACGCGAAGGCCTGCGCTGACGATGCCTCTATCGCCAAGGATCTCGGCCTGCAGGGCTGGCCCTGGCCCGCGGAGTCGTCGATCATCGCCCGCGACGCGATGCTCTCGGAGCTAACCGGGGCTCGCATCCACGCATGTCATATTTCCGCCAGGCAGTCGCTCGAGGTGGTTCGCTGGGCGAAGGCTCGTGGCGCGCGGATCAGCGCGGAGGCCACCCCGCACCACCTGCTGTTGACCAGCGACAAGCTGCGCGGCCTGGACACCTCGTTCAAGGTCAACCCGCCGCTACGCGGCAGCGACGACGTGAGGGCGATTAGGCGCGGGCTGGCCGACGGCATCATCGACATCGTCGGCACCGATCACGCCCCGCACACGACGGAAGACAAGGCACACGACTTTCCCGATGCAAAACCCGGCATGATTGCGCTGGAACAGTCCCTGGCAGTGGTCATCGAAACCCTAGTCAACCCAGGTTTGATGGGTTGGCAGCAGGTAGCGGACGTACTCAGCTATCGGCCGGCGCGGCTGGGCAGGATCGCTAACCAGGGCCGCCCGATCGCGCCCGGTGAGCCAGCTAACCTGACCCTCGTCGAACCGACAAGAAGGACCGTTGTAGACCGCGAGAAATCGGCGTCAAAGGGCAGGAACAACCCCTATCACGGCATCGAGCTGCCCGACCCGATCGAGCTGACGGTCTGCCTCGGGCAGATCACCTATAGCCGCTAGCCGCTCAGTTTGTCGCTAGCCCTCAGCTCAGGATCGCCCGGTTTTCTACCTCTCGCACTAGCCCCTCCTGCGCGCAGGATGCGATGAGTTGGCCATCCTGAAACAGCCTCCCGGTTCCGTAGCCGAGCGCGTAGCTCGCGGACGGCGAGATCATGTCGTAGAGCAGCCACTCGTCTGCCCTGGCCGGGCGGTGGAACCACATGGCGTGGTCGATAGATGCCGTCTGAATCTTGGTGGACATGAAGGCCACGGAATGCGGCACGGTGGTCACCGAGAGCAGGGTCAGGTCGCTTGCGTAGGCCAGCACGGCTTGGTGAATCGCGTGGTCATCGGGCAGTTTATCCTGGGTCTTGATCCAAACCCGCATGTGCGACTTGTGGCTGTGCACCGGAATCTGTGGGATCCTCGGGCTGCCGTTACCGGCCGAATCACCGGCGTAGCGAACGTCCAACGCGTCCCATTCGTGCCACATCGGATGCTCCCCGTACTGGGCGTTCATCACGTCGACCAGACTCGGGCACTCCTCCGGTGGCGGAGTTGATGATGGCAGCTCGTCCTGATGGTTTAGCCGGCTTTCTTCGGCCTTGTGGAAGGACGCAGACATGCCGAAAATATCCTTTTCGGCGCCTTCCTCGACCTCCTGGCTGGCGTCTACACGCCTGGTAGTGAATGTGCGGCCATCGCGCAGCCTGTCGGCCTTATAGGTGATCGGCACATGAGAGTTGCCCGGCCTCAAGAAGAACGCGTGCATCGAGTGCATCCGGCGGTCTTTCGGCAGCGTCTGGTAGGCCGCGACGATGGCCTGAGCCATCACCTGACCGCCGTAGGTGCGCTGCATGATCGTGTCCGGCTGCGGGCCGGAGAACACGTCCGGAGAGGTCTCTTGCAGGTTAAGCAAATCGAGTAACTCAGCTGTGGTCTTTGGCATGAGTACTAGCTTGCCACTTTCTGCGTCCAGAAAAAGCTAGTGCCGGATGTCTTTGCGCTTGTTTGCGGCCTAGCCGATCAGGAGTGCGCCGCCCAGGGCTACGACTGATACGACAAGTGATGCGATCAGGCCGAGCAGCACCGGCTTGGCGCCGATCTGTTTTAGCTCATCGAAGCGAATGCCGAAGCCGAGCCCGGTCATGGCCATGGCAAGCAGCGTGGTCTGGACGATCTTCACCACGTCGAGCACCGGCTCCGGAATTGCGATAACCGAGCCCACGATCACCATCCCCAGGAAGCCGACGACGAAGCCGGGCACCAGCGCGGGCATCTTCTTCACGTTTTCCGGGTGCTCGCTCGCCAGCTGAGCCCGACGCCTGCGCAGCAGGCCGAGGACGGCAACCACACCGGCCAGGCAGACCACTCGGGCCAGTTTGACCTCGATGGCGACGGTCATCGCGGGCTGCCCAAGCGCGGCACCGGCAGCAACGACCTGAGCCACCTCATGCACTGAGCCGCCAACCCAGGTTCCCGCCGTGACGGGGTCGAGGTTGAACAGGGAAGCCAGTGCCGGCACGATCGGGATGCACAGCGTGCCGAAAACAACGACCAAGGCCAGCGCGGTGGCGGTTTCGGTGTCGTCTGCTTTCACGATGTCCTTGGCGCCGGCGACCGCTGCCGCGCCGCAGATCGAGAATCCGCAGGCGATGACCTCGACCAGCGATTCGGACATCTTCAGCATTCGACCAAACGCAATGGTCAGTGTGACGCCGAGCGTCACGATCACCACCACGAGCAGCAGCCGCTGCCAGCCAAGCTCGGCGAGCGAAGAAAGGGTCACCTCAAGGCCGAGCAGGATGATGCCCGAACGCAGCAGGTGCTTGGCGGAGAAGTTGATGCCGGGCGCCAGGGATTTATGCGTCTTGCGCACGTTGGCGGCGATCGCGCCGAGCACGATAGCGATCAACAGGGCGCTGACTAGGGGGAAAAAGTGATTTATCACCATGGCTACCAGCGTCAACGCGCCGATCAACAGCAGCCCCGGCAGATAGCTGCGGAAGGCAGAAAAGATCATCGAGATGGCGGAGCCACTCTTGGCTGGCTTAGACAAAGTCACATCAATCGATTATTAAGTAGCCGGGAGTGGAACGGAATACTCAAAATGCTATTACTGCCATATGCTTTAGATATGGCATGGCCAAGTCTTCAGGTTCTAGAATTGATCGTCCGCGTCGGGCAGACCGGCAGCCTATCCCAGGCAGCCGCTGCCTGCGGCATGGCGCAGCCCAATGCGTCCCGTGCCGTCTCGCGACTGGAACGCAGAATCGGTCAGTCCATCCTGATCCGCTCCAATTCCGGCTCTAAGCTGTCCAAGACGGGCTCGCTGATCGCCCAGTGGGCTCAGCCGCTTCTGACTGCCGGCACGGAATTCAACGCCGCGATCGCCAGCCTACAGTCAGACCTGGCCAAGAACTTATCAATCATGGCCTCCCAGACCGTCGCCGAGTGCTACGCGCCCGGCTGGCTGACGAAGTTTCAGGTGCAGCATCCAGGCATCAACGTGCAGATGTCGGTGTACAACTCATCGCAGATCATGCGTCGGGTGCTGGCCGGAGACACTCAGCTTGGCATCATCGAGTCGCCACACCTGGACGACGGCCTGGCGACTATGCTGCTTGGCCACGATCAGCTCGTGTTGGTGGTGGCCACGACGCACGCCTGGGCGCGCAGGAATAGCCCGGTATCGCTGGCCCGCCTGGCCAATACCCCGCTCGTGTTGCGCGAAAAAGGTTCAGGCACCAGAGAGGTGTTGGAACTCGCCCTGGCCGATTACGCACACACCGAACCGGCGCTCGTCGCAAGCAGCAACTCAGTCGTGCTGGCAAACGTGGCTGTCGGGGCCGGGCCAACCGTGATGAGCCGGCGGGCCGTGACGGGCGCGATCAAGAACGGCATGGTTGCCGAGGTGAAGCTCGAGGGCCAGCACCTCTTCTCACGCCCGATTCGGGCCGTCTGGCCGAAGGAAGTTCCGCCTCGCGGGCCGGCGGCAAGTTTCCTGGAAACTATCGCGCTCGCGCGCGGCTAGTTACTCGAACAGGCTCGGGTCGCCGGAGCCCATGCGGACGATGAGGGGCGCGTCGTCGACGGTGAAGTCGATGACCGTGGTTGGGTCGGGGATTACGTCGCCGGAGTCCAGAATGATATCGACGTCGTTGCCCAACCGCTCGCTGATCTCCTCGCCGCTAGACAGCGCCTCGGTCTCGCCTGGCAGGATCAGAGTGGAGGAAACCAGCGGCTCCCCCAGCTCATCCAACAGTGCAAGCGTGGTGACGTGGTCTGGCACCCTGATGCCGATGGTCTTGCGCTTGTGGTTTTGCACCAGCCTGGGCACGTCCTTGCTGGCCTTGAGAATGAAGGTGTAGCGCCCTGGGGTGGCGGCCTTCACCGCGCGAAAGACGGGGTTACTCATCTCGACGTACTTGCCCACCTGTGCGAACTCGCTGACCACGAGCGTGTGGTTGTGTTTATCGTCCAGGTCGCGAATTCTTTGTATTCGCTGCACGCCTTCCTGATTTCCTAGCCGCGTTCCGAGAGCAAATCCGGAATCGGTGGGATAGGCGATAACTGCTCCGTCCCGCAATGCTTCTGCAGTGCGCACCAGCGCGCGCTGTTGTGGGTTTACCGGGTGAACCTGAAAATATTCTGCCATTTCCCAATGTTAACCTGACTAGCCATTGGGCTATGCCGAAAAGTGGAATTTTCAGCTTGCGAAGAGGTCAACGCTCGCCTCACCCTTGCAGTCTAGGGCGTTTACCCCGACGATCGACAGGAATAGCGTTTTGGTTTGTCCGGCTGTTTTGACTTTCAGCTCGCCGTCGTTGGCGATGCCGATCTCGGCCTTCAGGTCGGAGTGGGCGCCGACGTAGTTCTTCGCTGCGTTGATCGCGTAGTATTCCCCGGTCTCGCCCTGCACCCTGGAGGCGGCAGCGGCGTCCATGCCGGCCCTGGCTGCGGAAGCGGCGACGGCCTCCGCCTTTCGATTGCCTGCCACTTGCGCGGCTCCGTCGATGGCCAGGCCGGCGATCAGTACGAACGCCGGCAGCAGGCAAGCCGTGAGGGTCGACATGCTCAAACCACGCTCATTTAACATTTGTTTCTCCCGACGACGACAACAAAGCTAGTCTGCCAAACGATGGGGGCAGAATTAGCAGGTTTTCAACTGTAGAATCAAAGAGGTAACCGAGTAACGCCTTTATCCAGCAAGTTACAGAAAGAGAAAACATGGCTAAAAAAGTTGGACTTCTAACCGCCGGCGGCTTCGCTCCCTGCCTATCTTCGGCAGTGGCTGGGCTGATTAAGTACTACTCCGAAAAGTCGCCTGAAACCGAGATTATCGCCTACCTCTACGGCTACGAAGGCCTTCTGAAGGGCAACTCGATTCCCGTCACGGAGGTTGTTCGCGAAAAGGCTGAGACCCTGCTGGGCTTCGGCGGCTCTCCAATCGGCAACTCCCGCGTCAAGCTGACCAACGTTGAGGACTGCGTCAAGCGCGGCCTGGTTGCCGAGGGCCAGGCCCCGCTAAAAGTTGCCGCCGATCAGTTGGTTAAGGACGGCGTAGAGGTCTTGCACACCATCGGTGGTGACGACACAAACACCACCGCAGCAGACCTGGCCGCTTTCCTCAAGGAAAACGACTTCGACCTGACCGTGGTCGGCCTGCCGAAGACCATCGACAACGACATCTTCCCGATTAAGCAGTCGCTGGGCGCCTGGACCGCCGCGCAGCAGGCAGCTGACTACGCCAAAAACGTCGTCGCCGAGCACAACGCTTCGCCGCGCGAGCTGATCGTTCACGAGATCATGGGCCGCAACTGTGGCTACCTGGCCGCCGAGGCCACCCGCTACTACCGCGAGTGGCTCGACGAGCAGACCTGGCTGCCCGAAATCGGCCTGTCGCGTGAGGCCTGGGACGTCCACGCCATCTACCTGCCCGAGATGCACGTCGATCTTGAGGCCGAGGCCAAGCGCCTGAAGCAGATCATGGACACCGTCGGCAACGTCAACATCTTCATTTCCGAAGGTGCCGGCGTTCCCGAGATCGTAGCTTCGATGGAGGCCGCTGGCGAGGATATTCCTCGCGACGCGTTCGGCCACGTCCGCCTCGACAAGGTCAACCCGGGCGCCTGGTTCGGCAAGCAGTTCGCATCCAAGCTAGAGGCCGAGAAGACCATGGTGCAGAAGTCCGGTTACTTCTCGCGTTCGGCTGCTTCCGGCAAGGATGATCTCGAGCTGATCGATCGTACCTGCAAGCTGGCCGTGGAGGCCGCGCTAGAGGGCAAGGCCGGAGTTGTCGGTCTCGACGAGGACGCAGGCGACGAGCTGAGCGTGATCGCCTTCCCACGCATCGCTGGTCACAAGCCGTTCGATATCACGAGTGAGTGGTTCGTCGATATGGTCACCGACATGGGGCAGCCTGCTCCAGAGCCTGCAGAGTAATCAGCTATCGGAGGGCTCATCACCCAGCTTGAGCGCCTCTTTTGCTTCACGGTCCCGGTCTGCCGCTTTCCAGTGGCCCGGGACCGTGATCGTGTCCGGACGATCGCGCAGCGGCAGATCGGCCGGGCTCCAGCGGTAAGCGATCGCAGGCTGGTTAGACGTCGCCACCCACGCGGCCCAGAACAGCAGCAGCATCGAGAAGATGTTTAGCACCAGCATCATCACGATGACCGGGCCGAAAATCTGGGTACTCCTGTTACCCGCAAATATCTCGTTCAGCAGATTGCCACCGGCCTGCACGATCAGAAAGCAGGCGCCGGCTAGGCAACCGCCGATGACTACGAAACGCCTGGGCGGCTTGGCTTCGGGAATTGCCATGAAGATCACCATGAACAAGATAGACGTGAACGCCCAGCCTAGTAGCAGCGAAACTAGCTGAATGAATCCCTGGTCGATGTACATGTTCGCCAGGTTCGTCCAGGCTGCGACCTTCTCGGCGGCCTGCACCCCGATCACTGTCAGCGCAAAGCTAATCGCGATCAGCAACATCAAAACCAGCAGCATCAGAAAGTCGAAGATCGGTTCCCACAGAAAGAACCGCTTTCTCTCCCGCAAGTCGAAATCGGCGCTGGTAACCGCCCTGATGGCGTTTTTCAGGTTACTCATCCACCCCGAGCCAACAACCACGGCGACGATGATAGCGACGATGCCGACCTGTCTCCAGCCGAGCAGATAGCCCTGGATTAGCCCCATCAGCTGATCTTGGATTGATACCACGCGCAGATTTTCCTGGATGACGTTCTGCACCAGCCCCAGCCACTGCGGACGGATCACCGTCAAAGTCAGCCCCAGCGCTGCGAAGGCGAACATCAGGATGGGGACGATGGCCAGGACGCTAAAGAAAGTTATCGAACCCGCGAATTGATTGCCCAGCCGGTTCGAGTAGCGCTTGAAGGCGCGCACCAGATGCGCCACGGTTGGGGTCTGCGATACCCATTCAATAAGCTGTTCGACTCGAAGCACCGGCAGTCCTCCCACCGGCTGCGCCGGCAACTACATTGAAGCTAGCTTAGCCTGCCTGCGAGCGGCTAGCTCGTCTTTGCCTTCGATCTCGCTCTCGTTGGGCAACATCGCGATGGTGCCCTCGACGTCCTTCCAGACCCCGCCCAGGGCGATCGCGAACATGCCCTGACCGCCAGCCAGCAGGTCGACCACCTCGTTAGCGTCGACGCATTCGTAGACCGAGGCGCCATCGCTCATCAGGGTGACCTGCGAAAGATCCTCGATGCCTCGCTCACGCAGGTGGTCGATGGCGACGCGGATCTGCTGCAGCGAGATGCCGGCGTCGAGGAGCCGCTTGATGACCTTCAGAATCAGCAGGTCTCTAAACGAGTAGAGGCGCTGGGAGCCGGTGCCGCTCGCCTGCTGGATTTCCGGCACCACCAGCTTCGTGCGAGCCCAGTAGTCGAGCTGTCGATAGGTGATTCCGGCTATCTGGCATGCTGCCGGACCACGGAAGCCGACGTCTTCAGGAACGGGGCTGAAGTCGCCTTCGAAAAGCGCCTCTTGGCGTTTCGTCTGCTGTTTCGCTGCGCTCACGTCGTGCGCCTTTCTCGTTTGCTGATGCCTAAAACGCTACAACCCAAAACCCTTTTAGCTCGGTTTGCGACACACTCGACCCAAGCCCAAGAGAGCGAAAACCGCCCTATTCACAAACTCGAAACCCATTGCGACTAGGCCTTTTAGCTCTCAAAATCCTCTGGCGTAACGTTCTCCAGGAACTCCTTGAAACGCTCAACCTCATCTTCAGGTTCGGCCAAAACCTCAACCCCGGCTTTATCCATCACGGCCTTTTCGCAGCATATCTTGAAGTCGGCGCGAAGGGCCAGGGCCACCATGTCGGAGGGGCGGGCATCCAGTTGATCGTCACCGATCTTGAGTTTCCCGTAAAAGACGCCGTCATCGACATCGGTGATCACGCCCTCGATCGGGCAATCCAGCATCGCCAGCATGTCAGCCATCAGGTCGTGGCTGAGCGGACGCGGCGGCTTGGCACATTCCAGCGCGTTAACTATCGACGAAGCCTCCGCTGCGCCAATCCAGATCGCCAGGTAGCGGCTGCCAGAGCTTTCCCGCAGCAGGAGCATGGGCGAGCTCGTCGAAACCTCGACACGGACTCCCACTACGTCTAGCTCGATCATGTCTTCGAGTCTAATTATTTGTGGCAGCCTAAGAGGGCGATTCGAGTTATCTCTCGAGCATGGCGTAGATCATCGCGGCGTGCGCGTGCACGACCAGCTGACTGACTTCGCTAACTGTCTTGCGCGGTTCGGAAGACTTCATAATCATCGGTCTGGCAGCCTGCTCAATCATGCCGGCCTCACGCTCAGCAGACTGCTTGATGGCGCGCAGGTGACGGGTGTCCATGCCGTAGCCAGCCAGCTTTCGAGCCACCACGCAGATGGTTAGCGCGTCACGACCAAAGTAGACCGAGCCGCGTCTGGGCAGCACCATGCGATGCCGCTCCAGCTCCATCAAGGTGGCCTCTGAGAGACCCGAGACCTGCAGCAGCTCCTGCCGGCTGAGTTTAAGCGGCTGCTTCTTGCTGTTTTTCTCGGAACGAGCCTGAGCCACCTGAGCCTTTTTATCCTCCGGAACGGTGTCCTCGGGCGCAACAGGCTCCTGAACTTCGCCGCCGCTGTCCATCACCTCGAGATTCTCCCGGATGACCTTCAGCGGCAGATAGTTATCGCGCTGCACACGCAGAATATAGGTTAACCGCTCGATATCATCGGCGGAATATTTTCTATAGCCGGACGGAGCGCGTTCAGGCGACAGCAACCCTTCCGATTCCAAATATCTAATCTTTGAAATCGAAATATCTGGGAACTCAGGCTTCAGGACATTTAAGACTTGCCCGATGCTGCGCTTGGGCGCCTTCGGCATTACCTAATACCACGCTCGCTTGCGAAGAACAGCATTCGGTATTTGCCGATCTGCACCTCGTCGCCTTGACGCAAAACCACCTGTTGGTCGACTAACGTGCGGTTCACATAGGTTCCATTGTGGCTGTGCTGATCGGCCAGGGTCACCTTGCCGTCACCCATGATGAACTTGGCGTGGTGACGAGAAACAGTGACGTCGTTCAAGAAGATGTCGCTCTTCGGGCTACGGCCAACGGTCACTTCGTCGGAATCGAGAAGGTAACGAGCGCCAACATCGGGCCCGCGAGTAACGATCAGCAGGGCATTGTTCTCGGGTAGGTCGCGGACTGCGTTGGCGTCCTCGGAGCTGAGCTCAACCGTGCGGATATCCTCGCGAACCTCGTCCTCGACAACCGAAATGATGCGGGTCGTTTCGTTAGTGACGGCGCCCAGCTTGAAGCCACACTCCTGGCAGAAGTTAGCCTCGCTCGGATTTTCCTTGCCACACATCGAACAAGTAGTCATCGCACTCCCCTCATCGCGACCAATAAGTTTATTGGCTAGATTCTATCGGTTCGGCTGTAATCAGCGCTTTAGGAATCAAAAACGAATGTTCACAGCTAACCAGTTACCTAATACCAAATAAATATTAGGTAAATATCCTGCCTTAACTCTAGCCCCTAGCCAACAAAAGTTGGGGATGGGCTCTCGTTACGCGGGTTTAGCGATTTTCACTTCTGGCAATTCCCGCGTCGACTCGATCACTATATTGTCGTTCTTTTCGATGGTGACGCTCCCCCCGACCTGAGGCGCCTCGATCTGGCTAACCAGGCCGCCGCGGAACTTGGCGCCCTCCTCCAAGGCGTGCGGGTCGCCGATGGCCTTGATCGTGATCGGGCTATCTAGCTGCTGGCCGTCGACGACGATGCCGTTTTCGTTGTCGCCGAACCAGCTATCCACCCCAAGCCTGATCGAATTGTTCAGCTCGATCACCTCGGCACCGGCGTCTTTTAGCTCCTGGATCGCGTTAAGCAGGGTACCGGATTTTAGTTTCTGCTCCGGAGCCCAGACCGTGATTTTCACCCCTTGGCCGCTAGCGGGAACCAGCCCTGCCAGCACGGATAGATTCTGTTTTCGCTTGGCCGCTTCCTCCTCGCTGACCTCTCGGGCGTCCAGGCCGCTCTGCAGCTTGTCCCTGGTGGTTCGTAACTCGTTGATCTCCTTGGTCAACCGTTCACCCTCGTCGTTGAGGCCGTCAAGCACCTGAATCAAGTCGTCCTGACGCATGCCCGCATAGGGGTTAGTTGCCGCCGGCCTAGCCAGCTGCGTGACTAGGGCGAACGCCAAGAATGCCAGCGCGACGGCCAGAACCAGCTGGGTCTTGGAGGGCTTGAAGAACTTTTCCGCTAGCTTACGCATGCAGGATCTCCCGCCGGATAGAGGCCGCGTTGGTGAAGATTCGGATACCCAAAACAACCAGGACAGCGGTTGACAGCTGACTGCCCACGCCCAGCAGATCGCCCAGCCAGACCAGGGCGGCTGCCACGGCCACGTTCGAGACGAAGGAGATCAGGAAAATGCGTTGCGAGAACGTCTTCTGCAGATGCGAGCGAAACGCGCCGATCAGCGCGTCGATCGCCGCGATAATCATGATCGGCAGATAAGCCTGCAGGCCAATGGGGAGTTCGGGCCGCCAGATCAGGGCAACGATCACGCCCACCAAGAGTCCAAGAATCGCCCACATATTTTACCTTTCTTCCCCGAGCGGTGTGGAATTAGTCAGCGCCAAGCCTGGATCCGCAGGAAGCGTGAGATCCTGGCTGGTCTTAAGCGACCACTCGATTGAATAATTTTGCTTCAAATGTCCGAGCAAGACGCCACCGGACGTGTTAGCAAAGTTGGCTGCTAGATTTTTATCGCCGATCGCGACGATTTTGTAGGGGCTGCTCAACGACCGATAGTTAACCGTGATTGCCTGGCCAGCCTGCCGAATCGCGGTTCGGGACGTCACCCGGTAGTCGTTGATGGCGACAGCCTGGGCCCCCGCTTGCCAGAGGCCGTTGACCACGTATTGCAGGTCGTCGTCCAAGATCCTGGACTCATCGTTTTCTTTTTCGCTCTGGTTCAGGGCGCCCTCCTGCATCTCGATGATGATGCCAGGGCCCTTCGCGGCCTGCAAGCCCACTAGGGTCTCGAGCTCTAAAAGATCTTGATCACTAGCGACGCCTCGCTGGTCGCGCATCCTTCGGGTTTCTTCCCTCAGCTCTCCCAGGGTCTTTCTCAGTTGTTCGTTTTCTTTCTCGACCGCGATCGCTCGCTGAGCGATTTCGTCCCTTTCCGCGACTGCCTGCGGGCGGGCCTGACCTAGGGTGACTGCAGACGCAGCCATGGCCAGCCCGGCTAGCACACAGACCACGAAAACTCCGATGTCTCGCCAGCCCTTAGGCGTTTTATCGACGACCTCGTCGGGGCGAATATTCGACTCGCGGATAATGGAATTGAGCAGCTCCATCGACTCGTCCGGACGCCTGCTAGTCATGGCTTACCCCTCGCGCCAGGCCGACAGTCTGCTTTACGTAGATGAGACCCGCCCACCAATACATGAAAGCACCCCACCAGGCAAAGGTCCAACCAAAGATCTTCGCTGCCGAAGAAAGCGCCCAGTTACCAGCGCCAAGCTTGCTCTGCTGGTTGAACCGGCGGGCAATTATGCCATCGATAAAATCAGTGAAACTGGCCACGGCTAGCAGAATTACCGCTGCTAAATCGCGGCCGAGCAGAATCAGAACCAAGAAGAACGGCACTCCGATCAGGCGCAGAAAAGACAGCACATTAGGAATCGTGAAGATTCTGCTGTCCGACCTGCTGTTCACGACAACCAGTGTATAGCCAACTACTTAGCGGACTTGGGATGAAGCCGCTGACGCCTGTTCTTGGCCAGCTCATACATCCTAATCACCTGAGGGCCGATCACCGACCAGTCGTAGCGGGCGGCGACGTCCCGGCCGCGCTGCAGACGCTGATCCCGTGGCTCAGAGAGGCTGGCCAGGACGGCGTCGGCCAGGGCCTGCGGATTGCCTGCCTGGAAGACGTGCCCGCAGATGCCCTCTTCGTCGGTAAGCACGTCTGTGAACGCGCGCAGATCGCTGGCTACCACGGGCGCGCCGCAGGCGAGCGCCTCGATAAGCACGATACCGAAGCTCTCTCTGCCGGTCTGCGGAGCGACGTAAACGTCAGAGCGCATCAACCATTCGTTGCGTTCGGTATCGCTGACCCCGCCGACGAATTCGACACCCGGAATATGCATCTCCGGACCGTGCCCCATCACCACGCACCTGGCGTCTGGGTACTTGTCACGGATCAGCGGCAGCGCCGCGGTCAAGACCTGGAAGCCCTTACGCGATTCGGTGTATCGGCCGAGGAAGGTGATCAGCGGGCTGTCGCCGCCGCGCCACTCGCCCTGACAAGGCGCCAGCGTGTAGTCGGAGATCTCCAGACCGTTTCCGATCACCACCGGCTCGATGCCGGTGTGCGCGTTGGCTACTTCGGCGGCAAGCGACGAAACCGCGATCGCCGAGTTGAGCCTGCTGACGCTCTTGGGCAGCATCCTGTTGAAGGTGCGAAGTGCCTTGTAGATCGGGCTGGCGCTGTGGAAGGTTCCGGTCACCGGGGTGTCGGTGAGCCACAGCGTCAGAAGAGAAAGAGTTGGGGTGATCGGCTCGTGAACGTGGACGACGTCCCACTTGCCGTTTTTGAGCCAGCGATATGCGGCTCGGGCGACGGTCGGACCAAAGTTGACCCTGGCCACCGAGCCGTTGATCTTAATCGGCACGCCCCGCCCAGCAGTAGTGAAGTCGGCTGCGTTGACGCCATAGATGTCCAGCAGCTCAGAATCGGGATAGCCCGGAGCGAGGATCCCGATCTCGTAGCCCTCCCGCTTCAGCCAACCGGCCATGCCCAGCACGTGGTTCTGTACACCACCAGGCCTAACGAACGAGTAGGGACAGACGATTCCGACCCTCTTGATATCGCTATTCTTCATGGTCTCACTCCTGGGAAAAAGCGCTGCATCATGTGCCAATCGACGGGGTGCGCTGCTATCTGCTCAGCGAAATAGCTGGCCATTGCCTGCGTGATATAGGCTACCTGGTCTGCGCCGTCTGGGGGCGTAATGGCTTGTCCGATGTGGATTCTCATCACCGAGCCGTCAAACCAGGGCGCCACCGGCACGACGACGGCGCCGGTTCGCTCGGCGATCAGCGCGCAGCCGAGCGGCATGGTCATCTCGTATTCCTGCTTCGCACCCGGCCAGGTGACCTTCGCTCCCCTGCGACTGAAATCGCGGTCGGCGACCAGGCAGACCACGCGACCCTGATTGATCTGCTCGCAGAGTTTGGGCACCAGGCCGGAGGTTTTGTGGCTAAAGATCTGGAAGCCTAGCCGCTCCCGGATACCGCTAAAATATTCAAACTGGCCCGCCGGCAGCTTCTCAGCTACCGACGTGACGGGCAGCCCGTTCAGGCAGGCCCAGGCCCCCGCCATGTCCCACGAGCCCATGTGCGGCAGCGCCAGCACCAGCCCGGTTTCCCGCCGGTGCTTTCGAAGCCTCTCAGCGTCGTCAGGAGCCACATAGACCAGACGATTAATTTTTTCTGGGCTCCACTTGCCCAGTTGTAAAGATCCGACTGTGTTGCGGAACCAGGAACGCATTCCCGCCCTGGTCTGCGCGGGGCTGGGTCGCTGCCCCGTTGCCACCTCGTAGTTGAGCTGCCACTGCTTGACGGCCTTTGGCTCTCGCCACGAGAGCCAGGCCGAGAGCGCGCTACCTACCGGCCGCCAAATTGCCGCTGGGATGTGCGCGGCGATCTTCAGCGCGGCTAGCTTGGCGGCTTCGCTCACTGTCCCCCGTCTCCTTCAGCAGCTTCAGCCTTTTCGGCAGTGTAGGCGCGTTTGACTATCCACATCCGCTGGGCAACGGTGATCATTCCGAAGACGAGCAGAATCACGAAGGCCGCAGGCAGCGCCCATTTGACGCCCAGGCCGGTCAGGAACGCACCGAGCATGCCGACCAGCAGCCTGTCTGCGCGACCAGCCAAACCGCCCTTGACCTCGTAGCCTAGCGACTCTCCTCTGGCCTTCGCGTACGAGGTGACCTGGCCGAAGATCAGCGCGAAGATGCCGATCGCGAACCAGAGCCTGTCCTGACCGGTGCTCACGTAGTAGATCGCCAGCGCCCCGAAGACGAAGCCGTCGGTGATGCGGTCGAGCGTGGAATCCAGGAATGCTCCCCACTTCGACGCCTGATTGGTCAACCTGGCCATCGTGCCATCGAGGGAATCGGCGAGCACGAAGATCGTGACCACGATCGCGCCCTGCCACAGCCAGCCATTCGGGAAGAAGATCAGCGAGGTGGCGATCGAGATCACCGCGCCCGCCCAGGTGGTCATGTCAGGCGTTATCCCAGCCTTCATCAGCAGCTTTGCGACGGGGGTGATCAGCTTGATCCAGTAGCCCCTAAGATGCTCTAGCATTATCGACCTTTCTGCACGCCCGGCCAGGCATCCGCCAGCAGCTGGCGGGTCTCGCCCAACAGATGCGGGACTGCTTTGGTGCGCGCAATAATCGGCAAGAAATTGGCGTCTCCTCGCCACCTGGGCACGATGTGCTGGTGCAGATGAGCAGCGATGCCTGCACCCGCGATCTTGCCCTGGTTCATGCCGAGGTTGAAGCCCTGGGGGTTCGAAACGTGCGAGATCACCCGGATGGCTTGCTGCGTAAGCTCAGCGACCTCGCGGGTTTCGTCCTCGGTCAATTCGATGTAGCTGGCCACGTGTCGATAGGGGCAAACCAGCAGGTGCCCGGTGTTATACGGGTAGAGATTCATCACGACGTACGCGCTCTGGCCGCGATAAACGATCAGTGATTCCTCGTCGTCCTTGCCGGGCGCGCGGCAGAACGGGCATTCCATGCTGCTGGAGTCCGCCGGTTTGTCCTCACCGTTGATGTAGGCCACCCGATGCGGTGTCCACAGACGCTGCATCGAGTCGGGCACGCCGGCGAAATGCAGCGCATCCTCTATCTCACTCATCGGTGCCTTCGGCCTTGGCGCTCAGGTCTGTATTGGATCGCGAGGCGATGTGCTCGGTGATGATTTTGATGGCCTCGTCGACCGGCACCTGGTTGCGCTGGCTGCCGTCGCGGAAGCGGAAGCTGACCGCGCCAGCATCGGCGTCGTCACCGCCTGCGATCAGCATGAACGGCACCTTCTGGCGCTGCGCGGTGCGGATCTTCTTGGTCATGCGGTCGTCGGAGGCATCGAGCTCGGCGCGAACACCGGCAGCCTTCAGCCTGTCGATGATCTCACCCAGGTAGCCCTCAAAGGCCTCGGCGACCGGGATGCCTACCACCTGAACCGGGGCTAGCCAGGCGGGGAAAGCGCCCGCGTAGTGCTCCAGCAGCACGCCGAAGAAGCGCTCGATCGACCCAAAGAGCGCTCGGTGGATCATCACCGGACGCTGCTTGGTGCCGTCCGGGGCGGTGTATTCCAGGTCGAAGCGCTCGGGCAGGTTGAAGTCGAGCTGAATCGTCGACATCTGCCAGGTGCGGCCGATGGCGTCCTTGGCCTGCACCGAAATCTTCGGGCCGTAGAAGGCCGCACCCTCGGGGTCGGGGATCAGCTCCAGGCCGGAGGCCTCGGCGACCTCGCGCAGGGTCTCGGTGGCCTCGTGCCAGGTGGCGTCGTCGCCAACGAATTTTTGCGGGTTCTTGGTGGAGAGTTCCAGATAAAAATCGTTCAGGCCGTAGTCGCGAAGCAGATCGAGCACGAAGGTGAGCAGGCTGGACAGCTCGTCGCGCATCTGCTCGCGGGTGCAGTAGATGTGGGCGTCGTCCTGGGTGAAGCCGCGGCCGCGGGTTAGGCCGTGCAGCACGCCCGACTTCTCGTTGCGGTAGACCGTGCCGAACTCGAACAGCCGCAGTGGCAGCTCGCGGTACGAGCGCTGCCTGGCGTCGAAGATCAGGTTGTGCATCGGGCAGTTCATCGGCTTCAGGTAGTAGTCGAAGCCCTGCTTGGTGATGTTGCCGTCGGCGTCGCGCTCCTCGTCCATGTGCAGCGGCGGGTACATGCCGTCGGAGTACCAGTCGAGGTGGCCGGAGGTCTTGTACAACTCGGCCTTGGTGATGTGCGGGGTGTTCACGAAGCTGTAGCCGTGGGCGACGTGCTGCCTGCGCGAGTAGTCCTCCATCTCCATGCGCACGATTCCTCCGCGCGGGTGGAAGACGGAAAGGCCGGGGCCGATCTCCTCGGGGAAGCTGAACAGGTCGAGCTCCTGGCCGAGCTTGCGGTGGTCGCGCTTGGCGGCCTCCTCCATGCGGGTCTTGTAGGCCTTGAGATCGTCGCGGGTGGCCCATGCCGTGCCGTAGACTCGCTGCAGGGCCGCGTTGTTCTGATCGCCTCGCCAGTACGCGGCCGAGCTGCGAGTCAGCGCCACGGCCTTGATGTATCCGGTGTGCGGGACGTGCGGGCCGCGGCAGAGATCCGTCCAGGCGACGCTGCCGTCGCGTCGAACGTTGTCGTACATGGTCAGCTGGCCGCCGCCGACCTCGACGGAGGAGCCGTCGGCGTCGTTAGCGCCGCCCTTGTCCTCGATCAGCTCCAGCTTGAAGGGCTCGTTGGCCTCCTCTACCCTGGCCTGCTCGTCGGTTACCTCGCGACGAACGAACTTCTGGCGCTGCTTGACGATCTGGGTCATCTTCTTCTCGATGTCCTTCAGATCTTCGGGGGTCAGCGGGTCGACCTGGAAGTCGTAGTAGAAACCGTCAGTGATGGGCGGGCCGATGCCTAACTTGGCCTGCGGGAAGATCTCCTGCAGGGCCTGGGCGGTGACGTGAGCCGCAGAGTGGCGGATGATCGACAGCCCCTCATCGCTGGAATCAAGGATCGGTTCAACCTCGTCGCCCTCGGATAGTTCGGCGGCCAGATCGACGTTCTCGCCGTTGACCCTCATCGCCACGATGGTCTGATCTTTACCGAAAAGATCGAAACCATTTTCCGCCTCAACCTGCTCACGCTCGTTATCGCGCAGGACATTGACTTTCTTCAACACGAAACTTCCTAACTATTCTCGGCGGCATACTGGGCCGCACGACTGTTTCCACGCCCTATTCTGCCTGAAAGCGCCGCTAAGGCGGCAATCGGGGTTGGCAGATTTCATTAACTAGCGGCGGCCACGAGAATTTCTTGCAACTGATCCTTGACCAGCGGATACATCGTCTTGCTGTATGTCGACGTCAGGTGGTTGTGATCAAGATAGACGTGCACATTGCCGATGATCGTCGGGCAGAATCCATCTGGGCAGATCCACGGCGTCGGATCGAACAGGAAGAGCTGCCCGTCTCCGCGGACGTGCTCGTGAAGCTGCAGGGCCGGGTCGGGGTCGGCGAACATTTTGTCCGCTTCCACCCCGCAGAGCATCCCAATCAACTCGTTAGCCATCGGCGCCTCGAGATCATCTAGCGAGTCCTCAAGCTCGTCGATGCAGTGGAACGGGTTCTTCTGGATCCTGGGCTCGTCGCGAAGCGCCAGGACGTCGATGCCCTCCGACGTGTACTTCTCGACCAACTTTTCCAAACCGGGCGTGATGACCTCGTCGCGGTTCTGAATTTGCGGCAGCATGGTGGAGCCAGTGATGACCAGACCCGGCTTAACCCGGAGGATATATTCGTCCACCGCGCGGTTCCATTTCGAGCATTCGATTTCTTCTTGCGGCTCCGTTCCGACTGACGTTTCCGCAACCTGGCTCTCTGCGCCAGCCGGGCTCTGCTCAGTGTCGTGGACATCGCTGTCCTGAGGCGTCCCCTCTTCGGTCTGCATCAGGTAATCGAAAATCCGCAGGCTTTCCGAATCATTATTAATTAATGGACAGCCACCCTTGAGCAGCTGCACGATCGCCCAGCCCTGCTCCTTTAGCGCAGGCTCCAGGAAAGGCACGTACTGCTCTACCCGGGAATTTCCGGTGATCAAAGCGACCTTTTGCGGATCCCCAGGCGCATGGACGCAAAACTCATCAAGCACTGGGTCATCAGGCGCAAACTCACCCATGCACTCGCTACCGCTGATTGCCGCCCATTCCCTCTCAATATTCTCTCGAAGCGGGAGCGTCTGAGCGTTAGGGTCACCGATCGGCAGGTAATCTTCCTGCAAGACAAGCGCGCCAGGATTATTCGCGGAGCCATACTCCAGCTGGCTGTCAGCCTGATCATTCAGCATCTTCTGATATGTCAGAACCGGCGTCAGTCCGACCGCCAGAGACAGCACCACGATAGCGGCGCTATTCAGTTTGCGTTTGGCAGCCCAGGCCGAGTATCTGATGGGCGCGTCCACGAACTTGGTTAATACGGCTGCCAGTGAGATCGAGATCGCTAGGACGATCACTCCCTGCCAGAGCGTCATTTGGCTGGACTTAGTTAGCTGCAGCGTTGTGATCAGCACCGGCCAGTGCACGAGATAGAGCGCATAAGAGATATCGCCCAGGAACTTCAGGGGCCCGCTGGCCAGAACCCGGTCGCAGGCGAACGGGATGCCCGTGTTGCCGGCGACAAGAACCAAGATCGCGGCCCCCAGTGGCCACAGCGCGACGTAGCCGGGGAACTTGCCCTCGACGTCGATCACGACACCGCACAGCAGCATCGCAATCAAACCAATCCAGCCGAGCACTACCCTGCCAAGTAGCATGTGCATGTCGCGATGAGCCTTGATTCCGGGGCCGTAACCAAAATAGCCTTCGATCTTCGGCAGGATCAAGGCTATCAGGGCGCCGAGCGCGAATTCCCATAGCCTCGTCCAGGTGCTGAAATAGGCATAAGACTGGTTGTTAGCGGTGTCATAGATTGACCAGACCAGAGAAAGGGCGAATATCGAGCCGAAAACCACGAACAGCAGCACGCGGACGTTCAGCTTGGTCTTCTTCGCCACGAACCAACAGAGGGCAATGATCGCGGGCCAGAGCACGAAAATCTGCCCCTGAATCGACAGCGACCAGAAGTGCTGCAGCGGGCTGATGGACGATTTGTCGGCGTAATAGTCGAGGCTGTTCTCTGCTAGATACCAGTTTTCGTGGTAACAAAGCGACGCGACGGCCTCACTCAGCGCTCCCCTGATCCGCTCAGGCGGGAAGAAGGCCTCTACCGCGATCACCGTGCCCAGAATCGTCACGACCGCCGGGGGCAGCAGGCGCTTGAACGCCTTTAGCCAATATTCGACCAGACCGATCCCGGAATCTCGTTCGACCCTGCGCAGGAAGGTCTGCATCAGCAAGAAACTAGAGATCAGCAGAAAAACGTCAATGCCGCCACTGACTCGGCCGACCCAGATGTGATAGACGGCGACCATCAAGATTGCGGTGGCACGCAGACCATGCAGCTCCGGTCGATAATTCACCGCGTGACTCGCTACGTCCGCCCTTGCCTGCACACCAATCACCTTTGAAAAACTATCTTCAGCCAAGAAAGACTAGTTCGTCGATAGGACAAATGGAAGATATCCGCGCAATAAAAGGGCTGCCGTAATCAAATCGATAGCCAGCAGTTTCGCTTTGCCTCCCAGCTCGAAACCCTAAGCAGCAGAACTGGGCCTGGTTGGGTAAAGCGATTCTCCTCCCATTCTCCTCCTGAAATGCAGCAATATATTCACCTGTGCGCGCGAGAACGTACGGAGTTAAATAGGATATCTCGAAGAATTTGCCCCTAGACAAAATGGATTTTACGTTTGCCCTAGTCAGAAAAGGTTTAGGTGGTGGGCGGTACTGGGATCGAACCAGCTACCTCTTCCGTGTCAGAGAAACAGGCACCCTAGTCAGGGCGTCGCGGTAAATGCAAGGTAAAACTACAGAAGCCCCTCCATTCGCGCTGACACATCATCCAGGCATTCATCAAACAGCCCCGCATACAAGTCCAATTTAATCTTCGCCGAAGCAGACCCAAGCACCGCCTGAACATCCTTAACCTAAGCGCCCGAGGCGATCATCAAGGATTCCAATCGAATACGAAACAATGATGAAACAAGCCGTTAAACTAGCGGCATAAGCAAAAGGAAAACTGTCAACCAAACCTTCAGCAGACCCTTCCTTTAACTGTTAGGACGACATCGTGGAAAATTGGGAACAAACCCTTGGAGCAGGGCCGCTCCTAGGTATTGCCGCAGCAGGCATTCTGCTAATTCTTTTTCTGATCATCAAGTTCAAGCTTCACGCTTTTATAACCCTCGTACTGGTGTCGGTGTTGACTGCAATCGCAGCGGGCATTCCAACCGGTTCACTCTATGACGTAGTTATGGGCGGGTTTAGAAGCACCTTAGGTGACGTAGGTATTCTTGTCGGCTTTGGCGCCATGCTTGGTAAGTTAATCGAACACTCCGGGGGCGCACAAGCACTAGCTGACGCCATGATTCACCGCTTCGGTGAAAAGCGCGCACCACTGGCTCTTGGGCTCGCGTCACTATTACTGGGTTTCCCAATGTTTTTCGATGCTGGTTTGGTCGTCATGCTGCCAATCGTCTTTGCGGTTGCGGCTCGCATTAGCGGGCCAATCCTGCTCTACGCTTTCCCGACCGCCGTGGCTTTCTCGGTCATGCACGTCTTCGTACCGCCGCATCCCGGCCCAGTCGCAGCATCTACTTTCTTCGGCACAAACCTTGGCATTTTAATAGTGGTTGCCGTCATTATTGCGTTACCCACTTTCTACGTGACCGGTTATTTGTGGGGCAAATTCGTCAGCAAGAAATTCAACTTCACTGAGGTGGTTGGCGCCGCATTCGGCCACGACGGCCAGGACGTCGAGAACCCACCCAAACCTAGAACCATCGTCGCTATCCTGCTGTTGCCGATGATGTTGATTTTCTTAAATACCGGCGTTGATTTCGCCGTTAAGGCCGGTGCAATAACGGGTCATGAGCTTTGGGCTCAAGCGTTTACCTTCGTAGGCAAGAGTGGTATCGCTTTGCTTATCTCAGTGCTCGTCGCACTGCCGATTTTGGGTGGTTTTCGCGGGCTCAAGGGCAGCGCCCTAGAGCAATTGATCGATTCTTCTTTGGGACCGATTGCCTCCGTGGTATTCATTACTGGCGCTGGCGGAATGTATGGTGGCGTACTACGCGCTTCCGGTATTGGTGATGCTGTGGCTCACATTATGGGCGATCTAGGTATTCCAGTCATCTTGGCTGTCTATCTGGTGGCCGCGTTGCTGCGTATCGCTCAAGGATCGGCCACTGTCGCTTTGACCACTGCCGCTGGGTTGATGGCGCCGGCGGTGCTTGCCGGCGGCTACTCCCCCGTCCAGATTGTTGCGATAACACTAGCCTGCGCAGCCGGGTCTGTATTTGCCTCCCACGTCAATGACTCTGGATTCTGGCTTGTCGGCAGGCTGCTAGGCATGGACGTTAAGACCATGCTGAAAACTTGGACAATCCAGCAGGCGCTGGAATCTTTGACGGGTTTCGCACTAGCGTCAGTTGTTTTCGTCATCTTCTAGAAAAACGCGAGACAACGTAGGTGAATACAGCGTTGCTCCCCAGAGGCGAAACCTTTGGGGAGCAACTCTTTAGCGTTTAGCTCAGTTTTAACATCACTTTTGACGAGCCCGTGGAGCGGTCGGCCGCGACGCGGAAGGCTTCCACTGCGTCTTCCAGGTCGAATTCGTGGGTCATCAGCGGCGAGACATCAACGTCTTTCAGCATTTCTAAGGCGTCCGTTATCTCGTCAATGAAACGGTAAGAGCCAAGATAATTAATTTCTCGCGTGACGAGTTGGCCGAGCAAGATCGGTGTCTCCCTACCCGGCAGATTGCCAACCTGAACAACAGTGCCACCGCGACGGGTAGCCAACAACACGTCACCTATCGCCTGCGGGGCGCCAGAGGCTTCAAAAGATATTTCAACATCAGTGGGCAGATTGTCACCGACGGATATATTCACCAGCTCATCGGCACCCACTCGTCTAGCAATCTCTAAGGCGGCCTTAGAGAAGTCCGCCGCATAAACAATTTTTGCTCCACGTTGCTTTACAGTAGCCACGACTAACGCCCCTACCGGTCCACTGCCATTGACCAAAACATGCTTTCCGCTAACATCACCAGCGCGATTAACAGCATGAATGGCGACACCAAGAGGCTCCGCTAGGGCTGCTTCTTTGGTAGTTACGCCGTCTGGAATTGGCCGCAATTGGTCAGGGCGCACTATGCGGTACTGACTAAAACCGCCTTGCTCATGCGGCAAAAAAGCTGCTGAGCCAAAATAGCGTACCTCGGGCCAAAGATTCGTGCGCTCCTTTAGATCGTCAGGCATGGTGTGATTGCCGACAAGCGTTGCCGGGTGAATCGTCACCGGCTCACCAACACTGACGCCGGCCACATTCTTGCCAACTTCGGCCACTTTTCCGCCGACTTCATGACCAAGAATTAATGGGTCGCGCAACTGAGCGGTACCAGACAGCCCTGTTTTCACGTAGGCCAAATCGGAGCCGCAGATACCACCCCACTCCATTTCGACGAGCACATCGTCTGGCCCGCAGACCGGATCTGGCACATCATCGATACGTAAATCATTGGCGGCGTGTACTACAACAGCTTTCATAACTTTCTCCTTCAAATCAACAGATAATCAAGACATTACTTTCGCGATTTGGTCTACAAGTCCCAAAATGCCAACCCCAAAGACGGAGATGGACGAAATGGCTAGATAGATATTCCACGGCAGCTTATCTTTGATTCTGTCGTCGGTTTCAGTTCGGTTCAGATATATGGTGGCTACGACAACTGCCATCAAGAAGATCGCGTTGCCAATACCAGCCAAGATGATGAGCGCTAGCGGGGACTTGAAGACGATGGCGGTTAGACCCCAAATAATGGGTAACACAATTACTAAAGCGCGCTGCCAGCGATTGCGCGCGTGAGTTTCTTTCCAGTTAAACACTTTAAAGACAGCCAAAGTGTTGGTGATTTGACGTGAGAAGCCCGGCGCGTTGGCGAGTATAGTCTTGAATAACGCGATCGCTGCACCGACCAGAAATACGGTGGCAGCTCCCGCCCCGATAGTTGAGCTGAATATCTGCGAAATAACCTCCAGCACCTTGTTGCCCTTAGGTTCGAGACCTTGTGGATGCAAAACCGCAGCACCCAAAATATAGAAAGCCGCAGTTGAGGCAGTATAGATAACCCAGGACACCCAGGCGTCAATCTTCATGACCTTGATCCAGCCACGAGCACGATTAGCCCAGGCTTCGGAGCCGTCATTCGCCCCCGTCCAAGCGGCATAACCTTTCTCTACAACCCAGTAGGTATAGGCGGTGATTTCGCCCGCACCAACACCCGTCATGCCAAACATGCCCAAGGCGAAACCCATCGCGCCAGCGGCGATGCGGAAGGTCATGCCGTAGCCAAGGTCACTTGCCGTCCATTTGAATGGCGTGAATTCAACCCCGATGACCATAGCCACCACACCCACGGTAACCAGCACCACCAGCACCGTGGCGACTTTTTCGACGATGTCGTATTTATTCGCCGCATGGATTGCGATTGTCAGCACCACCATGACGAGAATCCAGAAACCGAGCGAGGTCGTCGAAAGGGGGTCTGCACCGATTGGCAAAACCATCGACATGGCGAGTGCCCCTGCACCAAGGACGCCACCTTGACCGATAATAATCTGCAAAAACATGAGCAGGCCAATATAGGAAATCCAGCTGCGTTTGCCGATTTTCGGCGGCACCTGGTCATAGCCCGTCATAGCCGTTTTCCCGGTGGAGATTGACCACCTAGCCAGCTCAATCTGGACGGCGACCTTAACGAAAGTGGATAGGAAAATCAGCCACAACAGCATGAACCCGGCCTCAGCGCCAAGCGTGGTCGCAGTCAATAGCTCGCCGGAGCCGACAACAGCCGCACTCGTCACCATTCCAGGGCCAAGATAACGCAAACTAGCACCAAATGTTTTTGGCGGCTCGAGGATATTTTTTGGATCCAAAATATAGGGATCATTGGTGGGTTCAGCTAGCGCTGGATTGCTAGTGTCGCTCATCTGGGCTCCTTCGCGATATTGGCGACAAAAATAAATAAGTAAAACAGTAGACCCGGTAGCAATAATCTCGCAACCGACACAGTGGAGCCGATTGATAATGGCCTATATATGTCCTAGCCATAGGCATATTCGGGCTAGATTCTATAGGCTGCGATATCTCAACATCTATTCCTCGCGCTCGAGCAGTTTTAAGGATTTCGTCTCTAACGGCATCCGCACAAAGAGCGCCCGAAATTTTCTTCCATTTTTTGGTTTTCGGCGAGAACCAGCAACATCTTGCGTGATTTAAAAATCCTCGAATCCCATGATTTTGCGTAGTACTTTTTCGTAACGGAGATAGGCTCTACCGGATTCAATAAACGACATTTCGTTGCACCATTCCCCGTTCCAGGCAAGTTTGGCTCTGATAAATTCTCAAAGATCTTTGAAGGCAATCACCAGTCTCAGGGATAGTAAGTATGAATCTAATGTTAATCTGTGAGGTCTATCCCCTGATGCACAGCTGGTGGACGGGCTTGAGAGTAAAAAAGACCCAGATCCTGCCGACTGCAGAGATCTGAGCCTTTTGTACTAATTAGAAACGTGTGCCTAGGTCTGCATCGATTACGCGCTGGTCACGCCACCGTCTGCCGTTACCACAGCACCCGTAATGAAAGACGCGGCGTCACTTGCCAGGAACAACACCAACGGTGAAATCTCCTCAACCTCAGCTTGCCTGATACCGGTATCGACTCCAGCCATGACCCTCTCTATGCCAAGCTGGCTCGGTGCTGTCATGTTGATGCCTACCTCAGTCTTCACACCACCCGGGCACACAACATTGCAGCGAATGTTCTTTCCGGCATACATAAACGCCGTATTCTTGGTAAGCCCAACCAATGCGTGCTTCGACATTGTGTAAACCGCCCCAGCCTTGCACCCGTTAGTGCCGCCAATAGAAGCTACGTTCACGATATTGCCGCCAGTTTCCTGCTTTTCCATCTGCAAGACAGCGCTCTGAGTGGCGAGCATCGGGCTCTTTGCGTTAAGGGTCATGACTCTGTCGTAGAGTTCTACGTCGATTTCGCCAACAGGCTTCATCTCGTCCATCATGCCAGCATTGTTGACGAGGATATCGAGTTTTCCACCTTCCTCGACGGCGAACTCAATCATTTTTCGGTTCTCATCGTCATTCATGAGATCAGCCCTGAAAGGGATAATCTGCCCCTCCGCGTTCTTACACTTTTCAGCCAGCTCTTCGAGCCTGTTTAGACGACGCGCCACCGCTACTACCGTAGCCCCTTCCTCGCACAAAGACCGGGCGATCTCTCTGCCCATGCCGGAACTAGCGCCGGTGACTACTGCAATTTTGCCTGAAAATCTACTCATCAAAGCTCCTTAACTATCGGGTTTTATTCCGCTTCTGATAGAGGGGACAACACCCTGACCTTGCGTTGATTGTATCGGGATATGATTGAAGTGGTCTGGGTTTTGTTCCTAAGTATTTACCTTGTTTTCTATTTTATTTGATTTGTCTTCGCTCTTTCAGCACGCGGCCTCTATTTCTTCGGGCGTGTGGTAGCCGAAGTTCTCATGGAGATGGCTGGTGTTCCACCAGTAAACCCACTCGAATGTGGGTTAATACCCAAAACGTGAAAACAAGAAGAAGGTGGCACCGCGTCAAACCAGTGGAATCGATTGCCAGATGAGTAAACCACGGCCACACCAGACGCTTCCAGTTGTACCGTTTTACGGTAACAGGTAAAAAAATTTTGCCGCGCACCCATGTTTTACGCGGGGAATTCTTTACCGGGTAAAAACGCGAAACATCACGCAGCCACATGGAGCAATACGAGTAAAAGTGCTAACCAGAGCGGAAAACCAAGAAAATTAGGTGGTGGGCGGTACTGGGATCGAACCAGCGACCTCTTCCGTGTCAGGGAAGCGCGCTACCGCTGCGCCAACCGCCCGAGGTGGAGACGGGATTTGAACCCGTGTAAACGGATTTGCAGTCCGGTGCCTCGCCTCTCGGCCACTCCACCATTATGAGGAGCCTAGGCCCTCAGACCTTCTCCGAGCGGACGACGGGATTCGAACCCGCGACCCTCACCTTGGCAAGGTGATGCTCTACCAACTGAGCCACGTCCGCAAAACTTGTTTCAGCCCTGGCTTTTCGGCCTCGCGTGTGTTTTCAAGTGCGTGGACTAACTTAGCCGAGTTTTTGCGAAATGCAAAATCTAACCACAAAACATCTGCTTCACCGATTCTTCACAGAGAATTATCCTGTTGCCTCAGCCAACGTGGTCGAGATTCGTGCCGGTGAGCGCGCTCTCGAGATTTGCCAGCGGATAACATCTAAAGACATGACCAAGAAGTTGTTTCTGATGCGTCACGCACAAGCCGAGTCGCGCAGTGGCGCCAGCGATCACGAACGCAAGCTCTCGCCATGGGGACGCAGCCAAGCCAAAGAAGCTGGTCTGATCCTGCTCGAAGAGGGCATCGAGATGGTGATGTGCTCAGATTCCGCGCGCACCCGCGAAACGCTTTCCCGCCTAGCCCTGCCCGGCGAGCCGCACGTCGAATACATGCGCGCGCTCTATCTGTGTTCAGTTGGGACGCTGCGTCAGCGAATCTCGGAAGTGCCAGACGACATCAACTCGCTTTTGGTGGTTGCGCACGCACCGGCCATCCCGCGCCTTGCTGCGGAGCTCTCGTGGAGCAAGGACAGCAGGGCGTCGGACACCCTGACCTGCAACTACCCCACAGCGACCTTCACCCAGTTCAACGTGGCAGGCTCCTGGTCGCAATTCGTGGAGCCGTCAGCCGAAATAACCGAGTTGGTGGGTACCCAACAGCCAAGCACCAAACCACTCTGAGTATTTTCGCAATCAGCTATGCAGCTTAGGCGAGCAGGAAAACGAGCTTGAAACTTGGACAACTACCCCGTGCCGGGGTAATCTTGCTTATCGCATCGGGCGATTGGCGCAGTGGTAGCGCGCTTCGTTCACACCGAAGAGGTCGGCAGTTCGAACCTGCCATCGCCCACTCTTGTTTGGGTCCTAGCTTTCGCCAGGGCCCAAACTTTTTAACCATTCATTTCGTTGTATCTCGCGACTATCGCTCGCATCGATTCAATGATTCCTGCTGGGACGCCAGACTTTTGCATCTCGATTATGCCGCGAATGGTCGTGCCACCCGGTGAGCTGATGCCCTCAAGCAAGTCCGCAACTCGGTGATCGCGCTCGCGCACGTATGCCGCTGATCCCTCGACCGTTGCCGTGGCGATCTGCAGGGCCTGGACTCGCGTCATGCCGAAATCGACACCAGCGTCGGCCATCGCGGAGATGAACATGTAGATGAAAGCAGGCGCAGAACCGGCGAGCGCTGTCACCGCGCCTAGCTGATCCTCGCGCACCTCGAAGGCGGCGCCGAAGCTCTCAAGAAAGCCCAGGATCGTCTCGCGCTGGGAGGTGTCCACGGATTCCTCGAAAACCACGCCCGTGACCCCCTTGCCGATCTGGGCTGGCATGTTCGGCATGGTTCGCACGATGCGGCCACTCGAGCCCAGGAAACCGCGCAGTTGATCGATGCTGTAGGCGGGGGTGACGCTGACCACTAGAGCGTCCTCGGCGATGGCCGGTGCAATCTCCGCCAGAACCTCCGGATAGCCAGACGGCTCGGTGGTGATAACCACCACGTCCGCGCCAGCGACTGCCTTGGCCTTCTGCTTTTCAGCCTTGATGCCGTATTTCTCGGCTAGCCGGCTCATGGTTGCCTCGGTGTGGGTGTTAACGCGGACGTTGGCCGGCTTAACCACGCTTGCGCGCAGGGCGCCAGCGAGCATGGCCTCGCCCATATTTCCGCATCCGATAAAGGTCAGCTTCATTTCTGACTCCTTTGCTGGAGTTGCTAGGGGTTTTGGGGCGTCCTCGCTCGAGGTTTTAGGGCACGCGGCCAGTTTCGTAACCGGCTCACTCGCCTGCTCGAAAGCGCCAGAGAATAGATCTAGTTGGCCCTCTTCGGGCTCGGAACCCGGCTCGGTTGTGGTTGCTTGAGCAGCCCAAGTGCCTTGAAAACCGGGGCCTCGGTTCACCTCGCGCCCCTGCTGGACTGCCGTCGCCGCTCCCCTGGCCCGCTCGTCTGCCGCCTCGTTTAGGCTGTGGCCGGAGTGCCCCTTGACCCACTCGAATTGCACCTGACGGCCAACCAAAGCCTCGTCCAAAGCCTTCACCAGCTCAAGGTTCAGCACCGGCTTGCCGTCGGCCTTCTTCCAGCCCTTGCGCTTCCAGCCGGGCGTCCACTTGGTGACGGTGTTGATGACGTATTGGCTGTCGCAAAGAATCTTCAGCGGCTCACCCGAACCCTCAGTAGCCAAGAGAAGATTAAGCACAGCCTTCAGCTCGCCCTGATTATTGGTGCCGTCCGCCCAGCCGTCGGCTGCCCAGTTGTTTTCGTCGATGAACCAGGCCCAGCCGGCAGGACCGGGGTTATTCAGCGCGGAGCCGTCCGCAGCAGCGATGATCATGCCTATTAGCCTATCGCTGCGTCGCTCTTGACCTCGATACTGCCAGCGACGATGCCGTCGCTGACCTCACGGAGCTTCTCGTTAGCGCCATCGTCGGAGATGCCGACGAGTTTGGCACCAGAATTCTTCAGCGTGCCGACGTACGCGGAGTTAGAGAAACCGCCCTCGTTGGCCTGATAGATCACATCGCTGATCGCGGTGGTGTAGTCGCGGATCGCGGAGGCAATGACCACATCGCAGGACTTCGAGTTTGCCTGGCAGCCGTCGACATCGCTCCAGATCAGCTTAGCTCCAGCGGCCTTCGCGGGCTCAATCGCGCCCTCGTTCGACTTGTCGGCGACCGGCATGATGACGTCGGCACCCTGGTCGATAAGATCTTTAGTCAGGGCTGCTGCCCCTTCGGGGTTGTTAAACGGATCGCCATCGGTGATATAGCTGCCGGTCTTGGCCTCCTGATCCCAGCCGATGACCTTCACCTTTGCGGAATTCTTATCGTTATAGTGTGCAACGCCCTGAACGAAACCGTCGAGGTACATCGTCACCGAGGGGATGAGCAGCCCACCGAAGACTCCGACCGTGCCGCTCTTGCTTTGGCTAGCCGCATAATATCCGGCCAAGAAGCCCACCTCGTGGGTGTTAAACGCCATCGGCTTCAGATTAGGCAGGCTTTGTTCCGGGGTGCCTCCGAGTAGCGCGAAACTGACGTCCGGGTTCGTTTTCGCCGCTGCCTCCAGCGGCGCGGTCATGTCAGAGCCGACCCCGAAGATCAGCTTGCAGCCCGAGCTGGCCATCTGCTGTAGCGCACGCGGCAGATCATCGGCCTCGATTTCGTTAGTCTCGATGCCGAGCAGCTCCTGGCTCTTGGCCAGCCCCGCCTGAGCCTGCTTACCCATCGGAGTTGTGAAACCGCCCTCGGTCGAAACCATGCAGGCCTTAAAATCTTCTACCTTTGACGCGGCCGAAGACGGCTCCGGAGCCTCAGCTGCCGGCGGCTTTGCGCAACCACCCAACAGGACGAGAACACTGGCAACGGCTACGCTAGCGGCGATCTTGCTCAATCGATTCATAGCGATTCCTACCTCTAACTAATCTTCATCGGCCAGATCTTCAGCGTGTTGCAGCGCGGCCAGGCCGTTTCGCGACTGAGTATCCGAGATGATTACCTGTTCCTGCGCGGATTCTGCGCCAGGGCTGCCATCCGCGCGAAGCGCCCTGCGCATCCTGAGCCAGGCGACGCGGCGACCGTCCATCTCAATGACGGTGAACTTTACCGGCACCTCGCTGCCGTCTTCCTCACCCAACGGTCCCGATGGGCGCAGCTGAGCGAATAGCTCGTCACCCAACTCGGGTAGCCTGCCAATCTGGGCCATGAAATAACCCGCTACGGTGTCATAAGGCCCCTCGGGCAGCACTAAATGGGCGCGCTCCTCGAAGTCCTCCAGCGATGTGAGACCCTCTAGATCGTGCTGATCAAGGTGCTCGGCGTAGCGCTCGTCGACAACGTCGTACTCATCGGTAATCTCACCAACCAACTCCTCGACGAGATCCTCGAGGGTGACGATGCCGGCGGTGCCGCCGTACTCGTCCCGCACGATGGCCAGGTGAGCATTGTCGCGCTGCAGCATGCGGAGCGCGACCAAAACCCGCACGGTCTCCGGCAGCGAGATGACCGGACGCACCAGATTCACGATTGGTTCCTTCAACTGCGCGTCATCAAGTTTCATGAAGTCTCGAACGTGCAGAAAACCGACGATCTGGTCGGGCGAGCCGTTCATCACGGGGTAGCGCGAATGCTCCCGATCTACCACCAGACCAATGACGTCCTCAGCTGGCTCGTTGCCGTCCAGGAAATCGACCTCCGTGCGCGGCACCATCACCTCGCGCAGGCTGCGATCGCCAGCGTTGAAGACGTCGTCCACGATGCGCCGCTCATCAACACCGAGCATCTCGGCGCTGGCGACCATCGAGCGAAGCTCCTCCTCGCTGACCGACTCCTTGCCCGCATCCGGGTCGCCGCCGAGAACGCGCACCATCACGTTCGTACACTTGCCCAGCAGCCAGATCAGGGGACGGCAAACCGTGGCGATCGCGTCGACCAGCGGTGCCAGCGCAAGCGAGAACTGCTCGGTATTCTGCAGAGCAAGGCGCTTGGCGGTCAGCTCGGATAGCACGATCGACAGGAACGAAATACCCGCGGTCACGAGGATGATGGCGATGGTATTTGCCGCCGGCACGCCCATCGAGTCGAGCCACGGCCCCAGATACTTGTTGGCCAGCGAGTCGGAGCCGAACGCCGAACTCAGGAAGCCCGCGACCGTAACCCCGATCTGCACCGAAGACAGAAAACGGTTCTGATCGCTGGTCAGTTTCTCGATCGCCCGACCCCGCTTGCCCTTGTGGGAGAGCTTCTTGATCTGAGAATCGCGCAGGGTGACCAGCGCCATCTCTGAAGCAGAAAAGATGCCGCCAATAAAGAAGAGCAGAAAAATTACGCCCACCGAAACCCAGAGGTCACTCATGGCGCTCACCGACCACTAAGCCGGTTAGAACGGACGCCGGCCCGCAGCCGGCGCGAAAACTATGAGAGTGATGCACCTTTTCATCCACACCGATTGGCTACCCCTTGGGCGCCCTGAACCCTATCTTGAAACGCTTAAA
>CAUPIJ010000015.1:0-42644 GCA_963511305.1 uncultured Propionimicrobium sp.
CGGAGATGGGTATAAGAGCCCGCGCGGCCGCGGATATGTGGACAAGACACAGGCCCGGGCGGGATTAGGCTGCGGGGGGGGGATCGCACAGAAATCGATGCCAGCTGGGCAAGCATCCGCGAGTTTTTCCTCTATCGCAAGGATCACAACAGCGCGATAGTCATCGAATCCGACACCGACATAATTCCCGTGAGGATGCGCTCGGACGCGGATCTAATCTTCTCGGCGAATGATTTCCGCCTAACAATGCAGGAATTGGCCGAGATATTCGATGATGTATCAAATCAGAATCTCGCTATCCGCCTGGTCACCACGGGCGGAGCGGCCTCGTTGGTCGCTGCGTTGAGCGATAATCACTTCTTCTATTGGACCGCAGAGTTCGAGGAGATCTCCCGTGCCTGGGCCGAGAGGATCTCTGAGACGCCGCTCGCCGACCAGATTGAGCCCTACGCTTGGGCCCCAATTCTGACCGATGACACGTTCAAAAAGGTCTCAGATGGGCTATCTGCAGACTCAATCTCGGCAACCTTCGTCATCGAGCTATCTGCCAAAAACAGGCTCATCCCCTACTGCCTTTCCGTTCATCTGCACCGGATTAACGAGGAGAAGAATCCTGGCGAAAATTTCCGGATCCGCGACGAAAAAATCAAACAGCTCTATAACCTTAACGACGGCGTAATCACAGACCAGATAAAGGTTTTGACCTGGCTTAACGCCTGGAAAGAGCTAGAGAGCGTGCTCAAGTATCGGCTCATTTGGCTCTCCCTTCTTTCCGCGGACGAGAGAAGCCTGATGCTGGCTTGTTTCCCTAAGCATCCGCCCGTCGAATTGACCTCGGTTTGCACTGCCCACGAATTCCTTAGCCTGTCGAGGTCGGATCTCAGTTACTGGGCTGGCGACCTGTGGGCGAAGCTGCGATTCCTGCTGCCTAGGACAACTGACCACCCGAAGGGCACGCTGGTCGAGGAGCTAGCCAGCAACCTAGGGCGCTACGACAAGCCAATGAATGAGTTGGATGAGGCCCTGGTCAGCGCGCGTGTCAGTCACTACACGGATCTGTTCTCTGCGTTGGTCAAAAATCCAAAGAAACTGCAGGAGTATTCCGAAAACGACATCACGCTGTCGATCGAGGTGATTAACGGCACCATCGACGAGGGAATAGCCTGTGGCATGTTCAAGGAAGTCGCTCGCCTCGCGCAGATAAATAAAATGCTCACGGCGGAATATTCCGACTTCGTCGGTAATTTCGCCAGACTAAACGCTAACGTCGCAGCCCGCTGCGCGCTCATCGCGGCAATTAATCTCGACGTGTCCGAAAGCGAACATTTCACAGATGAATATCGGTCAAAATGGAAGAATTACAGCCCCCAGGCTGAGGAATTGATTAAACTAACCGATTCTCACCTGCACGCGAAGATCGATGAGAGCCTGTTAAGCAGTTCCGCCGATATTGATTTATCGGGTCCCTACGCGCCCTGGAAGATCGCGACGATTACGCTTTTTAGGTCCTCGATTCAGTCCAAGAAGTCTGCGATTACTTATGCCCAAGGAATCCTGAATCGGGTCGTCTGGCTGCACACCCCGAAATGGCATTGGTGGATTTTATCCGGTTATTTGTTCTTGCTGTACGCCAACGAAAATAACCTAGAAAAGGCCGAGAGCATCATCGCTAATTCTTGGATGCCGCCGTACTGTGCGGATATCGTCGAGGCGCGCATCGCGCTTCTAGAAGGCGACGCCGTAAAGGCTCTGGATAGCGTCAACAGGTTGTTGCTGGATTCTGACATTCCGATCATCGCGCGCGTCTTCGGCTACACGATAAAGATCGCCTGCCTGCTTTCTCTCGACCGTAATTCTGACGAGATTCCGGCAATCATGGACGTTGTCAACTGGCGGGACGTCTCCGAGTTGATTCCGCTCTTTCCGAAGAAGGCCGCGAAGCTCATCGTCGCGGCGATCACGAAGGACGACTCAACCAGGCAGCAGTCGGGCAGCGAAGACCAGGAGCTATCAGGCATCCTGACCCCGAGGCAGAGAGAAGTATTGCGGCTGTTGGCCGCCGGCTTGACTCTATCCGGAATCGCGCAGCGCCTGTACATCAGCAAGGAAACGGTTAAGTCGACGTGCCGCGCCACGTATCGTCGCCTGAACGTGAGCAGCAGAGATCAGGCGGTCGAGGCAGGCAAGAAACTGGGGCTCATCTAGCCTGGCCTTCGGGCTCAACAGTCTTTTTGTCGAGGACTCGATAGGTAAGGACGTCGCCGAAAACCTCGATAGTGAAGGTGTCGCCCTCCTCCAGCTGGGGAAGGTTGTTAAACATGGTGGCGTTGGCCAGCCCGCGATGGGCGGTGAGAGTGGAAGGTCTAAACCTATAACTCGCCTTCGGCGTAGAAGCAGACATATCCGATACCTGTTTCCGCTAACCTGCGAACACATGAAAGACACGAGCCTGAAAAGGGCCACGGGCCCCAAAAGGGCCACGGGCTCAAGAGGGCCGCGAACCTAAAGGCAGTGCGCCAAAGGGCTGCGGCAACACCCGTGAGGTAAGAGGGGCCTCACATAGGGGGTGTCTTTGGTGTTGCCACAGCCTGGATTGTGGGGTTAGGCCAGCGAGGCCTTCTTGCGGCGGTTCGCTGCGATCAGGACGCCGGCAGATACGATCACCAGCAGGATGCCGCTAGCGGTTAGGGCAATGGTGCCCTAGCCACCGGTCGGGTAACGGCTGTCGTCCTTTGGTGCATTGAATCCC
The DNA here is from genome assembly GCA_963511305.1 of uncultured Propionimicrobium sp. Taxonomy (GTDB): domain Bacteria; phylum Actinomycetota; class Actinomycetes; order Propionibacteriales; family Propionibacteriaceae; genus Propionimicrobium. Next base: position 2,750 of record CAUPIJ010000015.1, read on the forward strand.
CCGATTCAGATAAGCATTTTTGAGTACTCTAGCTACAGTAATTGCTGAAAAGCGGGACACATTTCCAATTTCTTCGGTGCGACTTCGCCCAGGAAAACTCCTCAAGAGCTGATTCACGCTCAAAATTCCGACGAGCTGGGAAGTAGTTTTTATTTACTAAAAATATGCTTTACGGAATTTCACCCCCTCTTAACCCCCTCGAGTTGAAAACTTTCACCCCTGAAGCACTCAGAAGCAATGAGTTAGAGCGACGGTCTGTTTGGCGTGGCACGCGTTGGGGATGGACAGCGAGAAATAAACTAGTCCCAGAAGTGTTGCTTCGTCAGCGCCTGACCGACATTTTCTGAGAGCCTCCAGTTGGGACAATTCCAGACCTAAGCAAATGTTTTATAATATTTTCCGATTTCGCGGAGAAAAAGGGCGTTTTTTGCCGATTTGTAGATAGGGTGATGTGCGTGATGAGCTATCGAATTTCTGAGGTCGCAGAGCTGCTTGGAGTTTCTGACGACACCGTCCGCCGCTGGTTGGAAGACGGCAGGATCGAGGCTGTAGAGGGGTCGTCCCCTCGCAAGGTCAGCGGCATCTCGCTGGCCAAATACCTGAACCAGGAGCACCAGCTTTCTGGCTCCAAGGACGTTTCAACCAGAAACCTTCTTAAGGGCTTGATCATCGACGTCAAGAGCGACAAGGTGATGAGCCAGGTTGTCATGCAGTGCGGACCTTACAGGGTGGTATCGCTCATCAGCACGGAGGCCGTTGAGGATCTCGGGCTAGAACCAGGCGTCATCGCCAAGGCCCAGGTCAAGGCGACCAACGTGTCTATCGTCAAGTAGCCGGTCAAGCCCGGTCTAACCGGACAAACCCGGATAACTAAACGAAGAAGGTGAACATGAAGCGCCTTTTGGCTTTGCTGAGCGCCCTGCTGCTCAGCTTCACCCTGGTTTCCTGCTACAGCAACGAGAGCTCCGAGCCTGCCGCTAGCTCTGCGGGCGGCGAGAGCCTCGGCTCCGTGACCGTCTTCGCGGCGGCCTCTCTGACCACCGCCCTGCAGGAGGTCAACGACGATGTCTTCCTCAAGGAGCACCCCGGCACCCAGGTTACTTTCAACTTCGACGGCTCACAGAACCTGGTTAACGGCATTAACCAGGGCCAGCCCGCCGACATCCTGCTCACAGCCGACAAGAAGAACATGACCAAGGCCACCGAGAACGGCGACGTCGGGCCGGACGTTTCCTACGCCACCAACACCCTGGTCATGGTGACCCCCGCCGACAATCCGGCCGATGTTAAGGAGTTCACCACTGACGGGCTGGCCGGCAAAAAGCTGGTCATCTGCGCCCCCGAGGTTCCTTGCGGAAACGCGACCAAAACCCTGGCTGAGCGGAACGGCGTCGAGCTGAACCCGGTTTCAAAGGAGCAGAACGTCAAGGACGTTCAGGCCAAGATCACCGCTGGTGAGGGCGACGTCGGCCTGATCTACAAGACCGACGCCATGAACGCTGGCGACAAGGTTCAGGTCATCGAGATTCCTGGCGCCGACAAGGTCGTCAACGACTACCGCGTCGCGATCGTGAAGAACGCCGCCAACAAGGAGGGCGCACAGGCCTTCATGGACGCCGTTCTTTCCGAGGCCGGCCAGAAGATTCTGGCTAAGTACGGTTTCAGCGCTCCAACCAAGTAACCCGATGATGACGCCTGCGGCTAGGAGCGACAGCTTTAGCCGCGAGCGTCATCTTTAACGCACTCAACGAAATTATGAAGAAAGCCGATCTCGCACCTTGGTTGACGCTGCCAGCTTTACTGGCGGGCATCTTCCTGATCATTCCGCTGGTCACCATCACCCTCCGCACGCCCTGGACCGACTTCATTAGCCTGATCACCACAGACGTGAGCATAGACGCGCTTACCCTCTCGGCTAAGACCTGCGCTATCACACTTGTGGTCTCGCTGCTGCTAGGCGTACCGCTGGCGTTCGCGCTGGCGCACCTTCCGGATAACTGGTGGGCACGACTGATCAGAACCGTGGTTACGCTGCCCATGATGCTGCCGCCCGTTGTAGCCGGCCTAGCGTTGCTGCTCACCTGGGGACGCCGCGGCCTGATCGGCGAGCACCTGAGCGTCCTCGGCATTGAAATTGGCTTCTCCACTCTCGCTGTGGTCATGGCTCAGACGTTCGTCGCCATGCCGTTCTTGGTCTCTTCACTAGAGGGTGCGATTCGTTCCTCCGGCATCGAATACGATGAGGCAGCCCGCGCGCTCGGCGCCAGCCGCACCCGCACCTTTTTCGAGGTGACCGTGCCGGTCATGCTGCCCGCGATCATCAACGCCGGCTGCATGTGCCTGTCGCGCGCTCTGGGCGAGTTCGGCGCGACCATCACATTCGCGGGATCGCTGCAGGGCACCACGCAGACCATGCCGCTGGCTATTTATCTGCAGCGCCAGTCGTCCACAGACGAGGCACTCGCGCTGGCCGTGGTGCTGATCATCGCAGCCATCGCCATTCTGTACGGTGGAAACCTGATCGCCTTACGCCTGCCCGGCGCCAAGACAGAGGCACAGTTGCGGGCAAGAGACCTAGTCAGAGTAAAGAAGATGTCCTTGGAGGAACAGCCGGACACCATCCCGCAGGTAATTACCCGACCGAAATCGGCAAGGCCATCCACCTCTCCCTCTATCAGCATCGATGCTGAGGTCGCCGACCGTGGCGTCCACATGCAGGTTGAGATTCCCGGCGGCACGCTGACTTCGGTGATGGGCCCGAATGGTTCGGGAAAGTCGACGCTGCTCGGCCTGATTTCGCAGACCCTCGAGCCGTCAAGCGGAACCGTCACCTTTGACCCACCCAACCCGCAAATCGTTCTGCTGCAGCAGGAGCCGCTACTCTTCCCGCACATGAACGTGCTGAAGAACGTGGAATTCGGGCTTAGGGCAAGGGGGCTGGACAAAGAGGCGGTCGAGGCGCGTGCTAAGGCCGAGCTGGCCAGCGTCGGGCTATCGGCGATGGCCAAGCGGAGGCCGAGCCAGCTTTCCGGCGGCCAGGCCCAGCGCGTGGCGATCGCGAGAGCGATGGCGATCGACCCCGACATCGTGCTGCTAGACGAGCCGATGGCGGGCCTCGACGAACTTTCGGCAAACTCTGTCCGCGAAGATCTGGCGAACCGCATGACCGCCTCCCTATTCACGGCCGTTTTAGTGACACACGACGTCGCAGACGCCGAAAGGCTGGCTTCAAGCAAAATCCTGATTCGCCACGGACGGGTAGAAAAATCGCAGCTGGTTGATTAAAACAGCTCATGAACCCGTCATCCAACATCACTACCCGAGTCAGCCACCAAATCTTCGGCAGCTTTTTGAACTCTTGACCAGCTCTTGTGACAACCTAATGCGAGATTGTCAATTGAATTTCGACCGCAAACACCTTCTAGATAGGCGAGATACCGCACCCCTCTAGACAAGTCACCTATACATGTCTATACTATCATTAAGTTGGACAATGCTGACCGACCCTAGATGTATCGAAAGGATTACCTTATGGCCACCCGAGAAGCTACTATCGCCGCCGAAGAGGGCCTCCACGCCCGTCCCGCAGCAGAATTTGTCCAAGCCGTACGTAGCACCGGACTAAACGTAACCATCGCAGCCAATGGCAAAGGCCCAGTTTTTGCCGGATCAATCCTGCAAGTCCTCAAGCTTGGTGCCCGCAAAGGCGACACCGTTACACTAAGCGCAGAAGGCGACGGAGCCGAAACCGGGATTGACATGCTTGTTACCCAGCTAGAAACGAGCGAATAATGCCACGAACCGTTCTAACCGGAACCGGAGTAGGTTCCCGAAGCGTGGTCGCGCCCTGCGTCCGGTTCGAAATGCCTTCACTAGACGGCGAAGTTTATTGGGATGTCGATACTGCCACCGCAACCAGCCGAATTTTGGACGCACTCCAACACGTCGCAACCAGACTAGAACAAGCCTCACAACAAGCGGTCTCCCCCGCTGCTGCTGATGTTCTTGCAGCAACCGCCGAGATAGCGCAAGACCCCGAACTGACCGAACGACTATCCGACGCTGCTACAACACACACTCCCGTAGCAGCCGTACGGGAAGTATTCGATGTCTACGAAGCCGAATTCGCACAACTCGGAGACTATATGGCCGCACGCATACCCGACCTACTGTCAGTTCGCGACCGGGTAATTGCCCGTCTACTAGACGTAGCCGAGCCTGGCCTGCCCACACTGAACCAGCCCAGCGTGGTCGTCGCAACCGACCTCACCCCTGCCGACACATCCAACATGGACATGTCACAAATCGCCGGGATAGTCACCGAGAAAGGTGGTTCCACCTCGCACACGGCGATTATTGCCCGGCAACTCGGAATCGCTTGCGTCGTCGGCACTGCAGGAGCAACCAACATCGAACCAGGCACAATCCTCGCCGTAGAAGGTATTCCCGGCACCGTCACATGTAACCCAGATGCGTCACACCAAGAACGCATCTCCCGACACCAAGCAAGACAAACCGCACTCGAACAAGACAAACAACCCGGCGCGACCAGCGACGGCCACAGCATCGCGTTATTAGGCAACGTCGGCGGGGTGGACGACACTGGCGCCGTCCTGGCAGCGGGCGGAGAAGGCATCGGGCTGTTCCGGACTGAATTCTTGTTTCTAAACTCAGAAAACGAACCCACTATTGAGCAGCAGGCAGCCCTCTACGCAAAAGTGTTTCGTCCCATGGCTGGCAAGAAAGTTGTCGTGCGCACACTCGACGCCGGATCAGACAAACCCATCAGCTACGCAACGCCAACTAACGAACCCAACCCCGCCTTAGGGGTTCGCGCGTACCGACTCACACGCTCAAACCCTGGGCTACTGGAACGCCAGTTAGAAGCCATCAGCTTGGCAGCTAAACAACACCCCGACACCGAAGTGTGGGTGATGGCACCCATGATCTCCACCGTCGCCGAAACCCGAGCATTCGTTAATCTCGCGCACGACGCTGGGCTACCCCAAGCGGGCGTGATGGTTGAAGTACCGTCCGCTGCCTTACTAGCCAACGAGATACTCTCGATCGCTGATTTCGTGTCGTTGGGCACCAACGATCTTGCCCAGTACACCATGGCTAGCGATCGACTCGCCGCAGAGCTTTCGGATCTACTTAATCCCTGGCAATCCGCCGTGTTGAGACTGATTCAGCTCGTCTGCCATGCCGGCAACCAGCTTGATAAACCGGTTGGCGTATGTGGCGAGTCCGCTGCCGACCCGATCATGGCGTTAACGCTCGTCGGACTCGGCGTATCGAGCCTGTCAATGTCCGCAAGCAGCTTGGCAGAAGTACGCCACGCGATCCGGCATACTCCGCATGCAACGTGCATCGATATCGCCCACGCAGCCGTAGCCGCTCCCAGCGCAAAAGCAGCTCGCAACGCGGCGCTTGAGTTAGTTGACCCCAGCGTCCGCGAACTAGTCGTCGGCTAGTGAACCCCGGCAGCTTCAGTGATGATCTGCATAGACCACCGCGTGATATTGGTGACGCGGTGGTCCACCTCACCGGCACGACAATAATCAAAAAACGCGGCAATGACATGGTGCAAGTTATCGCTCGGACGTGCTGACGGGCCATCCAACCTCAAATCACGAGTGCCATCGCGGTCAATGCGTTCAACTCGTGCGGGTTCTGCCACCGAGTCAATCAGCAGCGCGCCATCTTCACCCTCTATCACGCTTGGCCGCACCGACGACGTCACCTTAGAATACGTGCATTCCACAATAAACTCGTCATACGCCAACAGCAGGCTACCGCAGGCATCAAACCCGTTTGCTAACCGCACCGACTCTGACGACACCCGCAGCGGCTGCCCAAACAACAACAGCGCAGGTTGCAGACAGTACACGCCAATATCTGCCAGCGCAGAATTACCCATCGCCGGATCGAATGCTCGACGAATGACCCCACGACGGAAATCGTCATACCGTGACGAATACTGATTCTTCTCGAACGCCACCCGTCGAATCGTTCCCAACGTGGGCAACTCATCAGCGATAAGCTGCCACGCCGGGTCCGAAACGGGACGTACCTCCTCCATCACAACGACCTCATGTTCTGCCGCAGCCGCCAGTATCTCCGCACACTGAGCAGATGTCACGCCAAGCGTCTTCTCACATAGCACATGCTTGCCCGCACTTATCGCAGCTAAAGCCTGCGAGTGGTGGGCACAGATAGGGCTCGCCAGATACACCGCATCAACGCGAGTATCGGCCAGCAACGCGGACAACGAATCGTAGTGCGCTGGGAGCTCATGACGTTGCGCAAAGTCCGCGCCACGTTGCGCATCGCGCGAATACACGGCGATAGGCTCAGTTCCCGCGACCCGCCTAGAAGCCGTAACGAACCAGTCACTAATAAAATTAGTACCTACGATTCCGAACCGCATCAACACCCCGCCTCACACGTATCACAATTGTATGCACACCTACTAGACTAGTGAATGGACTACTTAAAAGCATTTCGGTGCGGCAACACCGCCATTACTTTCTTAGACGAGGACTAAATGACCAGCAGCGCACGCAAATCCACATCCAAGCAACCGCAATACCGACGTATTGAACAGTGGCTAGAGGAACAATGCAACGCGCTGCCCGCAGGCTCACCGCTACCGTCTGAATCTCAGCTAGTGGAAACTTTCAAGGTCAGCCGAATGACCATCCGCAACGCTATGCAAGAACTAACCGCATCCGGACGGATCGAACGTCGCCAAGGACTCGGAACGTTCGTCGGCCCCAAAGAACTACACCGCAAGGACTCGGTACTCTTCTCTTTCACCGAAGAAATACAACAACGCGGCATGACTGCCACCTCACGTCTGGTAGACAAACGCCAAGGCGTATTCCCAACCATATCCGTGCTGCTAAGCGAGCCATCCGACGCTTGGCTGATCTTCATTGACCGAATTCGGTTAGCGAACGACCGTCCCCTTGCTCGCGAACGCGTCTACCTACCCACCAAATATGCTGCCGTACTGGATTACGACCTAGAACAAGGGTCGCTCCACGCTGCACTACGCGAACTCGGGGTCGAATTCGGTAGTGCGAAAGGTACAGTCACCGCACGACTAGCTCATGATGACGATCTCGAGCTGCTTGACCTCCAAGCACCTAGTGCCCTGCTGGTCGAAAGCCGGATCATACGGCAACCCACGGGCGCCCCGATCGAACACACCGAGACGGCATACATCGCCGACAAATGGGCAATTGATACCCGCTCGTCGGTCGAAAGGTTCACCTAACACCGAATTTTTCGATTACGTAGGCGACCCCATCCTCGTTATTACTGGGCGCTACAAAATCTGCGGCAGCCCGTAATTCGGGTACCGCGTTTGTGATGGCTGCGCCCATCCCAGCCGTCTGAACCAAGCTGAGATCATTATAGCTATCGCCAATACCGATCACGTCTGTCAGTTCCAGCCCCAGCTGGGGGACGATACGCGCCAGCGTTGCGCCCTTCGATACACCGATCGCCGTCACTTCCAAAAATGGCGGCTCCGATAACGCCGCCTCAATATCGTTCGCAAAGGCTGTGCGCAGGGCATCAACATCTGACTGCGGCACGTACGGTTCCTTTGTCAACAATAACTTATGAGTATGCGTGGTATCCCAATCAGTGATATCCGTCACCACCGCATAATCGTGCGCATTCTCTACGATCTCCTCCTTAGCCGGCGGATACGTCGGGTCCGTGGTGTAGGCACCATCTTCATTAACACCAATCGGCACAAGGCCTAACCGGCAGGCATAACGCCAGACATCACGCACCGCCTCTGGGTCAATCGACTGCTCAAACAGCGTCTCGCTCGTGCCAGTCTCCACGTGCGCACCGTTACAACCGATCAGAATCGTGTCAGACAGATCAAAGTCAGATCGGGCCGCCGCCGCATATATTCCATGCACTGGACGACCCGAACAAATCAGCAATATCCCGCCGGCAGCCTGAAAGGAATGGACGGCACGCTTCGTGGCCTGCGTCACCATACGGTCCGCATTGACGAAGGTGCCATCCCAATCTGAAGCGACGGCCCGAAAGTCACGCTTGGAGTGGCTCACGGCACCATGATACCTAAGGCGTAGGCGACAATACCGAGCACAAACATCCCCATGATGATCCACAGAGCATTCACGTTCTTCTTCAGTAGCCACATACACGCGAACGTCATCGCGAGCGGCACTAGACCCGGAAGCAAAGAATCCAGAATGTTTTGCACCGTTGTGATTTGTTCCACACCATCTTGGTCAGTGTATCGAGAAACGATGCCCGGAAAGTTCACGTTTGTCCACTTACTGACCAACGCACCCATGACAAGCAATCCGAGCACAGATGCGCCCGTCGTGATCCGCTTCAGCGAGAAACCGCCGACATCCGACATGAGATCAGTACCCTTGTCGTAGCCGAATTTTTGGCCATAGATACGTAAGAATAGCCGCACGGCAGACATACCGAAGAAGAAAATCAGCGGCCCCATCAGGTTACCCGTCAGCGCGAAGGACGCACCCAACGCACCAAGGACAGGACGCGCCGTCCCCCAGGTAATCGGGTCGCCAACCCCAGCCAGCGGCCCCATCAGACCGACTTTGACCGCAGTGATTGTTTGGTCATCAACTTCCTTGGTGCCCGATGCACGTTTGCGTTCCAACGAAGCAGTCACGCCGAGCACAAGTGAGCCCACCCACGGTTGCGTATTAAAAAATTCGAGATGACGTTGTAGCGCAGCGGCACGATCTTCTTTCGAGCGGTAGAACCGCTTGATCGCGGGCATGAGCGAGACGCAAAAACCCATGGCCTGCATCCGCTCGAAGTTGTACGAACCTAGCCAAAAGAAAGAACGGATCATCATGCTGCGCTTATCGCGTGGCGTCAAATCAGGGGCGGTCTCAATATCAGTGCTTGCCGGTTCAATACCGGCCGTTACCTGTTCGATACTGTTATCAGTCATTATTATTACTCCAGTTCGTCATCATCGAAATTAGAAGCAGCAGATACCGTTGCGGGTACGGATGCCGGCTCAGTTTGCCGGTTGAACGACGGGGACAGCTGCACATATACCACTGCCAGACCAGCACCTAGGATACCTAGCCCGACCAGATTGAAATCGGGAATGAAAGCCGCCACCAGGAAGCCAATGAAGAAGAAGGGCATCAACGCACGTGCCTCCATCATGTTGATAACCATCGCGTAACCGACCACAACGATGAACCCGCCAGCAACCTGCAGCCCACCCGTTATTACGTCGGGAATAGCGTTAATCGCATTGATTACGACGTCCGTGCCAGCAATCGAGGCCACAATGACCGTCGGGATTGCGACCCGCAACCCCTGCAAGATCAGTGCAGAAAAGTGCATTGCTTCGATACCTCGGAAGTTCGCTTTTTTAGCAAACCCGTCCGCTCGGTGGGCAAAGAACACATTGATGGTACGAATGAAAATATTCAATGCTTGACCGGCAACTGCAAGCGGAATCGCCAACGCGATACCCTCTTGGACGCTCATACCACTTGCAATCACAATCACGGTTGCGACGGTGGACGCGATCGCACAGTCTGGCGGCATTGCGGCCCCTATGACCATCCATCCTAAGGCGATAAGTTCGAGGCTCCCGCCTAAGATAATGCCGGTTTTGATATCACCGAGCACTAACCCCATCAAGGTGCAAGCGATAATGGGGCGGTGAAATTGGTGCTCGTCCATTACCGAACCCATCCCGGCAAGAAACGATACGAGAAAAACTAAAACGAGCGTGACCAGTCCCATCAGAGTAGACCTTTCTTGCTCAACACCTCGGCGACGTTGACGGGTGTGTCCTTTGGTAAAATCTGGATTGTGACCTTCACGCCACGCGACAGCAAGGTTTTGAGGGCCTCGATATCTTCTGGCCGCGCGAAGACGGCATCGCCAAGTTGAATTGCCCCAGTCTTGAAGGTGAGCCCACCCAGGTTGATCTCAGTGAGAGGTATCCCGGAATCTATCAGTTTGACGGCCTCGCCTGGGCTCTCCACGAGCAGCATCACAGGCATAGTTTCATACTTCGGATTGTTGTAAACCCGAGCCGTCTTCGCCGTGGAGAGAACGTTGGCTTTGACGCCTGAAGGTGCGGCTTGCAGCAGTAACTGTTTACGCAAATCATCGGCTGCCGCTGCATCACCAGCGCAAATGATGGTTTCCACACCTCTCGCCTTGACCCAGTTGAGAGCAACTTGGCCGTGAATGAGGCGTGAATCGATTCGGGTGAGTCTGATGTCCATTAGATTTCGTCTCCTTCGTCATCGTCATGCGATGAGAGTTCTTGATAATTTGCGCGGAATGACCGGATACTGTCTTTCGCAGTGCTTTCGGCTATGCCGACCAGAGTTGGGATGTCATCGATGGTTATGGCAGATGAGGCAACTTCAACTAGCATGCCCAGATTGACGCCAGCGACGATGTCGGAATCGTCATGTTCTAACACCCAGCGTGCTGCGGCGTTGAAGGGACTGCCGCCGTAGATATCCACGAGGAACAGGGCGGGTTCACCTTCGCTTTCGGTTTCATATGCAGCCAGGAGGTTTTCAACTCCTTGCCCGGGATGAAAAGTTACCGCTCTGACGGTGGGCATAGCGCCCATAATTAGTTCTGCAGAGCTCACTATGGCTTCAGCGAGATGCCCATGAGCCGCCACGATGATTCGTGTCACTTTGTGCCCCTTTCGGTACGTCAGCAACCGTCTCTACTCTGAGAAGGTCAACTTAGTAGTACATGAATATACATCATAGATACCTAGATGGCGCAAGCGGAGTCAAATAATTCAACTAAACCGCACATTAGGCCCACATAAAGCACCTGACTAGACGAGAATTATGCAGTTGAACGCCGCCATAAACCGTCTAAAGCACAATAAAAGTTTATCCTTGCAGCTCCACTTGTATGTACATGCATTTATCTGTTATCGTCATATCTCGGAACGATTCAAAGCTGAATCCCATAAACAACATCGGTAAGGAATCGCCAATGATAACCATCGCAGCAAGCAAAACCTCCCCGCTGCTGGGAATGAACCTTGACGTAGAACAGATCAACCTCCCCCGGATCGAACGACTGCGCGCCAAGATGCAAGACCGAGTAGCGTCACTGTGCAGCGAACGCGCATTGATTTATACCCGCGTATTTCAGGAACATGCCAACGAACCGTTTATGAAACGCAAAGCCCTTAGCTTTGCCGCCACCGTGCGCGAGATGACGGTCTACGTCGAACCCGACTCCCTCGTCTTCGGCAATCAAGCCTCTCGCAACTTCGCTGCCCCTATTTTCCCGGAATACTCAATCGACTGGGTGGTGGACGAGCTTGACGACTTTGCGCTACGAACCGGCGATTCCTTTCAAGTGTCAGACCAAGTCAAAGCTGATATCCGATCAATCCACGACTTTTGGCATGGAAATACCCACGAAGACCAAGTAAATCGGACGATCACCGACGAGATCCTCACCACACAAAAACAAGGTCTGATTCATCGGGGCGGTATCTCGAACGCTGGTGACGGACACATCATCCCTAACCATGAGAAATTGTTCTCCCTTGGGTACCGGGGCTTGGTTCGTGAGATGGAGAAACGGCTAGCAAAAACAGACGTCGACGATCACCAACGTCTGTTCTATGAGTGCAGCATCATTTGTCTGGAAGCCGCATTGGATTACATCAAGCGTTACGGACCGATCCTGCGCGACATGGCCACCAAAACTACCGACGAATCCCGTCGGTCAGAGTTGCTCATGATGGCTCGAACCAGCGACACACTGCTGGAAGGCCCCATCACCACCTTCTACGAAGGCATCATGGCAACCTACTTCACACACGTCCTGCAGATGATTGAATCCAACGGGCACTCCTTCTGTTACGGCCGGTTCGACCAGTACATGATCGACTTGTACGAACAAGACCTCGCTGCCGGACGGATCACGCCAGAATCCGCTCTGGAACTAATTACGCACTTCTTCATCATGAACAGTTCCCAAAACAAAGTGCGTGGGTTCGGTCACACGAAGTTCTCCCAGGGCTACCCGCTCTACAGCAACCTTATGGTGGGCGGCTACCGCCCCGACGGCGTTGACGGCACCAATGCGCTGTCGTACTTGTGCATTGAGGCGATGAACCTGTGCCGACTAGCAGAACCAAACTTCTCTATGCGCTATAACCGAGACACACCACGCGATCTGGTGCGTCTTGCCGCACGATTGATCCGCACTGGCTGTGGCATGCCGTCCATGTTCAACGATCACGTCGCCGTAAAAGGACTAACGGACTTAGGGATACCAGCCGAAGACGCGCTCGACTATGCCGCAATCGGCTGCGTAGAGACCGGAGTACAAGGCAAATACGGCCACCGAGCCACCGGTATGACGTACGTTAACTGGGGCAAAATGCTTGAGCTGTTGCTCAACAACGGCACCGATCCCAACACGGGTATCCAGATGGTGAGCCTCAACGGGTCATCCGGAACCGACATTGATTTCGCGAGCTACGACGAGCTATGGGCCGGGTGGAAGAAACTACTACGCTACTACTCTGATCTGTCCGTAGAGTGCGACGCGATCTGCGACCGAAGCCTAGAAAAATACGACACTTCACCGTTTGCAAGCATCCTTGTTGATGATGCGCTCGAACTCGGAAAAACGCTGAAAGAGGGCGGCTGCCGGTACGACGTGATTTCTCAATCCAACATCGGCCCTAGCGTCGTCGGGAACAGCCTGGCTGTCATCAAGCATTTTGTGTTCGATGAAGGCAAATGGACGTTCGCACAGCTCAAGGCAGCGCTCGCCGACAACTGGAACTCACCTGAATCGCAACGCATCTTGCGTGATGTCACCCGCTACCGAAAGTTCGGCAACGACAACGATGAAGTCGACTACATCGTCAAGGATGTCTTCGACTCTTACCTAGAGCTGCTCCCCGAATACAAGACGATACGTGCTGGACGTGGCCCGAAGGTCAGCTGTTACACGATGTCCACCTCCAATATCACGTCGTATGTCCCGAATGGGATGGTCGTCGGCGCGACACCGGATGGACGCCACGCGGGCGACCCGTTGAACGAAGGCTGTTCCCCTACGCAAGGCACAGACGTATCTGGGCCGATGGCACTTATCAACTCAGTGTCTAAGCTGCCGAACGACAAGGTAGCAGCCGGCCAATTGCTCAACACGCGATTCACTCCGATGACACTTGCTGGTGACGAAGCCCTCGAAAAGTTTGTTGGATTTTTATACGCATCGCTAGAGAAGTCGATCTACCACAACCAATTCAACGTGATCGATTCCTCAGTGCTGCGCAAAGCCCAGCAGGAGCCTGAAAAGTACCGCAACTTGATCGTCCGAGTTGCTGGTTACTGCGCACAATTCGTTTCGCTAATGCCAGAAGCCCAAGAAGCCATTATCGCCCGCACGGAGCAGGAATTGTGACCATCGGACTGATCGGATCTATCCAGGATTACAGCACCAAAGACGGTCCCGGATTACGTACCACCGTATTTATGAAAGGCTGCAACCTGGCATGTAAGTGGTGCTCGAACCCGGAGCTGATCTCTTTCGACGAAACCGAGGTGTTCTTCTTCCCCGAACGAATCAAGGACGTCGAGATGGCGATCCGTGAAAACGAAGGGGCGCTCGTCCACGATGAAACTGGTTGGCGATTCTCGCGCGCCACACAACCACCCGTGGCGGAGCTCCTGGAACGTAACACGCAAATCATTTTCGATTCCGTAGCACAGCGTATGACGGTCGATGAATGCGTAGATCGATTGCTACGAAATCGGGCATTTTACGACGCATCGGATGGGGGTGTGACGTTTTCCGGGGGTGAGGCGATGATTCAAGTGGAATTCGTCCGCGACTGTTTGCTGCGTCTCCATGAGGCGGGAGTCCATACCGCCATAGACACAGCCGGGATGGTTCCCTGGGCCTACTTTAAGCAAGTTATTGACTATACGGATCTGTTTCTGTATGACATCAAAGCGATTAACGAAGATATTCACTTGAACGGCACCAAAGCGGGTAACCGTCGAATTTTAGAGAATGCCCGACGACTAGCCCAAGCGGGTGCCGCGATGTGGGTACGTCTAGTTCTCGTCCCCGGCTACAACGACGATTGGGACGATTTTCGGCAGCGAATCAAATTCGCAGCCGAGCTGGGGGGCGCCGTAGGTCGCGTCGACATCCTCGGCTATCACACTCTAGGCGTTGGAAAATACCACCGCCTAGGAAAGGGTTACGGGTTGGACAAAACTGCCGACCTGGACCAATCCCTGATCGACAAAGCCCTCCAGTTAGGTCGATCCTTGGGTCTCAATATCCACTATGAACCAGGTATTCACGCCTGACGCATTACACAAAAGGAGACAAACATGATCCCGAACAAACCAGCAGCACAGATGAGTACCGAAGAACTCGGCGCATACATCGATCACTCTATCCTCAAGCCAGAGTTCACCGATGAAGAAATCCGCCGTGAACTCGAGAACGCGGTGAAATTCCACTGCAAGACTGCGTGTATCAACCCGGCATCGGTCGCGATGGCGAAAGAAATATGTGACGGTACCGGCACCGGCATTTGCGTGGTGTGCGACTTCCCGTTCGGCACCTCCTCCACCGAGTCGAAGGTGGCGCAAGCCGAAATTTTGGTGAACCAAGGAATCCATGAGCTCGACATCGTCGCTAATTACGGCTGGATTCGTAGTGGTGAACTCAAGCGTGTCGAGGACGATCTGCGCGCAGTAGTTGACGTGTGCCACGCCAAAGATGTCGCTGTGAAGGTGATCTTTGAAACTGATGCGCTTGCCGCCGACGAAATCCGCGCTGCCATTGAGGCATCTGTCTCCGCTGGTGCAGACTTCATCAAGACATCCACCGGCTTCTACACCGGCACGAAACAACACGGTGACAAGTCCGGCGCGTTCGACGAGATGATCGACCTCATGCTTGAGGCCGCCGCTGGCCGCGTCAAGGTGAAGGGATCTGGCGCGATTCGTGACCGCGACCACTTCTTACGCCTTATTGACAAGGGCATCGACCGTATGGGTGTGGGATACCGTTCCACCCCAGTGGTGTTGGGACTGCAAAACTGAGGTGTGGTCAAAAGCGATACACTGTGGGGGAGTGTTTCAAAGGAGGACTGCCCCACAGTTATCTATTTGTGGCCATATAGGTTAGTACTGCTAGACGAGCAGATGGCAGGCCTCAACGGACTTTCGGCAAACTCGGTTCGTGAGGATCTTGCCAACGGATTGGGACAAAACTAACAACAAGACGCCCCGAAAACCTTGGCCAATAATATTGAAACAAGCCTTACTAGGGGAAACACTTTTTCGACGAAAACCTTGTTGTTAGTTTTGTCCCACTAGCTTCGCCAACTCTAGGGTTCTAAGAATTTCCTTCAGCACATAACGCGGGTTTTCTGTGATCATGCTCGCCGCGAAGTGAAGAACCATGTAACCTGCCGCTGTTAGCGCATTGTGTCGAATACGATCTTCGTCAAAAGCTTTTCGCGACGAATGGAAACCATACCCGTCAACTTCGATAACGACCTTTAATTCCTTGAAAAGTATGTCCGCGTAATACAACTTACCGTCGATTCTGATAGGCACGTTGCCTTGCCAACCTCGTACGCGGTTTAGATTCAGGATTCTGTGTAGATTTAGTTCTGGTATTGACCAAGGGATATTTTTGGCCGCCTCTAGACACTTTTTACGAGATTCTGAACCTAATTGACCAGGCCCAGAGCGTAATAGCTTGTTGGCTCTCGCTAGGGTATCCGCGCTAACTATTCCCTTTCTGAGCCCATCGCATAAATATCCTTCAAATCCTTCTTGCCACGTCATCAACACGGTCGCTTCGGCGCAGCTAGCTCTTATACCTCCCAAGTCCATCATTAATGACTCAGGAATACGACGTCTAGATACTTTCAACTTCGATTTGGCGATGTTGTTTTTCTGAGAATATAGATGAAAATTTTTTGCCGGAGTCTCTGGCCAATACGTCAATTGTGCTGCCCACGTGCTGGTGAGAACTGAATTTGGATCCCATACGCTAGCAGCTCTGGCCAGATGTTTCGGATCATCAGCTATAGAACTAGCAAGATAAATTCCCGGAAATATCTTTTCAAGCTGTCCGTGTTCTGAAGCAGATAAAATTTTGCGTTTCATGCTGCGGCAATCTCTTAGAACGATGAGGCCTTGGTTGCTAATCAATAGTTCATGAATTTTCATGCCTACACCGTTGTCAGTTACGAGCAAAAAATCATCCGGAGAACAACTTTTTGATAACTTTGGTTCTTTGATCATCGGGGTTGAGACAAAACTAACAACAAGACGCCCCAAAAGCCTTCGCCCAACACATTGAAACAGCCCTGACTAGGGGAAACACTTTTTCGACGAAAACCTTGTTGTTAGTTTTGTCCCAGTCTTTCAATACAAGACGGTCGCCAACGAGCCGACCTCGTGGAAACCTAGGCTGGCGTAGAGCTTTCTGGCCTTGGTGTTGTAGTGGTTTACGTATAGCGAGACGACGTCGTATTCGGTTTCGCACAGCTTGAGAACCTGGGCCATCGCGCGAGCCGCAATTTTTTTGCCTCGCAACGCGGGGTCTAGCCACACGCCTTGGATCTGGCAAAACCTCTTGTACCTGCAACCGATGTCGGTCTTAAACCACACCAGGCCCCGGTGATAGGCCCCGAATGCTCTTTGCTGGTTAATCAGGCTCGACACGTAGTGCTGATAGCTGTTGTGGCCATCCAGCGGAGACTGCCCCAGCTCCTCGGTGTACATTTTGACGGCTGCCTCAAAATACGGTCGGAAGTAACTTCTCGAGACCCGAAAAACTCGGTCGTCGGGTTCGATGTTTGACGGTTGGTTGATAGCCAACAGGAGCTGCGGTTGCCGAATGTCCCTGGGACGAGCCCAAGAAGCCGGCCATTTTAACGAAAGTTCGGTAAAAACCAGTTCTACGTTTTGGCTCGTCCCCATTATGGCGCTGGCGTTTCTTATCGGGCCGAGACGGTTCACGAAAGAGGAAGTTTCGGCTTCCGAAAGAGTCTCTTGCCGGGTGGCTAACACGATGTTGTTGCCGTCGTGACAGACCGCTGACAAACAGCCATTGCGCCAAAACCCGTAAACCGGGCAGCCGAGACGCTCGATGTTGAAGCCGCTATCTACTAGCCGCGAAAGCAGGAAAATATTATGCAGCGGTTTTTCTTCCAGCAGCCCGACGAGTTCGCCGATGTCACTTCGCCGAAGCCTCTGCAGGCCGTACGGCACTAGCTGATCACTACCTCGGGGTGGCCGCTCTGCTCCATGGTCTCGGCGATACGCAGCGCGTGCTCCATCAGAGTTTCGACGATCTCGGCTTCAGGCACGGTCTGGATGACCTTGCCTTTCACGAAGATCTGGCCCTTACCGTTGCCCGATGCGACGCCGAGGTCTGCCTCGCGCGCCTCGCCGGGGCCGTTGACGATGCAACCCATCACGGCGACCCGAATGGGAACAGTCAGGTGGCCGAGGCCCTCGGTAACTTGGCGGGCCAGCTCGTAGACGTCCACCTGGGCGCGCCCGCAGCTCGGGCAGCTAACGATCTCGAACTGGCGGGGACGCAGATTCAGCATCTCGAGGATCTTGATGCCGACCTTTACCTCCTCGATCGGCGGTTCGGATAGCGAGACGCGGATGGTGTCTCCGATGCCCTCGGCCAGCAGAGCGCCGAACGCCACGGCAGACTTGATGGTGCCCTGGAACGCCGGACCCGCCTCGGTGACGCCGAGGTGCAGCGGATAGCTGCATGCCTCCGAAAGCCTGCGGTAAGCGTCCACCATGATCACCGGATCATGATGTTTTACCGAAATCGCGAAGTCCTGAAAGCCGACGTCCTCGAAGAGTTTCGCCTCGTTAAGCGCCGACTGCACTAGCGCACCCGCGGGATCGGTCTCATACATGCCGAGCAGCCTCTTGTCGAGAGAGCCAGCGTTGATGCCGATGCGGATGCTGGTGCCGTGCTCGGTGGCGGCCTTGGCGATCTCGGCGATCTGGTCATCGAACTTCTTAATGTTTCCGGGGTTAACGCGAACGCCCGCGCACCCCGCCTCGATCGCTGCGAAGACGTAGCGGGGCTGGAAGTGAATATCGGCGATAACCGGGATCTGCGATTTCGCAGCGATCGCTGGCAGGGCGGCCGCGTCGTCCTGGCTTGGCACCGCGACGCGAATGATGTCACAGCCGGCGGCGGTGAGCTGGGCGATCTGCTGCAGGGTGGCATTGACGTCCGAGGTCAGAGTATTAGTCATTGACTGGACGGTGACGGGCGCGTCGCCGCCGACATAAAGGTCGCCGAGCTTGATCTTGCGGGTCTTGCGACGAGGAGACAGCACCGGCGGCTTCTTAGCGGATGGAGTGCCTAGATTTACGCTCATCGAATCCTCTTCCTATGCCTGCTGCTCGATAATTTCACTAGCTTTCGATCTCGCCCAAGAGTCCGCACCCAGAACGCCGTCGAGCGAGAGCTCGTCGTCGCCGATGTGTCCTGCGGTTAGGTGCTCATCCAGGACGCGACCGATGATGTCGCTGATCTCCAGGAAACCTATTTTACCTTCGCAGAAGGCATCCACGCATACCTCGTTGGTGGCGTTGTAAACCGCAGGCGCACTGCCGGCGGCTTTACCGGCCTTGCGGGCGAGCTCGACGGCGGGGAATGTTTCGTTGTCCAGCGGCTCGAATGTCCAGGTCTGGGACTGGCTCCAGTCGACCGGGCGCGCGGCCTCGCTCATGCGCTGCGGCCAGGTCAGGGCGAGCCCGATGGGCAGCTTCATGTCTGGTGGAGAGGCCTGACAGATCAGCGCACCGTCGCAGAACTCGACGCCGGAATGAACTATCGACTGTGGGTGGACGACCACCTCGATCTGGTCGTAGTCGACACCATATAGCAGCGCGGCCTCGATCAGCTCCAAACCCTTGTTGACTAGGGTGGACGAATTGATGGTGATAACTCGACCCATATCCCAGGTGGGGTGCGCCATTGCCTGCTCGACGGTGACGTCTTTCAGCTCGTCGCGGGTCTTACCGCGGAAAGGCCCCCCGGAAGCGGTGAGGATCAGCTTGCTGACCTCGTCTGCTCGACCGCCGCGTAGTGACTGCGCGAACGCGGAGTGCTCGGAGTCGACGGGAACCAACTGCCCCTCAGCGGCGGCCTCGGTGACCAGCTTGCCGCCTATCACCAGAGATTCCTTGTTAGCCAGGGCGAGCGTGGTGCCGGCCGTTAAAGCGGCCAGGGTTGCGGTCAGCCCGGCAGCGCCGGTGACGGCGTTGAGCACGACGTCACAGTCCATCGTGGCCAGCTCGTCGGTGGAATCGGGCCCGCTGATGATTTCGGGTTTGTAGAGCTCCTCATAGATCAGCCCCTCTTCGATACCGAGGTCCTCGTAGGCTGCCCAGAAGTCGGCCACCCGGCGCTCGTCGGTGATCGCGACCTTCTCGGGTCTAAACTCGAATACCTGCTTGGCCAGCAGCTCCGGCTGGGATCCGTATGTGGCCAGGCCATCGACCATGAACTCGCGACGACGAGCCGCGACTACCTCTAGGGTCTGGGTGCCGATCGAGCCGGTTGAGCCTAAAAGAACTATGCTTCGCACGCCATCTAGTCTGCCACTTTTCTCGTCTCAGGCCAGTAATGCTGAAATACCTTGTGGCACGGGAGGGGAATTTAACGACTGCGACTAAAGTAGTCGATAACAGGGAAAGGAGAGACAGATGGCTTCACCAGCTGACAGGCAAGACCTGTCCGTAGCCGAGCTCGAGCCATTCGACGTCTCGATGTCCCCCGCCGAGCAGCAGCGTGCGCAGGATTTTCAGGCTGTCGGCGTGCCCGACCACCACTGCCGGGCTCGGGCTCTGCCTCAGCTGTGGCACGAAACCGCGCAGGCGTTCGGCCACGTCAGCCACCGATTCGCCGCCACCCCAGGCCACCTCGCTGATGTCCATGCCAGCGGGTATCGGCTGCGCGCTCAGCTCGCTGGGCAGCTTGCCTTCCAGGATTCCCCAGTCCAACTCGCGAAGCAGCGGGCTTTGCACCGGGGAGATGCCCAGCCGGTCGCCGATGATCTGCGCGGTCTGCACTGCACGGAGCTGGTCGCTGCACCAGATCGCCGCCGCGCCCGTCCGGGTCAACGCGTTGGCCGCAGACTCTGCCTGGCTAATGCCGAGCTCGGTGAGCGGAGGCGTCATATCCTGTCCCAGAACCCGTCCCTCTACATTTCCAACTGATTGCCCATGACGAACGAGAAAAGACTTCACGCGATAAGACTAGCCGCAGGCATTCCCGCCGGCATCGCTCTGGACGCGATAGTGCCCGACCCGCCTAACCAACTGCATCCGGTGGCGTGGTTTGGCACCTGGGCGGGATGGTTGGAGCGCCACTTATACAAAGACGACGCGCTGCGTGGCGGGCTCTACTGCGCACTTGCGGTCGCGCCGGCCGCGGCAGTGGGCATCGGCCTCGACATGTTCGGCCGTCGCTTCCCGGCACTTCGGCCCGTGGTTACCTCGCTGGTCACCTGGGCGGTGACCGGTGCCAGCAGCCTGCAGGCCGAGGGCAACTCGATGGCCGAGCGGCTTGACTGGGGCGAGCTGGCCATCGCCCGTGAACAACTGGGAAATCTGTGCAGCCGGGACGCTAGAGGAATGGACGAACACGAGTTGGCTAGGGCGACCGTCGAGTCGATGGCCGAGAACACCAGCGACGCGGCGGTAGGCTCGATCTTCTGGGGCGCAGTATTGGGCAACACCGGAATGCTCGTTCACCGCGCGGTCAACACCCTGGATGCGATGGTCGGCTATCACAACGACCGCTACGAGAAGTTCGGTAAGGTCTCGGCGCGCCTTGACGACGCGCTCAACCTCGTTCCCGCCCGCATCACCGGGCTGCTGGGTGTTTTGCTAGCCCCGACCGTGGGCGGCAGCATCAAGAAGACAGCGCGAGTGGTTTGGCGTGACGCGAGGAATCACCCGTCCCCCAACGGCGGCTGGTGCGAGTCGGCCTGGGCCGGGGCAATCGACGTACGGCTGGGCGGTCATAACGTCTATCCCGGCGGCGTAATCGAGGATCGCGGCACGCTGAACGCATCCGGCCGCAAGCCTGCGGCGCGAGCTGTGCGAAAGGCGGCGAGGCTGGTCGGCGTAGTGACTGCCGCAGCCGCAGGAATCGCGACTGCGGCCCTGGCAATCAAGGGAGCCAACGGCAGCAAGAGCGCCAACGGCGGTAGGGGCGCCCGTGGCTAACGGGATGCTGATCGCCGGCACCTCGTCTGACGCGGGCAAGTCGGCCGTGGTAACTGGCATCTGCCGAGCCCTGAGCGACCGGGGCATCTCCGTCGCACCCTTCAAGGCGCAGAACATGTCAAACAACTCGATGGTCTGCGTCGACGGGGCCGAGATCGGGCGCGCCCAGTATCTGCAGGCTCAAGCGGCGCGCGTCGAACCGAGCGCGCTGCTGAATCCTGTTCTGCTCAAGCCGGGCAGCGACAGGAGGTCGCACATCGTGCTGCTGGGCGAGCAGGCCGGAACCCTGGAATCCGGCGAATACGCCACCGGCAGGAAGCACCTGGCTCAGGCGGCTTTCGATGCCTATCGTCAGCTCGGTGAGCGTTACGACGTGATTGTCTGCGAGGGCGCGGGCTCTCCAGCCGAGATCAATCTTCGCTCTGGCGACTACGTGAACATGGGCCTGGCTAGGCAATTCGAGCTTCCGGTGATGTTGGTCGGCGACATCGATCGCGGTGGCGTGCTCGCCTCGATATACGGCACCTGGGGCCTGTTGGAAGAGGCAGATAGAAGACTGCTGAGCGGCTTCATCATCAACAAGTTCCGCGGCGACCAGTCGGTGCTCGACCCAGGCCTGAAAAGAATCAGCGAGCTCACCGGGCTCAAGAACTACGGCGTGTTGCCGTGGATCGGCGGCGTCTGGACCGACGGCGAGGATGCCCTGGAGGTAGCGCGCTGGCGCGGGGAGACCGACAGCGAGCACGCCCAGCTTCGGGTTGCCGTGGTGAGGTTTCCACGCATCTCCAATTCCACCGACGTCGACGCGCTGGCCGCTGAACAGGGCGTTTGGGTGCAGGTGACGACGACCGCCAACGATTTGGTGGACGCCGACCTGGTGGTTCTTCCGGGCAGCCGTGCCACCACCTCCGATCTGCGGTGGATGGAGTCCAGAGGCATCGACGAGGTGGTTCGGCAGCGGCACGCCGAGGGCAGGCCGGTGCTCGCGGTCTGCGGCGGCTACGAGATGCTAGCCGGCGACATTCACGACGAGGTCGAGGGCGAGATCACCAAGGTAGCGGGGTTGGGGCTGCTGCCCGTAGACGTGCGCTTCAGCACGGAAAAGACCGTGCGCCAGGCCAGCTATCAGTGGCGAGACATACAGGTGGGCGGCTACGAGATCCATCACGGCGTGATCGAGGCCACCGGAGAAGCCGAGGGCTTCCTGGACGGCTATCGCGTCGGAAATACCTTCGGCACGATGCTGCACGGCAGCCTGGAAAACGACGAGTTCAGGCGGGCGCTGCTCGGCGAGGTGGCGGAGATTAATGAGAATCCCTGGCGGGCGGATCTGAGCGCACCGCCCTATAGCCAGCGTCGTGAGGACATGATCAACGCCCTAGCTAATTCGATCAGGGAAAACGTCGATCTGGACGCCATGCTGGAGGCGATGTGAGCGAGCACACGCAGACGCCGGCCAGCACTAGGGCTAAGAGACTCCGACCCAGGCTGATCGTTTACACCGGCGACGGCAAGGGCAAGTCGACGGCCGCGTTCGGCATGGGTCTGCGGGCCTGGGCGCAGGGCTGGAGCGTCGGGGTCTATCAATTCGTGAAGTCTGGCAAGTGGGCCACCGGCGAGAAGCTCGCCTATCGAGAGCTTTCCGAGAGCCTAAACGGGGGCACGATCTCTTGGCAAAACCTCGGCGAGGGATTCACCTGGCTGCGGGCCACCGAGGACGTCGACCAGCAAGCACTCGCCGAGGCAGGCTGGGGTCAGGTGAAGGAGGCTCTGGCCGAGCAGCGTCATGACATGTATATCCTCGACGAGTTCAATCACGTGTTGGCCAATGGCTGGCTCGACCTGGATGAGGTGATCGAGACGCTCTCCGGCCGACCAGGCAGGCAGCACGTGGTCATCACCGGCAGGAACGCACCGGAAAAGCTGATCGACGCGGCAGATCTGGTGACGTCGATGGAGAAGGTTAAACACCCCTTTGACAAGGGCGAGCGCGGTCAGGCGGGTGTCGAATGGTGATGCCTAGAGTGGTGATCGCGGCTCCGGCTTCCGGCCAAGGCAAGACGACCGTGGCGATCGGCCTGATGGCGGCGCTAAGACAGGCCGGGCACACGGTTGCCCCGTTCAAGGTCGGGCCCGATTACATCGACCCCGGTTATCACACGCTCGCCGCGGGCAGAGCGAGCCGCAATCTCGACCCGCATCTTTGCTCCGAGGAGCTGATCGCTCCCCTGTTTATGCACGGCTTTGAGGATCCTGAGCCCGCTGATATCGCCGTCATCGAGGGCGTCATGGGGCTGTTCGATGGCAAGCTCGGAACCGTCGGCAACAATGGCGCTTTCGGTTCCACCGCGCACATCGCCGAGCTGCTGGACGCCCCGGTAATCATCGTCGTCAACGGGGCTGGCAGCTCGATTTCTGCTGCCGCGGTGGCGCACGGCATGGCCACTTACAGCTCCAAGATCAACGTCGCCGGGGTGATCGCGAATAGGGTTTCGAGCCCCAAAATCGCCGCCGAGTTAGAGGCAGCACTGGCTCAAACCGGGCTGCCGCTGCTTGGCACGATTCCCACCAACGAGCAAGTCTCGGCACCCTCCCGCCACCTCGGACTGATTCCCGCAGCAGAGCGAGACAGCGCAGCCGAGATGGTCGATCTTGCCGGCCGAATCGTGGCCGAGAACGTCGATCTCGACGAGGTGCTGCGGCTCGCCTCACATTGCCCCGAAGTTGAGGGACAAGCCTGGGCTCCAAGCGTGAAGCCAGTCGACGGCAGACCTGCCATTGCCGTCGCGGTGGGTAGCGCGTTCACTTTCAACTACCCCGAAACCTTCGAGCTGCTTGAGGCCGCGGGCTGCAGATTGACCAGCTTCGACCCGCTGACCGATTCAAAGCTGCCCGACGGCACCTGCGGGCTCTATCTTGGCGGCGGCTTCCCGGAGGTCTATGCCTCGCAGCTAGCCGATAATCGCTCCCTGACTAGGCAGATCGGCCAGGCCGTCCGTGCTGGACTGCCGACCGTCGCCGAGTGTGCCGGCCTGCTCTATCTGTGCGAGAGCCTGGATGGCCTGCCGATGAGCGGGGCCCTGGACTTCACCGCGGCAATGACACCCCGGCTGAAGATGGGCTATCGCGAATACGAGCCGATAGCCGACAGCCTCATCTATCGCGCGGGCGAGAAGGTGCGCTTTCACCAGTTTCACCGCACCAGGATTGAGGGAGAGCTTGACGCGGCGTTCACGCCCACGCTGCACGCCACCTACCAGCACACGCACTGGGCGGCCTATCCGCAGTTCGCCCAGCGTTTTGCGCGAGCCGCTAGCCAGTGGGCTCAGGGTGACACGAGCGTCTCAGATTTCGCCATTCAGCGGCTCGCTGTTTCCGATCTACAGGGCGCCGGCTTCGCCGACCTGAGCCACCATGGCGACTCCGAGGTCGAGGAAGGTCTGATCAATCTTGCGGTCAACGTCAGGGCGCCCAAACCCCCGACGCAGGTTCGAGAGACTCTGGCCGCCGACATCGAGAATTGGGCGGCCTACCCCGACTTCGAGGACGCGCGTTCCGCGCTAGCAGACCGCCACGGCGTGCCCCCTCAAATGATCCTGCCGACGGCGGGCGGCACGGAAGCTTTCGAGCTGATCGCCCAGGCGCTGAGGCCGAATGCTCCGCTGGTTGTCCACCCGCAGTTCACCGAGCCAGAGCTCGCCCTATCGAAGGCTTGCAAACAGGTCTATCGCAAGACTCTGCGCCCGCCCTTCGAGTTGAACACCGATATCGACGATCGCCACGACCTGGTCGTCGTCGGCAACCCGACCAACCCCACGGGAGTGCTGCACAGCAGGCAAAAGCTACTCGAACTGGCGGCTCCCGGCCGGGTGCTACTGGTTGACGAAGCGTTCATGGACGCGGTGCCCGGCGAAGCTGAGTCGCTTATCTCGCCCGAGATGAGCGGGATATTGGTTGCCCGCTCTTTGACCAAGACCTGGAGCATCGCCGGGGTTCGCGCAGGTTACGTCGTCGGAGACCCCGAGCTGATCTCCAGGTTAGAGCGGCTGCAGCCGGCCTGGTCGGTGTCGACCCCGGCCACTACCCTGATGCGCGTAACCAGCACCCCGGAGGCACAAGACTTCGTCGCCGAGAGCAACGCCGAGATAGCCCGCAATCGCCAGATTTTGATCGAAGAATTGGCTGCGGCTGGATTCGAGGTCTGCGGCTCTCCGGCTACGCCATTCGTGCTAGTCGACGCTAGCAAGTTCGGCGATGACCCGGCCACCATGCTTCGCTCGCACGGGTTCGCCGCTCGAAGTTGCGTCTCGTTCCCGGGGCTCGGATCCGGTTGGCTGCGGATAGCCGTGCGCGACCCCAAGACCAGCAGACTTCTAGCGCAAACATTGAATCGGAGATGAAGATGGCAGAACTATTTCATAAGACGATAAGCAGTATTTCTGCTGTTAGCGAAGAGATGCGCGAGCGTGCAGCAGAGCGGCACGCGACGCTCACCAAACCACAGAACTCCCTGGGCTATCTGGAGGACCTGGGCGCGCAGCTGTCTGCGATCTACGGGCAATGCCCGCCACCCCTTCCGCTGCCCGCCAGAGTCTGCGTTTTTGCGGGTGACCACGGCGTCCAGGCGCAGAAGGTTTCCCCGTGGCCACAGACAATCACCGAACAAATGGCGCTGAACATCGTTCACGGCGGCGCGGCGATCAACGTGCTGGCTCGCCTGGCGGGGGCAGACGTCGTGCTCTACAACGTTGGCATGTTGTGCGAGCTACCCACCTCCGAGACCTGCATAAACCGTCGGATAGCGGCAGGCACAAACGACATGACCAAAGGTCCGGCGATGACCGAGGAACAGGCCTTCGAGGCGCTAGAGGTTGGCATCCAGGCCGCGCTGGACGCCGTAGCCGCCGGAAAGAAATGTCTGATCGCCGGCGAGCTCGGTATCGCTAACACCACCCCAGCTGCAGCTCTGATCAGGGTCTTTACTGGATCAGGCATTGCGGAGGTCACCGGGCGTGGCGCGGGCGCTGACGACGAGATGTTGGAGCGCAAGCAGGCCGTCATCGCCTCAGCGATCGCGGTTAATCAGATTAATAGAAAGAAGCCGATCGAAGTGTTGGCCGAAGTTGGTGGCTTCGAGCACGCGGCTATGGCAGGGCTGATGCTGGGGGCGGCGGCAAGTAAGGTGCCGGTCATCCTGGACGGCGCCATCGCCTGCTCGGCAGCGCTGGTTGCAGCACAGATCTGCCCGGACACGAAAGGTTACATGATCGCCGGTCACCTCGGCGAGGAGCCTGGCATCCGTGCCGCCCTCGACCATCTCGGCCTGCGTGGCCTGCTGGAGCTCAACCTTTGCCTGGGCGAGGGATCCGGTGCCGCCGCGGCGCTTCCGCTGGTCACCGCAGCGGCCAAGATCATGACCGAGATGGCCAGCTTCGGCGATGAGTCAGGGGTCAGCGGGGAGAAGGAATGATGCGCACCCTGGTCACCGGAGGCAGCAGATCAGGCAAATCGAGTTACGCTGAGTCGCTGCTGCTAGCTGAAGAGGAGGTCGACTACCTGGCGACCTCGAAGAACGACCCGTCGGATGCGGAGTGGACGCGCCGCATCGAGCTGCACCGCGCGCGCCGCCCGAAGACCTGGCGCACCCTGGAAACACTCGATCTGGCTAGCCCGATTAGCGCGGAAACTAACGTGCCGCTGATGATTGACTGCCTGGGCGTCTGGTTGAGCCGTATTATGGACGAGAACGATTTCTGGGCGAGCCTGGACACCTCCGTCCTCGAGAGGCCAGTCAAAAAACTGGTGGAAGCCCTGGAGAATGCGAGCAGGCCAGTGGTGCTGGTGACGAACGAGGTGGGCTGGTCTCTGGTGCCGCCGGACGCCGGTTCGCGCGCCTATCGCGACGAGCTGGGCCGACTTAATGCCTCGGTGGCCAACGTGTGCGACACCGTGGTGCTCTGCGTGGCCGGGCAGCCGCTGAGGATTAAATGAGATGAGCAAACCCGTAACGAATCCGTTCATCACGGCATACGCGATGTTCACCACCCTGCCGAGCCCAGACGTCGGCATCGTCGATCGCAGCCGGAGCGCCAGAACTATTCTTTGGCTGCCGTGGGTAGGTATGATTTTGGGCGCACTAGCCGGGTCGGCGGCGCTGCTGGTTCTGTTGCTTGGCGGCGGACGCCTGCTGGCCGCGATCGCGGGTTTGGCGCTGCTGTGCCTGACTACGGGTTTTCTGCACTTGGACGGCCTCGCAGACACCGCCGACGGGCTCGGCAGCCGCAAACCCATCGAGCAAGCCCTGGAGATCATGAAGCGCTCCGATATCGGCCCGATGGGAGTCTGCGCGATCGTGTTGGTGTTGGCGCTCGACGTGGCCGCGCTGTACTCGCCCGCCAATACTGGCATCTGGGCGATGCCCGCGCTGCTGCTGACCGCACCGATGGTGGCGAGGATGAACGTGCTGATCGCCACCCGAGAGGGCGCCGAGACGGCCAGGCCCGGCGGCTTTGGGGCGCTATTCGCCTCGGTGACCAAACCCGCGACCATCGCGATCAGCCTGGCGGCGATGCTACTGGCGGTTGGCTGCGTATCCGGCCTTGTCAGTGGCTTCAGCCCGTACCGAATTGTTCACTCGACGGTCGCCGTACTGCTGTCGGTTGGCATCGGCACGCTCTGGCAGCGTCACCTGGTGGTCAGATTCGGCGGCTCCACCGGCGACACCTTCGGCTCGCTAATCGAGATCAGCCAGATGTGCTACTTGCTGGCCTCAGCGCTGGGCGCCACCCTGCCCTCCCTGACAGCCGCGGCTAGCTGACCACAGGCGCCATCGATCTCCTGGCCGCGGGTTTCGCGCATCGTGACCGGCACGCCGGCATTCTCTAGATGGGCGATAAAGGCGCGCTCATCCGACTTTCGGCTTGCCGTCCACTTGCTGCCGGGTGTTGGGTTCAGCGGGATCAGGTTCACGTGGAACCAGCCCCAGTCTCCCCTGGCCTTAAGTTTCTTGGCCATCAGGTCGGCGCGCCAGGCCTGGTCGTTGATGTCACGCATCATCGCGTACTCGATCGAGACGCGCCTGCCGGTCACCTTCGCGAAGTTCCAGGCGGCGTTCAGGGTCTCATCCACCCCGTAGCGCTTGTTGATCGGGATCAGCTCGTCGCGCAGTTCATCATCGGGGGCGTGAAGCGAGAGCGCCAGATTGAACTGCATGCCCTCCTCGGCCAACTGCTTCATCCTCGGTACCAGGCCAACCGTCGAGACCGTGATGCCTCGCGCGCTCATGCCGAATCCATCGGGCTTCGGCGTAGTCATCGCGTGAATGGCCTGCATCACCGCCTTGTAGTTGGCCATCGGCTCGCCCATGCCCATGAAGACGATGTTGCTGACCCGCTCATTGCCAGGGATCAGCCCGGCGGCCAGCTGCTAATTTGCCACCATCAGCTGCTGCAGGATCTCGGCGGCCGAGAGGTTGCGCTGCAGGCCGCCCTGACCCGTCGCGCAGAACGGGCAGCCCATGCCGCAGCCAGCCTCGCTACTGATGCACAGCGTCACCCGGTTCGGATAGGCCATCAGCACCGATTCGACGATGGAGCCGTCCACGCCCCGCCAGGCCACCTTGACGGTCTGACCCTCGTCGGCAGTCTGGGTGCTGATCGGTTCCATCAGCTCAGGGAAGAATCTGTCTGCGACCGAAGAGCGCATGTCCTTTGGTAGATCGGTCCAGCTGCCCGGATCGCTGTTTAGGCGCCCGAACCAGTTGTTGGAGATCTGCGAGGCTCTGAATTTGGGCAGCCCCACCTCCATGACGGCTGCTTTACGCTCATCAACGCTTAGATCCATCCAGTGCAGCGGGGCTTTCTTCATGACTCCAATTGTTTCAACTGACCGACGGCAAATACAAAAGCGTTGCCCGAGGCTACTAGGATGGCAGGCGTGAATACACAACAGACCGCAGTCGTCACGGTAACCGGCATCGACCATGTCGGCATCGTTGCAGCCATCGCCAACGCACTGGCCAAGCTAAACGTGAACATCGTGAACATCTCCCAGACCCTGATGGACGGGTACTTCACAATGATGCTGGAATGCCACTTCGACCCGACCGAAATGACCATCGAGAAGCTGCAGGCCGGCCTCGACGAGGCCGCCAAGGCCGAGAAGCTCCTAGTCCGGGCACAGTCAGAGGCCATCTTCCGCGCTATGCACGAGCTGTAAACCATGGCTACATTCGAAAACGTTGTCGAAACCGTCCGGATGATCGACGAGTATCGCCTAGATATTCGCACCGTGACGATGGGTATTTCGCTGCTCGACTGCGCTGCTGAGAGCGTCGACGCCGCCTGCTCGCGCATCTACGACAAGATCACCTCCCGGGCTGAAAAGCTACTGGAAACCTGCGAGAGCATCGAGGCAGAGCTGGGCATTCCGATCATCAACAAGCGCATTTCAGTGACCCCGATCTCGCTGGTCGCCGCGGCCAGCCGAGCAGACGATCTGACCCCATTCGCACACGCCCTGGATCGGGCAGCCAAGGAATGTGGAGTCAACTTCATCGGCGGCTTCTCCGCGCTGGCAGATAAGGGCACCACGCCTTCCGACCTGGCGCTGATCAACTCGATTCCAGAGGCCCTGAACACCACCGAGCTGGTCTGCGGCAGCGTCGCCATCGGCTCGTCGAGGGCAGGCATCAACATGGACGCGGTCGGCCGAATGGGTCAGGTCATCAAGGACGTAGCAGCGGCAACCGAGAACGGCTTTGGCGCAGCGAAACTCGTGGTCTTCGCGAACGCGGTCTCGGACAACCCGTTCATGGCGGGTGCGTTCCACGGCGTCGAGGAGACCGACTGCGTGATCAGCGTCGGCGTCTCCGGCCCCGGCGTGATCAAGAGCGCGGTCGACGCGTCCCCCGAAGCCACCATGGGCGGACTAGCCGAAACGATCAAGAAGGCGGCGTTCAAGGTCACCCGGATGGGACAGCTGGTTGGCAGCATGGCCGCGGAGCGCCTGGGCGTCGACTTCGGCATCGTAGACCTATCGCTGGCCCCGACCCCCGCCGTTGGCGACTCTGTGGCAGAGATCCTAGAGGAGATCGGCCTGGAGCGCGTCGGCGGTCCCGGCACCACCGCTGCCCTCGCGCTGCTCAACGACGCGGTGAAGAAGGGCGGCATGATGGCGTGCAGCCACGTCGGCGGCCTTTCCGGTTCCTTCATTCCGGTCAGCGAGGACGCCGGCATGATCGACGCGGTCAACGAGGGCGTCCTGACCATCGAGAAGCTAGAGGCCATGACCGCGATCTGCTCGGTTGGCCTGGACATGATCGCCATTCCTGGCGACACCCCGGCCAGCAGCATCTCCGGCATCATCGCCGACGAGGCGGCGATCGGCATCATGAACAACAAGACCACCGCAGTGCGCGTCATCCCCGTTCCGGGAATGAGCGTGGGTGACGAAGTGGAATTCGGCGGCCTGCTGGGTCACGCACCGATCATGAAAGTCAGCGATGCATCTTGTGAAAAGCTGATCGCCCGCGGCGGCAGAATTCCCGCACCGATTCACGCGTTCAAGAACTAGAGAAGAACGTACATCAGCAGCCAGAGTACGGGCGCCGAGGCGAGTAGCGAATCCAGCCGATCCATCGCTCCCCCGTGCCCTGGTAGCAGGCCGCTCATGTCTTTAAGGCCTGTATTGCGCTTGACCATCGACTCCACCAGATCGCCTAGCGTGGCGGTGAGGCCGAGCGCCAGACCGATAATCACGCCGATGTGCCACTGGGCATCAACCAACCAAACAGCCAAGGCTGCACCGGCGATCGCCGAGCAGGCCATGCCGCCGATCAGCCCCTCCCAGGTCTTGCCGGGGCTGATTCTGGGCGCGAGCTTGTGCTTGCCGAACAGCGAACCAAATAGATAAGCGCCAGTGTCGTTCGCGGGCACACAGGCGAACAGGAACAGCAGCCTAAGGCCGCCGTCGTGCTGGGCCAGCAGCAGGCCGGCGGGGGCGCCGAGGATACCCAAGTAACCGATGACGAAGAACGAGGCTGAGGCGTCCTTGACGAAATTCTCCGCGCCACGATGCAGATGCCCAAACAGGGCAAATAGCGTAGTCAAAAGCAAAACGGCAAAGACCGCTACAAGACCGTTGCCGCTGTCCTGCCAGACGCTGAAGCCATAACCGGCGGCAACGGAAAATGGAATGCCAACCAGAATCGGGACCCGCTCGCCACGCATCCCCAGCTTGTCGAGCGCCCGCAGCACCTCCCAAGATCCGGCTAGCAGCGCGGTCGACCAGAACGAAACGAAGATCCACGGAGACCACAACAGGCCAGAAAAAATCCAGATAAACAGACCGGCAGCGACGAGAATCGCTGCCGGCAGGTTGCGGCCCGCGCTGCGTTTGCGCCTTTTCTCAGGCACTTCGGAAGACGACAAGCCCTAAACTTCCATCAATTCGGCCTCTTTGGCCTTCAGCAGCTCGTCAACCTGGTTGGTGAATTTCTTGGTCTCATCATCGATCTGCTTCTCACCGCGGCGAGCCTCATCCTCGCCAATGTCGCCATCTTTCTCGGCCTTCTTCAGCACATCCATGGCGGCGCGGCGGTGATTACGGATGACTACCTTGGCGTCCTCGGCCTTGTCGCGAACGATCTTGATGAACTCCTTGCGACGCTCCTCGGTAAGCTCGGGCAGCACTACCCGCACGGCGGCGCCGTCGACGGCCGGGTTCACGCCCAGATCCGAGTTGCGGATGGCCTTCTCAATCTCGTTAATGCAGTTGCGGTCGAACGGGGTGATCATCATCACGCGGGGTTCCGGCGACTTGAACGTGGCCAACTGCTGCAGCGGAGTCGGGGTGCCGTAATACTCGGCCGTCAGCTGATTGAACATGGTCGGGGTAGCGCGACCCGTACGGACCTTGGCGAAATCGGCCTTCGCAAATTCAATCGCAGACGCCATCTTCTTGCGGACGTCCTTCAAAGTTTCGTCAATCATGTTAAACCTCTTCTTCTATTTCGTCAGCTTAGCGCCCGACGAGTTATGGGCGCACTAGGGTGCCGATGTCCTCGCGGTTGACGACACGGGCGATGTTTCCGGGTTGATCGAGCTGGAAGAAAACCATGTCCAGGTTGTTATCCCTAGCCAGGCTAATGGCGGTCGCGTCGGCGATCTTAAGGTTTTTGGCCAGGAATTCGTCGTAGCTGAGTGTCTCGTAGCGCTTGGCGTCGGGGTTGACGCGGGGGTCGGAATCGTAGACGCCGTCCACGCCGTTCTTGCCCATCAGCAGCACCTCTGCCCCGATCTCTAGGGCGCGCTGCGCGGCGACCGTGTCGGTGGAGAAATACGGCATTCCGGAGCCCGCGCCGAAGATCACCACTCGCCCCTTCTCCATGTGGCGCTCGGCGCGTCGCGGAATGTAAGACTCGGCCACCTGACCCATCGTGATCGCGGTCTGCACCCTGGTCGGCACGCCGACCTTCTCGCAGAAATCCTGCAGGGCAAGCGCGTTCATCACGGTGCCGAGCATGCCCATGTAGTCTGCTCGATCGCGATCCATGCCGCCATTGGTCAGCTCTGCGCCGCGGAAATAATTACCGCCACCGACAACCACCGACACTTGAGTGCCATTTTCGACCACATGAGCGATTTCATTAGCGACTCTGGACACCACCTGCGGGTCAACTCCAAGCTGGCCGCCACCAAAGGCCTCGCCAGAAAGTTTCAGTAGCACCCGCTTGTAGGGTTGTGGCACGGTTCCTCCAAGGTCTATTCAATATCTTCCTGGTCAACTTTAGCCGGTTGTCAGTTCAGAGTCCTAGTTGTGGAAATAACAATGCGGGGCGTCCCTAAAAAGGAACACCCCGCATTAGCGTTTTTGATTAACCGCCGACGGAGAAACGGACGAACTTCTTGATCGTCACGCCATGATCCTTGGCCAGCTGGCCAACGGTCTTCTTCTCGTCCAGCAGGGCGGCCTGCTCGAGAAGGGTGAAGTCCTTCACGAACGCGTTGACGCGACCCTCGACGATGCGCGGGATGATCTTCTCCGGCTTGCCCTCTTCCTGAGCGGTCTCGGTGGCGATGCGCTCCTCGCGCTCGATGACCTCAGCCGGGATGTCCTCGCGGGACAGGTAGTCAGGACGCATCGAAGCGATCTGCATGGCGACCTGGCGAACGAATTCGGCATCGTCGCCCTCATACTGAACCATCACGCCGACCTGCGGGGGCAGGTTCGGGTCACGACGGTGCAGGTAAACGTGGGTCGGATCCTCGAAGGTGGCCACCTTGGCGAGCTCGATCTTCTCGCCAATGCGGTTGCGCAGATCCTCGATGCGGGTCTGGACGGTCTCGCCGTCGAGGTCGAGCTGCAGGACCTCCTCCGGGGAGTTCGCCTTAACGGACTCGGCAGCCTTGACGATCTGATCGCCGAGCGCAACGAAGTCGTTGCTCTTGGCGACAAAATCGGTCTCGGAGGCGAACTGAATCAGGCAGTTGCCCTCGTTCGCGACCAGGCCATTATCGGCGCTGCGATCGGTGCGCTTGGCGGCCTTGGCCGCGCCACGAACACGAAGAACCTCGACGGCCGCGTCCATGTCGCCGTCGGCCTCAGTCAGGGCCTTCTTGGCGTCCATCATGCCGGCGCCGGTCATGTCGCGCAGCTTCTTAATGTCAGCAACACTAATTGCCATTAGATTTCCCTTTCAGCCGATTACTTATCGGTTGCCGGAGCTTCTGCCTCGGCCTTGGTCTCAGTCTTGGGGTCTTTCGCCTCGGCCTTTGGGGCCTTAGCCTCAGCCTTGGGAGCCTCATCCTCGGTCTTAGCTTCCTCAGCCTTAGCCTCGACCTTTGGGGCCTCAGCCTTCTTTTCCTCTGGCTTGGCCTGCTCCTCGGCGTTATCCGCGTTCAGCAACTCGCGCTCCCAATCGGGCATCGGCTCGGCAGCGGCCTCGTCGCCGGCGCCCTGGCTGGAGCGCTGCACCAGGCCATCAGCGACGGCGTCAGCAATAACGCGGGTCAGCAGAGCAACCGAACGAATGGCGTCGTCGTTGCCCGGAATCGGGTAGTCGACCTCGTCCGGGTCGCAGTTGGTGTCGAGGATGCCGACAACCGGGATGCGCAGCTTGTGAGCCTCGTCGACAGCCAGGTGCTCCTTCTTGGTGTCAACAACCCAGATGGCCTGCGGCAGCCTAGTCAGGTCGCGAATACCGCCCAGGGACTTCTGGAGCTTTTCCTTCTCGCGCGAAAAGCCGAGCAGCTCTTTCTTGGTGAAGCCACCGGGCTTAACGGTCTCCAGATCCATGCCTTCCAGTTCCTTCATGCGGGCGATCCGCTTGTTGATGGTCTGGAAGTTGGTGAGCATACCGCCTAGCCAACGCTGGTTTACGAAAGGCATTCCGACCCGGGTTGCCTGCTCAGCGATGGCCTCCTGAGCCTGCTTCTTGGTGCCAACGAAAAGGATCTGGCCGCCACGGGCGACGGTCTCCTTGACGAAGGTGTACGCCTTGTCGATGTACTTCAGCGACTGGCGAAGATCAATAATGTAGATGCCGTTGCGCTCGTTGAAGATGAAGCGCTTCATCTTCGGGTTCCAACGGCGGGTCTGGTGACCGAAGTGGACACCATTTTCAAGTAGCTGGCGCGCTGTTACGACTGCCATGTGCTTCCTTTCGGTTTTCTCC
Organism: uncultured Propionimicrobium sp.; assembly: GCA_963511305.1. GTDB lineage: Bacteria > Actinomycetota > Actinomycetes > Propionibacteriales > Propionibacteriaceae > Propionimicrobium. The sequence continues at coordinate 37,754 of CAUPIJ010000015.1, forward strand.
AGGCGGACCTTCCGCCTGCCTGACATGCTGACGCCGCCCACCCAGCACGGGAACCTTGAGCAGAGCCCGGGGTTAGACCCCAAAAAGCATGTGCGTAGTCGATAGCTAAAACTATCGCGTGGCAATTCTATGGATCTTTGAGCCGCTAAGCCAAACCAACGGTCACCCAAGTTTCAGATAAGTGTTGTCCAGTTGAACAATTAACTTGCTGACTCACAAAAATGATGTCGTGAAAAGGTTACTTATTCTGCTCATCCTCGCGCTTCTCGTCGCGAGCGCGCCGAATGCGGCGGCCAGCAACCGCATCGCTCCCCTACCCGGCAAGATCACTCGGGGCTTTGACAAGCCCGCCAACAACTGGGAGCCGGGCCATCGTGGCGTCGACATCTCGGGAGCTAAGGACGACCGAGTCGTTGCAGCGGCCGACGGAAAGGTGACATTCGTCGGGCAGATCGCGGGAGTGCCGATGGTGACGGTCACACACGCCGACGGGCTGCGCAGCACCTACCAACCGGTCGCCTCAAATCTGCGGCAGGGAGATCAGATTCCGGCTGGCACTCCGATCGGGCAGCTAGTTGAAGGACATCCGGGCTGCTCCGCGCAGGCCTGCCTACACTGGGGCTTGTTGCGGGGAGACGAATACCTGGATCCCACAGCCTGGCTGGGCAGAGCCCTGACCGACAGGGTCCGGCTGTTGCCGATGGACGCGAAACCCAAGAGACCTGCGGCTGACTTCCCCCTCGGTGGCGCCTCTGGCCCCTGGCCAGTCGCCGGTGTCGTCACGTCCGAGTTCGGATATCGAACCCACCCGATCACTGGGGCTTCCGACTTTCACGATGGCACCGACATCGCCGCCCCATGCGGCACACCAGTGCGAGCCTGGTCGGGCGGGGTGATCGCATTTGCAGGACCCGCGGGCGGCTACGGAAACCGGGTCGTCCTGCAAGAAAGCCCCGGAAACGAGACCTCTTATTCCCACCTCCAGGGGTTCAACACGTCGAGTGGCAGGCGGGTTAATTCAGGTGACATCATCGGATTTGTTGGCACAACCGGCACCTCCACCGGATGTCACCTGCACTTCAGCGCGAAAAGGGACGGCAACTTCATCAACCCACGCAAAATTGTTAATAAATAAATATGCCAGCTTGTCTCGATCTCACCAAGACTTTCGCCTGGTATGTTTTTACATATCTCAAAGCTTTGTCGCGGAAGACGATACAAATAGACCTACTGACAAACCCTGTTCGACAACCTCGGCCGCATCACCAACGAGGCCGGCTTCGACGGCTACTACGTGCTCGAGCGGGACATCATGATCGATGGCGAGCCGGAGCCCGGCGAATGCCCGATCCACAACGCAAAGGCCGCCCTGGACGCGCTGCGCGCCCTGGCGAAGAACTAAGCGAGCGCTCAAGCGAACAATCTCTACAGCGGCCCCGGCATTTTGCGGGGGACACTTTTATGCCCGCGGGTGCGCCTGCTTGAATGCCGACAGCAGACGGGCATTCGTCACGTGGGTATAGATCTGGGTGGTGCCCAGCGATGCGTGGCCGAGGATCTCCTGAACGCTGCGAATGTCCGCCCCGCCCTCGAGTAGGTGGGTCGCCATCGCGTGCCGCAGGCCGTGCGGACCAACGTCCGTCGCCTCCGGGACGGCCTCCAAAGCCTTGTGAACCACCCTTCTTACCACCCTGGGATCGATGCGCGCTCCCCTGAGCCCAAGGAACATCGCGAAGCCCGATTTCTGCGTCGCTATTTCGGGGCGCTTGGCCAGCCAGCGATCGATGGCGCCCACGGCAGGCTTGCCGACCGGAACCGTGCGCTGTTTATCGCCCTTACCGATCACCGTGACGGTGGAGTGTTCATAGTCCAAATCCCCGATATCGAGTCCGCAAAGCTCGCTGACCCGCAGCCCGCTGGAATAGAGCAACTCAAGCATCGCCTCGTCTCTGCGGTTCTCTGCGCTGTCCTCGGTGGCTAGGGCGTCGAGTGCTGCCTCGAAGACCACCCTCACCTGGTCTTGGGAGAGGGTCTCGGGCAGCCGTTTGGGCACCTTGGGTGTCTTTAGTTTGCTCGCCGGGTCGGTCTGGATCTTACCGTTCTGCCGCAACCACCTAAAGAACGCCTTGACCGCACCGACGCGCCTGGCAAGTGTCGCCGGGCTCGCCCCCTGTTTCTTAAGGGAGGCCAGCCAGGAGCGCAGATCTGTTATCGATACCTCTGAAAAGCTCTTGCAGCTCTCGCCCAGGAAGTCGAGGAGGTCTTGAATGTCGCTGGCGTATGCCGAAACAGTGCGCTCGGAGCGACCGAGCCGAAGCAGTTGATCCTTTCCGAACTGTTCTATCTGTTGTGCCATCGACATGGCATCCAATCTAAAGCCACTCCGGGCGCTAGCGAATCTCAAAAACACGGATAGAGTAGTTTTGCTTAGTAAAACTTGACTAGATATTCGGAGCGTTTGATGCCATCACCTAGCGAATGGGCAGAACAGGGCAAGATCAGAAGGGTCACCCGCTGGACTGAAGAAGTAATGCACAAGCGGACTGAACCCGTCATGAAATTCGACAAGGAGCTGCATCAACTCGCAGCCGATATGTTCGCGACTATGGAGGCAGCCGAGGGCGTCGGCCTGGCAGGCCCGCAGGTCGACGAGTCGCTGGCGATCTTCGTATTCAACTGCCCGGACGAGAACGGCACCATGCACCACGGTGTGGTCTGCAACCCGAAGATCACGCTGCCAGAGGGCAAGGAACGCCAGCTTAACGCCACCGAGGAGGGCTGCCTGAGCTGGCCTGGCGCCTACCAGACGCTGGCTCGCACCGACCGCGCCGTCTGCGAGGGTCAGGACGAGAACGGCGAGCCGATTCGCATCGAAGCCACCGGTTTGCTCGCACGTTGCGTTCAGCACGAAACAGACCACCTGAACGGAATGGTTTTCGGAGATCGCCTCTCCACCCGAGCTCGTCGTCAGCTGGATAAGAAACAAACGGAAACCGACCACCTATATCCGGCGGATTGGCCGATCACGCCGAAGGGTTCAGCCTAAGCTGAATTCATGCGTAGAGACTTTCAGTTTTTTCATGGCTTAGAGCGTGACACGGTAAAGATCGCCCTGCGTGGCAGGGACGTGTTGAGCGACCCGATGATAAATCAGGGCACGGCCTTCACTAGGGAAGAGCGCGAAGCCCTACAGATAACGGGCCTGCTTCCCGGCGGCGTGATGTCCATGGAAGAGCAGATTCGCCGGGTATACAAGCAATACCAGTCGGAGCCCACGAATCTGGCGAAGTACAACTACCTGAATGCGATGCGCGAGCGCAACGAGTTCCTTTTCTACAGGCTGCTCACCGAGCACATTGAAGAGATGATGCCGATCGTCTACACCCCGACCATCGGCGAGGCGATCCAGGAGTATTCGCACTGGTTTCACCGTCCTCGCGGCATTTACCTAGACATCGACCACCCGGAGCAGATCGAACCGTCCCTCGCGCAGGATCGCACGCCTGCCGAAGACATCGAACTGATTGTCGTAACCGACTCCGAGGGCATCCTCGGCATCGGGGATCAAGGTGTTGGCGGCGTTGCCATCACCATCGGTAAGCTCTCACTTTACGTTGCCGCCGCCGGCATCCACCCGCACCACGTGCTGCCGGTAGTGCTGGACACGGGCACGGACAATCTCGACCTGCTCAGCGATCCAGCGTACCTGGGGGTGCCCCACCCGCGTGTTCGGGGCGAGGCGTACGACGAATTCGTGGATAAGTTCGTCGAGGCCGTCAAGAAGATATTCCCCAACGCGATGCTGCACTGGGAGGACTTTGCTGCTGGCAACGCTACGCGAATCCTCAACCGCTACCGGGATGAGATCTGCACGTTCAACGACGACATCCAGGGCACTGCCGCTGTGGTCGTCGCGGCGATTTTGTCGGCGGTCAATTCGTCGGACACCGAGCTCATCGACCAACGAATCATCATAAATGGCGCCGGCAGCGCGGGGATCGGGATCGCGAGCCAGCTGGTCAACGTGATGGTCTCGCTCGGCATAAGCGAGGAAGAGGCACGCAGCAAGTTTTGGGGGCTGTCCAGCCGGGGACTGCTAGTGGAAGACGGCGTATTACGCGATTTCCAGGCGCCCTTCGCGCGCAGCCGCGAGGAAGTAAGCGGCTGGAACGTGGCAGACCCTACTCACATCACTCTGGCAGAGGTCGTCGAGAACACCAAGCCAACGATCCTAATCGGCACGTCCGCTCAGCCTGGTGCTTTCAGCAAGCGAATAGTGGACTGCATGGTGGCGAATACCGAGCGGCCGATAATCATGCCTCTTTCCAATCCGACAGCCCGTGCCGAGGCCCGTCCAGAGGATCTGATCCGTTGGACGCAGGGCCGCGCGCTAATCGCCACGGGATCGCCCTTCGATCCGATCAGCTACGAGGGCACCACGTATCACATCGCTCAGGCCAACAACGCTCTCGTCTTCCCTGGCATCGGGCTGGGCGTTATCGTTTCGGGCGCCGAGAGGATCACCGACTACATGATCGCAGAGGCCGCGACGGCTGTGGCGAAGGCGGTCACCAATAGGAGCCGCGGCGCTTCGCTACTGCCTTCGATCTCTCACCTGCGTTCGATCTCGGCGCAGGTCGCTATCGCGGTGGTTAAGGCGGCCCAGTCCGAGGGGCTGGCTAGGAAGGAGATTGGCAATCCGATCGAAGCCGTCCACAAGATGATGTGGCGTCCGATTTACCCGAAGGTAGAGGTCGTCGACAAGATCTAGCTTGGACGCCCACTTCAGGCGTTATGGGCTTCAAATACAATGGCCTGGTGCTTAAAAAGATCGACTGGTTTTTAACCGGCATCATCGCCTTCGCCCTCTTGGGCACTTTTCTTCCTGCTC
>CAUPIJ010000016.1:0-42378 GCA_963511305.1 uncultured Propionimicrobium sp.
CGCCCCCCCCCCCCAACGACCGGCCCCCACACAAAATGGCCGTCGTCCCCTGTCGTAAAACCCGGCGGGCTCGTTTAGGGCGCGGCACGTTATTATTGATCAGTTTTTAGTCGACGATTTGGCAGATTACGTCGCCGGAATGCACGACGGCGCCCGCCGAGATCAGGCCCTTTACCACGCCGCCGCGGTGGGCGCTGATGGGCTGCTCCATCTTCATGGCCTCCAGCACGACGATCAGATCGCCCTCTGCCACCCGATCGCCCTCGGCCACCGCGACCTTGGAGATCGTACCCTGCATCGGCACGGTGAGCTCCTCGCTGGAATCGGTCACCTTGGTGACCCTGCTGCGGCGGGTGGGTTTCTTCGGCTTGCGTTTGGCCGGCGTCGCGCTCAGGCTGCTGGGCAGCTTGACCTCGATGCGTCGACCGTTCACCTCGACCACGATCTCTTCCTTGGGCGCAGGCTCATCGGCCTCACCTAGATCGCCTGAATACGGCTCGATGTCGTTGACGAAGTCGGTCTCGATCCAGTCGGTGTAAACCCCAAAAACGTCATCTGCGGCAATGAAGGCCGGGTCGTTGACCACCTTTCGGTGGAACGGCATCACCGTCGGCATGCCCTCGATCTCGAACTCGTCGAGAGCTCGGCGGGCGCGCTGCAGGGCCTGCTCGCGGGTGGCGCCCGTAACGATCAGCTTGCAGAGCAGCGAGTCGAACGCGCCCGGCACGTTCATGTTCTTGCGGTAGCCCTCGTCGATACGCACGCCGGGGCCGGTCGGCGGGTGCCAGCGGGTGATGGTGCCGGGCGCCGGGAAGAAATTTCGTCCCGGATCCTCGGCGTTGATGCGGAATTCGAAGCTGTGGCCGCGCGGAGCCGGGTCGGACTCCTCAAGAGCCTCGCCCGCAGCGATTCGCAGCTGCTCGCGCACCAGGTCTAGCCCGGTGACCTCCTCGCTGACCGGGTGCTCCACCTGTAGCCTGGTGTTTACCTCTAGGAAGCTGATCGTGCCGTCCTGGCCGACCAGGAACTCGCAGGTACCGGCGCTCTCGTAGCCCGCACTCTTAATGATCGCGCGGCTTGCCTCGTAGATGCGCTCATTCTGTTCCGGGGTCAGGAAGGGGGCAGGTGCCTCCTCGACAAGCTTCTGGTGCCGTCGCTGCAGCGAGCAGTCGCGGGTGGAGACCACCATCACGTTGCCGTGTTTGTCGGCCAGGCACTGCGTCTCGACGTGGCGAGGCTTCTCCAGGTAGCGCTCTACGAAGCATTCGCCGCGCCCGAAGGCAGTGACGGCCTCGCGAACAGCGGAGTCGTAAAGCTCGGGGATCTCTTCGGCAGAGTAGGCCACTTTCAAGCCGCGCCCACCGCCGCCATAGGCCGCCTTGATCGCGATCGGCAGCCCGTGCTTTTCGGCGAAGCTCTGGATCTCCTCGACGCCGGCGACCGGATCTTTGGTGCCTGGAACCAGGGGAGCGCCGACCTGATGGGCCAGGTGGCGTGCCTTGACCTTGTCGCCCAGCGTGTCGATGGCCTGCGGAGATGGTCCGACCCAGATCAGGCCGGCTTCAAGCACGGCCGCGGCGAAGTCTGCGTTCTCCGAGAGAAAACCGTAGCCGGGGTGTACCGCGTCGGCTCCCGCGCGCTCTGCGATGGACAGGATCTTCTGCTGGTCTAGATAGGTTTCTGCAGGAGTCATGCCGTTCAGCGCGAAGGCCTCGTCGGCCAGGGTGACGAACAACGAATCGGCGTCAGAATCTGCGTATATCGCGACGCTGGTGATCCCCTCGTCGCGGGCCGCGCGAATAATTCGCACGGCGATTTCGCCACGATTGGCGATCAGCAGCTTCTTAATTCGTTTCACTTCGGCCACTGTCAGCTCCTTATAGTCCAGATGTTTGGAGTCTAGAACAAACACTTAGTGTTGCGTTGGTCTTAGCGCCTGTTGGACACCAAAGCCAGTAGCCTAGACCCATGAGAGGTGTCCTGATCGCGCTCCTATCAGCAATTTTATTGGCCGGCTGCGCCGCTTCAAACGACGAAACGCGGCCAGCCGTCTCTGCCCAGGTTAGCGTCCAAGCTCCCGACGGCAGCAGGAGCCTGAAAGACCTTGGGGTCGAAAACGGGCCGAGTGATTTCTTCCTGCCCGCTGATGCCCAGTTCGACGTTTCGGTGGATCAGGAAAACAATGTAACCCTGACCATGAGCCCCGCCGAGGGCCGCAAGATCTTGGATTTCTTGACAGAAAACCTCCCTGACTACGGTTATGAAATTGTTGACTCCAGCCCCGCCGCCGTCATTTTTAGTGGCCAGTGGCAGGGAGCCTTGAGCATCAGCGGTGAACTGGCGGCGCTGACGCTGAGAAACTAGCTGTTCCAGAACTCGTGCCAGCCGATATCCATATCGATCAGCATCTGCCGTACCAGGGGAAGCGATATGCCTGAGACGTTCGACGGGTCGCCCTCAATGCCAGTGATGAAGGCGCCGCCCAGCGATTCGATGGTGAAGCCACCGGCAACCCTCTCGGGCTCGCCTGTGGCCACGTAGGCGTCGATCTCATCGTCGCTGAGGTCGGCGAAATAAACCAGCGTGCTGGCTTCCCGGCAGCTAGTGCGCGTTTTGCCGCCGCGCCTGACGGCCACGAAGTGTCCCGTGTGCGCCACACCGCTCTTGCCGCGCATCCTGCGCCACATTTTCTTCGCGGCCTGCTTGCTGCCCGGCTTGCCGTAGCTCACCCCCTGAACATCGAGCATCGTGTCGCAGGCCACCAGCGCAAAATCGTCGTCGGCGGCCAAGCCTTCCAAAACGTGCTCGCCCTTCTGCCTGGCCAGCATGGTGGTGATCTGGGTGCAAGTCTGACCGGGCGGATAGCTTTCGTCGACCTCGGGCTTGATCACGGTCGGGTCTATGCCGCAGTTTCGCAACGCGGCTAGCCGAGCCGGAGAGCTGGAGGCAAGAATTAGCTTCACGTGATCTCCTATCGGTAGCTTCCGCTCCAGGCTTCGGGACCATAGACGAACGGCATACGGATGTTTCGCCAGTAGGAGTTCCAGCCGCCAGCGATCGGGCGGTCGAGGTTCTCGCGTGGTTCTTTCGCCGCTAGCTGTGCGCTAAGCACGGTGACCAGCGCGGCCAGCTCTTCGTCAGTGGGGTTGCCTTTGGCCACCTTAAATTCGTCTGGCATCATAGCGGGATGTTCCCATGCTTCTTGGGCGGCAGGGTCTCGCGCTTGCTGCGCAGCAGGCGCAGCGCGCGTACCACCTGGGCCCTGGTCTCGTGCGGGTAAATGACCTGGTCGACGTAACCGCGCTCGGCCGCAGTATACGGGTTGGACAGCTCGTTCTCGTACTCGTTGATCAGCTCGGTGCGAAGCTCGTCAGGGTCGTCGGCTTCGCGCAGCTGCCTGCGGTAAAGCAGGTTAACCGCGCCCTCTGCTCCCATCACCGCGATCTGCGCGGTGGGCCAGGCCAGATTGATGTCCGCGCCTAGGTGCTTGGAACCCATCACGATGTACGCGCCGCCGTACGCCTTGCGGGTGATGATCGTTACCAGCGGGACGCTCGCCTCACCGTAGGCATAGATGAGCTTTGCGCCGCGACGGATGATGCCGTCGTGCTCCTGCTGAACGCCCGGCAGGAAGCCCGGCACGTCGACGAACGTGATGACGGGAATGTTGAAGCAGTCACAGGTGCGGACGAATCGCGCAGCCTTCTCGGAGGCCTTGATGTCGAGGCAGCCCGCCAGGGTCTGGGGTTGGTTGGCCACGATGCCCACCGAGCGGCCCTCGATGCGCCCGAAGCCGCAAATGATGTTCTGCGCGTAGCGCTCGTGTACCTCGAGGAATTCGTCCTCGTCTAGCACGGTGCGAATCACCTCGCGCATATCGTAGGCGTGGCTCGGGTCGTCGGGGATCAGGGTGTCGAGTTTGCGGTCGTGATCGGTGAACGCCAGATCCGCGGTCTCCGCGAATTCGTAGATCGGGGCGTCCTCGAGGTTATTCTGCGGAAGGTAAGTGATGAGCTCGCGGACATAGTCGAGCGCGTCGGTCTCGTCGGCGGCCAGATAATGCGCCACACCGGATTTTTCCGCGTGGGTGCGGCCGCCGCCCAGCTCCTCGAGCGTGACATCCTCGCCGGTAACGGTCTTGACGATGCCCGGGCCGGTGATGAACATCTGGCTGGTCTGGTCGACCATGACGATGAAGTCGGTGAGCGCGGGGGAATAGACGTGACCGCCCGCCGCAGCGCCCATTACCAGGCTGATCTGCGGGATCACGCCGGAGGCCATGATGTTGTGGTGGAAGATTTCGCCGTAGAGACCTAGCGAGACCACGCCCTCCTGGACTCGGGCGCCGCCGCCCTCGTTGATGCCGATCAGCGGGCAGCCGGTCTTGGTGGCCAGCTCGATGATCTTGACGATCTTCTCGCCGTAGACCTGCCCCAATGAGCCGCCGAAGATTCCGACGTCCTGGCTGAAGATGCACACCGGGCGGTCGTGGATGTAGCCCGTGCCGGTCACCACGCCGTCACCATACGGGCGGGTCGCCTGCATCCCGAAAGCGTGATTTCGGTGCCGGCTGAACTCGTCCATCTCCGAGAAAGTGCCCTCGTCTAGGATCGCGTTGATCCGCTCTCGGGCGGTCATCTTGCCCTGCGCGTGTTGGCGTTCAACCTTGTCGGCGCTGACCGCGTGCATCGCCTGGTCGATGCGCTGGCCGAGATCTGCCAGCTTGCCGGCGGTGGTCTTGGTGTTGATCTCCATAGCCTTAGGGTAATGCCTAAAGCCAAAAAATATATCTCGATTTAAGACCTCAAGGCTCTTTCGCGGGTGCTTTGGCTCGGCTTCGGCCAGAGATTATATTTGCTGCATGCAGCCGGTTGATACAGACAGATTGCGCGACTTGCTCGAGGGGACGCGCTGGAGTCACATCGAGGCCAGGCCGACAGTGACCAGCACAAATGCCGTGCTGATGGCACACGCCCCCGAACTGCCCTCGGGTTCGGTGCTGATCGCCAATCACCAGACCGGCGGGCGTGGCCGTTTCGATCGTTCCTGGGTCGACGAGCCGGGCAGAGGGCTGGCCACCTCGGCGCTCATTCGCCCTAGCCGCCCGATGAGTGAGTGGGGTTGGCTGCCGCTGCTGCTAGGAGTGGCGGTCGATAAGGGCATCGCAAAGATCGCTGGTGCTCAAGAATCCAGGGTGACCCTGAAGTGGCCAAACGACGTGCTGGTGGACGGCAGAAAGATCTGCGGGATCCTGTGCCAGGTCAGCGGCGACGCCCTGATCTGCGGTTGGGGAATCAATGTGCTCGGTTGGCCGCAGGACGTGCCCGCCGATCGAGCCACCAGTCTTGCCGATGCTGGCCTGCCCACCGATCGCACCGAGATTTCGGCAGCTGTGCTGAGAGCGTTCGACGCGCTGTTAGCTGACTGGGAGGCCGGCGCCGACATGCGGCAGCGCTATCTGGCCATCTGCGACACGGTGGGGCGCGATGTCAAAGTCATGCTCGACGCCGAGCGTCCGGAAAGTTACAAGCTTGGGCGGGCTATTGATGTCACCGCCGACGGCAACCTGGTGGTCGAGACCGAAGCCGGAGTCGAGACGTTCTCGGCAGCCGACGTCATTCACCTGCGCTGATGCGTTGGCTGGCGATCAGCTCGGCGAGTGGGCCGGCGTCGCGCAACTCCTCGGGCCGTCCGGCCGCAAGCAGCCTGGTTTCCAGCACGATCACCTGGTCGACGTGCGCGAGCCCCGCCGCGGTGTGCGTGGCCTCGACGATCGTGGCGTCGGGCGCCCAATCCCGAAGGCTCCTGCGCACCTGTGCCGCAAGCTGCGGGTTCAGGTGAGAGGTGTATTCGTCCAGCAGGTAGACATCCGCCTCGAGCAACAGCGCCATCGCCAGCGACAGCCGCTGGGCTTGGCCGCCAGAGATCTTCTTGCCCTGCGGGCCGATGTGGTCGTCCAGGCCAAGCTCGCCGGAAAGGCAGGCGACGCGCAATACCTCGGTCAGTTTTTCGGTGTCGGCATCAGGCCTAACCAGACGCAGATTGTCTGCCACAGTGCCGTTGAACAGCATCGGCTGCTGCTCGACTAGGGCGACGCGCGGCCGCAAGTCTGCCCGATTGGTGGCGAAGCCGCCCACCCGGATCTCACCGGAAGTCGGGCTGGCGATGCCCGCGATCAGCCTGAGCAGCGTGGACTTTCCGCAGCCCGATGCGCCGATCAGCGCGACGTGGGAGCCGGCGTCGATGTCGACCGTGACGTCCTGCAGCGCGGGCGGCCGGCTCGAACCCTGAGCGGGGTAGCGGTAGGTCAGCGAGTCGACTTCGATACCAAGGGCTCCCTCGGGCAGCGCGACAAGATCGTCGCGGATCTCCGCATCGGCGGTCACTATCGCGTATACCCGCCGCGCGCACGCCAGCGAGGTGTCAAGGGAATCGGTGAAGTCGCGCACGGCCTCGGTGGCGTCGAAAAGCCGCCAGACAATCGCGACGCAGATGGCCAGGCTGACGAAATCTGTGCCGCGACCGATGCCCGTCACGCTGACCGCAAATATCGTGGCCAGCAACACGAAACCCGACATCGACTGGCGAGCCGACAGCAGCCGGGCACGTGGCCTGGCGCACTTGGCCGCTTCTTCGTCTAGGGCTGCCTGCTGGGCGAGCCGGTCTGTCGCGTGGCCATATCCGGTCACCTCTGCCATGCCCTGGATCGTGTCTGTGACGTGCTGTGACATCCTGCCACGCAGCGCACCCTGATCCTGAGCCGATGACATCAGCCGCGAGGAGCCAAGCAGAGGAATGACCAGTACGCTGACCAACAGCCCGACAGCGGCCACGCCCGCCAGCGCCCAGTCGAGCCAAAAACCAATGCCGGCCAGGCCGATCAGCGGAATCGTGACGGCAGTCACCGCTGGCGGAAACGTGTGGGCGAAGAAGACCTCGATGCGGTCGATATCCCTGGTAGCTCGAGTCAGCAGATCCCCAGAGGTAGAGCGCAGCCCGATCGTCGAGGCCTGCGGCACCAGCGCTCGATAGAGCCTGACCCGCAGCAACTCCAAGGCCTTGAAAGCCACCAGGTGACACCAAAACATCTCTAGGTAGCGGGAGACCGACTTGAGTAGGGCGATCACGATGAAGATTACGGCAAGCGAGCCGATGCTCGCGGGCAGCCAGTCCGGGCCTGTATCGACGCCGAGAGCCTGGGCAGCAGGACGCGCTACGGCGCCGATGCCGATCGCAAACAGCGCGATGGACAGCAGCTGGTCGATGTGACGCATCAGCGTCGAGGAAGCCAGGTGGCCGAGCACAGGGCGGCCGACCTCGATCAGCCAAGAAACAACAGATTTGGTGCTCACTTTTCCTCCACGTTGTAGATCAAGCTCGCGTTCTGGGCGCTCGCCTCGCGGTGAGTGGCCAGGATTACTGTGTGGTCGGCGCATAGTCGATCGATGGCTTCCAGGATCACCCGCTCGGAATCGATGTCCACCTGGGACGTCGGCTCGTCAAGCAGCAGCAGCTCGCGACCGGAAAGAATCGCGCGAGCTATCGAAAGCCGCTGAGCCTGGCCGCCCGACATCGACATGCCGCGTTCGCCGACCTGTGTCTGTAGCCCGTCTGGCAGGCTGCGCGCCCAGCCCTCCAGACCAACCTGGGCCAGCGCGTCCCACATCTCGCACTCGTTGGCTCGCGGGTTTCCGACGGCAAGATTGTCGGCTAGCGTGCCGATGAACAGCCAGGTCTTCTGGCGCACCACCGCCGACCGCGCCCGAACTGCGTCCTGGCTGTTGGTGTTCAGCTGAATACCATCGACGCTGACGGTTCCAGACGTCGGAACCAGATCTCCACCAATAAGCGAGAGGAGGGTGGACTTTCCGCTGCCGGATCGACCCAGCAACACGGCCTTCTGGCCCGGCTCGACGGCGAGATTTACCCTAGTTAGCACGGGTTTTTCTTCGTAGGAGAAGTCCACTTCGCTCAGATAGACGCCCTGTTCGGCAGTGCTGGGCGCACCTGGTGTGCTTTCTGGGGCCTGCCTAGCCAAGAAGTCCGCCATCTGACGCTGGCCCGCGCGCCCGGCCATGCCCACGTAGAAGAGACTGCCCATCTTGGCCAGGGGAGCGCAGAGCTGGGTGGAGAGCAATACCAGCGAGATCGATTGGGCGGCGTCAATATGTCCCGCGTCTAAGCGCCACCAGGCAACCAGAACCGAGGAGGCGATCATGAAGAGCGAGAAAGCGGCGTCGGTGACCAGGATCACCAGCTGGTTGCGGGCGAGCAGCGACATGGTGGCAACCCGATTCTCCTCGCCCCTGGCGGCCAGCCGGTCGCCGACCCGGTCTGCCGCGCGCAGGTTGACTAGCGTCCGCAGGCCCTGCAGCGCTTCGAGGAATTCGTTCGCCAGTTTTGTGCGTGCCTTCCTGGAGGCTCCTGAAACTTTCCTGAATAGCTTCTGAAATGCATAAATGGTTGCCAGGATGACCGGCACGAAGGCAAACAGCACCAGGGCGGCCAGCGGATCTATCGTCAACGCGATGATCGCCAGGGTGAGTATCGGGGTGAGCATCGCGCATAGCGTCGTGGCCAGGAAACTCTGCCGATAGTTCGCCACCCGGTCGACGCTGTCGGTGGCCATCGAAACTAGCGAGCCTGCCTGTGTCTTGGTCATCCTCGCCGGGCCGAGCCGTAGCGCGTGGCTGACCAGTAGCGTCCGCAGTTGGCTCTCCACGCCGGCCTTGCTCGCCGCGGAGACCTCGTTGGCAGCGTAGTTTGCGGCCGCTGAGGCCAAGAGCGTCAAGACGGCCGTCACCAGTACGACCGTATTTAGCGCGCCGTCCAGCGCTGCCGAGATTATCGATCCTAAGCTGAGCAGGAAGATGCAGGTGAAGACTGTTCGGGCAAGTAGCAGCGCTATCTGCAGCCGCCTGGCTGATTTTCCCGGTGTGGTGATCGCGGGATCAACCGGGTTCTTCTTGGCAGTCATATCGGGAGCTTTCGTTAGCTGATCTCAATAACGGCAGATTCTATGACGGCATGGAAAATATCGCTCTATCGGCAAACCTTGGTAATCTCGAGGGCGGAAAAACTTTAGGAGCTATCTGTGATAACGCGCATGAGTGACTTGTTCGTCCGAACCCTTCGCGACGACCCAGCCGATGCTGAATTGCCCAGCCACAAGCTGCTGGTCCGGGCCGGGTACATCCGTCGGGCTGCTCCCGGCATCTACACCTGGCTGCCGCTAGGCCTGAAGGTGCTGCGCAAGGTCGAGGAGATCGTGCGCGCAGAGATGAACGGTATTGGTGCCCAAGAGGTGCATTTCCCCGCGCTGCTGCCCAGCGAACCGTACGTCGCCACGAACCGCTGGATCGAGTACGGCGATAACCTGTTCCGTCTCCAGGATCGCCGGGGCAACGACATGTTGCTCGGCCCCACCCACGAGGAGATGTTCACCCTGCTGGTGAAGGATCTCTACCGCTCCTACAAGGATCTGCCGGTTGTTCTCTACCAGATCCAGACCAAGTACCGCGACGAGGCTCGACCCCGCGCGGGCGTGCTGCGCGGGCGGGAATTCGTGATGAAGGATTCCTACTCGTTCGACGTCGACGATGCCGGCCTGGACGCCAACTACGCCAGGCACCGCGAGGCCTACATCCGAATCTTCGACCGCCTGGGCTTTGACTACGCGATCGTGAAGGCCGACGCGGGTGCGATGGGCGGCTCCAAATCCGAGGAGTTCCTGGCCGTTTCGCCTAATGGCGAGGACACCTTCGTGCGTTCTCCCGGCGGTTTTGCCGCTAACGTCGAGGCCGTGCGCTTCCCGGTGGCAGAACCGGTCGACGCCTCCGACGTGCCGAGCGCGCGCGTCGAGGCGACCCCGGACGTGCCGACCATCGACTCGCTGGTCGAACTGAGCAACGAGCAGTACCCGCGCGACGATCGCCCCTGGCAGTCCAGCGACACGCTGAAATCCATCGTCTTCATGCTCAGTTACCCTGACGGCGAGCGCGTCCCGCTGGTCATCGGCCTGCCCGGCGACCGCGAGGTTGACGAGAAGAGGCTAGAGGCCGCCGTCTCGCCTGCTGAGGTCGAGCCGTTCACCGTGGAGGACTTCGAGCTGTACCCGCAGCTGGTCAAGGGCTACATCGGCCCGGTGCTCGATGGCAAGCAGTTCCTGGGTGAGGAGCAGCCCGCCAAGGTGCGCTACCTGGTCGATCCGCGCGTGGCGGAGGGCAGCGAGTGGGTGACCGGCGCTAACGAGCATCAGCGCCACGTCTATCACCTTGTTTTCGGTCGAGACTTCACAGCGGACGGTCGCATCGACGTCGCAGAGATCCTCGAGGGCGATCCCGCCCCGGACGGCTCCGGCCCGCTAACCCTGGCTCGTGGCATCGAGATGGGTCACATCTTCCAGCTCGGCCGCAAGTACGCCGACTCACTCGGCCTTCAGGTGCTCGACCAGAACGGCAAGCTAGTCACCGTCACCATGGGCAGCTACGGCATCGGCGTCTCGCGCGCGGTGGCTGCGATCGTAGAGGATACCTACGACGAGAAGGGTCTGAGCTGGCCGCGCTCGATCGCCCCCTACGACGTGGTGGTGCTGGCCACCGGCAAGGGCGCGGAGATCGAGGCCAAGGCCGCTGAGGTGGCCGATGAGCTTTCGGCGCAGGGCTTCGAGGTGTTGCTGGACGATCGAAAGGCATCGCCTGGAGTCAAGTTCAAGGACTCCGAGCTGTTGGGCATCCCGACCAGCGTCGTGATCGGCAAGCTGCTCGCCGAGGGCAACGCCGAGATCCGCGACCGAGCCACCGGTGAGGTTCAGATAGTCGGCGTCGACGAGATCCTTGCTACGGTCAAAAGACTGGCTAGCTGAGAACTAGCTAAGCTAACCGTCAGGGCTCTCCTGCAGGAGAGCCCTATCTTTTTTATCTGGTTGGGATCAGCAGGTAAACCGAAGAGACGACGGTTAGCGCGATCACGATCGTGTTGAATAGCTTCCGGTCGATGTGGCCGACCATTCTCTTGCCCACAAAGCTAGCGATAATCACGACGGGTGCCAGCCCCAGGTCGATCTTCAGGGTGTCTTCGTTGATCAGCCCGATGCCTGCCGAGAAGGGCAGTTTGATGATGTTCACGATGAAGAAGAACCACGATTGGGTGCCGAGGAATCGCTTGACGTCGAATCCCGAGGCGATGAAGTAGAGCGACATCACCGGGCCACCAGCGTTGGCCGCCATCGTGGTGAAACCGCCCAGGCCGCCGTAAAAACCGCTCGCGGCCCGACGCGCGAAAGTCCTAGTCAGCTGCTCCTTGCTGATGCGCGTCATGACGAGCAGGGTGAGCGCGGTAAGCGACAACAGGATGATTCCAATCGCGACGCGCATCATCTTGTCGTCGGCCCATGCCAAGAAAATGGCGCCGGTCACCACGCCGATCAGCACCCAGGGCAGCAGCTTAACCAGCCTTCGCCAGTCGACGGTTTTGATGTAGATCCATACCGCCATCAGGTCGCCGACCAACAGCAGAAGCAAGAGCGTAGCGGTGGATTCCCTGGCGGGCAGGACGGCCGCGAACAGAGCCACCGAGACAGTGGTCAAGCCGGGCAGCGCGGTCTTGCTGATGCCGACGAAGAACGCCGCGACTATCAGAACTAGCCATGAAATGACCGACAAATCTAGTGACGCTATCAACGGCCCCCCCGAGTGCCTAGAACCTACCGTTAGTTTGTTTTAACATACATCAGATCTCGAATTGGCCGACCGGCGTCGGCGCCTCGGCGCTCGAATTTCGTCTCGGGGCGATCCTCGCGATCGGCCCAGCCGCCCTCGAGCGTGCCGGCGTTGCTGAAATGAGAATTGCTAGCCAAAACCTCGCGCATCACTTCTGAGTATTCTGGCCAGTCAGTGGCCAGCCACCAGCGCCCACCGACGCTCAATTTCTCCGCTACAACGTCGGCGAAATCCGGGTTAACGAGCCTGCGCTTGTGGTGCCGTTTCTTGTGCCAGGGGTCCGGGAAGAAAGTCCACAGCTCGCTTAGTTGGCCAGCCTTGATGAGCTGGCTGACGCACTGCACGCCGTCCGCCTCGATGAAACGGACGTTGGTGAGCCCAGCCTTTTCCAGGCGATTACACATCGCGCCCAGCGCGGGCTGGTAGACCTCGAAAGCCAAAAAATTCTTCTCCTGGCGTGCCGCCGCCATGGGGATCAGCGAATCGCCCATTCCGCAGCCGATCTCTATGACGAGCTCACCTGCTCTGCCGAATTCCTTTTCCAGGTCGATCTTCGCGTCCGCCGCGATGGTGGTTTCGCGTTCGCCAGCAGCAACCCGAATCTCGTAAGCCTCACGTCCCCGTGTTAGTGCCTGCTGCTGAGCAGGGGTCATTCGAGGGCTTCGCCGCACGTAGGAAACTATCGATCGCATTGGGCAGATTCTAGGCGTGGGGCGGGAATTAGTCATAACCGCGATGGGCAAAATCCGATTCACGCTGACGCATTCGGGCGAAGTCGGCCATACTTGATTGAATGAACGACTTGTTGCCGCAGAGCTCCGAAAATGAAGCTCCGAAGATAGTAATCGTCACCGGAATGTCCGGCGCGGGTCGGCGAACCGCTGCTCACGGCATGGAGGACTTGGGCTGGCTGGTCGTGGACAATCTGCCGCCCAGCATGCTGCCTAGCCTGATCAACACCGTGCGCTGCAGCGGACACAAGCAGCTGGCGGTCGGCCTAGACGTGCGAAGCAGGGAGATGTTCGACCAACTTCCCGTGGTTCTCGCTGAGCTCGCGGAGAAGGGTATCGAACCCGAGATCTGCTTCCTGGAGGCCAGCGACGAGACGATCGTCAAGCGGCAGGAGTCCTCGAGGCGCCCGCTGCCGCTTCAAGACGACGGCACCATCATGGAGGCGCTGGTGCGCGAGCGGCGCATGCTCAGCGACCTCCGGGCGGGCGCGGACGTCGTGATCGACACCTCGCTGCTGAACGTTCACCAGTTGAAGTCGCGCATCGCACACCTCTACGGCACTGAGTTGTCGAATCGGCTCCGCATCCAGGTGATGAGCTTCGGCTTCAAGAATGGCGTTCCCGTAGACGCGGACATGGTTTTTGACGTGCGCTTCCTGCCGAATCCATTTTGGGTTCCGCACCTGCGCCCAAAGACGGGCCTTTCTGAGGAGGTCTCGACATACGTCCTCAGCCGTCCTGGGGCCAGCGATTTCCTGGATCAGCTCGAGGGCATCGTCGAGACGATCGAACCCGGCTACGTAAACGAGGGCAAACGCCTGGTGACTATCGCGATCGGCTGCACGGGTGGCAAGCATCGTTCCACGGCGATGAGCGAGGCCTTCGCCGAGCGGATGCGCAGTCGCGGCATCCCGGCTAGCGTCCTGCACCGCGATCTAGGTTTGGAGTGAAATGAGCAGTATCGATTTCGGGGCCGTTCAGCCCTCGGTAGTGGCGCTAGGCGGTGGACACGGGCTGTCCGTCTCGCTAACCGCGCTGCGTCAAATCACCGATGACGTGACCGCAGTCGTGACCGTCGCCGATGACGGAGGTTCCTCGGGCAGGCTTCGCAAGGAACTAGGTGGCCTGCCGCCCGGTGATCTGCGCATGGCACTAGCAGCACTGTGCCGAAACGACGCCAAGGGGCACGCCTGGCGGCAGCTCCTGCAGCGCAGATTCTCCACCGATGGTCCGCTGAACGGGCACGCGGTCGGCAACCTGATGATCGAGGCCGCCTGGCAGGACGCGGGCTACGTCCACGGCCTGGAGATGCTGGGCCAGATGATCGGCATTAAGGGCAGAGTGCTGCCGATGAGCACCGTGCCGCTGGACATCGAGGCGGAGGTTCTGGACATTAATCCGCTCTCGCCCGACGAGCCGCAAACGATTCGCGGTCAGCACGACGTGGCGACCACGAAGGGCAAGGTCAACTCGGTCAAGCTCGTGCCGGCAGATCCGCCGGCCTGCACCCAGGCGCTGGAGGCCGTGGAAAACGCCGACTATGTGGTGCTCGGTCCCGGCTCCTGGTTCACATCTGTGCTGCCGCACCTGCTGGTGCCGCAGCTTGCCGAGGCGATCACCGAGTCGAAGGCCAAGCGAATCCTGACGTTGAACATCACCGCCGACGACGAGACCGCCGGCTTCTCGGCCGCTAGGCACATCGAAGTGATCGCCGAGCATGCCCCAATGCTTCGGCTAGACTATGTTTTGGCAGATAAATCATTTGCGGCCGACGAGACGCATCTCCAGCAGTTCGTCGCCAGTCTGGGGGCGAAGCTGGTGGTAGCCGATCTGCGGATGCGTGATGGCTCCGCAAGGCACGCACCGCTGCGGCTGGCTAGCGCATATAGCGAACTGATTGCGCCCGAAAGTTACTGATCAGCGAGGTTTGTATGGCATTGACTCAGCAAGTGAAGTCGGAACTGGCGAACGTGGTGGTTGAAAAACCCAAAACCAGGCGCGCCGAGCTGGCAGCGATGCTGCGTTTTGCCGGCGGGCTTCACCTGGTTGGTGGCCGAATCGTCGTCGAGGCCGAGTTCGATATCGGGGCGTCTGCCAGGAGGGTGCGAGTCGCGCTCGCGGATCTCTACGGCTACGAATCCGAGCTGATCGTGATCAACCAGTCCGGCATCCGTCGTGGCGCCCGTTACGTCGTCCGTTTGATCAAGAGCGGCAACGACCTGGCTCGCCAGATCGGCCTGATCGACACGCGTGGCATGCCCGTTCGCGGCATGCCCGCCCAGATCGTCGGCGCTGGCTACGACGAGCAGGTGGCAGCCTGGCGCGGCGCGTTCCTGGCCAGGGGAACCCTGATCGAGCCGGGGCGCTCGTCGTCGCTGGAGGTGGCTTGCCCGTCGTCGGAGGCGGCGCTCGCCATGGTTGGCATGGCGCGCAGGCTGGGTGCGGCAGCGAAGGCCCGGGAGTCCCGAGGTGTCGACAAGGTCGTCGTCAAGGACGGCGACACGATTTCTAAGCTGTTGACCAAGATGGGTGCGCACGACGCCGTCCTCGTTTGGGAAGACCGCAGGATGCGTCGCGAGGTGCGGGCTAGTGCAACTCGGCTGGCGAACTTCGACGACGCCAATCTGCGCCGCTCCGCACGAGCCGCGGTGGTGGCCGGCGCCAGGGTCAAGAGGGCCTTCGAGATCCTCGGCGAGGATATCCCTGAGCACCTGGTCATGGCCGGAAAGCTACGCATGGAAAATAAGCAGGCCAGCCTCGAGGAGCTGGGCAACATGCACGAGCCGCCGATTACCAAGGATGCCATCGCGGGACGCATCCGCCGCCTGCTGGCGATGGCCGACAAGGCGGCGGAGGAGCAGGGGATCCCCGACACCGAAGCGGCGTTGAACAAGCTAGAGGACGCTAATTAATTGTTTGAAAGTCAGTGCGCGAAATAGCTTTTCGGTTGGATTTGCCGTGAGAATTGTGTTCGCTGAAACAATTATTTCCACCCGCAGGTGACCGATGGGTTTGGTTCCGATAAGATTTAGATTGTTCCTAAACATCTAAGGAGAACTGAATGACCGTCAAGGTAGGTATCAACGGCTTTGGCCGCATTGGCCGTAACTACTATCGTGCACTGAAGAACGCCGGTGCCGATATTCAGGTTGTTGCTGTTAACGATCTGACCGACAACAAGACCCTCGCGACTCTGCTGAAGTACGACTCCATCGTCGGCCGCTTCCCGGGCGAGGTTACTTTCGACGAAGAGTCCATCACCGCTAACGGTGAGACCTTCAAGGTTTTTGAAGAAAAAGATCCTGCCAAGCTCCCTTGGGGCGACCTGGGCGTTGACATCGTGATCGAGTCGACCGGCCGCTTCACCGACGCGAACGCCGCTAAGGCTCACATCGACGCTGGCGCCAAGAAGGTTCTGATCTCCGCTCCGGCTAAGAACGAAGACCTGACCGTCGTTATGGGTGTTAACTCCGACGACTACGATCCGGCTAAGCACAACATCATCTCGAACGCTTCCTGCACCACCAACTGCCTGGCTCCGGTTGCCAAGGTTCTGCAGGAGAACTTCGGCATCGAGCGCGGCTTGATGACCACCATTCACGCTTACACCGCTGACCAGCGCCTGCAGGACGCTCCGCACAAGGATCTGCGTCGCGCCCGCGCTGCTGCCCTGAACATCATCCCGACCAAGACCGGTGCTGCTCAGGCTGTTGCTCTGGTTCTTCCTGAACTCAAGGGCAAGTTCGACGGCTTTGCGCTGCGCGTTCCGGTTCCCACCGGCTCCGTTACTGACCTGAGCTTCGTTGCCTCCAAGGAGGTCACCGTCGAGGCCATCAACGCTGCCGTTAAGAAGGCTGCCGAGAATGAGCTCAAGGGTGTTCTGTACTACACCGAGGATCCGATTGTGTCCACCGATATCATCGGTGACCCGCACACCTCGATCTTCGATTCCTCCTACACCAAGGTCATCGGCAACCTGGTCAAGATCCTGTCCTGGTACGACAACGAGGCTGGCTACTCGCACAGCCTGGTTAAGCTGACCGAACTGGTTGGCTCCAAGCTGTAAATCACTTCTTAGATTTAAGTTGTGTAAAACGATAGGGACGCGTCTGGATGGGCGCGTCCCTATTTTGTTTATTTAAAGATTTTGAAAGGAAGAGCATGAAGTCTATTGCTGATCTTGGCGATCTGAGCGGAAAGAAAGTAGTTATTCGCTGCGATTTCAACGTTCCGCTGGACGGCCAGACCATTACCGACGACGGCCGCATCAAGGCCGCCCTGCCGACCCTGAAGAAGCTGCGCGAGGCTGGCGCACGCACCACCATCATGGCGCACCTGGGGCGTCCAAAGGGTGAGGTTAACCCCAAGTATTCGCTGGCTCCGGTTGCCAAGCGTCTGGGCGAGCTGCTCGGTGTTGACGTCAAGTTCGCGTCCGATGTCGTTGGCGATTCTGCCAACGAGCTGAACCAGGGCCTGGCCGACGGCGAGGTGCTGCTGGTCGAGAACGTGCGCTACGAGCCTGCCGAGCAGAGCAAGGATGACTCCGAGCGCGTTGAGCTGGCCAAGAAGTACGCGGCTTTCGGTGACGTCTTCGTCTCTGACGGCTTCGGCGTGGTACACCGCAAGCAGGCCTCGGTCTATGACGTTGCCAAGCTTCTGCCGGCTGCTGCCGGCGAGCTGGTCGGCAAAGAGGTAGAGGTGCTGAGCAAGGTCACCGAGACCCCCGAGCGTCCGTTCGTCGTGGTTCTTGGTGGCGCCAAGGTTGCCGACAAGCTGGCCGTCATCGATAACCTGCTGAAGATCGCTGACACCATCATCGTCGGCGGCGGCATGGCCTACACCTTCCTCAAGGCCAAGGGCTACGAGGTCGGCAAGTCGATCCTTGACGAATCCAAGCTAGACGAGGTCACCGGCTACATGCAGGCCGCAGAGAAGGCCGGCAAGAAGATCCTGCTGCCGGTTGACGTCCGCGTCGCCGAGGACATGGACTTCGACGCCAAGAAGGCCATCGGCGAGGTTTCCGTCGTTGCTGCCGACGCCATCCCCGCCGATGTCGAGGGCCTGGACATCGGCCCGAAGACCGCCGAGAAATTCGCGGCTGCAATTGCCGAGGCAAAGACTGTATTCTGGAACGGCCCGATGGGTGTTGCAGAGATCGATGCCTTCGCAGAGGGCACCCGCAGCGTCGCCAAGGCTGTCGCGGACTCGGACGCATTCAGCGTCATTGGTGGCGGTGACTCCGCCGCTATCGTTCGCGAGCTCGGCTACAGCGATGACCAGTTCGGCTGGATCAGCACTGGCGGCGGCGCATCGCTGGAATACCTAGAGGGCAAGAAGCTGCCCGGACTGAGCGTTTTGGAGGAAAACTAAATGGCACGCAAGCCAATCATGGCCGGTAACTGGAAGATGAACCTGACCCACGTCGATGGTCTCGGTCTCGTTCAGAAGCTGGCGTGGACGCTAGAAGACAAGAAGTGGGACGCCGACAAGGTTGAGGCGGTCGTGATCCCGCCGTTCACCGCTATCCACACGGTTCAGACCCTGGTTAACGGCGATCGCCTGAAGCTCGGCTACGGCGCCCAGGATGTCTCTCAACACGATGACGGTGCCTACACCGGCGAGGTTTCGGCTACCATGCTGTCCAAGCTCGGCTGCCAGTACGTCATCGTCGGCCACTCGGAGCGCCGCGAATACCACGGCGAGTCCGACGAGATCGTTAACGCCAAGGCCAAGAAGGCCATCGAGAACTCCATCACCCCGATCGTCTGCGTGGGCGAGGGCTTGGACGTTCGCGAGGCTGGCAACCACGTCTCGTTCGTGACCGAGCAGGTCGAGGGCAGCCTGGCCGGTATCGCGGCCGCTGATGTCGCCAAGCTCGTTATCGCCTACGAGCCGGTTTGGGCTATCGGCACCGGCAAGACCGCTTCCGCTGAGGACGCGCAGGAGGTCTGCGCTGCCGTTCGTGCGAAGGTCTCCGAGATGTACGACGAGCAGACCGCTGAGGCAGTTCGTATCCAGTACGGCGGTTCGGTGAAGCCCGAGAATGTCTCCGAGATCATGGCTCAGCCTGATGTCGACGGCGCTCTCGTCGGTGGCGCTTCGCTGGATCCGGAAAAGTTCGCTGACATCGTCCTTTTCTAGTTCTCTAACTAAAGTTGCGGCGGCTGGTAAATCAGTCGCCGCAACTTCTTTTTGGAGCAATAATTCGCCCTTGTTTCCAGTTTTTAGAGAAAATACTCGCGTTGGGTTATTATTGTCCGGTGAATTACCCGGCTAGTGAGAGGACACGATGAACGGGGCTATTATTACGGTTTCGATCATCCTGGTCGTGCTCAGCATTATTCTCACTGCGTTCATTCTCTTGCATAAGGGCAAGGGCGGCGGCCTCTCCGATCTCTTCGGCGGCGGCATGACCACCGGCATGAGCGGCACTTCTGTCGCTGAACGCAACCTGAACCGAATCACCGTCATCGTCGGTGTCGTCTGGATTGCCTGCATTTTCACTCTGCTTTTTCTGTACAAAGCATCTGCCTAAAACAAACTAAACACTTATAGGGGTATTAAAGGTGTCTAGCGGAATTGCCATTCGTGGCAGCCGAATTGGCGGCGGAGCGTCGACTGAATCAGAACGTGGTGACGCGGCTCCCAGAAAGCGCGTCTCTTATTACTGCGCCAATGGCCACGAGACCAAGCCGGCCTTCGCGGTCGGTGCCGAGGTGCCTGAGGAATGGGAGTGCATCCGCTGTGGTCTGCCGGCCAACAGCGATAAGGAAAATCCGCCGGCGCGCCCGCTCACCCATGTTTACAAGAGCCACCTCGACTACGTTAAAGAGCGCCGCAGCGACGAAGAGGCCAAGGCGATATTGTTCGAGGCGCTGACCGCGTTGCGAGCCCGCCGAGCGTCCGGCGAAGTCATCTACTAGGCTTTAACGCCCAATTCTTATAGTCTGCATTCGTGATAGGGCAGCAGGCTAGCGGCTCGGTCATCTACTAGCCAATGGGTTCTGTTTTGGCCCCTGACCAAGGCGGATGGGATTTCGGTTCCGCTCAACCCGGCAAGAACGGATTCTGACTTACCGTAACCACTAGCCAAGACCCAGACCTCCGACGACTCATTGATGGTCTGCAGAGTGCAGGTGATCCTCTCCCTAGGCTTATTGGGGGCGTCGAGCACCCCGATCACCCTCGCGGTCTGCTCGGTCAGACCGGTGCTGCCCGGATAGAGATCGGCGATGTGGCCGTCCGGTGCCATGTTCAGCAGGCAGATGTCGAAGCGCGTATCACCGAGTTCCTGCGCGTAGCTGAGAGCAGCCTGGTGAGGCGTCGAGGTGGAGGTCGGCGCGGGCATCGCGTGAGTTTGAGACGCAACGATCGACAATGAGCTGGCTAGCTGCGATAGCGCCTGTGTGGAATTCCGGCGGGGATCACCACTGGGGACGTAGCGCTCGCAGACCCACCAGAGTTCCAGTCGGCGGGAATCAAGCCGGGTCGTCCTGGCCAGCTCGCCAAGTGCCTGATAGACCTGGTTGGCCGTGTCGCCACCTGATAGGCCGAGGTGTACCTTTTGTTTGGTATCCAGCAGTTGAACGATCCGTTTTACTAGATTGCCCGCGACGCTCCTGGTCAGAGTCTGCTCGTCGCTATACCGATGTACTCTTGGCTGGCTCACTGCCGTCCTTCGGTCATATCGGACCGTTCTGACATAAAGGCGACGAGACTGTCGAACATCGTGTCGCCGTTCATCTCGACGAGTTCCTCGCCCATGAGTTCCTCAGTGGTGCGACGCGACAAAGCAACTGGGCGGTCGGGCTGGCCTGGCATCATGATGATGCCCTGGGTGCCTATGCTGCGCTTCAATATCATGTCGCCATTTTCAGTGTGCAAGGTAACAGATTGAATGCCTTCGTCACCGGGGGAATTTTCGCGCTCCACCTTGATACCTAGCATCATGCTCAGCCAACCGGCGAGCAGCTCGGCGGGTGCGGAATCCTTGGGTGCCGCGACCTTGGCGGCGGTCGGATTGCACTTGGCCTGATCGATCATCGCCACGAGCAGGGCGCGCCACCTGGTGAGACGGGTCCACGACAGATCCGTGGTGTCGGGTTCGAAGGTATTGAACAGCTTTTCCAGCGCCGCTAGTTGAGTCGGCTCGCCGCTTCTTGGTGCGGAGGTGTCAACGATCCTCCTGCGCGAGACCTGGGCAACCTGAGAATCCTCCATAGAAGCCGGGAACTCGTTCGGCCACCAGATCACCACTGGCAGCTGGGGGAGCAGCAGAGGAATGATTAGCGAGCGCGAGTGGTAGGCGGCCTCGCCGGCCAGCCACAGCGTGATCATCTCGCCCGGCAGGCCGTCACCGATTCGGATCTCTGCGTCGATGCCGGTGGCGCCCTCGGGCACCTTGCTTGAGTGGTCTCGAATGACCAGCAGCACCCGCGACGGATGCAGTCTGCCGGCCGCCAGCGCGTCCGCGCTCGCGGTGGGGGCATTCTCTGGGTTGCTCACCACGACCAGCGTGAGCACCTGGCCGCCGGCGGCACCACCTTCGAGGCGGGCCTGAGTTAGCCACTCGTTGATCTGACGAGCGTCGACATTGTTAATTCGAGTAAACATATCTCTCCTAGCCCTATGGCCTGCGCCATTCGAAGCCGTCTCTGGCCAGCATGTCGTAACTACACTGCGGACCCCAGGTGCCGGCCTCGTACTGCTCTGGTTGACCGTTGCTAGCCCAGAAGTCGAGCACCGGGTCGAGGATCTTCCAGGACAGTTCCACCTCGTTCTGCTGCGGGAACAGCGGTGGATCGCCGAGCAGAACGTCCAGGATCAACCGCTCGTAGGCCTCCGGGCTGCTCTCGGTGAAGGAACCCAGGTAGGAGAAGTCCATGCGCACGTTGCGAATGTCCATCGTGCTGCCGGGCACCTTAGCCCCGAAGTTCATGTCGATGCCCTCGTTTGGCTGAATGCGCATGACCAGGGCGTTCTCGCCGAGCTCGGTGATGTTGTCCAGATCGAAGCCCAGGTGCGGCACCCGGTTGAAGTTCAACGCGATCTCGGTGGTGCGGCGCGGCATGCGTTTGGCGGTGCGTAGGTAGAACGGCACCCCGGCCCAGCGGCGGTTGTCGATGTCGACGCGAATCGCAGCGAAGGTTTCGGTCGTCGACTTGGGGTCGATGCCCTTCTCTTCGAGGAAGCCGGCGACCGGACGACCGCCCTGCCAGCCAGCGGCGTATTGGCCGTTGGCCGTGTGGGCAGCAAGATCGGTTGGCACGCCAGCGGCCTCGAGCACTTTCTCTTTCTCAAGCCGCAGATCCCGGGCATTAAAGGTGTTCGGCTCCTCCATCGCGGTCAGAGCCAAAAGCTGGAAGAGATGGTTCTGGATGACGTCGCGGGCAGCGCCAACCCCGTCGTAGTAGCCCGCTCGGCCACCGATGCCGATGTCCTCAGCCATCGTGATCTGGACGTGGCTGATGTAGCGGGAGTTCCAGATCGGCTCGTACATGGCGTTGGCGAAGCGGAACGCCATCAGGTTCTGCACGGTCTCTTTGCCTAGGTAATGGTCGATACGGAATACCGATTCAGGAGGGAACGCGGCGGAGACTACGCTGTTTAGCTCCTTAGCGCTCTCCAGGTCTTTGCCGAACGGCTTCTCGATGATCGCGCGCTTCCAGCCCTTCGACTGATCGACCAGGCCGTGCGCGTTGAGCTGGCTGACCACCACCTCGAAGAACTTCGGTGGGATGGACAGGTAGAAAGCGTGATTACCGCCGGTGCCGTGCGAGGTATCGTAGTCGTCTAGCGTCTGCTTCAGGTTCGAGAAGGCCTCTTCGTCGTCGAAGGAACCGGAGACGAACTCCAGGCAGGCCTCCAGCTGCTGCCAGACCTCCTGGCGGAACTTGGTGCGAGAGTTTGCGGTCACGCAGTCGCGAACGTATTCGGCGAACTGCTCCTTCGTCCAGTCTCTGCGCGCGAAACCAACCAGCCCGAAGCCAGGCGGCAGAGCGCCGTGCTCGGCCAGATCATAGATGGCCGGGAGCAGCTTCTTCTTGGCCAGGTCGCCCGTAACGCCAAACATCACCAGCACGCATGAACCGGCGACTCTCGGCAGCCTCTGATCGCACTCATCGCGAAGCGGATTCAACCAAATATCGTTCACAGTTTTACCTTAGTTGACTAAGAGGGTTTTTATTCAGCGGTTGCCAATTGAAAAACAACGGGTCGACCCGCAGCGCAGCGAATCGACCCTGTCGTTTATAAAGCCCGCTAGTTAGGCCTTGGCTACGGCTTCCTTGACGCCATCAACCAGTTCGTACCAGCTGACGTTGAACTTCTCGACGCCCTCCTTTTCGAGAACATCGAAGACGTCGGCGAGGTCGATGCCAATCTTCTCGACAGCGGCCATGACCTTCTCCGCCTCGTCGAGAGCCGGGGTGATGGTATTGCCGGCCACCTTGCCGTGATCGGCGAAGGCGTCCATGGTGGCACCCGGCATCGTGTTGACGCAGGGGCGAGCGATCAGCTCTGCGACGTACATGGTGTCGTCGTAGTCGGGGTTCTTGACGCCGGTGGAGGCCCACAGCGGACGCTGCAGGTTGGCGCCCTTAGCCTCTAGAGCCTTGAAGCGATCGGAGGAGAAGACCTCCTCGTAGGCCTTGAAGGCGAGCTGAGCGTTGGCGACGGCGGCCTTGCCGCGAAGGGCCAGCGCCTCTTCGGAGCCGATGGCCTCCAGGCGCTTGTCGATCTCAGTGTCGACGCGGGAGACGAAGAACGAGGCTACCGAGTGGATCTTGGACAGATCCTTGCCGGCCGCCAGGGCGTCCTCCAGGCCGCTCAGGTAGGCGTCCATTACCTCGCGGTAACGCTCGAGGCTGAAGATCAGGGTGACGTTGACGCTGATGCCAGCAGCGATGGTCTCGCGGATTGCCGGCAGGCCAGGCTTGGTGGCAGGAATCTTAATCAGCACGTTCTCTTCGTCAACCATGTCGTGGAGCACTGCGGCCTGCTCGATGGTGGGCTGGGTCTCGTTTGCCAGCAGGGGAGAAACCTCGATGGAAACGCGGCCGTCGTAGCCGTCGCTTTCCTTGTAGATGCCCGCGAAGATCTTGCAGGCGTCCTTAACGTCCTGGCTCATCAGCACGCGGATGATCTCTTCAAGGTCGGTGTTGGCTGCCTTCAGCTCGCGGAGCTTGTCGCCGTAGACTGACATGTCTTTGAACGCGGCGGCGAAGATGGACGGGTTAGTGGTGACACCAGTGACCGACTTTTCGTCGATTAGGGCCTTCAGGTCGCCGCTTTCGATGCGTTGACGGGACAGGTCGTCGAGCCAGATCGAAACACCGGCTTTGTGTAGTGCCTTAAGATTGTCGCTCATTTCTCTCCTCATTGATGATGGTGACATAGCTAAAAACAATGAACTTCGTTGTTTTTCGGGCGCGACTTAAGCCTCGCCTCACACGGCTAGCTTACTTGGCTGGCTGAAAGTTAGGAACTAACTGTAAAAATTTGCATAGATATGTTCTACACTCTCCGCCAGTTGCGCGAAATGTTCTGCGTTCTTGCTTCTGGGCTTTGCTACCGGGCCCACATCCACCGGAGCTTTCTCGACGTCCGGGGCTAGGGTCTCGAGGGCGAGCAGAGCGGTGCCGTGCAGTGTGGAGCGCTTGATAGTGACCGGGGTCAGCTCGAGCTGAGTCACGTCCGCGAGCAAGGTGGTGATGCCCGGGAGATTTCTAGTCATGCCGCCGGCCGTCATCGCCTTGTCTACCTTGCCGATAACTTTCTCCAGCTCTTTGATGATCCTGCGGTATTGGATCGCGACGCCCTCCATCACTCCCCGGAATATTTCGTGGCTTGTGGTCGCAAACGAGACCCCGCTCAGGACGGCGCGGGCCTCACCGTGCCAGCCAGTCGAGCGCTCGCCGGTGAAGAAGGGCAGCACCGCCGGGGTATGCGGGGATGGATCCGCCACCAGCACTTGCTCGTCACCGCCCTCGACGACGTCCTCGAACTCTCGCTCGGCCCAGCTGAAGGCGCGGCCGACGTCGTTCATCGCCCCGCCCAGCAAACTGCGTTTGGCGTCGATTCGGTAACACCACAGGCCGCGGGGGATCTGTTTTGTCTGCGAGCCGAGCGGGTCGTCTATGATAACCCGCGCCGCGCCTGAGGTCGCTAACGTACAGACCACCTCGTTCGTGCCAGTGGAGCCGGTGCCTAGGTTGGCCGCATGACCGTCTGCGATTGGCGCGAACCAGGCGGCCCCACGCAGCTCGTCCCACTTGTTCTTCTTGGGGTAGACGGGAGAGTCTGGGTTGGCGATCTTGGATAACTTCCGCCGGTCTACGCCAAGCATGTCTAGGATCTTCTCATCCCAGTCGCCGGTTGAACGGTTCAGCAGGCCAGTCCAGGCCGCCGCGGACGTGCCGATCACCGCGTGGCCCGTCAGGTGTAGGAAGACATAGGCGCCCAATGCCATCCACCTGTCCACGCTCTCGAAAAGTTGCGGTTCGGTTTGCTTGAGCCAAAGCAGTCTGGCCGGCAGATAGCTGGTGTGCAGCCTGGCGCCCGTGCGCTGTTGCAGTTCGTCCTCGTCGACGGTTGCCCGAAGCCGCTCAACCTGGTCTGTGCATCGGGAGTCGGCGTAGGTATAGCAGGGGGTTATTGCGTTGCCGTGCTCGTCGACGCCAACGAGCGAGGAACTGAAAGTGTCCAACGCAACGCCCTGAATTGGGCGGCCATCCGCCTCGTCGATCAGGTCCTCGATGACCTCGCTTAGCTCTGCGACAATCTGATCGGCGTCTATCGTCGATGTGCCGTCGTGCGCCGTGGTGAAGAAGTGGGACTTCTTGGACCTGTTAGCCACGGGTCTGCCCGCGGCGTCGTAGAGTTGGCCGCGGCTCGCCGTCGAGCCGACGTCCATCGCTAGAACGAGAGGCAGCATTGCCTCGTCCAGATCAACGTTGAAACTTTTAGCCATGGAGAACACTCTATTTTAAAGTCACCGACAAAAATGGTCGCTAGGAGAATCTTGCAGGTCAAAAGCTAGGGTCGGACGGTTCCATGCCGCCCGGCCCCATAGTTGCTAAATCGCTCAGATCCCTCGCTTAGCCTCGCGGCCTGGAACCGGAGGGACGACTAACCCGTCTGCGGCTTGCTCGGTGACCACCACCTGGCCAGCAACATCTGCGGCGACCGAGCTTAGCTCCACGCCCGTGCGCATCTGGTAGAAGGAGCGGTAGACGAAGACCATGGCGACGATCAGGAAGACCGCAGCCAGCACGTAGACGAGGATCGGGCTGGCTGCCTTCAGCGAAACCGCCAGTTCGACCGCTAGCAGGCCGAACAGAGTCGAGAATTTGATGATCGGGTTCAGCGACACCGAGCTGGTGTCCTTGAACGGGTCTCCAACCGTGTCCCCGACGACCACCGCCTCGTGCAGCGGCGTGCCCTTGGCGTTCAGGTCAACTTCGACGATCTTCTTGGCGTTGTCCCAGGCGCCGCCGCCGTTGGCCATGTAGATGGCCTGGAAAAGGCCAAAGATGGCGATCGAAATCAGGTAACCGATGAAGAACCATTCATCGACGAACGAGAAAGCCAACGTCGCGAAGAAGACGCCCAGGAAGATGTTCAACATGCCCTTTTGGGCGTACCTAGTGCAGATCTCGACTACCTTCTTCGAGTCCTCCTCGCTGGCTCGCGTGACACCGTCCAACTTGATGTTGTTCTTGATGAACTCCACGGCCCTGTGCGCGCCTGTAGTCACCGCCTGCATGGACGCGCCGGAGAACCAGTAGATCACGCAGCCGCCGGTGATCAGGCCCAGCAGCAGCGCCGGGTTGATGAGCGATAGGTAGCTGCCCAGCGGCCCGAATGGATCCTGTTGCGTCAACGTCATGATGATCGAGAAGATCATCGTGGTTGCGCCCACAACCGCTGTGCCGATGAGCACGGGTTTCGCGGTCGCCTTGAAAGTGTTGCCTGCGCCGTCATTTTCCTCCAGATAGCGTTTGGCGTTTTCCCACTGCACCTCGAAACCGAAATCGCGCTTGATCTCTTCGTCGACTCCGTCAATTTCCTCAATCGTCGACAGCTCGTAGACACTCTGGGCATTGTCGGTTACTGGCCCGTAGGAGTCGACCGCGATCGTAACCGGACCCATGCCCAAGAATCCGAACGCGACTAGGCCGAACGCGAAGATCGAGGGGGCGATCATGAAATTTTCCATGCCGAGCGTGCTGACGATGAACGCCACCGCCATCAAAAAGACGATCGCAAGCCCGATCCAGAAAGCCGAGAAATTACCCGCGACGATGCCCGAGAGGATGTTCAGGCTTGAACCGCCCTGGTGGCTGGAGGTGACCACCTCCTTGACGTGCTTCGACTTCGTGGACGTGAAGATCTTGACCAGCTCGGGGATTAGCGCGCCCGCGAGCGTGCCGCAGCTGATGACCACCGAGAGTTTCCACCACATCCCGTTGCTCAGGTCGCTGACCATCGCGTAGGAGATCAGGAACGTAAAGACTATGCAGACGGAGCTGGTTAGCCACACCAGGTTGCTCAATGGCCGCTCGAAGTCCATCTCAGGGCTGTTCGCGTGCCGAGACTTGGTGAACACGTGGTTTACCGCGTAAGAGATCAGCGAGCCGATCAGCATGATTGTCCGGATCGTGAAGATCCACACCAGTAGCTGCACCTGCATTGAAGGGTCGTGAACGGCCAGCAGCACGAAAGTAATCAGCGCCACGCCTGTCACGCCGTACGTCTCGAAGCCGTCTGCGGACGGGCCGACAGAGTCTCCTGCGTTGTCTCCGGTACAGTCTGCGATCACACCGGGGTTGCGGGCGTCGTCCTCCTTGATGCCGAAGACGATTTTCATCAGGTCTGAACCGATGTCGGCGATTTTGGTGAAGATGCCTCCTGCGATACGTAGCGCGGAGGCGCCCAGGGACTCGCCGATCGCGAAGCCGATGAAACAGACGCCGGCGATGTCGCCAGGCAGGAACAGCATGATGAAAAGCATCATGAAAAGCTCGACGCTGATCAGCACCATGCCGACGCTCATGCCTGCAGAAAGCGGGATCTCGTGGGTGGGGTAGGGCTTGCCGCGCAGCGCCGCAAAGCTGGTGCGCGAGTTGGCGAACGTGTTGACCCTGATACCGAACCAGGCGACGAAAGCCGAACCGAGCATTCCGATCAAGCTAAACAGCAGAATCGTCAGCACCCGCCATGTCTGGAAGCCGACCAAGAACTGATAGTAAATGAAGACGACCGCCGCGATGAAGACCCATAGCAGGCACAGAAACTTCATCTGTTGTACCAGGTAGGCCCGACAGGTCTGATAGATCAGTTCGGAAATCTCCAGCATTGACTTGTGCACAGGCAGCCGCTTAAGTCGCGAATAATTATAGACGCCAAAGATCAACCCGCCGACACAGACTAGAAGACCGATCGTCAGTAGCGTGTGGCCGTTTATCGAATCCGAGAAGAACGAGACCGAGTCCAATCGCGGGAGTTTGAGATTAGCCTCACCTCCTCCGGAGATCTGGGAGCTGGGCTCGTCGGAAGAGCAGCCGGCAAGTAGGGGAAGCATCGAAAAAACGAGGCCGAAGAAACCTATCCGGCCTTGTGAACGTGATATCACTTTGTCTCCTTTGACACGTATGTTCACCAATACGCTATCGCTTGGGTTTGCGTGACTTCAAGGTGGGTCGGTTAGCGGAGCAGTCTGGCCATTCATACCGGTAAAATACTTTTTGTCTACCCATTCGTGTTCTAACAGGCGTCATGAGCCTCAATTTGCTGCTTAGGTTCGCCTGGCTTGTTTTACTCGCTCATAATAGACAACATAGTCATTGTGAAAACAGTTAATTCCGAACAGGTACAGCAAAACACAGGCGCTGGACTTCCGGGTGCTTCGGATGACAACTCCACGAGACAGCGTGTTCTGGCTAGTCTGATGGCCGACGGCCCACTGACTGCGGTACAGCTCGCTAAAGAACTGGACATGACCACTGCTGGTGTGCGCAGGCACCTGACCGCTCTGCTGGAGGAGGGGCTCGTCGAGATCAGGGAACCTAGGCTCAACAAGCGCGGACGAGGGCGTCCCGCTCACCACTACGTGTTGAGCTCCGCCGGCAGAGCTAATTTTGGCCAGGCTTACGACAGCCTGGCTGTCTACGCGATCGAGGAGATAGCTTCCGCCGCTGGCGTTGAAGGCTTGCGCAGGATCTCTGAGAAGAGGATGCAGCCGGTCGAAGAAGACTACCTGAGCCTGCGGAAGGCCGATCCCGGCATGACCATTCCCGAAGCCCTAGCGGAAGCGCTGACTAATGACGGCTATTTCGCCTCCGAGGAGACCTTCGAGGGTGAAGCCGACATTTACCAGAATCACTGCCCGGTGGCCAAGGTCGCGGCGCTATATCCACAACTTTGTGCCGATGAGACAGAGATATTGAATCGTCTCGCAGGGCCGGGACACGATATCAAGAGGATCGCTACAATCGCCGCAGGCAGCCCACGATGCAGAATGCACATCGTCGGCGGGAATAGAACTGAATTTTTATCGTTGCCCAATAATGCTGATGTAAATATTGCGGAAGGTAATAGATGACGCAGACAGTTGAAGAGAAGCTTCGCGAACAGGCGCAAACCATCGAGGATATGTCTGGCGCCTACCAGTTCGGGTGGCACGACTCGGACGCGGCGGGCGCTGCGGCCAAGCGTGGCCTGAGCGAAGATGTGGTTCGCGGCATTTCTGCGGTTAAGAACGAGCCAGAGTGGATGCTGGAGCGCAGGCTCAAGGGGCTGGAACTCTTCGAGAAGAAGCCGACTCCCACCTGGGGTCCAGATCTCAGCGATATTGATTACGACCAGATCAAGTACTTCGTTCGTTCCACCGATCGCCAGGCCCAGAGTTGGGACGATCTGCCCGAGGATATTCGCGAGACCTACGACCGGCTAGGCATCCCCGAGGCAGAGAAGGCCCGCCTGGTGGCCGGGGTCGCCGCCCAGTACGAGTCCGAGGTCGTCTACAACAAGATCAACGACGAGCTGGCCAAGCAAGGCGTCATCTTCCTCGACACTGACACGGGCCTGCGCGAGCACGAAGACCTGTTCAAGGAATACTTCGGCACGGTGGTTCCGGTCGGCGACAACAAGTTCGCCTCGTTGAACACCGCGGTATGGTCTGGTGGCTCATTCATCTACGTCCCCAAGGGCGTGCACGTCAAGATCCCGCTGCAGGCGTACTTCCGTATGAACACCGAGAACCTTGGTCAGTTCGAGCGCACCCTGATCATCGCCGACGAAGGCAGTTACGTGCACTACGTAGAGGGCTGCACAGCCCCGATCTACAAGAGCGATTCGCTGCACGCCGCGATCGTCGAGATCATCGTCAAGAAGGATGCCCGAGTTCGCTACACCACCGTGCAGAACTGGTCGAACAACGTTCTTAATCTGGTGACCCAGCGCTCCACCGTCGAGGCAGGCGGCCAGATGGAATGGGTCGACGGCAACATCGGCTCCAAGCTGAACATGAAGTACCCTGGCTGCTGGCTGCTCGGCGACCACGCCAAGGGCGAGGCTCTTTCCGTGGCCTTCGCGGGCGAGGGACAGCACCAGGACACCGGCGCAAAGATGGTGCACTGCGCGCCGAATACTTCCTCGAGTATCGTCTCGAAGTCGATTTCGCGCTCGGGCGGCCGCTCCAGCTACCGCGGCCTGGTTCGCATTGAGCCGGGTGCGCTGCATTCGGCCTCCAGCGTCCAGTGCGACGCGCTGCTGGTCGACGATATCTCGCGCACCGACACCTATCCCTACGTGGACGTCCAGGAAGAGGACGCCTCGATGGCCCACGAGGCCACGGTCTCTAAGATCAGCGAGGATCAGCTCTTCTACCTGATGCAGCGCGGCTTGGACGAGGCGGAGGCACGCGCCTTGATCGTCCGCGGTTTCGTCGAACCGATCGCCCGCGAATTGCCGATGGAATACGCCCTCGAGCTGAACCGTCTGATCGCATTGCAGATGGAAGGCTCCGTGGGCTAAATCAAGTCCTCGGATTTAAGATTTTTAAGGAGATATGTTGACTAACACAGCTGCGCGTTTTGACGCGCTGCAACAGCCTAAGGTGAAGTCACATCTGCACCCGACCCCGTCGTGGCGGCCTAGCGACCACCCGGTGCCGAGCGGACGTGAAGAGGTCTGGCGGTTCACTCCGCTGGAGAAGGTCGAACCGCTTTTCGACGATAAAGCTGAGTGCTTCACCGACTGGAAGTTCGAACTGCCAGAGGGCGTCACCGCCAAGACCATAAGCCAGGCAGAGGCGCAGGAGCGCAGCTTTGATGCGCCGGTGGACATTGTTGCGTCCGTTGCGGGTCATGCGCCCGAGGCGACCCTCATCGAGATCCCTCCGCAGGCCGTGCTCAGCGAACCGCTGATTCTGGACATGAGCGGCGATTTCGGCCGGGTCAACGCCCAGCTGCTGATCGAGATCGGCCACCATGCCGAGGCAACGGTTGTGCTGCGCCACGGCGGCACCGCCCAGCTAGCGGCCAAGGTCGAGACGGCCGTAGGTGATGGCGCGAAGGTTAACTTCGTTAGCCTCCAGGACTGGCAAGAAGGCAGCCTGCATGGCGGCCAGGTCTCCACGCTGGTCGGCCGCGATGCCGAGGTAAAGCTGATTCAGGGTTCTATTGGTGGCTCGCTGATCAGGCAGGTCGAGCGCGCAATGTTCTCCGGCCCAGGCGGCAGGATCGAGCAGTTTGGCTTGTACTTCGTGGACGCCAGCCGCAGCGTCGAGCACCGCATCTTCATCGACCACAACGCACCCGACACCTACTCGCACGCCGACTATCGCGGCGCGCTGCAGGGCAAGGGCTCGCGCTCGGTCTGGATCGGCGACGTACTGATTAGGAAGAACGCCAAGAACATCGAGACCTACGAGACCAACCAGAACCTGGTCTTGACCGAGGGCTGCCAGGCCGATTCCGTGCCGAACCTCGAGATCGAGACCGGCGAGATTCTGGGCGCTGGCCACTCGAGTTCCACAGGTCGTTTCGACGAGGATCATCTCTTCTACCTGCAAAGTCGCGGAATCCCCGAAGATCAGGCACGCAGGCTGATCGTCGAGGGCTTCTTCCTCGACCTGATCAACCACATCAACATCCCGGAGATCAAGGATCGACTGGTCGAGGCTCTCAACCACGAGCTGCTGGCCGTCGAGGGCATTTCCGGCAAACTTAACTAACTAACGAAAGCACAGATAATGGCAAAACTGTCCATCAAAGACCTGGTAGCTGAGGTCGAAACCGAAAACGGCCCCAAGGAGATCCTGCACGGGGTGAACCTCGAGATCAAGGAAAACGAGATTCACGCCATCATGGGACCCAACGGCTCTGGCAAGTCTACCCTGGCGTATTCCATCGCCGGTCACCCGAAATACCACATCACCGGCGGCTCGGTCACGCTTGACGGCGTCGACCTAACCGAACTGAGCGTTGACGAGCGCGCCCGCGCGGGCCTGTTCCTGGCCATGCAGTATCCGGTCGAGGTGCCTGGTGTCTCGATGACCAACTTCCTGCGCACCGCCAAGTCTGCTCTCGACGGTAAGGCGCCGCAGGTGCGCACCTGGCCGAAGGAAATCAAGTCGGCTCTGGAACGCGCACAGCTCGACCCGGACTTCGCCAACCGCTCGATCAACCAGGGCTTTTCCGGCGGCGAGAAGAAGCGCGCCGAGATCGTGCAGCTGGAACTGCTGGATCCGAAGGTGGCGATCCTCGACGAGATCGACTCCGGTCTGGACATCGACGGCATCCGGATGGTGGCCGATGGCGTAAAGCGCTTCGCTGACAAGGGTGAACGCGGCGTGCTGCTGGTCACCCACTACAGCCGAATCCTGAACTATGTCGAGCCGACCCACGTGCACGTCTTCGTCAACGGCCACGTCGTTGAGGAGGGCGGCAAGGAGCTAGCCGACATGCTCGAGACCGAGGGCTACGACAAGTTCCTGAAGGCGCAGGCCTAAAAAATGCAGCAGTTGGACGTCAATGCGATCCGCGCTGACTTCCCGATCCTGTCTCGAACCGTCAACGGAAATCCGCTCGTCTACCTGGATTCCGCAAACACCTCGCAGAAGCCGACGCAGGTAATCGAGGCTGTCGAGCAGCAGTTGGGCAACCACAACGCGAACGTCGCCAGGGCGATGCACACGCTGGGCGCCGAGGCCACGCTCGCTTTCGAGGATGCCCGCCAGAAGGTCGCGGATTTCATCGGGGCGGCCAGCGCCGATGAAATCGTCTTCACCAAGAACGCCTCGGAGGCACTGAACCTTGCTGCCAGTTCCCTGACCAAAGATCTCGGCCCCGGCGACGAGGTGGTGATCTCGGTTATGGAGCACCACTCGAACCTGGTCAGCTGGCAGCTTGCCTGCCGCTTGGTCGGAGCTAAACTGCGCTGGTTCGACATCACAGACGACGGCTTCCTCGACCTCGAAAAGGCCGAGGCAGAGAATCTGATCAACGAGCGCACCAAGGTTGTCTCGCTGACCTGGGTCTCCAACGTTTTGGGCACGGTTAACCCGGTTGAAGAGATCGCCAAGAAGGCTCATGAGGTCGGCGCGATTATGGTGGTTGACGGTTCCCAGGCGGTCCCACAACGGCCGACGGACGTCAAGAAAATGGGCATCGACCTGCTGGCTTTCACCGGCCACAAGATGCTTGCGCCCACCGGCATCGGCGTCCTTTGGGGCCGTTATGAACTGCTGGAAAAGATGCCACCGTTCTTGGGCGGCGGAGAGATGATCCAGAAGGTGCGCATGGATGGTTCCACCTACATGCCGCCCCCGCATCGCTTCGAGGCAGGAACACCGCCCATCGCCGAGGCCGTTGGGCTGGGCGCGGCAGTCGACTACCTGAACTGCGTCGGTATGGAAAAGGTCGCTGCCCACGAACACGAGATCACGTCTTTGATGCTCACCATGTTGACTGAGGTTGACGGCGTTCACGTAATGGGGCCCACAGATCCGAGCATCGATAGGGGAGCGGCCGTAGCGTTCACCGTGGACGGGGTTCACCCGCACGACGTCATGCAGCTTCTTGATTCCAGGGGCGTGGCGGTTCGCGGCGGTCACCACTGCGCTGAGCCTCTGCACCACCGCCTTGGTATCCAGAGTTCATCTCGAGCTTCGGCTTATCTGTACACGAAACCCGAGGAGATCGACGCATTCATAGATGCTCTCGTTTACACCAGGGATTTCTTCACCAGGAGGAAGCGATGAACGTTGAGCAGATGTATCAGGAGATCATCCTCGATCACTACCAGGAGAAACATAACAGCGGACTTCGTGAACCGTTCGGTGCCGAGGTCGAGCAGGTCAACCCGACCTGTGGCGACGAGATCACTCTGCGAGTCAACCTGGAAGGCGACAAGATCGCGGACGTCAGTTACGACTCCGAGGGTTGCTCTATCTCGCAGGCGTCCACCTCGGTGATGACCGACCTGGTAATTGGCAAGTCCATCGACGAGGCTATGAGCCTTTACGAATACTTCCGCGAGATGATGGAAAGCCAAGGTGAGATGACCCCCGATGAAGACAAGCTCGAGGACGGCATCGCCTTCATCGGTGTCGCCCAATTTCCTGGCCGGGTCAAATGCGCGATGCTCGGCTGGAGCGCGCTGCGCGACGCCGTCGCGCGCGCCCTGAGCGCCCAAGACAAGGAGAAGAAATGAGCGAAGAAACTCGCCCGTCCGACCTGGTTAAGGACGATCTGCCGGAACATGGCAAGACCTGGGCAGAGGCCACCCAGGCGGAAAAAGAAACCGTGCTCTACGAGGCACTGAAAGACGTAGTAGACCCCGAGTTGATGGTCAACATCGTCGATCTCGGCCTGGTTTATGGCGTCGACATCGACGACGACCTCAACGTCACAGTCGACATGACACTGACCAGCCCCGCCTGCCCACTGACCGACTACCTGGAGGCCGGCTGCCATCAGGCGCTGAGCGGACTGGCAAAGTCGGTAACCGTGAACTGGGTTTGGATGCCGCCGTGGACGCTAGAGATGGTCACCGAAGACGGCCGCGAACAGCTGCGTGCCATCGGCTTCATGATCTAGCCTGTCGAATCCCCATCAAGCCCCTGGCTGGGTGGGGATTTCTTTGACCTGCGCGCTAGCATTTCGCAGGGAAGAATCTTCAAAAAAAGGGGAGAGCGTGCTTTCAGCCAGCAATCTTGAGGTTCGCATCGGAGCCAGATTGCTGCTGGAGCCTACCTCCTTCCGGATCAACCCGGGCGACAAGATCGGTTTCGTGGGGCGCAATGGTGCCGGTAAGACCACCACGATGCGTATTCTTGCCGGCGACGGGCTGCCGTCAGCTGGCAAAGTCTCGAAGTCGGGCACCATCGGCTATCTCCCCCAAGACCCGCGCGAGGCAGACATGCAGATGACCGCCCGCTCGCGCATCCTCTCGGCCAGGAACATTGAGGGACTGGTGGCTAGGTTGCGCAAGTACGAGGCCCTGATCGCGCAGACTGAGGGCGAGGAGCAGGCCGATGCGATGGAACGCTACGCCAGGGCTGACGCCGAGCTGTCGCAGGCGGGTGGATACGCGGCCGAGGCCGAGGCGGCAAAGATCACCGCTAACCTCGGGCTGCCCGATCGCGTGCTAGCACAGCCGCTGCACGAGCTTTCCGGCGGCCAGCGCCGTCGCGTCGAGTTGGCCAGAATTCTGTTCTCGCAAGCGGATACGCTGCTGCTGGACGAACCAACCAACCACCTGGACGCCGACTCCATCGTCTGGCTGCGTGAACACCTGAAGAGCTATCCGGGCGGTATCCTGATGATCTCGCATGACGTCGCACTGCTCGGCGAGCTGGCCAATAAGGTCTTTCACCTGGACGCCAACCGCTCCTGCCTAGATCAGTATTCGATGGACTGGAAGCACTATCTTGAGCAGCGCGCAGCGGACGAGAAGCGTCGCAAGCGGGAGCGCGCCAACGCCCAGCGCAAGGCGGCCGCGTTGAAGGAGCAGGCCGCGCACCTTGGGGCGAAGGCCACCAAGGCGGTCGCGGCCCAGAACATGGTCAAGCGAGCCGACAAGCTGCTGGCGTCTGTCGAACCCGAGCGCGCTGCCGAGAAGGTCGCCAAGATCAAGTTTCCCGAACCCGCGCACTGCGGCAGAACCCCTCTTATGGGCAAGGATCTCACCAAATTCTACGGTTCGCTGGAGGTATTTACCGGCGTCGATATCGCGATCGACAGGGGAGCGAGGGTGGTGATCCTCGGTCTCAACGGAGCTGGCAAGACCACGCTGCTGCGACTGCTGACCAAGCTCGAGACCCCAGATATCGGCGAGGTGAACTACGGTCACGGCCTGAAGCTCGGCTACTTCGCCCAGGAGCATGACATGCTCAACCCGGAGGAGACCGTGCTGGAGAACATGATGCGCTCGGCCACCGAGCTGAACGAAACCGACGCGAGGAAGGTGCTCGGCTCGTTCCTGTTCACCGGCGACGACGACCACAAGCCAGCCAGGGTGCTCTCGGGTGGCGAGAAGACTAGGTTGGCGCTTGCCTGCCTGGTGGTCAGCGCGGCAAACGTGCTGCTGCTTGATGAGCCGACCAACAACCTTGACCCGGCCAGTCGAGAGGAAGTCTTGAACGCCATTCGCGCTTATCAGGGCGCGATGGTGCTGGTCACTCACGACCGGGGAGCCGTCGAGGCGCTCGACC
This sequence comes from uncultured Propionimicrobium sp., assembly GCA_963511305.1. GTDB lineage: Bacteria > Actinomycetota > Actinomycetes > Propionibacteriales > Propionibacteriaceae > Propionimicrobium. The sequence goes on from CAUPIJ010000016.1 coordinate 36,171, forward strand.
CGGACAAGGTGATCGTGCTGCCGGACGGCACCGAAGACCTGTGGGACGACGACTATGCCGAGCTGATCGAGCTCTCTTAGCCCAATAACTCGATGCCCGAGTTGACTAGGCGAACGTGTGCATGTTTCGCGCGAAAGTGCGACCCGATGCGGGCTATTTTCATCGAACCGTTTATGATGTCCAAGGATTGGTTTAGCGGTCAATTTCGGCCTAGAAACTTCTGGGCTCGTGAAGATATTTTGCGGGCTGGCTATTTAGCTCGCAGTAAAGATTCGAGATGCGAATTTTATAAGGAGGACAGATGACCGAAACCTATACTGCGTGGTCGGCACTGGTTGATGTCGGCTTTATCGGGCTGCTGCTTTCGATCGGCGTATTTTTGCGGGCCAGGATCCGTTTCCTGCAGAATATGCTGGTGCCGGCTAGCGTGCTAGCGGGCCTGCTCGGCTTGCTGCTAGGCCCGAACGTGCTGGGTGCCCTAGCGCGTCATCAGGGCTGGAAGATCGGCGACCTGCAGTTCGTCGGCATCCCGTTCTCGTCGCAGGTTTCGACTTATTCGTCCATTCTCATCGTCGTGGTCTTCGCCTGCATGGCTCTGACAGATGATTTCGACGTCCGCAAGATCAACCGTTCGGTGGCGGGTTTCGCCACCTATGGCGTGTTGATGTACTCGCTTCAGGTGGCCGTCGGCATGGGGCTCTGCCTGCTGCTGCTCGGCCCAGTATTCGGCTCTCCCGATTCGATCGGTCTGATGCTGTTCACCGGTTGGGCAGGAGGCTTTGGCACCGCAGCGGCTGTAGGCGACGTGTTCAACGAAGCCGGCGACCCAGGCATGGCTTCGATCGCGTTCTCGTCCGCAACGGTTGGCCTGCTGGCGGGCGTGATCGGCGGCATCATCATCGCAAACATCGGCGCCCGGCGCGGCAAGGTGCAGGCCTTCGAGGGCATGGACTCCCTGCCCGACGATATCCGCACCGGAATCCTCGATCAGACCGAACGTCGCCCGGCGATCGGCACTCACACCTTCTCTGGCGGCACCGTAGAGTCGCTGACCTTCAACGTGGGCGTCATCGCGATCGCCTGCCTGTGCGCCTACGGCATCAACCAGCTGCTCAAGCTCTGGCTACCCGACATCAGCTTTCCGCTGTTTTCAATCTCATTCGTGGTGGGCATCATCATGCGTCTCGTGATGAACGTCAACAAGAGCTCCAAGCTGATGGATACCGAATCGTTGAGGTCGATTTCCGGCATGTCAACCGACATCCTAGTGGTCTGCGGCATCGCGTCGATCGAGCCGGCGTTCGTCAAGGATCACATCGGCGCGCTCGCCGTGCTGTTCGGGGTTGGGTTGATTCTTTGCGTAATTCTAGGCTTCGTTATCGCTCCCAAGATGATGGGCGACGGTTGGTTCGAGCGTCAGCTGTTTACCTGGGGCTGGGCCACCGGCGCGGTCTCGACGGGTCTCGCGCTGCTGCGCATCGTCGACCCGAAGCTGAAATCCGGCACGATCGAGCAATTCGGCTACGCGTATATCCCCGTGGTTCCGGTCGAGATCGCTGCGGTCTCGTTCGCTCCCATGCTAGTGCTCGCCAGCGCCAGCTGGGCGATCGTCGGCGTCTGGGGAGCCATCGCCGTGGTTACGCTATTCGTCGGCTGGTGGCTGAGCAGATACGGCTCGAGAAAGTCGGCCCCGCTTGGCCACGTCGGCACGCTGGGTAGCAGCTTCGTGGGTGGTAAGATCGAGTTTGAATAGTTTTTAGAAAATCAAATTTGAATCGAAAAAGAGCGTTTGCTAGCGTTAAACGCATGCTGAAGTTCCGATTCATTCGTCGTCACGTCGACCTAGGTCGCGTAAAGTCGATGATGTGTTGCGGATGCATGCGCTAGTAAGCGCTCTTTCTTTCACCCTTTTTCTAAATTTCCCAGGCGATTTCGCCTGTATTTCGCACACCTAAAAACTCGACTTTAAGGAAACACAATGGCTATTTACACAGACGCTGCCCAGATTGTAGGTAAGACCCCGCTGCTTTCGGCTACCAAGTACGCGAAGAAGGTGGGAATTAATAACACCGAGATCCTGGCCAAGCTGGAGTCTTTCAACCCGGCAGGCTCGGTCAAGGACCGTATCGCGCTGGAAATGATTAACGATGCCGAGCGCCGAGGCGTCCTGAAACCGGGCTCGCACATCGTCGAGCCGACTAGCGGAAACACCGGCATTGGCATCGCGGCGATCGGCACCGCCAAGGGCTACAAGGTGACCATCGTGCTGCCGGCCTCGCTCTCGGTGGAGCGCCGTGCGATGATCCAGGCTTACGGCGCCGAGCTGCTGCTTACCCCTGGCTCCAAGGCCATCAAGGGGGCTATCGCATACGTCGAAGAGTGGGCCAAGCGCGACGACACGATCGTCGTGCTCGGCCAGTTCACGAACCCGGCTAACCCTCTCGTCCACTACCGCACCACCGGTCCGGAGATCTGGGAGGATGCCGACGGCAAGGTTGACGCCTTCGTCGCTGGCATCGGCACCGGCGGCACTCTGAGCGGCGTTGGCAAGTTCCTCAAGGAGAAGAATCCGGACGCCTACATCGTCGGCGTTGAGCCCGAGACCAGCGCGATCCTGACCGGCGGACAGCCCGGCCCTCACGCTATCCAGGGCATCGGCGCGGGCTTCTCGCCAGAGACCCTCGATAACTCCGTCTACGACGAGATCCTGGATATCTCTGACGCCGACTCCATTGAGCAGGCACGCATCTTCGGCCAGAGCGAGGGCGTCTTCGTCGGTATTTCCTCCGGCGCAGCTCTGCAGGCCGCGCGCGTGCTCGCCTCTCGCCCGGAGTTCGCCAGCAAGCGCATCGCGGTAGTGCTGCCCGACAACGGTGACCGCTACCTTTCCACCAAGCTTGGCGAGTTCCCGGAGGCTGATGAGGTAGACACCGAAAACTAATTTATATTCGATGAATAGCCCGGCTTTGTGCCGGGCTATTTGCCATCATGTGATCATAAAGTTTCTTATTTTCAAATAATTACTATGCTTTCCCTGTGCAAAAAGAAAAACGATTCCGTCTTGGGCTGCTTCCCAGGATCCTAATAGCCATTGTCCTCGGCGTAGCCATCGGGCTATTCCTGCCAGATCAGGTCGTGCGGGTCTTCGTGACTTTCAACTCGATCTTCGGTAACTTCCTGAACTTCCTGATTCCGCTGATCATCGTAGGACTGATCACTCCGGGCATCTCCGAGCTGGGCAAGGCCGCGGGGAAGTGGCTCGCCGTCACAGCTTTGATTGCTTACGTTTCTACGATTTTTGCAGGATTCATGGCCTTTGGTTCGTCCATGGCCGTGTTGCCTAGGTTGCTCAGCGGCAAACACATTCAGGCGGTTGATAATCCTGAAGACTCCATGCTCCAGCCATACTTCACTATCGAGATGCCTCCGCTTCTATCCGTCATGACGGCTTTGGTGCTGGCCTTCGTCGTCGGCGTGGGGATTACTCGAATTAAGACTGATGCCCTCTTCAAAGGATTTGTTGAGCTACGCGACATCGTGATCGCCGTGATCGAAAAGATCATTATTCCGCTGTTGCCGCTCTATATCTTCGGCATTTTCTTGAATATGACCAATTCGGGGCAAGCCTTCGAGGTCATCGTCACGTTCCTTGGCGTCGTGGTGTTCGTCTTCATCCTGACGGTGATCCTGCTGTTGATTCAGTACGGCGTCGCCGGCATCGTCGGCCACAAGAACCCTCTGAAGATGCTGAAGACGATGCTGCCCGCCTACATGACCGCGCTCGGCACGTCCTCGTCCGCTGCGACGATTCCGGTCACGCTTCGGCAAGCCAGGAAGATGGGCGTCAGCGAGTCCGTCTCGGCGTTCACCATCCCGCTCTTCGCCACCATCCATCTTGCCGGTTCCACCACCAAGATCACCTCGTTTGCAATCGCGGTGATCCTGCTCTCTGGCGGCACGGTTAATACCCACCTAATGATCGGCTTCGTGCTGATGCTGGGCGTCACGATGGTTGCCGCGCCGGGTGTCCCGGGCGGTGCGATCATGACGGCAGCGGGTCTGCTGGCCAGCATGCTCGGGTTCAACGAGGCGCAAGTTGGCCTGATGATCGCCACCTACATCGCCATCGACTCCTTCGGCACCGCAACCAACGTGACCGGCGACGGCGCGCTTTCGGTGATCACCGATGAGCTGGTGGCCAGGAGCGAGCGCAAAAATAAGCAGCCGATCGACTAATTTGTCGGAGCGCACAAATAAGCACCTGGCTTTTTAGCCGATTAATTATCGGAAATACCCTGTCGATGCCGATAGGTTTGAAAGGTGACTGAAAAAACTTCTCGGGTTGCCGTCGTGACCGGCGGCAGCCGCGGCATCGGTAAAGCTATTTGTGAAAAGCTCGCCCGCGAGGGATATCGCATCGCAAGCCTGTCCGGCAGCGGTGAGGCTGGCGAGGGCGTCCTGGGGGTGGCCTGCGATATCACCAGCCAGCAGGCGGTCGACGAGGCTTTCAAGAAGGTGACGCAAGAGCTCGGGCCTGTCGAGGTGCTGGTGGCGAACGCAGGCATCACCGCGGACACGCTCGCCATGCGGATGGGCGAGGACGCCTGGCAGAGGGTTATCGACGTCAACCTGACCGGTACCTACCGGGTTGTTAAGGCCGTGTTGCGCGACATGATGCGCGCCCGCTTCGGCCGGATCGTGCTGATGGGTTCTGTGGTCGGCCTGATGGGGTCTCCTGGTCAGCTCAACTACGCCGCCTCCAAGGCAGGACTGGTCGGCATGGCTCGCAGCCTCTCCCGCGAGATTGGCTCGCGTGGCATCACCATCAACGTGGTTACGCCAGGCTTTATTGAGACAGACATGACAGACGTACTGTCTGATGAGGTCAAGGCAGACTACAACAAGCGAATCCCGGCGGGCCGCATGGGCACCACCGAGGACGTCGCCAATGCGGTCAAGTTCTTAGTCGCAGACGAACAAAGCTACATCACCGGGGCTGTCTTGCCGGTTGACGGCGGAATTGGAATGGGGCACTAAATGGGAATCCTAGAAGGCAAAAAGATCCTAGTCACGGGCGTGACGCTGAACACCTCAATCGCCTATGCTGTGGCGGATTTCGCCACTCAGCAGGGCGCCTCGGTTATCGTCTCGAACATTCCGCGCGCGGTGAGTCTGACCAAGCGCGTGGTCAAACACATCGAGCCAACTCCCGAGGTGCTTGCTCTCGACGTCACCGACGACGAGGCTCTGAAGGCGCTACCGCAGCAGCTGCGCGAGAACGGCTTCGACCACCTCGACGGCGTCGTCCACTCCATCGCCTATGCCAACCCGGAGCGCGCCCTGGGCGGAGCTTTCCTGAACACCGAGTGGCAGGATGTCGCGGTGGCTCTGCAGACCTCCGCGTTCTCGCTGAAATCTTTGACCATGGCGGTTCGCGATCTGCTGGGCGAGGGTTCCTCGATCGTGGGTTTGACCTTCGACAACACCCTAAGTTGGCCGGCCTACGACTGGATGGGCGTGGCCAAGTCGGCTCTCGAGTCGACCAGCCGCTACCTGGCCCGCTACCTGGGCAAGGACGGCATCCGCTGCAACCTGGTGGCCGCAGGCCCGATCGACACGATCGCGAAGAAGGCCATCCCCGGCGACGTCGACTTCAACTCGGTGTGGGCGGAGCGCGCCCCGCTCGGTTGGGACGCCAAGGACGCATATCCCGTCGCCAAGGCCGTCTGCGCGCTGATCTCTGATCTCTTCCCGGCTACCACCGGCGAGATGCTGCACGTCGATGGCGGCCTGTCCTCGACCGGCGCCTAGCCGCGGATCTCAGCCACTAGGCCGCCAGCTAGCGGCCGCGCTGACTGCGTCGAAGCAGGCGTTGCGCAGCGTCCGAAGCTGGGCCTCCCTGGCCAGTACGCTATCGGCTGCTGCCGCGCTCGCTGTCGCGTCCAGCCCCTCCTGCGCGGCACTAAGCAGCAGCATCGCCCTGTCTAGGAGCTGCTGGCAGCGAGGGGCATAGCTTTCACCTAGATGAATAGACAGCGCTTCGTCTGGGCGGTTTCCGGCGGGCGTAGCCAGTCTCGTCAGCTCGGGGTATCGCGCGAAACGGCAAATTGTTCCGATAGATGCGCGCGGCGCAAGCGCCGATTTGTTGAGTTGGCTAGATTTTACAATATGTCAGTGGTTGCAGAATTATCCTCGGTCAGCGTTAGGC
>CAUPIJ010000017.1:0-38995 GCA_963511305.1 uncultured Propionimicrobium sp.
ATCCTCCTAATAGATCAATCAGCTCTTTCAGATCAGAAACAGACAAGCCAGCAGCTCGAGCGGAGGCGAGGGCGGATTTCAAATAGTCTTCGACTTTTTTACGCTGCTCTTCCTTGAGCAATTCAGTGTTTTTAGAAGCGACAAAGCTACCCCGCCCCTGTACGGAATCAATGAAACCCTCTAGCTCTAGCTCGTCATAGGCGCGCTTGGTAGTAATCACCGACACGCGAAGCTGTGATGCCAAACGCCGGATCGACGGCAGCTTGTCGCCGGGAGCTACCTGATCGTTTATTATCGCAGCCTTAAGCTGATTCTTAATCTGAACGTAAATCGGATCAGAACTTGCATTACTAACGACGATATCCACGAACACCTCCTAGTGTTTATAGTGTACATGAACACTTGATTCATTGCTGGCAGGGAGCAAAAACTGTAAGAACTTTGAGAAAGATTGGTGTTGTCGAAGGTCACTACGCACCCATGGGTACAGTGGCCACCAAGTCTTGAGCGCGGTAGGAGCCTCCCGCATAGAGACTGCTGAATTCTGCGAGGGACGCAAGTGGGTATCGCAACTACAACGAGCAAGAAGTTCTACTACTCACTCGAATTTATCAACGATATTATTCTTGCTGGGATTTAGCGGGCTAAATGTTTAGTGAGATAACAGGCGAATAACTGAGGATGGGCGGCGTGCCACTAGTGCCCTGCACCTTGGACGAGTTCTAGGTGAGCCGTGGGGATAAGACTTGAGATTCTGCGGGCGGCAGACAGATTTGCTTTATCTTTACTACCGCAAACCACAGTTACGGGCATGGATAAAGTCGGTAGCTGCGAAGTGAGGTCTAAACCTTTCAAACTATCGAGCATGCTCAGTAGCTCAGGTTTGCTTAGCTGCGGCGGACAGACCCATTTTGTTGGTAAAACTCGCATTAGCGTCTGTTGCAGATTCATCAACATTTTTGGGAGTTTAGCTTGCGGAGTTGAAACAAACAGTGAAGACACCTTATCTGGATGGGTGATCGCGATATTTAAAGCAATCACTGCGCCCAACGATAGCCCGACCAAGTGAACTGGTTCGGTCAGCGAGTCAGCAATCTGGGTACATACGTCTTCAAGCGACCAGCAAGCCAGCGGCGGTTTCGTTCTCAAAACGTCTAAAGATATGCACTCGGTCTTTGGCAGCTGCTTTATTACCGGGTTCCAAACATCACGGGTTTCACCCAACCCGTGCAGAAACACGACCTTTTGGGCATCATTCATTTACGCAGCGCGAAAAAACCTACGACCAGGCTAGCTACCAGAAAACCAGCAACATTTCCGATAGCGGTGACCGGCGAAATCACGCGCGTGAACCCGAAAACAGCAAAACAGATAGCTGCAATTAATAGCCCAACGGCCACCAACATCAACCAGTTACTTACTCGCGCATTGTTATTTCCCATATACGCCCTTTCCCTTTTTACGTGTTCGTTCATTCATTATCCCATGACTGTCGTCACCAAAAAGAGAGGGAAATGCCTGTGGCTGATTCGTCTTTCGGTTTGAAGATTGGCTTTGAGGGTGAGCTAAAAAAGAACTCATACCGACACCACTAGAACAGCGTTATTTGCGAGTCAGGTAGACGCATTTTTCATCCCCGTTAGCGAGTTAATCCCCAAAACCCTGCCCGAACAAGGAAAACACGATACTAGGTAACGCAAAACCCAAACCCGCTAACGCAAGCGATTTTTCACACCCCCTAAGCGATACTCGCTAACGCAAAAGGGTACTTATCAAATCCGACGTCTAAGTGGAGCGGGCGGAGGGAATCGAACCGCCTTCTTCGACATGGAATGTCGACGTTCTACCAATGAACTACACCCGCGAGCGTGCTGTTCACCGTAGCACTTGTTTCGAACCTAGGCAAAGGTGATCGGTCTCGGAAAGGAATTGTGTCCGCCCGCCTAAGAGTTTTTCGGCAGATAACGCGTAAAGTTGATAATCGGAGTGCGGTTGCTAGGTTTTAGTGAGTTCAGTTGAGCCTGAATCGGTGTTAAGGAGTGGCTATGAGACAAAGCGGAAATCCTTTTATGCCAGACCTGGCACTGATCGAAACGGTGGCTGTCGCGGAGATCTCCCGCGCGACAAATTCAACGATTACAGGCGATGAAGATGTCACAGTCAGGGGAGCCGTAGCCGATAATCGCCGCGTCAGAGGCGGGGAGCTGTTCATCGCGCTTCCCGGCGAGCACGTGCACGGGGCAAGCTTCGCCGAGAGCGCTATCTCGGCCGGCGCCGCTGCCGTGCTGACCGACGCCCAAGGCGCATCTATCCTCGGCGACATTTCGGTACCGCTGTTGGTTTGCGAAAACGTAACGGAATCATCTGGGGTAGCGTCCGCTCTTGCCTGGGGCAACCCGGGCGAAAAACTTCGACTGTGGGGCGTCACAGGAACCAATGGAAAGACGACCGTCGCGTATTTGATCAAGGCGATTCTGGAGGGTCTGGGTTTCGCCACCGGTCTAATCGGGACGATCGAAGTGGCGGTTGGCTCTTGCTGCTCCGCCGCGCGAAACACCACCCCGCTGCCCGATGAGCTGCAAGCTGTGCTGGCAAGTGCGGTTCAGCAAGGGGTAACTGACGTCGTGATGGAGGTTTCCTCGCACGGCTTGGCTCTTGGGCGGGTCAGCCCGATGCGCTTCGATATGGCGGGGTTCACTAATCTTTCTCAGGATCATCTCGACTTCCACCACACCATGGAAGAGTATTTTCAGGCCAAGAAGAGGCTCTTTGGGCACGAGCTTTCGGCCCATCAAGTCGTGCTTAAGGACGATTCCTGGGGTGTGCGTCTGGCTGAAGAGCTTTCTGGCTCCCAGACCCTGACTACCCTGTCGTTGAGCGGCGAGGATGCCGATATATCTGCGACCTTTAGTCAGGATATAGCTGGTGTGCATCTTGAGTTTTCGGGCAAAATTACCGGCGGGCTTGACGTCAACCTGATCGGTGACTACAACGCGGCCAACGTCGCACTGGCCTTGACGATGGTCAGCAGTCAGTTGGCGGCAGAAGGTGACGAAGTCAGGGCGAAGCAGATCTGTGCCGAGCTCGGCGGCTCGCTGCAGGTCAGGGTTCCCGGACGCATGGAGCAGCTGAGTGACAGCCCCCGAGTGATAGTGGATTTCGCGCACAACCCCGAGGCCACCAGAAAACTGCTGGAGACGCTTCGCCCCACCACCCGCGGAGATCTGATCATCGTCGTCGGTTCGGCAGGCCAGAGGGATAGGGAAAAACGGCCGATCCTGGGGGCGTTGGTCTGCGAATTGGCAGACAAGGTTTACATCACTGACGACGATCCTCATGAAGAAGATCCCGCTCAGATTCGAGCTGATATGCTCGCGGGAATGTCTGCGGCTAAGGACGATCAGGTGGTCGAAATCGCCGACCGCGCGGAGGCCATTTTCACGGCAATAAAGTGCTCGAAACCCGAAGACACCATTGTCTTGGCCGGTCGCGGGCACGAAACCGTTCAGCCCACGGCAACGGGAAACGTTGAATTAGACGATAGAGTTCTGGCGCATGAGGCGCTTTTGAATCGTAAAACACGGTCAACTGACAGCTGACAGGAAGACAAAAATGGATTTCAAACAGATTTCTTCAGCCGTTGAGCTAGATGAGCTAGTAAAGAAATGCGGGATCACCCTACCTATCGAGCAATCGCCGGTGTGGCGCAAGTTCGAGGAGGCCAAGGGACATAAGCACTACGGCTGGCTGCTGTACCAACCCGAGGGTCAGCCTCGCGCGGTCTTCGCGGTGGTCGAGTACGCGATTCGTTCTTTTAAATATTTTTTCTCGCATCACGGGCCGGTGTGGATCGGCGGTAAGCCGAGCGAGGCGGAGGAACGGGAGTTCCTGGAGAAGTTGAAGCAGCTGAAACCGCTCTATCCGAAGATGGTCTTCGCCAGGGTTCACGTCTGGCATCGCAACGAGATGCTCTACCCAGCGATGGACATCGTCGCCTACGACAAGACGGTAATCGCCGACCTGGCCGAGGAAGAGGACGAGATCCTGGCCAAGATGAGCCAGTCCGGTCGTCGAAACATTCGCAAGGGGCTAAGGAACGAGGGCCTAGAGGTCGTCGAGCGCACTGACGATCCGCAAGCCATGCACGAATGCTACAAGATCTATGAGGAGACCGCCGAGCGCGACGACTTCGGCATCCACCCAGAGCGCGTCTACCAAGAGATGCTGGACAGCCTTGGGCCGGAGCATTGCCGGCTGTTCGTTGCCGAGAACGACGGTAAACCAGTCGCCTGGGCGATCGTCACGGTTTACGACAACCAGGGCGTTTACTATTACGGAGGATCGAGCCGCGCTGCCCACAGGCTCTACGCCCCTAGCCTTCTGCACTGGCGAATCATGCAGACACTTCGCAGCGAGGGCGTCGAGAGCTATGACTTCATGGGAATCGCTTCGGATCTTTCCCCTCAGCTTGCCGGCGTCACCGAATTCAAAAAGAAGTTCGTGCGCGAGGAGACTCAGGTTGCCGCCGAGTGGGATCTGCCATTCAACAAGCCAATTTACCTATTCCTGCTAGCCGCAAAGAAAATCAGGGCAACGCTCAGGAATATCCGTAAATAGTTCGGTGACATAAAAATGCGACCCCCGAGAGGGTCGCATTTTTATGTTGGCTATCGCTTACTTAGGCAGCATCGAACCCGTGTCGCGCAGCCTCTGGTGGAAGCTGAAGGCGTTGTCCATATCCATCGGGGTGTGGATTGCCTTGTTGCTCTTGAGCGCGCGCTCGTAGTATTCGTGCAACGCCGGACGGTAATCCGGGTGGGCACAGTTGTCGATGATGACCTGCGGGCGACGACGCGGCGCCAGGCCACGAAGGTCGGCAACACCGTACTCGGTGATGATGACCATGACGTCGTGCTCGGTGTGGTCCACGTGGCTGACCATCGGGACGATCGTCGAAATCGCGCCGTCCTTCGCCGTGGACGGCGAAACGAAGATCGACAGCGAGGCGCTGCGGGTGAAGTCGCCGGAACCGCCGATGCCGTTCATCATGCGGGTGCCGCTAATATGCGTCGAGTTGACGTTGCCGAAGATGTCGGCCTCGATCATGCCATTGCACGAGATGACGCCCAGCCTACGGATAACCTCCGGGTGGTTCGAGACGTCCTGCGGGCGCAGGATGATCTTGCCCCGGTAGTCAGCCGCGTGTTCGTTCATGTGCTGAGCCGCGTCCGGGGACAGCGAGAACGAGGTGGCCGACGCGACCGAGATCTTGCCGGCGTCGATCAGGTTGATCATGCCGTCCTGAATCACCTCGGTGTAGGAGGTCATGTTCTCGTACTTGCTGTCCAGCAGACCGTCAAGAACCGCGTTCGCGATGTTACCGACGCCCGACTGCAGCGGGAACAGGTTGGCGGGCATGCGGCCGTGGCGAACCTCGTGGTCGAACAGATCGAGCAGGTAGCCGGCGATCTTCTTGGAGTCGTCATCCAGCGGTTTGAACGGGGTGTTGCGGTCGGGGTCGTTGGTCTTGACGACGGCGACAACCTTGTCGATGTCGACGGTGAACGCCTTGTCACCGATCAGGTCGCCTGGCGAGGTGATCGGGATTGGCGGGGTGTTCGGCGGCACCTGGCCGATGCCGTAGTAGATGTCGTGCATGCCATAGAGGTCTTCGGTCTGCCACTCGTTGACCTCAATAATGATCTTCTTCGCCTGCGCCAGGTAGGTGCGGCTCATGCCGACCGACGACGACGGAACGATCTTGCCGTCCTCGGTGATCAAGGTAGCCTCGACGACGGCAACGTCAATGTCGCCCAAGTAGCCGAGATTGATCATCTTGGACAGGTGCGACAGGTGGATGTCGCAGTAGTCGGTGGTGCCGTTGTTGATGACCTTGCGCAGCGAAGGATCCGACTGGTAGGGGGTGCGGAACGCCATGTTGTTGGTCTCGGCCAGAACACCGTCGAGCTCGGGCGCGGTAGATGCGCCGGTGAAGACGCGAACCTTGAACTCCTCGCCACGGTCGGTGGCTGCCTTGATGCGCCTTGCCAACGCGCCAGGAACTTCCTTCGGGTAGCCGGCCCCGGTAAATCCGGAGAAGCCGATGCTGTCGCCTGGCTGAATGAGGGCTGCTGCGTCGTCAGCGCTCATCACCTTGTCTAAAAATCTTTGGTTGCCAATACGGCCTGACATGGGTTTCCTCCCTGATAAATAACCTTCAAATAAACACTAGCGTTACTAGGGCGTTAGCTGGCGGAAGTGGTCGTAATCTCACTGCGAAAGTTTAGCTGTGGGGCGAATGACGAAGCCGGTCAGCGGCTTCGGCGCGAAGTAGGTTGACTTCGGCGGCATCAGTTTGCCCTTGTCAGCGCATTCGGCGATCTCGGTGGCCGAAACCGGGCGAGTAAGGATAGCCGCCGTGGCGTCCTTAGCTGCCGCTACGGTCTGCTCCAGGCCGTGCACGTAATCGACCTGCGCGAAGCTGTCGACCAACGCATGTTCAAGCCAAGAACCGTCTAGGTCCCGCACGCCCATGAAAGCCCCCGGCCGCGGAACCAGCCACATCGCATTGCCCTTTGAATCGACCAGCGCGAGGCGGTTCATGCTCTCCATCTTCTCAAAGACCGAGCCGTCGAGTTCGCCATCGTATTCCTCGAAGGTGAAAGAGCCCGAGAGGTCGCGCTTGAGGTCGCTAAGCGAGATGCCATCGTAGACGCGGCTGTGCGACTCGAGATTGAGCTGATCCTCGTTCAGCTCGGTGATGAGGGTCATGGTCAGCTCAGCATCGGTGTCTTTGCCCTGCTCCTTGCGAACCTCGTCGCGGTAGCTACGGGAGACCGAATAACGGTGGTGGCCGTCGGCAATCAGCACCTGAGCGTTCGAAACCAGGCGACGAATAGCGCGCACCCGGCGAGGATCTTCCACCCGCTCTACGCTGTGCGTCACTCCATCAAGTTGGACGCTACCCATCGGAATGCCAGGCTTACTCAGCGTTTTGGTCAGCCCGGTTGCCCTAGTCAGACCCCAAACCGGCGAGGTGTTGGCGCCCGTGGCCCGCATCAACTCGAGTCGGTCTGTTTCGTCTTTAGCGATGGTCTGCTCGTGGGGCAGCACATCGTTTGATTTCTTATCGACGACCTCGAGGCCTCCGATTACGCCGGAAATCACCCGCAGGTTGCCCGCACTGTCAGTGAACGACATGCGGTAAATCGTGTAACTCGGGCGGTCGTCCAACTCCATGACACCCTCGCGTAGCCACTCTTCTAGCCTGAATGCGGCCAGCGAATAGCGATCGTCGCCGCCGTCTGGCAGATCGACCCAGACGATATTGTTCTCGTCCATATCGCGATAGGCGTTGGCCTGGTCTTCGTTGAGGACGTCGTACGGCTCGGCGACAGTGCGTTCAAGATTGGCTATCGCCGAATAGCGGATAGCGCGAAACGGTTCGAATCGTGGCATATTCCGAGGTTACCCGAGAGAGCTGATATTCGCCGGGACTAAGCAGCCGGAGCTTTGATATCTACCGGCTCGTTGAATGCCGTATAGGTCATTCTGTCGCCGGCATCTCCGCCCTCATTGCTTGTCTTTACTACGCTGCGAACCAGTCGGTTTTTTGCGTCAACGTAAATCTCGGCGGTGCCATTCTGCATAGTGAGAACGTATTTTGTGGTCTTGATGCCCTCTATGGTTTCGGAGCCACCCGGCTCGACGGCAGTCGCCTGCAGCAGCAAAGAGCCGAATCTCGCGCCCGGCTCAGTGATCTTGGGAGCAGGCGGCACCTCCTGCTTGTTCCACTTGCCGCTGTCATCCTTGAAGTAGCCAGTGTTGCCAATCACGATTGATTCGGTTCGCAGGCTGCTATCTGTTGAAACTGAGCTGATTTTCACCTCGTCGGGATCGCTTTGGTCGATAATTACCTCGGTTTTCGAGGCATATTCACCGCCCTCGCCATCGAGTTTCCGCTCGATCAGCTGCTTGTAAGTGGATAGTGACATCATTGCATCGTCGATCTTCTTGGCCAACTCGTGGCCGTCCACCGAGCCAGTCTGGCTTGGCCGGGGTTCTAAGCCGCCGGTAGCTGGCCCATTAACTGGCCCTGGCGTGATGGAAACCTTCGGCTCGCGGTTCTGCATGCGGGTCTGTCCTGGAGGGGCGGCGCAACTCACGCAGAGTAACGCACACATTATTCCCGCCCCCAGCTTGATTAGCGAGGCGCTCGAAAATTTAAACTTCACCATAGCCACCTAAATTTCTCGATTTATTTTCGAGCTTAATGCCCGCTACTGACAAAAACTCGACCTCGCACGCCGAAGCCCGAAAGCTCGCTGAAAATAATCGCGGCCAACAGCACGTCGCTGAACGCCACTTCGACAAGGCCTACGGTCTTTATCGTGATGCGTCCGCGCCGTGCTGCTTAGCCACCCAGCCGGAAGTCTTTCTAGCCGTAGTCTCAGTTCTACTCAGCCAGTCGAAGCCCGGCTAATAGAATCTCGAGTGAAAGGAGCGGCAGGTGGACTCGACAATTCTCCCGATCGCGCATTTCAGGGGTGGGTTTAGGCAGAAATTCGGTATTCCGCGGCAGGCGGGTCTGGTGCCGGAGCTCGTTGGGCGCGTCGATTTCGAACCAGAATTCGCTGTGCCGGACGCCCTTCGTGGTATCGAGGATTTCAGCCATCTGTGGCTCATCTGGCAGTTCTCTAAGAACTTGCGCGACAACTGGTCGCCCCTAGTTCGGCCGCCTCGGTTAGGCGGTAACGTGCATATGGGCGTCTTCGCGACGCGCTCGCCGTTTCGACCTAACGGGCTTGGGCTGTCTTGCGTGAAGTTGTTGGAGGTGGACGGCACCAGTCTGGTGGTTGGCGGCGCTGATCTGGCCGACGGCACTCCGATTTTCGACGTCAAACCATACGTTGCGGCCGACTGTCATCCCGAGGCCGAACTTGGGTTCACAAGTCAAAACACCGATTACACGCTGGATGTGGAGATTCCAGATGATATCGCCGCGCGGCTGCCCGCCGAGCTGATCGCTCCGCTGACCGGGGTACTCGCGCAGGATCCTCGTCCCGCATATCAGCGCGATTCCCGGGAATATGGGTTGAGCTACGCTGGCTGGAACGTCCGCTTCAAGGTGGCGGGCGATCGCCTGACCGTGGTCGAGGTATCGGAGGAATAGCCGGCTAGTGATTTGCCTAGCTGATTGGGTGTTGCCCTAGTTGAACAGGATCGCGCGCAGCTCGTCTACCGTGTCCACGATGCCGACATTTGCCTGCGCTCTAACCTGCTCGGGAACGCCTGCGCCCCAGGTGACGCCAACTCCGGAAATCCCGGCTGCCGCGGCTGCCTGCAGATCGTAAATTGCATCGCCGACGTAGACGCTTTCGGCCGGGTCAGCGCCGATGTTTTTCATGCCAATCAGGATCGGCTCGGGGTTCGGCTTGTGCGAGGTGGTGTCTTCCATCGCCGCGGCGATCGGCAGATCGGCGGGTAGTTTAGCGGGGGCAAGCGTGTCGATGGCTACGCTCCTGCGCTTGGCGGTGACGACGCCGAGATTTGCGCCGGCCTCACGAAGGTCGGCAAGGAGCTCCGGGATGCCGGGGAATTCCGTCACCATATCCGAAAGATGAATCGCGTTGAACTTTAGATATTCGCGCTCGAGTTCGGTGGCGTGCTCGGGGGCGTGTTCCGTGAACGCGGCGCGAAGCGTGCGCCCGATCCAAGTTTTCGCCAGTTGCACATCCAGCGGCTGGTCAAGCACCTCTCTCAACGCGTACTCGTAGCTGGCGAGAATTAGCGGCACGGTATTTGCCAAAGTGCCGTCGAGATCAAAAATGATGTTCTTCCAACGAATGCTCACGCGTCCAGTCTATGTGGAGTTATTAGGGGTGTCGAAAGAGGTGACCTGCTGGGTAAAGTGGTGGTGTGAGCGACGTTATGGGCGACCGAGATTCGGGCGAGAGCATTCCTATGCCAGGTGAGGACGCGGTTGCTCAGGTCAAGGGTTCTTCTGATCAGCCAGAGAAGGCTGAAGAATCAGGTCAAGCCATTAAAGGCATGGCAGAGGCTACAGACCTCACCCTCACCCCTCCGGAACCGCTCGAGGACGCGCCTTACCTCGACGAGAACACCGGCGAGCCCAGGCGCGGCATCCTGGTCGCGTTGTGCGTTGGCCTTTTGATTGTGGCTAGCGCTTATGCGTTCGTTAGCTACTGGATCTACTGGTGGCGAGCGATTCACATGCAGACTTTTGTCGAGAGCGCGAACCTGATCACTTGGCTGGAACCGCGTCCTGGGTCTGCGACGTCGATAGTGGCGGTCTGCGTACTTGCCGTTGTTGGCTGCCTGGTAACCGCGGCCCCCGCAGTTGTCGGTTACAGCGCGTGGCGCGGAAATCGCTGGAGCCAGCAGGCAGGGGTCGTGGCATGCCTGTTGACGCTGCTAGGCCTGCTGATCTCGCCGACACTGCTGGTCACGTCGGCGGTGACCGCGCTGGCGACTGGCTTGCTCTGGCTGCCGCCCGCTAGTCGCTACTTTGAACGTTGGCGAGCGTTCAATGAGCCGCCCGTCGAAACGATCGAGACCACGGAGGTCGAATACGGCAGAAAAGACAACGTTTTGTGGTGAGGGCTGATCTGGTATTCTGTGCTCTGGTCAATGACCCGCGGGCGTAGTTCATCGGTAGAACGACAGCTTCCCAAGCTGTAGAGGCCAGTTCGATTCTGGTCGCCCGCTCTGTTCTTTTCGACACTAGACTTCTATAACGCGTCGCGTTATGCTTGCTGTGTGATCATTTCCTTTGCAGACCGCGAGACCGAGCGGATTTTTTACCGCGAGCGGGTTAAGAGGATGGATCTCAAGCTGCAAAGAAAAGCCCTAATGAAGCTATTGATTCTGGACGCGTGTCAGGATTTGAATGATTTGCGCGTGCCTCCAGGCAATCGTCTTGAAGCGTTGAGAGGCGATAGAGCTGGTCAATACAGCATAAGGGTTAATAGCCAATGGCGTATCTGCTTTGTGTGGACGACGGGTGGCCCGAGCCAGGTTGAAATAGTTGACTATCACTAGGGGAGTTGTAATGGGTGTAAAGATTCCGCCGATTCATCCCGGCGAAATGTTGTTTGAAGAGTTCTTAGAGCCGATGGGCGTCTCGCAGAACAGGCTTGCCGTTTCGATCGGTGTTCCGCCTCGCAGGATAAACGAAATCGTGCATGGTAAGCGTCGAATTACGGCAGATACGGCCTTGAGGCTCGGGCGGTTCTTCGGAACTAGCGGGCAGTTCTGGATTAATCTGCAGTCGCGATACGACCTCGAAACTGAGCTGGATGCACTAGGAGACGAGCTAGACCAGATTCAGCCGTTGAAGAGCGCCTAGAGGTTGGCGTCGCGGTGGTTTTTCTTGCGCCCATTTTGTCAGTGGCTTGGCTTAATATCTAGAACGTGAGCGAAAATCTATCTGCTGAGTTGGCGGCCGCCCGTGCGCAGGCCGCCGAAGCTAAGGCTGCTGCTGCGGCAGCTGCCGCCGAGTCAGCCCAGGCCAAGTTGGCTGCGCTAGAGGCCGAAGCAGCGGCGAAGTCGGAGGCCGAGACCGTGCCTGAAACTACGCCTGCACCGGCCCCAGAGAACCTGAGCGAATTTGCCGAGCAGATTCATGATGCTTATCAGATTGAGGGTGCGATTGATTTCGGCACTCTGCTTGAGGACGGCGTTCAGGTGCCGGGCGTGACGGCGAAAATCCCGCTGGCCACGCTGAATCGTCACATGCTGGTTGCCGGCGCCACTGGCAGCGGCAAGACCCGCACGCTGCAGCTGCTGGCAGAGGGGCTTTCCGCGGTTGGCACGCCGACCGTACTGGTGGACGTCAAGGGCGATCTGACTGGCCTGGCTGAGCCGGGGCCGTCGTCAGAAAAGCTACTCAAGCGCACGAGCGCAAACGGCCAGAATTGGCAGCCCGGGCAGTTTCCGGTGGAGTTGCTCACCCCGGCGGGCGCGGATGCGCCGGTTCCGGGCGCTTTCGTCCGCACCCGCGTCTCCAGCTTCGGGCCGCTGCTGCTTGCGCGTGCGTTGAGCCTCAACTCCACGCAGGAGCAGGCTCTGCAACTCATCTTTTCGTGGGCAGATAAGAACGGCCTCGACCTGGTCGATCTGGGCGATTTGCGCTCAGTGGTCTCGTTCTTGACTTCCAAGGAGGGCAAGGATGAGCTGGCCACGCTGGGCGGCGTCGGCCCGGCCACTGCGGGCGTAATCCTGCGTGCCCTGACCGCGTTGGAATCGCAGGGCGGCGACAAATTCTTTGGCGAGCCGAGTTTCGAGACCGCCGAGCTGCTGCGCACAGCACCGGACGGCAGGGGCGTTATCTCGCTGCTAGAGGTCGGTGACATGTCGACGCGCCCGGCCCTGATCACCGCGCTGATCATGTGGCTGTTGGCAGAGCTTTTTCAGGATCTGCCGGAGGTCGGTGATCTGGAGCGTCCAAAGCTGGCTTTCGTCTTCGACGAGGCCCACCTGTTCTTCACCGATGCGACGAAGGAGTTCATCAGGCAGGTCGTGCACACGGTTCGGCTGATTCGCTCGAAGGGCGTGAGCGTGATTTTCGTCACCCAGACGCCGAACGACATTCCGGCGGACGTCCTGGCTCAGCTGGGCGGCCGCGTCCAGCACGCGATGCGCGCGGTCACCCCGCAGGATCAGCGTGCCCTGGCCGAGGCGGTCAAGACTTTCCCGGCCACCGACTTAGACCTGGCGGAGATACTCACGAATCTCGGCACGGGCGAGGCCGTCATCACGGTGCTCGGAAAGAAGGATCGTCCGACGCCCGTGGCGCCGTTCAGCATCTGGGCGCCGGCCTCGGTGATGGGCTCGGCGACGCCGCAAAAAGTGACTGAGCTTGTCAACGGCTCGAATTTGTATGCGAAATATCAAAACCCGGTCGACCCCTATTCGGCCACCGAGGCGCTGACCGAGCGCGCCGAGCAGGCTGCGCGCGAGGCCGAAGAGGCTGAGCGAGCCGCGCAGGAGGCCAAAGAGGCCGAGGCGCGGGCCAAGGAAGAGGCAAAGGCGCAGGCCGCCGCGGAAGCCAAGCTGCGCAAGGAGCTCGAGCGAGAGCAGAAGCGCGCGGAAGCCCAGCGCGATCGCAGGCAGCGGCAGGCTGAGTCGGTAGTGGCGAATGTGCTGCGCTCCGCGGGCAGGACGCTCGGCCGTGAGATTACTCGCTCGCTGTTCGGCACTCGCCGGCGATAGTCCCGCCAGTTTGGATCTTGAATTTTTTGTCAGTGGGGCTAGCTAAGCTCTAAGCATGACTTCGAAAAACACTGACCATATTCAGACCTCCCACGTCGGTTCGCTGCCGCGTTCCGAGCACCTGCTCGAGCTGAACAAGCGTCAGCAGGACGGCCAGATTGCCTGGGACGATTTCGTCGCGCAGCTTCACGACGAGGTGCGCGACGTCGTCAAGCGCCAGATCGATCTGGGTATCGACATCGTCAATGACGGCGAATACGGCCATGTGATGACCCAGAGCGTCGACTACGGCGGCTGGTGGAACTACTCGTTCAGCAGGCTTTCGGGGCTGACCGCTGGCGACGCCGACAGCCGCTGGGGCGCGGAGGAGCCGCTGGTCGAGTCGGAGCCGGGCAAGGTTCGCCTGGCGTCTTTCGCGCATCGCCGCGACCGCGCCCGTTTCAAGGACGCCTACGAGAACCCAGTGAACGGAGTGCTGGCCGCGCGCAACCCGGTCAAGCAGCCGTCGATCACGGGCAAGATCGAATACATCGGAGCAGACGCGGTCAAAGCCGATACCGATGGCCTGCGCACGGCTCTGGACGAGCTCGGCGTTAAGAACGAGGGCTTCGTGGCGGCGCTTTCGCCGGGCTCCGCGGCCAGGCTGACCAATGAGTTCTACGATAGCGACGAGGACGTGGTCTGGGCCTGCGCCGAGGCGTTGAAGCACGAGTACAAGGCAATCGTGGATGCCGGTTTCGTGGTGCAGATCGACGACCCGTCCATCGCGGAATCCTGGGATCAGGTGGTTCCCGAGCCGAGCGTCGAGGACTATCTGGCGTTCACTCAGGTGCGCGTCGACGCCCTGAACCACGCGCTCGAGGGGTTGCCTGCCGAGAAGGTGCGCTTCCACCTGTGCTGGGGTTCGTGGCACGGCCCGCACACCACCGACCTCGAATTCAAGTACCTGGTTGACCAGATGCTGACCATCAACGCGGGCAGCTACTCGTTCGAGGCCGGCAACGTGCGGCACGCGCACGAATGGAAAGTTTGGGAAGGCACCAAGCTGCCCGAGGGCAAGCTGATCGTGCCGGGCGTGGTCTCGCACTCGACGAACGTCGTCGAACATCCCGAGCTGGTGGCCCAGCGCATCAAGCGCTTCGCTAGCCTAGTCGGCCGCGATAACGTGATCGCCTCCACCGACTGCGGCTTCGGCGGACGTATCCACCCGGATATCGCCTGGGCCAAGCTCGAGGCTCTGACCAAGGGAGCAAGGCTGGCCAGCAGCAGGCTGTTCTAGGTCGCCGCTGATCAGCGGTCCTCGCCGAAAGGTTAAGTCGCGAGCGCTAGCCGACCTTCCAGTCGGCTGGCGCGGCCGCGCTTTCTCTGACGTTTACGCCCTCGATGTTCAGCAGGGCGATCTTGTGCTCCACTCCGCTGGCGTATCCGGTGAGCCTGCCGCCGGCTCCGACCACGCGGTGACAAGGCACGATGATGCTAATCGGGTTGCGTCCCACCGCGCCACCGACGGCCTGCGCGGACATCGTGGCGAGCCCGGTTTCGGCGCAATAATCCTTCGCGAGCTGGCCGTACGTGGTGGTTTCGCCGTACGGAATTTTCCGCAGCAATCTCCACACGGCTAGCTGGAAATCGCTGCCACTAGGCGCCAGCGGGGGAGCGCCGTGAGGGCGTTCGCCGCGAAAGTGCTGATCGAGCCAAGCTGCGGTCTGCGCAAAGATATCTAAATCCCATAGACCCACGGCATCGTAGTGTGCCTCAGCCCTTTTCTTGGCGGTTGCGCCGTGCGACTTCGTGTGGGTGCCGACCGCGAAATCGAGCTCGGTGAGACAGTGCCCGTCGCTAGCCAAGAAGAGCTCGCCGAGCGACGAAGAATAACTGGTGGCGTATGTCACTGGTTTCTCCCGATCGTCTTTGAAAGGTATTTGCCGGTTATCGAATCCGGGTTCTGCGCCACCTCGTCCGGAGTCCCGGTTGCGACGACCCGGCCGCCGCTTGCGCCGCCGCCTGGGCCCATATCAACGATGTAGTCGCAGTTGGCAATCAGGTCTAGGTCGTGCTCGATGACCACCACCGTCGCCTCCTTCTCGATCAGGCGCTGCAGCACCCCGACCAGCACCCGCACGTCCAACGGGTGAAGGCCGACGGACGGCTCGTCCAGGACGAATAGTGTGCCCGCCTGCCGTTTTGTGATTTCGCCGGCAAGCTTTAGCCGTTGTGCCTCGCCACCGGAAAGCGCAGGCGTGTCCTCGCCCAGCTTGAGATAACCGAGGCCAAGCTCGGCGAGGTTGCGAAGCTTGCGTTCCATCTTTGTGCCGGCGAACGCGTCTACCGCTTCAGAAACGCTCAGCCCGAGAGCTTGGGGAAGAGAAATCCGACTGTCGGCAGCCTCAATCGTTATTTCGTTGGCTTCGGGAACGAACCTGCTGCCGTTACAAGCGGGGCAGGAAATAGTGACGTCCGGCAAAAACTGCACGTCGAGGCTGATCTGTCCGGTGCCGTCGCATTCGGGGCAGCGCAGCTTGCCTGTGTTGTAAGAGAACGCACCCGCCTTAAGCTTGCGGCGCTTAGCCTCGTCGGTCTTTGCGTATGCCTTTCGCAGCTCGTCCATCACGCCCGAATAGGTGGCGACGGTGGAACGAACGTTAACGCCGATAGGGGTGGCGTCGACGATGCGAACCTTATTTATAGAACCCGGCTCGATTCCGCTCACGTGGCTGGGTTTGTCGCCATTAATCGCGGGCACCAGTGAATCCAAAATGAGCGTAGTCTTGCCCGAACCGCTGACCCCGGTGACCGCCGTCATCGCCCCGAGGGGGATTCTCACGTCTAGGGCGTGAACGGTGTGGATGGGCTGCGTTTCTAGCCGAAGCCACTTGTCGAATTCGGTGCGCTGGGCCCTGGTGACAATCTCCGCTTCGCCGCTTAAAAACGGCGAAAGTAGGGAATTTTCGTTGGCCGTCACCTGCTCGATGCTGCCTTGAGAAACTATGTTACCGCCCAGGCTTCCCGCCCCCGGCCCGAGCTCGATCAGGTGGTCGGCGGCGCGTAAAATCTGCACGTCGTGGTCGACGAAAACCACCGAGTTTCCGCCCGACTGCAGGTCGCGCATCACGCCGATCAGCCCCTCGATGTTAGCCGGATGCATCCCGATCGACGGCTCGTCAAGGACGTAAAGCACGCCGGTGGTCTCGTTGCGCACTGCTCTGGCAAGCTGCGCGCGCTGGCGCTCGCCGGTGGAAAGTGTGGTGGCGGCTCGATCTAGGCTCAGATAGCCCAGGCCGAGCTGCATCAGCCGTTTGCCCATCGAAACGAAGGTAGCCGACAGCGCGTCCGCCATTTCACACATCTCGTCTGGCAGCGTTGCCGAGACGGTCGGTACCCAATTCATCAGGTCGGCGAGCGTCATGGCGGTGGCATCGGCGAGATTCCACTCGCCAATTTTCGGCGCCCGGGCCTCTTCGCTGAGCCTGCTGCCGGCGCATGACGGGCAGACCCGCTCGGTCAAAAATCTCGAAACCCTGTTGAGCCGCTTCTCGTCGGTTGCCCGATCGAGCTCCTTGGTGACGGTCAGCCTGGCGTTTCTAAACGTGAAGTCAAGCTCGTGGACGCCTTTCACGCTCGTCACCGTGATGTGCTTCTTTTCTTCGGGGCCAGCGAAAACGATCTCGCGTTCTTCCTGCGTCAACTCGCTGAACGGGACGTCCGTGCGCACCCCGAACTCGCGCACGATATCCGGCTGCACACTCCAACCGAACATCCGCCAGGGCGCGACTGCTCCCTCGTCGATGCTTAAACTCTGGTCAGGAACGATAGCGTTGTCGTTCACTTCGCGGACGATCGCCGTTCCCGAACACCTCGGGCACGCGCCGGCGGAATTAAACGCCAGCGATTCCGCGCCCGGCGGCCTCACGGCGCTTCCGCAATCCGGACACTTCATCTCAACTTCGGCGGCCACCTTCATCGACGGCTTCAAATAATGCCCGTTAGGGCAGCGATGACTAGCCAGCCTGGAAAACATCAGGCGCAAGACATTCAGCAGCTCGGTCATCGTGCCGAACGTCGAACGCACCCCCGGCACGCCCGGACGCTGACGCAGCGCGAGAGCCGGTGGAATGTGCGTCACCTCGACTTTCGCCTTCTGAGCTTGAGACATCCGGCGGCGGGTGTACGTCGAGAGCGCCTCCAAATATCTTCTGGAGCCCTCCGCGTATAGCACGCCCAAAGCAAGCGACGACTTGCCGGAACCAGACACGCCCGCGATGGCCACCAGACGGTCGAGCGGTACGTCGACGTCTAGCCCCCGAAGGTTGTTTACCTGTGCGCCTCGGACCTCAATCTGCTGCGGATGGTAAGACTTCATGATCCCAAGTTTAGGCATTGGGCATCTCGCTAGATGTCGTCTAAGGTTTGCGCGGCCCAACGCCTATTAATCTGCCTCTTAGTCGAATAGGAGAAGATATGAGCGAACGCACAGGTTTAGTACGCCGCCTAACCAGCGGACAGGTAGCCATGATCGGGCTTTCCGGCGCGCTCGGCACCGGGCTGTTTCTCGGCTCGGGAGCGACGATCGCCCTAGCCGGACCCGCGACAATCCTCAGCTATGTCTTGGCCGGCTCGCTGGCTTTGGCGATCGTTTGGGCGCTGGCCGAGATGGTTTCGGTGCACCCAGTTCCGGGCGGGCACGGTGCCGTCGCCGGCGCGTATCTGGGCAGACTCGGCGGATATATTGCGCGCTGGAACTTCGCGATCCAGTCGTTCATCGCGGTCGGCGCCGAGGTTGTCGCAGGTGCGACGTATCTGCAGCACTGGTTCCCGGGGCTCAACTTGGGCGTTGGCACGGTCTGCTGCTCGCTTTTCGTGATCGGCCTGAACCTGGCGACGGTTAGGCTTTACGGCACTAGCGAATACTGGTTCTCTATGATCAAGGTGGTGGCCATCTGCGTCTTCATCTTGCTTGGCCTCTCACTGATTTTCGTCGGCTGGCCTAGCCCGAATCCACCCACTGGCCTGTCAAACCTGACCGGGCACGGCGGCTTCGCCCCGCACGGTCTTGGCGGCATCCTGCTGGCGGCCTGCATGGCTGTCTTCTCGTTCGGCGGCATCGAGAACTCCTCGGCCGGCGCTGCGGAGTCCGAGCACCCCGAGCGCGATATCCCGCGCGCTGCTCGCGCCATGATCTGGCGCCTGCTGATCTTCTACATCCTGGCTGTTGGCGTCATCGTCACCATGCAGCCCTGGACGGAGACCGCGGCCTCGGACGGAAGGATCGAGAGCTCGCCGTTCGTCAAGGCCCTTGACGCGGCTGGTATCTCTGCTGCCGGTCACATCATGAACTTCGTGCTGATCGTCGCTGCGCTGTCCGCGGCTAATGGCTGCCTCTACGCCTCCAGCCGCATGATCCACTCGCTGGCCGTAGACGGCATGGCTCCGGCGGTTGCCGGCCGCACGTCGGCGAAGGGCGCGCCCAGGGGAGCGGTTCTGATCGCGGCAATTGGCATGGTGATCGCTAGCCTGCTGTCGATCTTCGCAGCCGAGAGCGCCTTCCAGTACCTGATGGGCGCGGCGATCTTGGGCATTCTGGTCACCTGGACGATCGTCCTGCTGACGCACCTGCGGTTCCGTTCCGTGCGCAAGAAGCTGGGCAAGCCAGATGCCCCGGCCCGCGTCTGGGGAACGCCCGTGGTGAATATTATCGGCATCATCGCTTGTCTCTGCGTCTTCATCGCGCTGTGGTGGCAGATCCACGCGGCTTGGGTTGCCGGTATCCCGTACCTGATCTGCCTGTTCGGTTCATACTTTGTGCTCAAACACTTCCGTGATCTCCCCGAGCCGAAGGAGCTGCCCGAAGGCCACTGATAACCACATAATCTAAATAAAGCGATGGGTGCCGAGGGTTTATACCTTGGTGCCCATTGTTTTCGTGACGAACCTGACCGCTTCGTCACGATTTATCGACGGTTGGTGGTCTCGCTGATTGCCTATTGGTCGGTTGTGGGATTCGGGTCTTTGAAGGAACATCAAGGCGTGGCGGGAGCGACGATATCCAAGAGCGAACGCTCTTGGATAAGGAGCGGAGACACGTTGCCAGTGACGCAAAGACCCGAATCCCACAACCTCATGCCTTTAGGTGGTCATCCGAATTATTGCGTCAAAAAGGGCTCGTCTACGAGCCAAATCTGCCGCAATAATGTCGCGACCACTTAATAAGCGAGGCTGGTGGAGCTGGGTTGGGTTGGCGAGCATTGGAGGCGTGGCGGGAGCCAGACGAATACAACGTATTCGTCGCGAAGACACGGCGAACGGCTCGACAACCCAACCCAGGCCAACAGCCGACCAGAAGCAGCCAGGCCAGCAACGAGGTTATTCGGTTACCGAGGGCACCAACCGAATTGGCTGCCCAAAATCGCGTCGGGTGAAATTGTCAGTGCGCCCTGCAATGATGGAAGGCATGGAAAACATGGCACCATTGGCTAAGCTACTCGACGATTTGGGGCCCAAGCCTGAAACTGACGCGGTATTCGACGCGTTCAGTAAATATGCCGAGAGTAAGGGCACGCCGATGTATCAGCATCAGGCCGAGGCGCTGCTCGCCACTCTGATGGACGCCAACACCATCATTACCACGCCCACTGGCTCGGGTAAGTCGCTGATCGCCACCTCGGCAATGGTGGCGACGCTTGCCGAGCGAGGCCGGGTTTACTACACGGCCCCCATCAAGGCCCTGGTGAGCGAGAAGTTCTTCGCTTGGTGTGAAGATTTCGGAGCAGACTTGGTTGGCATGGTCACCGGGGACGCCTCGGTCAATCCGGATGCGCCGATCATCTGCTGCACCGCCGAGATCCTGGCCAACATCGCGCTTCGCGAGGGCGAGAACGCTGACGTCGACTGCGTGGTCATGGATGAGTTCCACTTCATCGCCGACCCTGATCGCGGCTGGGCATGGCAGGTGGCGCTCACCGAGTTGCCGCACGCGCAATTCGTGATTATGAGCGCAACCCTGGGTGACGTCACCGAACTGTCCAAGAAGCTTCAGGAGGTCACCGACTATCCGGTCGAGGTGATTTCTGGCGTGGAGCGCCCGGTGCCGCTCGCATACGAATGGTCGATGACGCCGCTGCCGCAAAAATTAGAGGAGTTGGCTGAGACCGGGCAGTCGCCGGTCTACCTCGTTCACCCTAGCCAGAAGGCGGCCACCGCGGCTGCGGCGAATCTGCACACGCAGAAGCTAATTTCCGGCGAGCAGCGTCGGGAGATTGCGGACGCGATTCGCGATTTTCGCTTCGCGCCCGGCTTCGGTAAGACGCTTCGCAGCATGATTCTGAGCGGGGTTGGCGTCCACCACGCGGGCCTGCTGCCGAAGTATCGAAGGCTGGTGGAAAACCTCGCCCAATCAGGGCTGCTGAAGGTCATCTGCGGCACCGACACGCTCGGCGTTGGCGTGAACGTGCCTATCAGGACGGTGGTTTTCACCCAGCTCAGCAAGTTCGACGGCCGCAGGGATCGGGTGCTGCGCAGTCGTGAGTTTCATCAGATTGCCGGGCGGGCCGGGCGTCCCGGTTTCGACAAGATCGGTTACGTGGTTGCCCAGGCGCCCGAGCATCAGATCGAGAACGCCCGCATCGAGGCCAAGTTTGCCGACAATCCGAAGAAGCTGAAGTCGGTGCGCAAGAAGAAGGCACCGGAGGGTTTTATTAATTACACCGAAGAGACGTTCAAGAAGCTCGTCGAGTCAGTGCCCGAGACGCTGCGCGGGCGTCTCAAGGTCACGTATTCGATACTGATTAATCTGCTTTCGCGCGACCAGGACACGGTCGAGGCCGTGGTGAATCTGGTAAACGATTCCACCGATAACATCACTCAGCGGCGCCGCCTCTATCGTCGGGCCATTCAGCTTGGCCGCTCGCTGATTCGCGACGGGGTGGTGGTCAAGCGTGAGGAAGTGACAACGGGTGGGCGAAAATACGACCTGGCCCCGGATCTGCAGGACGATTTCGCGCTCAACCAGCCGATGGCAGGATTCGCAATCAACTTCATCGACACTCTGGACGTCGAGAGCCCCGACTATGCGCTAGACGTCGTCAGCGTCATCGAGGCGACGCTGGAAGACCCCAATCAGATTCTCTACGCCCAGCAGTCTTTCGAGCGCGGCAAGGCGGTGGCCGAGATGAAGGCCGACGGACTCGACTATCTAGACCGGCAGCGCGAAGCCGAGGAGATCACCTGGCCGATGCCGCTTGCAGAGCAGTTGGAGGAGGCGCTTGCCCCGATACTGATTCGGCAGCCCTGGCTCGGCGCGGCCCCGCTGAGCCCCAAGTCGATCGTTCGTGACATGTACGAGCGGGCAATGACGTTCAGCGAATTCGTCGCGCACTACAAGGTGACGCGAAGCGAGGGGCTGCTGCTGCGCTATCTATCCGACGCCTGGCGGGCACTCCGGCAGACGGTTCCGCCCGAGGCCCGCAGCCCTGAGCTCGAGGAAATCATTGACTGGCTAGGCGAGATGATCAAGATGACCGACTCCAGTCTGGTTGACGAGTGGGAGGCCATGAACGACCCGAGCCGCAGCGTGGAGCAGGTTCGCGGGCAGACTGAGGCCCCCGAGCGTCCGCTCACCGGCAACATCGCAGCCTTCAAACGTCTGGTTCGCAATGCGATGTTCCGCAGGGTGCTTCTTGCCGCCGATGACGACGTCGAAGCGCTAGCCGATCTCGACGGCGAGGACAGCGAGTGGACTTTCGACGACTGGGACGACGCGCTCGGTGACTACTGGGACGAGCATGAGGAGATGGGAGTGGGCGCCGAGGCTCGTGGCCCGGCGTTCTTTATCATCGAGAATCCCGATGAGCGGGTTTGGAAGGTTCGCCAGATCATCGACGACCCCGAGGGCAACCACGATTGGCAGATCCGGGCTGAGGTGGGTTTGGACGCCAGCGACGAATCCGGAGAGCTGGCTATGACGATCGTCGACTTCGACCGCGTCGACTAGGAGAGGCCGTCGCGGCAAAGGACGTCACCAAACCTGCGTCTACGGTATGGGCCGACGACTATTTTAAGTCTGCGAGGCTCGTCGAGATGCGCTCGAGACGTTGGTGATCCGAATCAATCGCAGACACTCAGCCACGTCGTGGTGATAGTAAAGCGCTACTCACCAGGCGTATCACAGGCGACTTCAACAAGGCAGCCGGGGATTTTTGTTTTCGTCGTTGGCTGTGTAATATTCTTCAAGTTGCGTACCAACGCGCGAGTGGCGGAATGGTAGACGCGCTGGCTTCAGGTGCCAGTGTCCTTTACGGACGTGGAGGTTCAACTCCTCTCTCGCGCACAAATAAACATACCTCTGACTAGGGGTTATGCGAAGTTGATGTTGTTCAGGGTAACTTCAAGAAGATTTGCGGCCATTCGATAGCCAATAAGATCAAGCGCTTCAAGCAATCCCGCAACGGGGTGGGGGCGGCCAATTCATGCCAACCGGTCACCGCCCGGCCTATACCCCGAGCTGACTGTTCTTCTCTACCCGGCAATCACCACCTAGGGGGCGTTGTTTGGCTTTCGCCTAGCGCTGGGCAATGGGCGTCTAAAGTGTTGTAGTCGACGCCTACGGTTCCCGTTTCGGGCGGGATTTGAGTTAAAGCTCTGAAGAATTTTCGGTTGTGGAAAGAAATTAGTGTTTCCTCCGCGATCGGATAGAGTGAACCCCGTTGAACTGTTTCGGCCACCCCCCCCCAAAAAAATTAATTTTTCTTAGAAAAGTTGCCAAAGTTTGAGTTTTTCTCAGGATTGCTCTTATATTTGGGTTTAGCTTCGAGCACGAGGCTAATTAGTACTTAAATTTCAGGAGAACCAAGTGACTGCACGCCGCGCCCTTCTTGATGAAGCGAGCATCGACTTCGACCTGCCCGCACGCGCAGCTCGTCGCGCACTAGTTGACGAAAGCGCCCTTAATGTGACGAGCATGGATCTGTCCACTGCTGACGTCGCCCGCCGCGCTGTCGATATGAGCGTTCCGGCTGTCGAGCAGACCATCACGGATCCGATTCGCCTGAGCGTCGACAACGCACGCGTTGGCTCCCGCGCCCGCAAGCTGATTGCTACTGCCGCCACCATGGCAGCCGCTGCGGTATTCGTGGTGCCGGGTGCCCTTCAGGTTTCTTCCGCAGCTGATCGTCCGGACGCAGCTAACGCCACGCTGCCCGATCGCGCTGCCAACAACATCTCCCGCAGCACTGAGCGCCCGCTGCTTGAGGCCGCTGAGGCAAGCAATGAGCGCGCCATTGACGATGACACTGAGGCTCGCGTCGTAGCAGCTTTCGAGAAGAAGGCCGCTGACGACAAGGCCGCAGAGGAGGCCGCAGCCGAGGAGCGCGCCTCTAACGAGCGTGAAACTCAGAACAATGCATCCCAGGCTTCCAGCCAGGCCGCCGCGACTGCCGCTAACTACGAAGCGCCCCCGGCTAGCGGCGCTGCTGGCGCAGCCCTCGCCTTTGCGATGGCTCAGGCTGGCAAGCCCTACATCTGGGGTGGCACCGGCCCCGCCGGCTACGACTGCTCCGGCCTGGTCTTCGCCGCGTATAGGTCTGCTGGCGTCAGCCTGCCGCGTACTGCTAGCGCCATGGCTGGCGCGGGTGTTGCGGTTTCGCCCTCTGATCTGCAGCCCGGCGACATCATCGTCTCCTACGGTGGTGGCCACGCCGCTATATACGTTGGCAATGGAATGGTTATCGAAGCTCTCAACCCGGGTGTCCCGATCGGCGTCAACAGGATGAGCGGTGGCATCACCGCCGCCCGCCGCATCGTCTAATAAAACTGTTGCGAAGGCTCCCGCTCCTC
Source organism: uncultured Propionimicrobium sp. (assembly GCA_963511305.1). Classification (GTDB taxonomy): domain Bacteria; phylum Actinomycetota; class Actinomycetes; order Propionibacteriales; family Propionibacteriaceae; genus Propionimicrobium. The sequence continues at coordinate 24,061 of CAUPIJ010000017.1, forward strand.
TTACCGGAGTGGGAGCCTTTTCAATTCTTTGCAACTTGGCGCCGGCCTGAGCTCGGACTATTACGCTGAGACTATGCAGACACCAGTTGACCCGACGACGACATCAGCTTGGGCTGATCTATCTCGTACCGCAAACAGCTTTGAAGTTGACTTCCGCAAATGGTTCGCGGAGGATCCCGATCGCGCGAAGCGCTTCTCGCACAACGCGGCAGATTTGTACGTCGATTTTTCTAAGAACTATTTGACCGATGAGGTCGTGGGCATGCTTGTCCGTTTGGCCGAAGAGGTCCAGATGCCGGCTCGCCGCGACGCGATGTTCTCCGGCGAACGCATCAATACTTCCGAAAACCGCTCGGTTCTTCACACCGCACTGCGTCGCCCCAAAGGTGACGAGCTGATTGTTGACGGCGTGAATGTGGTCGACCAGGTTCACGAGACGCTCGACCGCATCTACGAATTCGCTGACAAGGTGCGCTCTGGCGCGTGGGTCGGCGTCACGGGCAAGCAGATCAAGACCGTCATCAACATCGGCATCGGCGGTTCCGACCTGGGCCCTGTGATGGTCTACGAAGCGCTGAAGCCCTACAAGACCAACGAGATCAACTGCCGCTTCATCAGCAACATCGATCCGGCCGACATGTACGAGAAGACCTACGACGTCGACCCCGAGACCACGCTGTTCATCGTCGCCTCGAAGACGTTCACCACTCTCGAGACCATGACTAACGCCCGGATGGCCAAGAACTGGCTGATCAACTCGCTTCGCGCCAACGGGGCGATCAATGACAGCGACGAGCAGCGTGCGGACGCGGTTGCCAAGCACTTCGTCGCGGTCTCCACTGCCCTCGACAAGGTCGAGGAGTTCGGCATCGAGCCCGAGAACGCGTTCGGTTTCTGGGATTGGGTCGGCGGCCGCTACTCGGTTGACTCCGCTGTTGGCCTGGCCAACGTAATCGCGATGGGTAAGGACAACTGGGAGGACTTCCTGGACGGCTTCCACGCCATTGACGAGCACTTCCGCACCGCGCCACTGAACGAGAATGTGCCAGTTCTGATGGGCTTGTTGAACGTCTGGTACAACAACTTCTTCGACGCCCAGACGCACGCCGTGCTGCCGTACTCGCAGTACCTGCACCGCTTCCCGGCCTATCTGCAGCAGCTGACGATGGAATCCAACGGCAAGCGCGTTCGCTGGGACGGCTCCGACGTCACCACCCAGACCGGCGAGGTCTTCTGGGGCGAACCGGGCACCAACGGCCAGCACGCCTTCTACCAGCTGATCCACCAGGGCACGAAGGTGATCCCGGCCGACTTCATCGCCCCGATCAATCCCGCGCATGCCCTGAGCGAGTCGGGCACGGACGTCCATGGCCTGTTCCTGAGCAACTTCTTCGCTCAGACCTCGGCGCTTGCGTTCGGCAAGACCGCAGACGAGGTTCGCGCAGAGGGCACAGCCGAGGAAATCGTCTCGGCCCGCGTCTTCCCTGGCAACAAGCCGACCACTTCGATCCTCGTCCCCGAAATCAACCCGCGTGTGGTGGGCGAGCTGATCGCACTCTACGAACACATCACGTTCGTTGAGGGCGCGGTTTGGGGCATTAACCCGTTCGACCAGTGGGGTGTGGAGCTTGGCAAGGTGCTCGCCAATCAGATCACGCCTGCTATCGAGGGCGATCGTGAGGCGCTCGCACAGCAGGATCCCTCGACTCAGAACATGATTGGGTACTACCTAGAAAATCGCAAGTAGTTACAAAGCGTAACTAGTTACAAGGCCAGGTGAGCGTTTCACCTGGCCTTGTCGTTGTGGCCTGCTACTAAGCTAGACGAGTGGTTTTAGAGACTCTCGGACGCGGCGTACGCTGGCTTTTGCGCGCGGCGCTTGCGCTGTTTATAGTGCTGGCGCTTGTCTTTGGCGTGCCGTTTGCCATAGTCACGCACTTATCGACCGGCAGAATCTACACTTCGGTCGAGGAAACTCCCAACCGAGATGTGGCCGTGGTTATGGGGGCTTCTGTCTGGGGAGACCGCCCCTCGCCTTATCTGAAAGGTCGTCTCGACGTCGCCGCTAGCCTATATCATGCGGGGAAGGTGAAGGTGCTGATCGTCTCTGGATCGGTCAGTGACAATGAGCCCAAAACCATGCGTTCCTATCTCGTCGAACATGGGGTTGACTACAACGACATCGTCTTGGACGAGGGCGGCGATAATTCCTATACCTCGTGTGCGGTTGCGAATCGCCGCTTCGGCGTCAACGAATTAACCGTGATCAGTCAGGACTATCACCTGCCGCGCACCATCGCCGCTTGCCAGTTGCAGGGCGTGGACGCGATCGGCTCGGCCGACGTCATCAAGATCAAGAATGCCGCGTACAAGCGTTATCAGCGCCGCGAGCTCGGCGCGAATGTGAAGTTGATGGTGAACGCGATCTTCAATCACACGCCCGACGTGGGCGAGCCGAGCACCGAGGTGAAAGACGCGCTGGCCAGGCACTAGCGCCGTGATCCACTGTCCTCCGGGGATTCCGTTTCAAGTTCAGGCGGCTTGCTTGCCTAGCGTTAGCGGCTCTTTGCCTAGCGTTAGCGGCTCTTCGCCTAGCGTTAGCGGCTCTTCGCCTAGCGTTAGCGACGGCCGATGCCGCGATATTCCCACCCCGCAGCCTTCCACGCCTCGCGGTCTAGCACATTGCGGCCGTCCACGATGTTTGGGCTCTTGACCCACTCGCGTGCCTCGATCGGATCGATCGCAAGATAATCTTTCCACTCGGTGCCGAGAACGGTGACATCGGCGCCGCGCATGGCTTCTTCGCACGTTTCGACGACGTTCAGGTTCGGGCGCTTGACGCGCAGCCCTTCGGTTGCCGCGGGGTCGGTGATCACCATGTCTGCGCCTCGAGACAGAATCTGCTGGGCGATTTCGAGGGCAGGCGAGTCGCGCAGGTCGTCGCTGTTAGGTTTGAAGGTGGCGCCCAGCACCGCGACGCGTCGCCCGACGAATGTGCCTCCGGCTAGCTCTTTCGCTATCTCTACTGCCTTCTGTCGTTGGCGTAGGTTGATCGTGTCGACTTCGCGCAGGAAGGTCAGGGCCTGCTCGACCCCGAGCTCGCCGGCTCTGGCCATGAACGCGCGGATGTCTTTCGGCAGGCAGCCGCCGCCGAAGCCGACACCGGCGCGCAGGAACTTTGAGCCGATCCGTTCGTCGTAGCCTATCGCCTTCGCCAGCATCGTTACGTCACCGCCGGAAGCGTCGCACAGCTCTGCCATGGCGTTGATGAAACTGATCTTGGTGGCCAGAAAGCTGTTAGCTGCCACTTTGACCAGCTCAGCGGTCGCATAATCGGTCAGCAGCCGGGGCACCCCATTATCGAGCAACTGCGCGTAGCACTCGTCGAGGAGCCGCGTGCCGGTTTTGGCCTTCTGCTCGTCGGTGGGCAGGCCGTATACAATTCGGTCGGGGTTAAGCGTGTCCTCGATCGCGTAGCCCTCGCGAAGGAACTCTGGGTTCCAGACCAGAATAAGATCGCCGATAGGTCGCTCGATCTCCGCGGCGGTGCCGACGGGGACGGTCGACTTTCCGACGATCAGCGTGGGCTCGCCATCGGACTTCAGGTGTTTGGCCAGGGAGTCTACGGCAGCGTCCACATAGCTCAGATCCGCCGCGTTGCGTTGTGGTGCCTGTGGTGTGCCGACGGCGATGAAGCTGATCTGGCTACGGGCTATGTCTGCGTAGTCGGTTGTGAAACGCAGACGGCCCGATGCCACCTGCTCGCTCAACAGCTCGCCGAAGCCGGGCTCGAAGAACGGCGCCTGTGAGGCATTCAGCTTGGCTATCTTGCCTTCGTCGACGTCTAGGCCGATGACCTCGTGGCCCAGGCTGGCCATGCATGCCGCGTGGACTGCACCGAGATAGCCGCAGCCGATGACTGAAATTCGCATACTCTTCCTCGCCTAGAAACTCTACTTAGAAGCATAATGGCCTGAACTCGCTCGACGTGGAACAATATGCCTATGACTTCTTTGCCCGCACTTCTTTCTCAGCGCGTCGAGGCTGTCGCTGGTGTCGACCCCGAGCTCCGCCCCGCCACCAAGCCGCAATTCGGTCATTTCCAGTCAAACGTCGCATTAAGGCTGGCCAAGACCGAGGGCGTGCCACCACGTGAGATGGCTCAGCGCATCGTCGACCAGCTTGAGATCGATGATCTTTGCGAACCCCCGGAAATCGCGGGCCCGGGATTCATCAATTTCCGTCTTAAAACTTCGGTGCTTTCGAGCGCGGTGAACAAGTTGGTGAACGACGAAAAGCTCGGCGTTGCCCAAGTTGACAAGCCCGAACGCGTGGTCATCGACTATTCCAGCCCGAACGTCGCAAAGCAGATGCACGTCGGTCACCTGCGTTCGACCATCATCGGCGATTGTTTCAATCGCACGCTGACTGCCGTCGGTGACGAGGTCATCGCCCAGAACCACATCGGCGACTGGGGACGCCAGTTCGGCATGCTCATCGAGCAGATCCTAGACGAGGATCTTGATCTAGACGCACTCGACCTGGCCGGCGCCGAGGAGCTCTATCAGCGAGCTAATGCCGCCCTGAACGAAAGCGAAGAGTTCGCCGATCGCGCCCGCGCCCGCGTCGTTAAGCTGCAGAGCGGCGACGAACAGACCCGCCAGATCTGGCAGCGCCTGATCGACATCAGCAAGTCGGGATTCAACAACACCTACCGCCGCCTGAACGTGCTGCTCAACGATGACGATCTGGCTGGTGAATCTACCTACAACGAGTTCCTGGGCGAGGTCGCTGACGATCTGCATGAGCGCGGCATCGCCGTGCATGACCAGGGTGCGTTGGTGGTTTTCGTCGATGGTTTCGAGGCGCCCGCCATAATCCGCAACAGCGCCGGCGGCTACGGATACGACGTCACAGATATTGCCGCGATTCGCTACCGAGTGCAACAGCTCAAGGTCGATCGCATCATCTACGTCACCGACGCCCGTCAGGCTAACCACTTCGCGTTGGCCTTTGCCGTGGCTCGCAAGGCTGGTTATCTGCCCGAAAACGTCAAGGCCGAACACGTTGGCTTCGGCATGGTTCTGGGTAAGGACGGCAAGCCGTTCAAGACCCGTGACGGCAGTGCCGTCCACCTCGATGACCTGCTTGATGAGGCCCAAAGGAATGCGTCCCCGGAGGTCGCGCTTGCCGCCATCAAATACGCGGACCTCAGCTCCGGTTTGCAGAAGGACTACGTTTTCGACGTCGAGCGCATGACCGCCACCAGCGGCGACACCGGCCCGTACCTGCAGTATGCGCACGCACGCTGCGCGAATATTCTGCGCGAGGCGGGGGCTCGTGGATTTGAGACCGGCGACGTCGGCCAGCTATCCGAACCCGCCGAACAGGATCTTGCCCTGCAGCTAACCGGCTTCGGAGAGGCGGTGCATGTCGTCGCCACCGAGCTAACCCCGCACAAGCTGTGCGGCTACCTATACGAGCTGGCCGACAAGTTCTCGAAGTTCTACGAGAAGTGCCCGGTGCTAAAAAGTGCCGACGAGGTTCGTGCCAGCCGTCTCGGCCTGGTGGCCGCCACAAAGCAGGTGCTGGCCGCGGGCCTGAGCTTGCTTGGTATCGTCGCGCCGGAAAGAATGTGACAAATCACACTCGCTAATCCCTGATTCGTGGAGCCGTTTTGCAACACCCCTAGATGTGGGGAATTGGGCCTATTCGGATAGGTTCACCAACCACGTTTTGTCAGGCAACAAAAGGACGAGTTGCTTTCGCTCGCGACACCACAAATGAGCCCGATCATGAGCTTTGACTTGCGCTAGGCTTATGCCTGTTCGATGGCGAACAGAGTAGATGCCAACAAGGTAGAGGTGACGTGAATGTCTAAACCTTCTATGCGTCAGGTAGCTAATCTGGCCCAGGTCTCTATCCAAACCGTCTCTAGGGTCATCAATCAGCCGCACCTTGTTCGGGAAGAGACCCGTGAACGGGTTGAGGCTGTAATTAGAGCGGTCGGTTACACGCCAAATGCTACGGCGAGATCGTTGCGCTCTAATAAATCGCGCGCGGTAGGCATCATCCTCAACGGAGGGTCTTTATTCGGGCCAAGTTCGGTGGCGCCGCTTCTTACCTATCGAATCCAACAGCAGGGGCTAGCCACACTCACCGCGACCTTTTTCAACGACGATGTAAAAAACGCCAGAGTAGCCATGAACGATCTGCTGGCACGCAATGTTGACGCGTTGGTGGTCATTGCCGCCCATAAGTGGGTGGCTGATGAGATCGTTTCACTGGCTCATAGTTATCCGGTCGTCGCGGTTACTAGCGAAGAATTAGGGCCCGATATCTTCAGAGTCGCCGTCGATCAGGAAGAAACTATGCGGCTACTGGTGGAGCACTTTGTAGCCTTGAGCAAGGAACGAATTTGCTTCTTGGCCGGCCCCGATAATTGGCTGGATGCCGCAGCAAGACGAGATAGCTGGAACCGATTAACTAGCGAATATGAAATTCAGGATTCGATCTGCGAGGTTAAATCCTTTTATCCGGATGAAGCGTATCTGGCCGTAGCAGACTATTTCGGCGCTAACCAGTTGCCGCAAGCCCTGCTCTGCGCTAACGACATGCTGGCGATGGGGGCGATGCGATTGTGCTGGGAAAAGCGGATAAAAATTCCCACGGACATCATGGTGGCAGGCATCGACGACACCATTTCGGCCTCTTATCTAACCCCGTCGTTGACCTCGGTGACGCAGCCTCTAGACGAAGTGGTCGACTGCATCCTGGACTTATTGGTGGCGGCTCTAAACGAAGAACCAGCCCGGGTTAAATTAGTAAAACCCGAGCTGGTTATCCGAGAATCAACAAGCGTTATCGATCTGCCTCGTACCAAAGCTCTGCCTGACCTTGCCTGACGACCTTGCCGGCGCGGATTCCGATTTCCTCGTAGTCGCCTTTTAACTCGCCGCTCAGTAGCCCCTCGCAAAGGCTCATGTAGTCGGTAATGAGGGATCTGTCGTAGCGAACGCCGTCGTGACCCGGGCAGGTGTAATCGAAGTGCTCGCCGTGCGCCAGCATTATTTTCAGGCTTTCTAGGAACTGCGATATTTCGTCCCTAGTGCCGCCTTCCTTCGTTGGAATAATGCTCGAACCGTTGAGCGCGTCGCCTGTGTAGAGCAGCCTGGCCTTGTAATCCAACACGCTCAAAGAGCCAGGCGTGTGTCCGGGAGTCGCGATTATCTTCAGTTCGCGTCCACCCAAGTCGAATTTTTCGCCTCCGGTGATAGGACGGAAATCGAAGTTTTGTGGCATCGTTTCAGGTACTCTGCCAAGAAGTACCTTGAGCACTTCCTCGCCAGGGTTTCGCAGCGGTGCCCTAGTCTCGACGTACCATTTAACGAAGTCTGGGCTATAGCCGAGCGATTTAACGACTTCTTCGTCTGCCGGGTGCATATATACGTCATCGAATTGATAGGCGTTGCCTACGTGGTCGGTATGCCCATGTGTGCAAATGAGGGTGAGGGGTAGATCTGTTATTTCGTGAATTTCGGCAAGTGGATCGGTTAATCCGCATCCGCTATCGATTACTGCTGCGCGCCTTTCTCCAACAACAATGTAATAGTTATCTAGGCGAAAATCACTTATCTGGAAAGAATCATTACCTAGCGGAGTTATTTCGCGTTTCATTATTTTGTGGTCTCCTCGGAAGTGTTAGTGGTCTCTTCAATTTCAGATTCCAGGTGTTCAGACAACGAATTAACCACCTGCTGCACTTCGGCCATCTTTTCATCGGTCATGTTGTAGACGAAGCGGTAAATCAAAAACACGAGGAAGCAGCCGATAGCCGGTAGCAGGCCTGCTGTCAGGCGAAGGGCCTCTGCCACTTGAACAGTTTGGTTGGCCTGCAATGTAGGATCGTAGCCAAGAGTGTCGATGATGACTGCGATAAATGATGTTGCTAGGGAAGCTACCAGGAAAACCACGAAAGTCACCGTCGAATAAACCAAGCCGTCATTTCGCTGGCGCGTCAAATAAGCCTGATAATCCACCGCGTCGGCGATTAGTGCCCAGATGAGTAGCGTAAAGAACCCTTGGAAGAAGGCTGCGACGAGTTGAACGGCGATCCAGACCGTCGGCGGTACCGGAACAAATGCAAGAAATGCGTAACAGATAGCCGCAACCAGTACGCAATAGGTAGCCAGGGTCTTTTTCTGCATTATTTTTAGTACTTGTTTTAAAAGCACCATGCCGAGCAATAGCGGAATTATATTTCCAAGCCCAATTGCGGCAAGAATTTTGGTGTCCTGATAGTAAGCCTGGAAGACGTACTGGTTCATCAAATTAATGGTCTGAATAAAGAACTTGAAAACGATGTAGCTCAAAATGATCGAAATCATTGGGCGATTATGGATGAACGAAACGAGCATCTTGCCCATATGGACTTTCTGTTTTTTCGTAGCAAGCGAAACAACTATGCGTTCCCGGCAAAGTTTATAAGTTCCAAAAAGGCACAGTGCGGAGAACACCCCAAGACCGATAGACAGCGCCAGGAATCCCGGAGCCTGCGGCGTGTTCACGGCGTCGAAGACGATGAGCGGGGCAATAGTCGTGACCAAAATCGACGCGCCGGTAGAGCCGATAGCTCGGAAGTTGGACAGCTCGGTGCGCTGCTTGCCGTCGGTGGTGATGGCGTTCAGCATCGTGCCGTAGGGGATGTTCCAGAACGAGGAAACAACGCCCCAGAAGAAATACGCCACAAGTGCGTAGATCATCTTCATCGCATACGGCCACGAGCTGGTGTCGAAGAAAAGCGCAACCGTAAGCAGCGCCATGGGCACCGGGATCCAAACTAGCCAACGCTTGTATTTTCCATCGAACCGACCGCGCATGTGATCCACGATCGACCCGATAATCGGGTCGTTTAAGGAATCTAACATCCGACAAACCGCTATCACGACTGCAAAGTGGGCGGCTTTTATGCCGATTACGTTTACCAGGAACATCAGCATGTAGACGTTAACCAATACTTGAAGGGAGTTGCCCCCAAGATCGCCTAGGAGGTAGCCGACCTTATCGCGCCATGAAAAAGCGGGTGCGCTCTGAATGCATTCGACGTATTCACGGTCTTGAGAAAGTTTTGTATGTTCCGAAGACATCTTCGTCCTTTCGATCGTTTCGGCGGCACTGCCGAGCTGACCGAAATTATTGTGAACGAACTTGAAGTTAGGAAGGCCTTTTCCTATGTGATCGTTCACTTTCATGAAGATAACGTTCACATCTATGAGATTCGGACGGGTGGTTTAAGAAAACGGCGTCAGCTTTTTCATGAGTAGCTGTGACAAATCACACTCGCTAATCCCTGATTCGTGGAGCCGTTTTGCAACACCCCTAGTCAGGGAGCTTCTGTTTTTCCGTGGGTGAGTTAGCGAGTGGGATTTGGCAGATATTCGGGCACGAAAAAGCGGCGCCGCCTGCTTATGCTTAATCTGCGGAGTTATACCATTCGTTGTTCGTCATCGAAGGCAGCGAGTAGCCAGGCATACGCTCTGCGGCCAGGGCAGCGGCACCGATGATGCCCGCTTGGTTTTCCAGCTTCGCGGCCACGATCTTGGGACGCAGCTTCAACAACGGCAGGAACTTGTCCGCGTTCTTGCTGATGCCGCCGCCGACCACGATCAGGTTCGGCGAAAGCAGCTTTTCGATTTCGTCGTAGTAGCGCTGCAGATTCTTCGACCATTCCTTGTAGCTGAGCTTCTTCTTAGTCTTGTAGCTAGACGCTGCGCGGGTCTCGGCGTCGTGACCATCAATCTCGAGGTGCCCGAACTCAGTGTTTGGTAGCAGCTGTCCGTCATGGATTAAAGCGGTACCGATGCCGGTGCCGAGCGTGGTCAGGATCACGGTGCCTTTGACGCCGCGCGCCGAGCCATATCGAGCCTCGGCGAAGCCGGCCGCGTCGGCGTCGTTGCAGAGGTGAACCGGACGCCCGATGCGTTCGGTGAACAATTCGTCGACGTTGGTGCCGATCCAACTCTTGTCGAGGTTCGCCATGTAAGTGATGACGCCCTGCACGATCGGGCCGGGGATAGTGATGCCGATGGGGGCGTGTGGATCAAGTTTCTTACGGAACTTGTGAACCATCTTCGCGACGACATCGGCGCAATTTTTCGGAGTGGACTTCTTCGGAGTGAGGATGCGGATGCGGTCCGAACTCAGCTCGCCGCGTTCGAGATCGACGAGGGCGCCCTTGATGCCAGTGCCGCCGATATCGATGCCAAGGATGTTAGTCATGGGCAATAGTGTATAACCGGCGCTGCCCCCTTTTTCAGCAACGTAGGCTATTGTTTGCGAACAAATTAGTTAGCCCAGGCGTCAGCCGCGTTAGCGCCCTCAAGCATGTTGCTGCGTGCAGCCCGCATTAGGCTCGGCTCGTTCAAGGCTAGTTGTCGGGCGTCCTCGGCGTCCAGCAGCCTGGCTACCAGGTCGACGGGACCGGAAGTATTTTCGGCGTGCACGTCGGCAAGGCCGAGCGCCCGGCGCAGGATGCCCTGGCTGAGCCGCACCTCTTGGACGCGCGCATGCGGCACGATATCGACTTTGTGGTTGAAGATATGGCCGGTAGCCACGATGACCTTGTCGTTGTAACCCCACTTGAAGGTTTGAGCGTCGAACCAGCGAATCCATCGGGCTTTCTTGCCAGCCGGACGCAGCTCGATACTTTTGAGCCCTAGCTGCGGAACCGCTACCTCGAGCACCCTGCGTACCTCGTCGTCGTTGCCGACCGGCAGCAGCAGGATGCCGCCGGTTGCGTCCTCGGAGTCGACGCCGTGGCCGAGCACGTCTATGCGAACCCGCTTCCAGCCGAAGATGCGCCAGGGCAGCGGCTGGCTGATCTGTACGCCCTGAATGCGGTGAACCGGAACCGAACGCGAGATCAGCTCGGTAAGGCCGTGGGTAGTTTTCAGGCCCGAGCTGGTCCAGGTCAGCGTGTAGTTGAAGCCTTCCTTGAGCTCCTTCATGATCCAGCCGAAGTAGCCGAACACGACCGGCAGCAGGCCGACCAGGCCAGCGAAGGCCGCCTCGCCGGGCAGTAGGAGGCCGAGCGCCACGAAGAAAACGATGAACATAATCGACCAGATGGTGCCCATCGACATCACGATCGATCCGATCAACCGTTGGATCGGCACCTTCACGACGATCTGGTCGGAGCCGAGGACATCCTCAAAGATGCCCGAACGTGCGACGCCATCCGAAGGGGAAGCCGGACCCTGCGGAGGGGGAGCGTCGAAGCCCCTGGTGCTCGCTTGGACGCGGTTTGCCCTGGCCATCAGGAAGTCTCGCATCTTGTAGGCGCGGTCGCGCTTTAGATACTGAATCTTCTTCGACGAGTCGGCGCCGACGTCAATGCTCAGCGAGGCCAGGCCAAAAATCCTAGCCACCAGGGGTTGTTTGATGTCTACCGATTGGATCTTGCTGAACGCGATGCGCTGCGACTGGTGGTTGATGAACGTGCGCTCGATGCGCACCTCGTCGTCGTCAACCACGAAGCGAGTGAACCACCAGCTAGCTAGCGAAATCAACACCGCCAGCACCAGAATACCCAGGGCAATCGCGAATGGGATCCAAAAGCCCTTGTCTGCCAAAGTTAGTTGCCGAATGTCGGACATCCGCAGCCTGCCGCTAACGAACTCTTGGAAGAAGTCCTGGCCGAAGAAAACAATTACCGCCACGACGAACAGCCAGCCGTCCACCAGCGGGGTCAGCGGATGCGGACGCTCGGCGACCTTCACGTGGCCTTCGGCCTCCTCGACGGTGAGCTCGTCGATGCCCTCGGCCTGGTTTGGTAGCGGAAAATTCTGCTCGGCAAATTCGCTCATAGCCCGGCCGCCTGCAACTCGCCCTTCTCTAGCAGGCGCTCGCGCAGTCGCTGCGCCTCGTCGCGGTTGATGCCGGGAATCGCGCCGCCTGAGACCGTGGCCGCGGTGACCAGCTGGACGTTCGCGAGCCCTAGCCAGCGCGAAATCGGCCCGGCGTTGATTACGATGGCCTGCATTCGGCCGTAGGGCACGATTGAGAGGCGGCGCCAGAAAATGCCGTGTTTTATGTAGAGATCGTTGTCTCGTTCGGCGTAGCCCCAGGACTCGTAGATCGCCTTCTGACGCCAGAAGCGGTAGCCGATGAAAGCCATCGCGGCCACCAGAACCGCAATCGCCAGCCAGGTCGGTGTGAAGATGAAGCAGGCCACGACTATCGGGGCCAGCAGCAGGGGCCATTGGATTAAGACTTCGATGCGGCGCCTGATCAGGTATCGCTTGTCTAGAGCCGTCCAGTTTTCACCTGGCGGTGCGAATAGATCGTCTTGCATATCTAAATCCTGCGGTAGCTTAAGTAATTACGTATTAGAGGCTAGCAGCGGGCACCAACAAAAACCGTCGTCCAACTTGGGAGAAATAAAAGTGCCCGGCATAGGCGCATAACGCCTTGTGCCGAGCACTTTGAAGTAGGGCTGAAGCCTAGACCCTTTTGATGGCCTTGATGGCTTCTTCATAGTTGGGCTCGGCGCCGATCTCGGGCACCTGCTGGGTGTAGAGCACGACGCTGTCCTCATCGAGCACGACGACCGCGCGCGACAACAGCCCCTCGAGAGGGCCATCGGCCATTGTGACGCCGTAGTCCTCGCCGAAAGACGAGCGGAACGCCGAGGCGGTAATAACCTTGTCGATGCCTTCGGCCGCGCAGAAGTTCGCGAACGCGAACGGCAGGTCCTTGCTGACGTTGATCACAACAGCGTTGTCCAGCTCCGCGGCCTCCTTGTTGAAGTTGCGCAGCGCGATGGCGCAGACGCCCGTCTGGACGCTCGGAAAGATGCTTAGCAGGACGCGCTTGCCTGCGTAATCGGAGAGCTCGATCTCGTTGAGGTCGTTGTCAACAAGCACGAAGTCGGGGGCCTTGGTGCCTACGGTAGGCAGTTCGCCCACGGTGGTTACGGGTTTGGAATCAAAAGTAATGTTGGCCATGTCTGAATTATTTCGAATAATTCAAAATAATTCAGACTTTTGAGTAAATTTGCCCTAAAGCCAGCGCTCGTCGTTCGAAAATGTCCCCGGGGCGTGTGAACCGACTTGGGCTTCGAGGCGCCCCGACACAATGAATGGCAACATCGGGTTTTAGATCCTTAGTCTGGTTAACCTTAAAACACAAAACTAGACCTTAAGGAGAGTCATGGTTGATCTTTCCGCCAAGCCCTTTAACCTCGCCGACGAGGACATCAAGTGGGTGCGCGAAACTATCGAAAATATGCCGATTGAAGAGAAAATCGGCCAGCTCTTTGTGAACATGGGTGCCGAGAGGACGGAAGAATACCTCACCGGCGTCCTGGATGACTATCACATCGGCGCGGTCCGCTATAACCCCGGCACGGCCGAGGAAGTGTGGGAGCAAAACTACATCCTGCAGACCAAGAGCAAGATTCCGCTACTTATCGCAGCCAATACCGAGGCGGGCGGAAACGGCGCCTGCACCGACGGCACATACGTCGGCTTCGAGATCAAGGTTGGCGCATCCAACGACTCAAAATGGGCCTATGAGATGGGCCGCGTCTCAGGCGTCGAGGCCAGCGCCATCGGCTGCAACTGGTCGTTCGCGCCCATCGTCGACATCATGCGCAACTGGCGAAACCCGATCATCAGCAACAGGACCTTCGGTGCCGACCCGGACTACGTCCTCGAATGCTCCCGCGCCTACATGAAGGGCATCATGGAGTCCGGCATCATGCCTGCCGCGAAGCACTTCCCCGGCGACGGAATCGACGATCGCGACCAGCACCTTTCGGCGTCCATCAACTCGTATTCGACCCAGGAGTGGGACGCCACGTTCGGCAAGGTCTACCAGGGCCTGATCGACGACGGGCTGCCGTCCATCATGGCCGGCCACATCATGCTGCCTAGCTATCAGAAGCACTTCAACCCGGACGTGCGTGATGGAGATCTGCTGCCGGCGACGCTGAGCCACGAACTGCTCACCGATCTGCTGCGCGGCAAGATGGGCTTCAACGGCGTGGTCGTTACGGACGCCTCGCACATGGTTGGCCTGACGGGCGCGATGGCCCGTCGCGATCTACTGCCGCAAGCTATCGCCGCCGGCTGCGACCTCTTCCTGTTCTTCAACGATCCGGACGAGGACTTCGAGTGGATGATGCAGGGCTACAAGGATGGCGTCATCACCGAGGAACGTCTGCAGGAGGCTCTTGAGCGCATTCTTGGCCTGAAGGCGCGTCTCGGCCTGCACAAGACCCCGCGCGAGCAGATCTTGCCGCAAAAGGAAGAGGCGATGGCGAAGATTGGGCTGCCCGAGAATAAGCAGCTGGCCGTCGACCTGGCCGACGAGGCGATCACGCTGGTCAAGAACGCCCGGCCTGAGAACCTGCCGATCACGCAGTTCAAGCGGGTGCTGGTTGTTCCGGTCTCTAGCGCGCCCAACCCGATCTCCCGCGGCTTCGGCGGCGGTGGGGCGGTCGAGCACCCGGCGCAGAAGGTCGGCAAGCTGCTGAAAGAGCGCGGCTATGACGTCACAATTCACGAGTCGCTTTTCGACAAGCTCGCCGAGATGAGCCCCGAGGAACAGGGCGAGGCGGTCAAGAACATCTACGCGTCCAAGGCCCCGATCGCCGCGCTGACAGACAAGTACGACCTGGTGCTGTGCATCGCCAAGATCGACGGCATGATGCAGCCGTTCGAGCGCGTGATGTGGCCGGCGACGAAGGGCACCGTCGACATCCCGTGGTACGTCCACGAGTTGCCGACGATCTACGCCTCCGTCTCCACGCCGTTCGCGCTTGTCGACGTCCCGCAGGTGAAGACCTACATCAACGCCTACGACGACAAGGACTTCACGCTCGAAGCGCTGGTCGACAAACTAGAAGGCAAGAGCGAGTTCAAGGGTGTCTCCA
>CAUPIJ010000018.1:0-38990 GCA_963511305.1 uncultured Propionimicrobium sp.
GCGAGGCCCTTGACACCATGAAGGTTATCCAGGGAATGCTGGATTCCGCCGAGAGCGGCGAGACCCAGAAGTTCTAACTCCTCTACATAACTTGAGCGGGTACCCATTCGGGTGCCTGCTCAATTGTTTTCTATTCGGCCTTCTCGCGCTGATCTGGACTCACATAAGTTGTCAGAGTTCAAGCACCAGTTTCTCAAAGAAGACCTTCGTAGATTTTCTGAAGCTTGGAGCAGGAAGCCGCGAGGCTTCTTTCCTCGACTACGAATTCCCTAGCCTTTTTTCTCATCTCAACCTGGTCAGCATCTGAAAGAGTGAGGAATCTTGTGATCTGCTTGGTCAGCGACCCGACATCGCCTCGGTTCGCAGTGAAACCTGTGACGCCGTCGTCAATCATTTCCGCGGCTCCGCCAGAATCGTTGACGACGACGGGGGTTCCGCACGCCTGGGCTTCCAAAGAAACGAGCCCGGCCGCCTCTTCCCGGTTTCCGTCTTTTTGGGTGGCGAAGACCAATAAACTTGCCTCGCGCATCGCGCTTCTAACGCCTTCTCTGTTGACAGAACCGCGATATCCAATGTGGCTGTATCGTTGCTCTGCAGTTAGAACTGCTTCCTTTAGTGGCCCATCACCAATCAAAACTAATTTGTGCGGTATCTTCTCTTGAATCGAGGTCGAGGCCGCCAAAATATCTTCAACACCCTTACGTTTAAAGAGTCCGCCAACATGCAGCAAAGTAGGTATTTCGTCAGCAGGTGGCATCTTTTCTGCAGGAGTAAAGAAATCGGTGTCCACGCCTAGGTATAGCACCTCGATTTTGTTTGGTGAAACCCCCGCCTTAACGGCTTGGCTTGCCAAGTATTTGCTGACCGGAAGAATGATGTCTGCGGTATCGCTAGACGCGGTGAACGATTTTTGGTGATGACGGGAAAGCAGGTTCTTAGGCTTAGCTAGCTGGTTGAAAACATCGTAGCCGTGCAAGGTGATGGCGAGCGGAACGCCTAAATCTTTTGCACTCGTGACGGCAGGCTTAGACCAGGTAGCAAAATGCTGGTGAATTATCTGCGGTTCGAAACTCTTGATCGTTTTAGTTAAGAGCCTTTCGCGAGTTAACGCCGCCAATGCTTTATATCTGAATGGAAGATTCCTCGCCCAGTCAGGACTAACTGAAACAGTCTCAGTTTTAATTTTGGTGTCATGTTTTTCAACCAGATATCCGAATAGTTTCGCATTTATACTATTCATGCGCTCGGCATGTTGAATGGCAAAATACGTGGGCGGAATCTGTGCGAAACCAATGGTGTAAGCGATTTTCATGAGTTCCTAAGATCATTCGGTTAACTGGGCTGCAACTTTTTTAGCGCGATCTTCCCAGGTTTGGGTAGACATAAATTCAGCGACAGAGGGGGTCTTCTTTGCTATCTCTTCTGGATTCGTAGAGAGTATTTTTAATAAATCTTCGTAACAGCGAGAGTCGTTTTCTACAACCCAGCCGATGTTGTTGTCTGAAACTATTTGCGCTGATTTTGTTCCTGAGCTGCTGATAATTGGTTTGCCATGGCCGGCGTATTCATAAAGTTTCACTGGAACAGCGAACTCCCAATACTTTGAAGGCTTAATCGTAATTAGGCAGACGCTAGCAGAATCGTAAAGCTCGTCTAGTTCGTTGGATACTTTATGCACGATTTTGATGTTTTTCGCCCCGGCCACTGCATCGCGCAAATCTGAGCTGGCCCAGCTGGCTTCCGGAATGCAGAGCGTCATTTTTATGCCTAAATTCTTTGCAGCTTTAACTAACTCATTCAGTTGATAATGCTCTCCAAGGCCGCCAACGTAAAGCAGTGAAAGGGAATCCGGCATTTTGCTAGCTACCTGAAAAGCTCCCGGATGCAATTCTTCAATTCTGTGCCCTGAGAGCTCGGGCAAATAGTCGGCCATCTCTATTGAAGGTAAATAAATTATCCGCGAAGAATCAACGTATTTCTTCAGATCGGATTTGAATAAGACACCCATTATGGCTGCGATCGTCGGGCCGACAGCTTTAGTGTAAAGATCTGTGCGCCAATAAATATCTCGGTAAAAGATGCCCAGCGGAATTTCATGCTTTTTAAGCAGGCACATTATTTTACGATCCAAGAACGGCCGGAAAGGAAAATGCTTCTTTTCAGAGAGAATTAATGGAATGTTTGCGTTCTCAGAATATGCAAAAGAGAATTTCTTGCCTCGAGCCATTTCTGACTGAAGCTTTTTGAGGCTTGCCTTGCGTTGTGCGCCGTCGCCGGAAAGGTCGAAGACGTCATAGCCAATCCGTTTGAAGGCCTCCCGCATTTGGTATGGACGGTTCGCCGAAGCCGAAGCGCCTCCTGGCCTGACGGCAAATGGCGCGTGGAAAATCATGCTTTCCATGACAACTCCATAAATATTAAAGACAAGACTCACTCCTCATACTATCGAGCACAGCTAACAGAGGCTTTAGGGTCAGTGTGGTACTTTTCGGGTATGGCTAAGCGGGTAGAACCAAGAGTCCTTCACTTTCACGACTGTGCCGATGTCGGCAGGGTCCTCGTAGATACGGCAGCCAGGCACGGCTATAAGTGGAATTACCTAAGTGCCGAAGACATTAGGCCAACGCATAGGCCGTCCAACATACTTAGCAGCAAGATCTTTTCTGCCCGACAGCTAGCTAAACGCTGGAGCGCCGCGAAGCGGGCTCAGATACTGCATGTTCACTACGCGATGGTTGTGCCAGCAGCGGTATACCCGCCGATGCCCAAACGGCCGTATTTTCTGCATCTGCACGGCACAGACATCAGGAAACATTGGAAGAATCCGAAGATTCACCGCCTAGTGCAGCGCTGGATAGACGGGGCAGAGAAGGTCTACTACACGAACTTGGACACTGTCGAAGAGGCCACTGCTGCACGTTCTGATGCCACCTTTATGCCTGCCTTTCTCGATCCAGAAAAGGTGGTCGATTGGAAATACTCCGAGGGCGATGCCAAGAAAATTATTTTTCTTTCCAGATGGGAAGAAAGTAAGGGTGTTGAGGCTCAACTCGAGTTGGTCAAAGCTCTCAGGAAGGCTATTCCTAATGTGCAACTGGAAGGACTCAGCTGGGGCGACCGCGCAGCAGAGGCAGAGAGTCTTGGCGTGAACCTGGTGCCAAAGATGAGCCACGCTGGTTATATGAATTGGATATCGACTGCCGCTCTAGGAGTTGGCCAGGCACGGAACGTCTTAGGCGTTTCCGAATTCGAAGCCATGGCGTCTCGTTTGCCTGTTGCCGTGCTTGGCAGCAGACTACCAAGACCAGACGATGGCTCGACCCCTCCTGTAATCGAGGGCTCCTTAGACGAGGTAGTAGATGGTGTTCAGAGCGCTTTGCGTGATCCATTCTCTGCGAGCGAGAAGCTGAACGCTCGAGAGTGGGTTTTCAAACACAACCTGGCCGACCCTTATATCGAGCCGCTGCAGAATGCCTACCGCTCCACTCTAGGCATGGACTAGCGTCGGAGATCTCCGGAAAGCAGCCGGCGCCCCAGTGCGGTTGCTGCGCTTCGCAGGGCTGACTCTGGCGCGGTAACCGCAGATAAAACGTCGCTGGGCAGTGCCCTATCAAACAGCGAAGCTGATTTCCAGCTGGCATTAGCTTCTATGGTGTCATCTAAGCTGCCATGCTCAATGGCATGCAGAATTCGCTGATCACGACGGCTCAAGCCTAGATCGTATGCGCGATCAAAATCCCTGAGCACGTGCAGATAGTTTTTCAGCCAGTAGAAGTCCTTGTCGTCCCACTTATCTTTGGTTGGGCGTAGGAAGACGGCACTTAGAACGTGCACCTTCGCCATCTTGCTTGCCAGCGCGTGACGTGTCTTCGCGTCGAATTTTTTGACCTCAGGCTCGTTCAACAGCGGTATCCAAGGTCCGGCAGTGACCGACAAAGGACGCGGGGTGAAAGTAACCCTGGTTATAGCGTCTCGACCAACGATGTATGCGGGATCTTCGTAGTAGTAGGAAAACTTATTTCCGGAAGTCCAAAGCAACGCTGTAACACGCATGTCGGAGCCGTTTGTGAATTCTGATCCGAATCGATATCTTTCGTCGGAAAGCATCTCGCGGCGATAGATCCCGAGCGGCGCAGTCCGGTAAAACATCCTGTCTCTGGCCGCCTTCAGGTTCTTGCGGCGCAAAGTAAGTGGTTTGATCTGGTTATTATCTTGAAGCTGATGCTTTAGGGGAGCGATGACGCCGTCCGCTCCGTCTTTTTCGGCATGCTCTCGCATTTTGGCAAGCGCGCCGTCTTCGTACCAGTCATCGGAGCCCATGATGCCGACCCAGTGCGCCTCAGCGTTGGCAATGCCGAAATCGAAACATGCGCCAGGCTTACCCTCATGGCCAGTTAGCTGTTTCACCCGAACTCGGTTGCTCTCAGGTAAGTCGAGAACAGCAGGGTCGATGTTGTGCGCGACCACAAGCGCTCTGGTCTGGTCGTCCTTTAAAAGCGATTCAACGGCCCTGAGAATCGGGCGCGACTCGTCGTGTACTGGAACGACTATTTCGGTAGTAACGGGCATTAAATTCTCCATTGGTTATTGCTCTATTACCTCTTTCGTAGGCATCGGAACTAAGCCAGATAAGGCGGCTTGCCTGGCGAAAGCAGGCGTAGCGTCAACGACCTCTTGGAAGGTGCCGCGTGCCTTGATCTCGCCGTCTTCCATGAACAGCAACTCGTCGCTGTCCTTGACCGTGGAAAGACGGTGGGCGATCGAGATCATGGTTACTTCTCCGCGCAAATTATGAATTGCCTTCGCCACCTCTGCCTCAGTCTCGGTGTCTAGGGCGCTGGTTGCCTCATCGAGAATCAGAATCATCGGGTCAGCGTAAAGTGCCCTGGCAATACCTAGCCGCTGACGCTGACCGCCGGAAAGGTTGATGCCGCGCTCGCCAACGGTTGAAAGCAAGCCTCCGGGGCGCTCTTGAACCGTCTGCCACATCTGCGCTTTCTTCAGGCATTCGATGACCTTCTCGCGGTCGATCTCGCCCTTCCAGGTCAGGGCAATGTTTTGCTCGATAGTGCCGTCGAACAGCGAGACATCCTGCGGAACGTAACCAACCATCGACCGCCAGTCAGACATCACGTCGTTAAGATCAAGCTGATCGATTCGCAGCGAACCCTCCTGTGGCTGCAACAAACCTAGAATGATGTCTACTAGCGTCGACTTTCCAGAACCCGATTCGCCAACGATGCCAACCGAGGTTCCCATCTTGATGGTTGCCGTGAGGTTCTTTACAGCGGGGTCTTTTCGGCCCGGATAGCAGAAAGTGATGTTGTCAATAATTAGCTCGCGCGGTTCGTGGTCAATTGGATCCTTGCCGACGGTCTCTCTGGCTGCGATGTAATGCTCAGCCTCCTTGATGTCTCCGAGCACTGCATTTACCTGGGACGCGTTCGCGTTAAGGCCATTCACAGTGCCTTGGAAGCCGCTTATCGCAGGGATCAGCCGAACGCCAGAAACTGCGAAAAGCACTAAAGAATTGATCGCGGACTCCATCGAATTGCTGAAAATATAGGTGACACCGCCAATGACTAGGAGCCCGCCGATTAGCGCGGCGTCCATGATGAACTTCGGCACTGCACCCAGAAACTGAATGTTCGCGCGCGCTCGGGTGGCGTGGAAACGGGCATCTTGGACGACCTCGGAGACCTCGTCGAACTTGTTTCGCAGCGTGACCTCTTTGAGCGCCCCGACCATGTCTGTCATCAGACCTGCTGCCTTGAACGAGTAGCGTCGGTTAACCTTGCCGGCCTCGACCGTGCGCTTCGATAGCAGAAAGTAGATACCTATTGCGATTAGACCGAGATAACAGATCGTTGCGACTGCGGTGACCGGCCTGGCGATCAGCAAAAAAGCGACAACGGACAACGAAGAAACAAGCATCGCTGGCAGGCCAAGAATCGGCAGGATAAGACCCGAGTTAATCGCCGCGACGCCGACGTCAGCCATCCTGACTAACTGCGAGGTAGAGCGCGAAAGACGCTCTACCCAGGGCGCGCCCAGATAGGCATCGAATAGTCTCTTGCCAAGGATCATCTCGAACTCGGCGAATTTGCGCGTCGCGAACCACTGCTGAACCAACGACAGCACGGATTTCAGAAGGATCACCGATGAAATCGCCAGGATCACAAAAACATATTTATCCTGCCCGAAACGCCAGCCGATAACTGGCACGACGATATCGCTCTTGCTCAGGATCGAAGTGACCGCGAAGGCCAAAGCCATCAGCGCGCTGATGTCGAGGATCGAGAGCAGTGAAGCCACGATCATATAAATGACCATGTAGCTTTTCGCTCCCGCGGGCAGGTACGGGAGCGTCTGCCGAAGTCTGTCAAAGGCACTCTTCATCTGATCAGGTCGGCTTTCTAATCGAAACAGTCGTTATAACGACTGTAACCGGTGCGGCTGACTCTAGTGTTTTTAGTGAAGTCGATGATTCGGTCGGCCACTCTCTTTGCCACTGAGGAAATCGAGATGTTCTCTATTGCCCAGTTGCGCAAGTAGTCGGATCTCTTAGAACTCGAAGCAAGAATTTCTCGCATTGCAGCCACCAGCTGAGAGACAGAATAGTCACAAGCGATGCCTAACTCGTTCGAGGCGATAATTTTGCCGGCATGTTTTGCTCCTGCGTAAATCACGGGAACACCACAAGCCACCGATGCGTAGACCTTGGTGGGAAATGCGAAGCCGTATTTTTCAGGTGCCACAGACGCCAAGGTAGCTTTGCTAGAGCGAATCCACTTAGCCGCCTCTAGAGAACTAACTCGGTCGTGGACGATGATTCGACCGGCGGATTCTTCAGCGGCGTTGGCGACTGCCTCGAAAGAGGTGCCCTGACCGAGAAAAACCAGCTGTGAATCAGGAAATTCATCCTTTATTACGTTGAATGCCTCGACAAATATTTCTGCACCATGCACCGCTGAGGCGGTTCCTGCATAAAGAAGGATCTGCTTGTCCTTGAAGCTCTCTATCGTTTCACCCTCTGGTCTAAAGGTGTCGGTATCTACGCCGAGGCCAATTGGTTCGGGACGTTCCTCGAGCCCAAAGTCTTTTAGTCGGTCAGCCACGCCTTCGTGAACTGGTAGTAAAACACTAGCTCCGCAAAGAACAACTTTTTCGGCCCAGTGGAGCAGTTTCTGGACAAGCTTGTTGGTGTCCTGGTCGGTGACAGCTTGGCTCCACAGATCCGCAACGCGATAGCCATAGGGAATGCGCCTGAGCAAGCCTGCAATCTTCACGACGAATCCCGTGGTTGGCGGAGGCTCGACAAGAATGAAATCTGGTTTCGGGCGTAGCGTAAGAACTCGGAAAAAAGCTGGCACGTCGAAAGACAGATACTGAATGATTCCCCTGATGTAGCCGTTCTTATCGCGAATGGCTGGCCACCTGGAAACGTTAATGCCGGGGGTTTCTTGTGCAGGAAATTTTGGCGAGCTAGTGGTTAGCACGTCGACGTGGTGCCCGCGGGCAGCTAGTTCCTTAGCGAAAGCATACTCAGCGTTAGCGGCGACTGCTGGTTCTGGATAGAAAATCCGAGAAACAATCGCAACGTTAAAGCTCTGGCTTAACTCGTCGTGGCTTTGGTCGTCGTCGTGCATCATTTCCATAATACCGCGCGATGCCCTGAGCCCCTGAAAACAGCAACATCGAGTAGGCATTAAGGCTTAGGCGGTACTCACAATTACCACATTAATCTTTCGTCGCTTCTGCCACTGATTCTAGGAGCCGCCGCGAAACCAGCTCGCCGAAGATATCGACGTTTACGTGGCTGCCGTCATAGCGGATGTAATTGCCATCAATTGAATCGTCACATAGCGAATCGGTCCGGCCCGTTGGCCCAGCCTCGCAGAACAACGGATCGCCGTTGATGAGAAAGATCTTGTCGTTTTCTGAAGCTACCCGCTCAATGATGCTGTTGAACCGCTGGCGGTAATCGTCGTGGTTCATCATGTATTGGACGATCGCGGAATTTAGCTGATTTTCTGGGCGGTTTAGGGTGCCAAGCCCGGGCCGCTCGGTGAGGATGACAACCAGCTTTGCGCCATCCGCAGTTAGTCTCTCGGCTGCAGCCCCGAAATCCTCTTCTTGGGCCTGCCAAAATTCCTCGGAGTCAGGTGAAAGGATCTTCTCGCCCTGATAGCGGTCGATGATCTCATGTCGTGACCACCAAAGTATGTAGCCGGGACGGTAGATCTCTTTGGTCTCCATCTGAAGGTCGATGGCTTTGTGGCAGGGGCTGTGCTCCGGGTTCTTGGGGTCGGCAATAATGTCCGTGCCGAGAGGGGAGCAGCCGCCGAGGCTACCATTGACAACAGTGATGCCCTGATTCGCAGCGACTTTGGTTAGAACAGGTGTCAGACGTCTTGGTACAGAATCACCTACTAGCATGATGGTGTCGTCGTGTAGCTCGGTGCCGTAGACCACCTTAAAAATTGGTTTGGAAATCGGGGTGCCTCCGGTGACTCCAGCGAAGAGAGCAACAACAAGCATAGAGGTGATGCCGAAACAAATAGTTTTGGTTTCAGTGAGCAGCTTGGCGATTGCGCCTTCTCGGATCGGCATCTCTACTAGGTGATACGAGGCCGCGGCGGTGGCTACCGTGAGCACAATTACTAGGAGCGACTTAGCTGGTTCAAAGCCTTTAGCCGGATTCAATAGCCAGACCGCCCATGGCCAGTGCCAGAGATATAAGCCGTAGGAAATTCTGCCGAGGTAGCTGACTGGTTGCCAGGCCAAGACCTTCGATTCTGGGTGCTCTAGCCCGTACCTGATGCCGAGAATTAGCAGAGCAGACGCGACGCTGAATAGAGCTGCGCCGCCCACGAAATAGAATTTGGGTGGGCCGTCGAGCACGACAAACAGCGCCACGATCAGCACTGCCCCCGACCAGATCATCGGCCGAGAAAAACGCGTGAAGAACTTTTTTGCCCGGTCATCGGACGCGATGATCGCCGCAAAAGCACCGATCATCGGCTCGAAGGCCTTCGTGTCGGTGCCCATGTAGGCCCTGTCGGTTGACTGGCCGTGAAGCGCAACCATCAGCGCCATTGAGATAGCAATTACGATTACTGAAACGGGTAAGAGCGTTCCTCGTGCCTTGAAAATGTCGGTGGATTTTGTTTTTCTGAACAATAAAAAGAACGTGAGGCCAATTAGTATCGGCCAGATCAAATAGAACTGTTCCTCAACCGCCAATGACCACATGTGCAATAGTGGCGAAGACGTACCGTCCGATTCAAAGTAAGAGCCGGCACCCGTGAAATGCCAATTTGCTAGGTAAAATACGGTGAACCAGGCATCCTCGCCCGTCGCCGAGCGTAGATAAACCGTTCCGCGCAGCCACGACCAAATCAGCACTGCTGTGATGGTTAGCAAGGCAGCGGGCATCAGGCGGGCGATACGCCTGCTCCAGAAATGCTTATAGCGAATTCTGCCGTGATATTTAAGGTCGTTTAACAAGCTATTTGTGATCAAAAAGCCAGAAAGCACAAAGAAAATATCTACGCCTATGTATCCAGCAGCCATTCGTGGGAAAGAAACATGAAATGCGATAACTATGAAGACCGCGATGGTTCGTATCCCGTCGAGAGCATCGATTCGCCTTTTGCGAGCTGGAGCCTGTGCCATGGCTGGCAGTATATCGATATGCAGGCTGCCGTTTAATCCCCAGGCTCTTGTCTCCATCGCTCGCAGCCAGCTAGGCAGCGGCGGTAGCACTTACTTAAGTGCGGCATACGGCCCCGGCTACTACATCGCGTTGTGCGCGACCTTCCAGTGGTGGGTGTTCCACCAGGAAGGAGCTGGTGACCTCTTCTATGGTGGTGGCATCAGCCCCTCGCCGTTACAGATCATGGAGTATTACCAGAGCAGGGGGCAGCTGACTAATTTTCCTCAGCCAGGTGACTTAGTATTCATTTTACTGACCCATTATGTTTCGCATATCGCAATGGTGACCATGGTTTCTGGAGACTCGATCAAGATCGTCGAAGGCAACGGGTTGCACGGCAGGGTTGAGGAACGCTGGATTGAAAAGTGGGGCGGTCGAGGCGGTGCAGCCGCTTACGCGCGTCCTAACTCCTGATGATTTCTAATTCAGCAAAACGCTTAACCTGGCCTGACACACTAAAAGCATTTGCGTGTTTCCTCGTAGTTTGTTGGCACAGCAGTGCGTTAGCGATTGCCGCGGTCGAATTTGACACGGCAATCCATGCCGGGTGGTGGCCACTTGTTTTGTTAAATGGGTTTTGCAAGTTTGCCGTACCCATTTTCTTGATGGTCACAGGAATGTTTTGCTGGATCCAGGCTGTGAATACACCGCGAGAAAACTCTGGTCGTATATCTTACGAATCACTGTTGTTCTCGTAGTGACTTCACTGGCCTGGTCAATCATCCAGTTCCGTTTCGGGGTTGCGAAGGACGGCGGCAGCGCAGGTTCCTTCGTTCTCATGATCCTGGCAGGCCCATACCGCATGTGGTATTCGTGGGCTCTTTTGGGCGTCTATCTAGTGACTCCGATACTTCGGCAGATAGTTAAAGCCCGGCTGCTCTTTATACAGCTCTAATCGTCGGAAGCCTGTTGGTCTTCGGTAAGGGGCTGGTTGAAGACCTTGGTGCCAAAGACGCTGATATTTTAAGTTCTAAACTTCTATGGTTCTCTGGGTCTATCGAATCCAAGGTCTCGTTGAGTCTGACCGCTGCATTCCCCTGCCTCTACGTGTTAGCTGGCTACTGGTTAGCCACGCAAAAATTACTAAGCCCGTCAAGTGGCTAATCTATCTGCTCGAGGTGTTAGACGTATCGACCATAGTTTTTGCTATCAGTGTTCTTACAGCCTGGGGCATTGAGTCAACCAAATCACTCTAATCTCTGGCTACTAATTGATCTCTCGTCCTGCTGTTTCGTGCGCGAGTAAGTAGCAAAAACACTGGCAGGTGCACATAGAATCGCCTTATCTAATCAATTAGAAAGGCTCTTTATGCGCATCGCAGTTGTGGCTATGGGCAAGATCGGCCTGCCGCTGGCAGTTCAGTTTGCAGACATGGGACACGAAGTTGTTGGCGTCGACGTCAACGAAAAGACCGTTGAGGTCGTCAACCAGGGCAAGGAGCCTTTCCCGGGCGAGGCTCACCTGGCCGAAAAGCTCGCCGAGCTGGTGCCCGCGGGTAAGCTGTGCGCCACCACCGATTACGCGGACGCCATTCCCGAGGCCGACGCCATCGTTCTGGTCGTTCCGCTGTTCGTCAACGACGAAACCTGGGAGCCGGACTTCGGTTGGATGGATGCTGCTACCCGTTCCCTTGCTGAGCACCTAACCCCGAACACCCTGATCAGCTACGAGACCACGCTGCCCGTCGGCACCACTCGCAACCGCTGGAAGCCGATGATTGAAGAAATCAGCGGGCTCACCGAGGGCAAAGACTTCCACCTGGTGTTCAGCCCCGAGCGCGTCCTAACTGGCCGCGTATTCGCCGATCTCAAGCGCTACCCTAAGCTCGTCGGCGGCCTGAACGACGAAGGCACCAAGGCCGGCATCGAGTTCTACAAGCAGGTGCTCACCTTCGATGACCGCCCCGACCTGCCGCGCGAAAACGGCGTCTGGGACATGGGCACCGCCGAAGCCGCAGAGATGGCCAAGCTCGCCGAAACCACCTATCGCGACGTCAACATTGGTCTGGCTAACCAGTACGCGGTTTACGCAGACAAAGAGGGCATCGACGTCGAGAAGGTCATCGACGCCTGCAACTCGCAGCCGTACAGCCACATTCATCGCCCAGGCATCGCCGTCGGTGGACACTGCATCCCGGTGTACCCGCGCCTCTACCTGTCGACCGACCCGGACGCATCCATCGTCCGCACCGCTCGCCAGTTCAACGCGCAGATGCCTGACTACGTTGTAAACCGCCTGGACGAGACCCTTGGTGGGCTAAAAGACCTCGCGGTTGTTGTCCTCGGCGCCTCCTACCGTGGTGCTGTCAAGGAAACCGCCTTCTCTGGTGTTTTCCGCACCGTCGAGGCGCTGCGTGAAAAGGGCGCCAAGGTGCTGGTTCACGACCCGATGTTCTTCGACGACGAGCTCGCAAAGTTCGGTTGGGACGCCTACCACATGGGCGACCAGGTCGACGCAGCCATCGTTCAGGCAGACCACGCCGAATACAAGCAGCTCAAGCCGGCAGACCTGCCCGGCATCAAGGTGCTCTTTGACGGCCGCCGAATAACAGATCCGGCGTTGTGGAAGGGCACTCCGCGAATCGTTATAGGCGAGTAAAAGCAATTATCTAATGGGCAGCAGATTATTTTCTGCTGCCCATTAGACTCTTAGTAACCTGAAACCTGGCTGTAAGCCGTAATTTTGGAGGGTTAAACAATGCCGTTCTTTTCCGTGGTGGTAACTGCCTATAACCAAGAGCAATACATTGGCGAGGCTCTCGACAGCGTGCTCAATCAGGGCTTTGACGATCTAGAAGTGATCATCGTCGACGACCAAAGCTCGGACGGCACCGCCAGGATCCTCAACGAATATGCGGAGAGGGATCAGCGGGTGAAGGTGATCACCAGGGAACAGAACCAAGGCGTTCACTTGGCATTCAAAACAGGCACTTCCCAAACTACTGGAAAGTTTGTTCTTTATCTAGCAGGCGATGATCAGCTTGCTGAAGGTTCCCTAGTGAAGATCCACCAGGATTTATCTAAAGATCCGGTAGACATGCTACAGACCTTCGTGAAGGTGCCGGATTCCGATATTTTGTCCGAAGAAGTTACGGCTGGATATGAAAATGCTGCTAACCTGGTCGTCCCACAGGTAACTGGCCTGGGGCCGCTAAAACTTATGGCCTGCGAGTCCTATGGTCCTTCGCCTAATTGGAGCCTTGCTCTGCAGGTATATTGCGGAGACTTCATCCGCAAGGCGTTCGAAATGATGACCGATGAGCGGATGGATTATGCAGAAGATACCTACGAGTGTTTCGTGATCAGAGCGCTCAGCCGCAGCGCGCGTCCAGCCTCAGATGGACCGCACTACGTCTATTTCATCGACCGGGGAGTCTCTGGCGCCGAAATCACCCGAAAGAATATCGACGAGCGAACCGCTGGAATCAAACATTCGACCGACGAAATCAATAAATTCGTCCATGACCTTGGGGATCCGGAAGTTGTTGAGTGCGCAAAGAGCTTTATCAAGCGCTATCAGTTGGCTTTCCTATACAGCCTGAAGAGGAGCGAACCAGGAGACCTGGAGTATTGCGTCGAGAAATTCGCGGAGTTCGTCGACCCCAGCTACATTTCCGAAGCACTGTACGGCATCGCCCGAGACAAGTCGTACGAGATTTGGACGCAGCAGGACGGTACTGCGTCTTTAGAGCCGGTTAAGGGGTTGATCAGGTTAGCTGAAAGATTCGGTGACAAGCTTTCCGAAAAAGGAGCTGAATACAAGCGAGGAGCCCTAAACCATATGAACGATATTTCTAAACTCGAGCATCTGCAGTCTCCGGCAGAACCTCTAGTGCCAGGCGGACCCAGGGCTCGTATTTACGTCGCCAGCCACAAGCAGGTGCAGTTCCCAGAGGCCTCAGCTTATGTGCCAGTTCAGGTTAATTCGGCAGCAGCCGCAAACAGGTTCATGGGCTTCCGCCACGACGACGAGGGCGACAGCATCTCTGACCGCAACGCGCGCTACTGCGAGCTGACCGTGCAGTACATGGCGTGGAAGAACGAAGACGCCGATTACTACGGTTTCTGCCACTACCGTCGTTATTTCAATCTTTCCGGCAACGAATACAAGCCGAACGCTTGGGGCGAGGTCATGGCCGACCGCCTAAACGACGATGCTGTGCAGCGTTTCGGGCTAACCAACGAGAAGCTCACTGAGGCTCTCGAGGACGTGGACGTGCTGTGTTCGCCGCGCAACGATGTCTCAAAGTTCCCCGATCACTTTTCCTCGGTGCGTGACCACTGGCACAAGGCCGAACACCTGCTCGACCAGGATCTCGAGCTGCTAGACGATGTTGTTCGCGAGCTGCAACCGAAGTATTCAGCCGCGCTCGAAGAAGTGCTGTCAGGCACTCAAGTCAGCTTCTGCAACATGTACGTCATGCGCAAGCAGATCTTCTTCGACTACTGCGAGTGGCTGTTTCCGCTTCTTGAGCGATTCGAAGAGAAACGCAGCTACGAGCACTATTCCAAGGAGGCGCTGCGCACAGTCGGCCACCTGGCCGAGCGGTTGTTCAACGTCTACATGCTGCACGCCACGCGCAACACTGACATCAAGGTTAAGTACGCCCAGGTGGTGCACTTCGAAAACCCGGATCCGGTTGTGTCTAGCCTGCCGCCGGCCTTCGATCATGACGCCGTCCCGGTGGTCTTCGCCGGTGATAACAACTACGCCCCGCAATTAGACGTCTCGGTTCTTTCGCTAGCCGAGAATTCCTCGCCAACCAGCTACTACGACGTGGTGATCTTCTCGGCCGACTTGGCTCCCGACCGCTTCGCGCGGATCAAGCAGAGCGTCGCACACTACCCGAATATCAGTGTCAGGCTCTTCAACGTGAAGCCGTTGCTTAAGCAGCGTGACCTGAGAGCCAACGCGCACATTTCCGTCGAGACCTACTACCGATTCCTGATTCAGGACGTGCTTGGCTGCTACGACAAGGTGCTCTACCTCGACTCTGACATGATCATTCTCGATGATGTCGCCAAGCTATATGCCACAGATATAGGCGACAAGGCTATCGGCGCGATGCACGACGTCGACTTCCTCGGCAACCTGAATATCAAGGGCGGCAACCGCGTCCAGTACGCCAAGGAAACCTTGGAGATGGACGACCCTTACGCCTACTTCCAGGCAGGGGTTCTGTTGCTGAACAACAAGCGTCTTCGTGAGCTCTACACGGTTGAAGACTGGCTGAAGTTCGCTGAGCAGCCACTGCTCTACAACGACCAGGACGTGCTCAACATGCGTCTCGAGCACGAGGTCGTTTACCTTGACCCGCACTGGAATGTGCTCATGGATGGCGGCCGCGTTGAGGCTGCGCTGCGTTTTGCACCCGCCGAACTGTTTGACGAGTATCTTGAGACTAGAAAGAACCCGCGAATCATTCACTACGCGGGTGGCCTAAAGCCATGGAATGAT
Source organism: uncultured Propionimicrobium sp. (assembly GCA_963511305.1). Taxonomy (GTDB): domain Bacteria; phylum Actinomycetota; class Actinomycetes; order Propionibacteriales; family Propionibacteriaceae; genus Propionimicrobium. The sequence goes on from CAUPIJ010000018.1 coordinate 15,176, forward strand.
CCATCTTGTGACTTCGCGCCTTACTGGTGGAAGTACGCCAAGATGTCGTCCTTCTACGAAGAGGTGTTGTTGAAGGGACGCAAGGGCGGCCCGACCGGCACCAAGCTCTGGAACAAACTGCGCGATACCGCCACCACGGGAACCATCGGCAAGGTCGGCGAGAAGCTGATGCCGATCGGCTCCAGGCGCCGTGAGACCGCCAAGCGGGTCGGTAAAAAAGTCGTGACCAAACTCCTGCCATAGCAGAAGGGTTGCCTAAATAGGCAGCCCCTGAAAATGTGCTTGAGAATCAACCGCGCAGATACGCAACTGCTTCGTTGATGTCGCCGTCATGGACGACGTTTCCGTGTTCCAGCACGACGCCACGATCGCACAGCTTGCTGACCATGTCCAGGTCGTGGCTGACGATGACCAGCGCTTTGCCGGACTCTTTCAGTTCGTTGATGCGGTTCAGGCATTTCTTTTGGAAAGGCTCATCGCCGACCGAAAGGATTTCGTCAACCAGGAAGACGTCCGGGTCCGTATGGACGGCGACCGAGAACGCCAGCCGCAAGAACATGCCGGAGGAGTAGAACTTGACCTCGGTGTCGATGAACTCGCGAATCTCGCTGAAGTCGACTATCTCGTCAAACTTCTCTTCGATCTGCTTCTCAGTCATGCCCAGGATCGCGCCGTTCAAGAATACGTTTTCGCGCCCGGTGAGGTCGGGGTGGAAGCCCGCTCCGACCTCGATCAGGCCGGCCAGTTTGCCGCGCACCTTTATTGACCCCTCGTCGGGCTTCATCACGCCAGAAATCATCTTCAGCAGCGTCGACTTGCCCGATCCGTTGTAACCGAGCAGTGCGACGGTCTCGCCGTCGTGAATCTGCAGGTTCACGTTGTTCAGCGCTGTGAAGCGCTCGGATTCAGCCTCTCGCTTACCCATCAGCTTGGCGACGATGAATTCCTTCATGGAATGCGTGTGGCGAATCTTGAAGCGCTTGGTTACCCGATCGACGATCACGCAAGTGTTTGGATCTACCATTTACAGCTCCTGAGCGAATCGGCCGTCGAGTTTGCGGAACGTCATTTCGCCGATAATCAGCATCAAGATCGAGGTGCTCGCAGCCATCAGAATGAATAGCCCGGCGTTCGGCGGAATCTGGTAATTGACCCCTCGGGTTGGTGCCCAGAAGCAGTAGTGGAACATCTCGACGACAGGCGTTATCGGGTTCAGGTTGTAGATGAACCAAAGCGGCCCGTCACCGATCGCGCGAACCACGAAGTCCCAGTGATAGAGAATCGGCGAGGCCCAGGTAACCACCATGTTAATCAGGTCAACGAAGTTCTCGGCGTCACGCAGGACGACGTTGACAGCGCCGAACAGCAGGCCAAGGCCGAGCGAGAAAATAGCCAGAATCAGGAAGCCGCCGATGCCAACCAGGATGTGTGAAAGGCCTGGCCGCCAGCCCATGAATAGCGCGCCCACCAGAAGCACCGCGGCCTGCGGAAAGAAGTGTGCGGCAGCCACCCAAAGCGATGACACGCAGAACAGTTCCCTAGGCAGATAGATCTTCTTAACCAGGGCAGCGTTCTGGACGATCGCTCGCGTCGAGTTGCCGAATGCCTCCCCAAAGAAGTTTGCGACTACGACGCCGGAGAACAGGTAGACCGCGAAATTCGGTACTGCCTTGTTCATGCCCATGAAGACGCCGACGGCGAAATAGAAGACCAAGAACTGCACGCCCGGCTTAACGTACGACCACAGCATGCCGAGAATCGACCCGCGATAACGCACCCGCAATTCTTTGTGTACGAGTAGCTCTAAGAGGTATCTGTTGCGGAAAATATCCAGCAGTCCGCCGCCCTTACCGGGCGAGCGGAACTCCGAAACGGAAATGTTAGTCACCGAGTTATTGTTACTTTCCATCTGGTCAGTTGCTAAAGTGCGGTGCAACCTCGTTGTCGAACATCGTCAGCGCCGAGGCTATCGCCATGTGCATGTCTAGGTATTTGTATGTGCCCAGCCGGCCACCGAACCAGACGCTCGGCTCGTCCTTAGCCAGCTCGCGGTACTTGGTCAGGTGCTCGCGGTCCTCCGCAGTATTGATGGGGTAGTAAGGCTCGTCGTCGTGGTTGGCGAACCGGCTGTACTCGCGGTAAATAACCGTTTTTTCCTTGGTGTAGTCGCGTTCTGGGTGGAAGTGGCGGAACTCGTGGATTCGGGTGAACGGCACGTCCAGGTCAGCGTAGTTCATCACCGGGCAGCCCTGGAAGTCTTCCATGTCCAGAACTTCCTTTTCCAGGTCGATGGTTCGCCAGGTTAGATCACCCTCGGAGTAGTCGAAGTAGCGGTCGATCGGGCCGGTGTAGACGACGGGGATCTTGCCGACGACGTTGTCCTTGCTGAATTCCTGGCTGGAATCGAAGAAGTCTGTGTTCAAAAGAACGGTGATGTTCGGGTTGTCCACCATGCGCTCGAGCCAGGCGCCGTAACCGTCAGTGGGTAGGCCCTCGTACTTATCGGAGAAGTAGCGGTTGTTGTAGGTGTAGCGAACCGGCAGGCGGCTGACGATAGATGCTGGCAGATCTTCCGGCTTGGTCTGCCACTGCTTGGCTGTGTAGTTCATGAAGAACGCTTCGTACAGCGGACGGCCAACCAGGGAGACGCCCTTCTCGACGAAGTTCTCCGGCTCCTTGTCACCCAGTTCCTGCGACTGCTCCTTGACTAGCGCCTTCGCCTCGTCGGGACGGTAAGCCGCATTGAAGAACTGGTTGATGGTGCCCAGGTTGACGGGCATCGGGTAAACGACGCCGTTGTGGGTTGTGTAGACGTGGTGACGGTAGTCCGTGAAGGTGGTGAAGCGGTTGCAGTATTCCCAGACCCGCTCGTTAGAGGTGTGGAACAGGTGGGCACCGTACTTGTGTACCTCGATGCCGGTTTCTTCCTCGGCCTCAGAGTACGCGTTGCCGCCGATGTGCGACCTGCGCTCGACGATGACCACCTTCAGGCCAAGTTCGGTGGCTGCCCTTTCAGTCATCGTCAGACCGAAGAGGCCGGAACCAACAACAACTAGATCCGCCTGCATGCTTCCTCCTTTTTAGGCGTCTAAGTGCGCCTAAACGTTGCACCGGTTTGTCAATAATACGATGATACTGTTCGGATTTATATCTTTTGCAACGTGTAACGATGGAAAGCAGTGCTGATGACTTGGATTGACGCCTTACCGCAAGCGGCGACGGCTCTGGCTCTTATTTTCTTGCCAGGCATGGCCGTCCTCTCTGCGTGGCGGATACGGCCATTGGTGCTAGTCAGTTCGTCAGCTGCGACGTCTGTTTTGCTCTTTACCGCTAGCGCGATTGGGGCGCAGTACGCTGATGCCACTTGGAACGTCTGGTGGGTTCTTGGTTTTACAGCGGCGTTCGCGATTCTCGGCCTGGGCGTTTCCGCTCGGACGAAGGGCAGCTGGAGGCACTGGACGGACGCTAGTGAGTGGCGGCAGATCGGGTCTTACGCTTTCGGCACTGCCATCGCAGCTTTCTTCTTCTTGACCCCGATGCTCAATGGTCTTATTTCGCCTAAGGCATTTTCGCAGACCTACGACAATGGTCTTCACCTGAACGCCGCCCACATGGTCGCTACGGGCCGGGGAGCTTCACCGTTCGAGTTCGGGCTGGTTGGTCATCCCGCCTTTTATCCTGCTGGTTGGCATGAGTGGGCTGGTCTTACTGCTCAGTTGACTTCGGGTGATGCCGTGGTGGCTGTTCAGGTTTGTTCTGTTGTTTTGTCGTTGATTGTTTGGCCGTGTTCGCTGGTTTGGCTTTTTGAGACGGTTTTTCCTGCTACGAGGTTTGGCAGGATGGCTCTTGGTGCGTTGAGTTTGGCTTGGGCTCCACTAACATTCGGTTTGTTGAGTTGGGGGACTCTTTATCCGAATTTCTTGGGTATGGCTACTATGCCTGCTGCGGTAGCAGCGGGTTGGGAACTGTTGGGCTTATCGAAACGCCCAAAACTAGGTATGTCCAGTTCACTTTTCATTCTGATCCTGTCTTTTGCTGGTTCGATGTTGGCGCACCCGAATGCGGCGTTCACTGCTGGGCTATTTCTGGTTTTGCCTGCTTTGTGGAGTGTTATTCGTCCGGGCAGTGCGTTTACAAAGAACCCATATTTGATGCCTGCCAAGCGCGATAACAAGATCTGGGCATGCCTGGTGGTTATCGCTGTGGCGGTTTTCTTGGCTGCCTGGTACATGGCATCAATGCGCACGAAGTACCCGTGGGGACGAATTATTTCGCTAAAACAAGCTGGTCTAGAGGCAGTTCTTTCTACCTCGCTGACACTTCCACCAAACCTGATTCTGACGCTCTTCGCCATTGTTGGTGCTGTCGCGATCTTGCGAAGGAAGCTGTTGTGGCCGGTTCTAGCCGCGCATTTCAGCATCGTTTTCGTTTATTTCGTGGGCGCTAGTTTCCCTAACAGTGTGTTCCGAGATCTGGTTTCTGGCCTCTACTACAACGACTTCCGTCGTCCGGCGGCCGCTATCGCTACCTTCTTGTTGCCGATCGCCGCTTTCGGTATTCAGCAGACTGCCAAGCTTCTTTCCCACCAGCTGGCTAAACACTTGAAGATAGGTACGGCCGTATCGGTCATCGCATCTGTCCTGGTGTGCCTAGCAATCGGTTTCTATAGCTCTAGAAGTGGAGCCACCCAGCAGCAGGTTGCGGCTACGATTCACACGTATTCGATGAACAAGGACTCCGATTTCATCACGCCAGATGAGTATGCGCTCATCGAGCGTTTGCCGCAGCATGTTCCCGCCGACGTCAAGGTCGTGAACAATCCCTGGGACGGCTCAGGCTGGATTTACACATTCGTTGACCGAATGCCGATGACTATCTTCTACCAACGTGATTGGCCGAATGATCAGTACTTAATTAACCAGGAGCTTGAAAACGTAGCTACCAAACCAGAAGTTTGTGGCGCGCTACATGCCGAAAACGCGCAGTACGTTCTTCAGCTAGAAGAACCGTTCACAAAGTTCGGCCAAGATCACAAAACGTTCTATGAGGGTCTAGATGAAATTGCAGAGCGCCCAGGCTTTGAAGTGATCGACAGCGAGGGCGAAGCAAAGCTATACAAGATCACCGCCTGTAGTTTCAACTGATACAGAGTTTAGGCAAACCCCTCATACTGGGAATTTCAATTGCGTCATTAGCCGGTGGCAAGGCAGAACTAAATGCCGAGCGTTATTAGGAAACCCAGCGACAGCTAAGGTTGATTGATAGAACGAAAACGTTTTTACGATAAAACTGTTCAGAGTTGTGTTTTAGACGCGTGTGACTAGAGAAAGCGGCCTTGATGTCTTGGATAGCTGCAGCACCTGAAGCGGCGATAGCGCTGGCTTTGATATTTTTTCCCGGGGTGTTGGTGCTTTCTGCTTGGCGGGTTCGTCCTCTGGTGACGGTCAGTGCATCTGCTGGTGTTTCGGTGTTGCTATTTACTGCGAGTGCGATTGGGGCTCAGTATGCCGGTGGCACTTGGGGTATTTGGTGGCTGCTCGCTTTTACGGCAGTATCCGCGGCTCTCGGCGTAGCTGTTTCTTTAGCGACAAGAGGCGATTGGCGTCACTGTGTAGATGTTAACGAGTGGAAGCAGATTGGTGCTTACGCTGCTGGTATCGGTATCGCTTTTTTGATCTTTCTGCCGCAACTGTTAAGGGGCTTGATTTCGCCTGAGTCATTCTCGCAAACATATGACAACGGATTGCATCTTAACGCCGTGCATATGGTTGCGGTGGGGCAGGGGGCTTCACCGTTCGAGTTCGGGTTGGTAGGCGGCGGTGCCTTCTATCCTGCTGGCTGGCACGAGTGGGCCGGTCTTACTGCCCAGCTGGCTTCGAGTGATGCTCAGGTTGCGATGCAGGCTTGTTCGGTGGTTATGTCGTTGATTGTTTGGCCGTGTTCGCTGGTTTGGCTTTTTGAGACGGTTTTTCCTGCTACTAGGTTCGGCAGGATGGCTCTTGGCGCGTTGAGTTTGGCTTGGGCGCCGTTGACGTTTGGTTTGTTGAGTTGGGGGACTCTTTATCCGAATTTCTTGGGTATGGCTATTATGCCTGCTGCTGTTGCTGCGGGTTGGGAGCTGCTGGGTTTATCTTCACGTCCGAAATTAGATCTCTTTGGCTCGGTTTTTGTTTTGTTGCTGTCGTTTGCTGGTTCGATGTTGGCGCATCCGAATGCGGCGTTCACTGCTGGGCTATTTCTGGTTTTGCCTGCTTTGTCGAGTGTTTTGCGACCCGGTGGTGCGTTTAGGAAGGACCCTTATTTGATGTCGGCTAGGCGCGGCAATAAGATCTGGGCGTGCCTGGTGGTTGTCGCGGTAGCCACTTTCTGCACAGTCTGGGTTAAAGTCTCGTTACGTACTAGCTACCCGTGGCACCGGATAATGAGTTTTCCACGTTTCATTGTGGAGACGGCGTTGTCCACAGCGATACGAATTCCGCCGGATCCCGCCCTGGCTATTCTCGTTGCAGCCGGGGTGGTCTTCATCTTAAAGAAGAAGAGGCTCTGGCCAGTTCTAGCAGCGCACGCAAGCCTCGTATTTGTGTATTTCGTTAGTGCGAGTATCCCTGACGGTTGCTTCCGCGACCTTATCTCTGGTGTTTACTACAACGACCCGCGCCGGCCGGCGGCTGCCCTCGGCACATTCCTGCTGCCGATCGTGGCGTATGGCATGCAGCAGTTGGGCAAGATATTTTCGCGTAAACTGCGTAATCATCTCAAGGCTGGTACAACTACCACATTGGTCGTCGCGCTCCTGGCCTGCGCATCTGTAAGTTTTGTGAGCTCTATCACCTGGCAAACTCAACAACAGGTTAAGGCAACCAAAGAGACTTTCACGATGGATGAAGACTCCGATTTCATCACGCTCGATGAATACGCCTTGATCGAGCGCTTGCCTCAACACGTCCCGGCTGACGTCAAGGTCGTGAACAATCCCTGGGACGGCTCAGGCTGGATTTACACATTCGTTGAACGAATGCCGATGACTATCTTCTATCAGCGCTCTTGGCCAAAGAACCAGTACTTTATTAACCAAGAACTTGAGGATGTAGCCAGCAAACCCAAAGTTTGCGATGCGCTACGTTCCGAAAATGCGCAATACGTTTTGCAGCTCGAAGAACCATTCACGAAGTTTGGTCAAGATCACAAACCGTTCTACGAGGGGCTTGACGAGATTTCAGAGCGTCCTGGCTTCGAGGTAGTTGATAGCGAGGGCGAGGCGAAGCTGTACAAGATAACTGCCTGTGATTTCTCGAAGTGCTAGCGGTAGCGCCGGCAGTATTTTGTCGACTGGATTATTTGAGCCATTGTTATTTTATTGCTGTAAAAATAACTGGTTCCACGGCCGAAGGTGGAGTAAATGACTTGGACTTCTGTGTTGCCTGAAACATTGGCCGCAGTGCTGATGATCATATTGCCCGGCTGTTGCACGCTTTTTTCGTGGCGACTACGTCCTTTGGTGACGATTTCGGCTGCTGCTCCTGTCTCAGTCGCAATTTTCGCCATCAGCGCTTTCGGGGCTCAACTGAGCGGCACAACCTGGTCAGTATTTTGGGTACTGGGGGTAACCCTGGTTCTTGTTTTGTTTGGTTTTATGCCGAGACTCATTGGCTATGGTCGCGGTTTGTTCGAGTGGCGCCAGGCGGAGGAGTGGAAAACGCTCGCTGCTTATCTGCTTGGTGCAGCTATCGGGGCAGTCTTCTTTCTTCCGCTCTTACTTCATTCGCTGATCTCTCCCAATCACTTCGCCCAGAGATATGACAATGCGCTGCACTTGAACGCCATTCAAATGGTTGCTCGCGGCGACGGTGCCTCACCAACAGAATTCTCAGCTGTCGGAGCCGGGAATTTCTATCCTGCTGGCTGGCACGAGTGGGCAGGGTTGGTCGCTCAGCTGACTTCCGGCGACCCAATTCGCGCTACGCAAGCATGCACACTGGTTTCGTTGTGTTTAATTTGGCCCCTAGCACTGATCTGGTTGTATGAGGCACTCTTCGAAGCGCGAGTATTGGGCCGCACGATGCTTGGCGCGATCTCATTAGCGTGGACGCAGCTAACCTTCGGAATGCTCTATTGGGGAACTCTTTACCCCAATCTGTTTGCTTTCACGCTTTCGCCGGTGGTTCTCGCAGCGGGATGGGAAGTGTTGAAGATAAGAAAACAGCGGACTATAAGCTCAGGTCAGGCCGTCGCAGTTTTCGCTTTCGCTAGTTTCGGCGTCACGACGGCACATCCGAACGCTATTTTTACAGTTTTCGCAATGCTGGTGATCCCGGCTTTGTGGACGGTGATTAGACCTCTCCGGGCGCGTCGAGCAGCTGGGGGAGTGCTCCGCAGTGTCGTTTTGCGACTAAGTACGCTCATCGCGGTGGCAGCATTCGGTTATCTCTGGTTGCGAACAGGCTCTAGCCTCAGAAATTTTTGGCAGCCGGAGATGGCGTTTGGCGAGGCAATCGTAGAGGCGCTTCTTGGCGTGGTCTTGAATCAGATGTTTGTTCCGGTTTTGACGGGTCTTTTAGTGCTGGGCACGCTGGCGCTGCTGATCAAACCCCGCTGCTGGCTGATTATCTTTTCTTATTTGACCGTCGTCATGATTTACGCCATCTCTGCTGGCATGGCGGACGGTCCGCTAAGGCAATTTTTCGGTGGCCTCTACTACAACGATTACCGGAGGCCTGCGGCAGCGATAGCTATTTTGTTGATTCCGATCGCCGCGTATGGTGCGCAAAGCCTGGTCAGCCTTATAGGCGTGGTAATCAAGTGGCGTCCCCACTGGTTGATTGCGCTGGTGCTTTCTCTAGTTTGCTGCGTTCCTGCCAGCTACTATGCGGCCAATAATGATCAGTTCCGCGAACAAGTTAAATGGACGTTCATGGCGTTTGAACTGAATGAGGGATCTGACATCTTGACCCCAGACGAATACGAACTGGTAAAGCGCATTCCGCAACACGTGCCGGCTGACGAAAAAGTTGTGGTTAATCCGTGGAACGGCGGCGGCCTGGTTTATGCGATTGCCGATCGGGTGCCAACTACCTTCTACCTAAATAATGCCCGAACTTCGGGCGCGAAAACCATAAACATGGGGCTCGAGAACGCATCTGAAAATCCAGACGTATGCGACGCGCTCAACCAAGATAAGGCGCGTTATGTGCTTGAACTCGAGCCGCACTACATCTCCAACGGTTACGAAAATGACCGCTATTACTCTGGTCTTGATGAAATAGCAGAGCGTCCCGGCTTCGAGGTTGTGGACAGCCAGGGCGAGGCGAAGCTCTATAAGATAACCGCCTGCCAGTAACTCTCAGACTTTCGGGCGCAGGTGACGATAAATCTGACGTCATTGGCGTTAATCTTTACTAGATAAGGAATACCAACCTCGAACCGGAGGATATTATATGAGCGTAATGGTAGTTGGCGGTGCCGGATACATCGGCGCGCACGTCACCAAATTGCTGCGCGAGCAGGGTTCCGAGGTCGTCGTCGTGGACGACCTGTCGAATGCAACGGAGGATCGCGTCCAGGGAGCTCCGCTAGAGGTCATTGATGTCTCTCCCGATGAGGCCGTCGACAAGATCCGCAAGGTGATCCGCGATTACAAGGTCGATGCCGTGATCCACTTCGCCGCCCAGAAACAGGTCGGTGAGTCAGTCGAGAGGCCGCTGTTCTACTACCGCCAGAACGTCGGCGGCCTGGTCAACGTTTTGGCCGCGATGGAGGCCGAGGGCGTCAAGAAGATGATCTTCTCCTCGTCCGCCGCGGTTTATGGCGCTCCCGACGACGCTGTAGTTCGAGAAGACGACGTTCTTTCCCCGGTTAACCCGTACGGCCGCACGAAGCTCATCGGCGAGTGGATGATGGAGGACTGCGAAAAGGCCTGGGGCCTAAAGTGGGTTGCACTGCGCTATTTCAACGTAGCCGGCGCTGGCTGGCCGGAACTCGGCGACTCGGTCATTATGAACCTGATTCCGATGATTCTCGATAGGCTCGCTAACGGTGAGGCGCCACGCGTCTTCGGCGACGACTACGACACCCCCGACGGCACCTGCATCCGCGACTATGTGCACGTCAAGGAGCTCGCACAGGCTCACATCGAGGCCATGCACGCCCTCGACGGCGATCTGCCCAACCACGCTTACAACGTTGGTACCGGCCTGGGCACCTCAGTCAAGGAGATCGTCGAGGCGGTTGGAAAGGCATCCGGCCTGGATACTACCCCGGTCATCGAGGGACGCCGCGCTGGAGACCCGCCGAAGTTGATCGCCGAGGTTGACCGCATCAAGCAAGACATGGGCTTCACCGCTAGTGCGGGTGTCGACGAGATCGTGCAGTCAGCATGGGACGCCTGGCAGGCTGGCCCGAGAAGGATCGAAAAATAGCGAAATAAATAGTGCTCCTACAGATCTGTAGGAGCACTATTTTTTGAGCCGGTTATTCAGCGGCCTCTTGGCAAAGCCTGCGGCCGGCCTCGTCTGCGGGCTCGGCCTCGCTTATCGCGATGCGCCTAGCCAGAGCCGTAAAGCGCTGATTTTGTTTTGCGGCAGAAGACTTGGATGAGATCAGGTGACTAATCAGCATCAAGACCAGGATGTAGACCACCAGGTCGGTGCCGCGTCCAACCCCAACCAGTGAAGCCAGTCGGGTTACTACAGACGGGAACAGGACGGCGAAGATAGCCGCCAGCAACAAGACCAGATAGGCCAGGCGTCGAATGGCTAGCGGGCGGGCGCCGGAGCGGGTGTTGAACAGCGCGAACATCAAGAAAAGCAGCGCGCCGATAAGGACTACCTGAATAACGATTTGGCCGCTCATCTATCTCACTTGTCCAAGAATAGTTCGTTGAGGATGTTTACCGAGTTCCACAGTGACTGGCCTTTGGCCATCGAATAGTCGGTGTAGATGATATGCACGGGTTCCTCCGCGTAGCGAAGTTTGTTCTTGGCGATTTCTTGCAGGAACTCCGAGCCGTGAGCCATCCGGTTTTGCAGAATCTGAATTTTCTCGACGGCGGTTCTGTTCAGCGCGCGCAGCCCGTTGTGGGTATCGGTAACCTTGAGGCCCGTGGTCATGCGCTCAAAAATCACTGCGGCCTTCAGCACCAGCCGCTTAAGAAAGCCGGCCTCGACCTTGGTGTCCAGGAAACGCGAGCCAAGAACGACGTCGAGTTCCTCGTTGCGCAGCCGCTCGACCATTCGCAGGGCGTCCTCGGTGCGGTGCTGGCCGTCGGAGTCGAAGGTGACGAAGTAGCTGGCTTCTGGATCGCCCAGGGCGTACTTGAGGCCAGTCTGCAGAGCCGCGCCCTGACCCAGGTTGATCGGGTGGGTGACGATGGCGGCGCCGGCCTGCCTGGCGAGTCGCGCGGAATCGTCGGTTGAGCCGTCATCGACACAGACTATTTTGCTGAACGTCTTTTTTGCGTTGCTAATGACGTCGCCAATCACCTCGCCCTCGTTGTAGAGGGGCACTACCAACCAAGTGTCAGGATTCACCCATACTCCTTCGTGAGGCTATGTAGTTCAGAATACGGCAGCGCGTAAATTACTCGCGGCAAACCCAAGCTCAGCTTGTGTTTATTTGAATATGTGCGCGCTGAGGTTCTTTACCCCAACCTTGTTACCTTTCATGGCAGCTTTGGGGAGCAGTGTCAGCGCGTGTAAGCGGCTGGAGACGTGCAGCTTCGCGACGCGGGAAGCCTTGTTCCAGCCAAGATCGGCCATTTCCTTAGACATCGTGTAGAAGAAATCACGTTCCTCGGCGAATCGCGTCCCCTCCAGCGCGCGCCAAGACGAATCAGAGCCTGAGTGGCGGCGGTATAGGAAAGTGATTTCGTCGTCGAGCAATAAGGAGCCTCCGGCTTTGATGATGTCGAGTACCAGCGTCAGATCCTGAACGACGTTGTATTCGGGGCGGAAATTTATTTCCGTCATCTTATCGGTGCGCCAGGCAAGCGATGGGAAGTACATCCATGCGCCCCGCAGCAGTGATACGGCTGCCTGCTCGCCTTTCAGCACCTTCGCGCCGGCGCCCTTCGGGCGGTAGAAGGCCTTCATTTTCTCTACGAGTGTATTGCTGAACGCGCCATTTTCGTCTATGGCTACTACGCCTGGCTGGAAGACATCCACCTGGGGGTATTCTTCAGCTGATTTAATTACCCAGTCCAGATAGTTAGGCAGCATGATGTCGTCTGCGCCCATAACCACGGCGATATCGTTTTCGATTTTCGTTAGGCACTTGCGGTAGTTGCCATTTGCGCCAAGGTTCTTTTCGTTACGCTCATAGCTGACTCGATCGTCATTAAGCGACTCGAACCAACCAGGTATCGAATCATCGGGGTAACCGTCGTCGACAACGATCAGGCGAAAGTCTTTGTTGCTCTGATTTAGGACACTGAGAACAGCTTTTTTCATCAGCTCCACGTCCCCGTAGTAGGGGAAAAGAACGTCGACGGTCATGAGGTCTCCTTAGGTAACGTAATGATTAACTTAGCGGATTTGCTTTGTTATGCGCACTATTTGAGCCCACCAATCGCAGTTTTGCTGGATGTTCTGCCATTCCGAAATCGCTGTTAATCCGCTTCTGGCGTGCGCCGAATGTTAGTTGCTGAAACCTGTGGTGGTCTTAGCGATACTTGTGCGAGAATAAGGCATTATTCGGAAAGCCCGTGACGAAATGCTCAAGGACGAGCTAACAATAGAAAGCGGTGTGAAGTGATCCCACTAGAAGCCGTCCCAGCGTGGACGATAATCCCGTTCGTGGTGATGCTGTTATCGATCGCAATTTTGCCGTTAATCCCGGCGACTGCTGAGCGATGGGAGAGCTGGCGCTTCCAACTGGCCATCTCCCTGATTCTGGGTGTGCCGGTCATCGCCTACATGGCAATAAATTTCGGTTGGACGACCATCGGCCACACCGCATTTGAGTACTTCCAGTTCATCGCGTTGCTTTTCGCGCTGTTCGTGGTTTCCGGCTCGATCTATCTCGAGGGCGACATCCGGGCGACGCCGCGAAACAACACGGTCTTCCTTGCCATCGGTGCTGCGATCGCCTCCTTCGTCGGCACGACGGGCGCTGCGATGCTGCTGATCAGACCACTGCTCAACATCAACGCCGAGCGCAAGCGCAAGGCGCACACGGTGGTTTTTACCATTCTGATTGTCGCCAACAACGGTGGACTGCTTACCCCGCTTGGTGATCCGCCGCTGTTCCTCGGCTTCCTGCGCGGTGTTCCGTTCACCTGGACGTTCCACCTGATCCCCGAGTGGCTGGTCATCAACGGTCTGCTTCTCGTGCTCTACTACGCGCTTGACACCTCCGCTTACGTGAAGGAAGAGGTCGCCGACAAGCTGCTCGATCTAACTCACACCACGCCGATCAGGCTGCGCGGTTCCATCAACTTCATCTTCTTCGCGATGATCCTGGTCGGTGTTGCCCTCGTGCCGTCGATCAATCTGCAAGCTATCGAGGCGGGCAGCGCGACCTGGGTCTCCTGGATTCCTTGGCGCGAGTTGATCTTCACGCTAGCGGTTGTTGGCTCTTTCGTCTTCGGCAGCAAGGAGATTCGCTACGAGAAGAACGAGTTCACCTGGGGCCCGATCGTCGAGGTGGCCGTGTTGTTCATCGGCATTTTCGCGACGATGATGCCTGCCCTCAAATACCTGGCGCAGATCGCGCCCTCGCTGCCTCTCAACGAGATCACGTTCTACATATTCACCGGCGGCTTGTCCGCTTTCCTGGATAACGCCCCGACGTACGCGACGTTCTTCGAGATGGCCACGCAGCTGCCCGGCGATCCGAGCGTCGCTGGTGTCTTCGAGCCCTATCTGGTGGCGATCAGCCTCGGCGCGGTGACCTGCGGTGCCATGAGCTATATCGGCAACGGCCCGAACTTCATGGTGAAGTCCGTGGCCGAGTCGCGTGGCGTGGCAATGCCCAGCTTCGGTGGCTACATCGTCTGGGCGCTCAAGTATCTGGCTCCGGTCCTGGTCGCGATGGTGCTGGTCTCCGTCGCCCCCGGCACCGCGACGACCATTGCCGGCTTCGTCGTAGCCGCGCTGATCCTGGCCTACTGTGCCTTCCTGATCGTGAGGTCGCGAGGAGAGGCCAAGAAGGTAAAGAATCTGGTTGAACAAGCCTGAGGGTTAATATTTGTCTGTGGCGAAAGCCAAAACTAAAGGGGCGACCGAGGCAGCTACCTGGATTGTCGCTGCCTCGGTGGTCTCTGCCCTTTGCACTTTTTTGATTCAGTGGTTGGTTGGCAGGCTAACCACGCCGGAAATGTTTTCAGAGTTTCTGGTTTTTTGGTCGCTTTTATTTGGGTTAATCGGCATCATTTCTGGGATGCAGAACGAGGCGACGAGAGCAGTAGGTCGCCAGCTGCTGAAAGAAACTGACGGGGGCTCAGTCCGAGTGCTAACTACCGGGCTAATAATTGGCTGCGTCGTTTGCTTACTAACCCTAATTTCATCGCCACTTTGGGTGCAGCGTCTGGTGCCTACGACTTCCCCGTGGGTTGTCCTAGTTATAGTCGTCGCGTTGATCGCTTATTCCGGGCATGCGACTTTCTCGGGCGCTTCTGCAGGGCAAGAGCGCTGGGGACTATTCGCCTCGTTAATGGCGATGGAGTCTTTCGGCAGATTCATTTTCTGCGTGGTTGCGTTGCTAGCGGCCAGCAGCTTGTTTCCGCTCGAGATCGCTGCCGCTTCTGCCGCTGCGATCTGGCTGTTTTTCTTAGTTCCTAGTCGCAGAAATCGCCAAACTGCTAACTTGCGCTCAGACGTTTCAACTGGGCGTCTGCTGCGTAATTATTCGTTGGCGATGCTGTCTTCTGCTTCTTCAGCCCTGTTGATAACTGGCTTTCCTGTACTGCTCAGGCTGACTAGCCCAGAGGTCAGGCCGGAAGTTTTGGGCGCTACGATTTTCGCCATCTCGATTACGAGATCGCCGATTATGATTCCGCTGCAGGCTTTCCAAGGGTTCGCGATCACTAAGTTCCTGCGTTCTTCGGGGTCAGGGGTTAGGGCGCTGTTAGCGGCTATCGTCGCGCTGCTTGGATTCGGCGCGCTAGCGATGTTAGCCGGATATTTCCTAGGTCCGTGGATCATAGACTTGTTGTTCTCTGGCAAGTATCAGGTTTCGGGCTGGCTGATCGCGGGTCTGCTAATCGCCGCCACCATGCTAGCGATCCTAACTCTAACGGGTACGGCGACTATTGCTGGGGCTCAGCACAAGGCCTACGCTGCGGGCTGGCTACTAGCTTCAGTCGTGGCGCTCTCGCTTCTTTTTATGCCGTTAGGTATAGAAACGCGAGTCCTCATATCGCTTATTGCTGGCCCTGTGTCTGGGGTGCTACTACACCTAGTGGCAATCCAGGTTAAGTTAAAGGTTAAATAGAGTATCTTTTCGCGGAGTATTGCTTGTAAAAAGAGTAATAAAGACTCGGTGAAATCTTTGCCAACACTGACGCGCTTCCAATGAAAATGCTATTTGAAATAGCTTGTAAGCAGTTTTTAAAGCTGATCCGTTTTGTTGCCTTAGAGATATAAGAAATAGCTTTTTCTTTATCGCCGTTGCTTTGAACTATTGCTTGGCTGCAAGCATTCAAGTAAGTAAGGCAAAGCGCTGTCGACAGCCCTTTTTGGCCACGTTTAGTTTGAGCTATTTCTCTGCAAACCTCGGTGATTGACGAGAACTGTTTATCGCACTCTTCCAAGTTGCTGACTCGCCCCCAAGAAAGGGACGTGGGAGATACGAAGTAGGTGTGCAAAACGTCCGGTATGACCCTCACGAATCGAGATGCAAGGCAGCTTTTGATAGCTACTACAGCGTCTTCTCCTCTGTGCACTCCGAGCGGGAATGGCTCAGTTCCAAGTACATCTCTCCTGAATAATTTGTCCCAGATAAAAGGGGTCATTTTTTCTTCGAGTGTAAGAAAAGCGGCTTCTTTTCCGCTGATCTGTGCCTCTTCGTGCTGAGGCCCTCGTTCCCTGAGCGTCCCATCAAGCTGTTTTACCTGGTGGCGGCAGACTACGAGGTCTACTTTGTCAGAGGTGTTCGCAAGCATGGTCTCTAAGAAAGTTCGGGCATAGGTGTCATCAGCATCGAGGAATGCTATCCAATCTCCCCTCGCTTCTCTTATTCCTCTGTTTCGAGATACTGAAACACCGCTACTAGGCAAGGAAGGGAGGAGGCGGATTCTAGGATCTCCGGTAGACATTTGTATTTTTTCAAGTACGATCCCCGTCTCGTCGCTAGAGCCGTCATTGATGACGATGAGTTCGAAATCGCTGAATGTCTGCGAAAGTACGCTTTTTATAGTTCGCTCGATACTTTTGGCTGAATTGTATGCGGGGACTATGACGGAAACAGTTACCATATTTACTTTCCTACTGTCTAGCGGTCTTCCGTTAAGCGATTCACAAGCCGTATTTTTTGCCGATGTAGTTTTTGTATAGCCACGAATATAGGCTCGGCGAGACTTTGAAGATCATCCCGGCTGCCGCGAAAACAGGTTGGAAGAGCGCTGTCGCCGCTACGTCAGCGAAGCTGAATCTGCCCCGAAGGCTCGAGGGATCACTTTTTTGGAAGAGATGCTGATGAGCTACAGACAGATAAGAAAGAGTTCGGTTTGCTCTCAGCGCCAACTCGGTTTTATTTTTTCGGGGCAGAGAAGAGACAATCTCGTCGAGCGCTGTAATAAGAAGCTCTGTTTCGGCTACTGAACTTATTCGCCCCCAAGTTAAGGAGTCAGGCGAAACATAGTATTTAATTCCGGGATAACTCACAAAGGCAATTTGTCGAGCATGAGTTGAGCATTCGATGGTGTGAACTTTATCTTCAGCTCTTTGTATTTCCCGGAACCGAATTTTTCCTAGCCGTGATGCGCGAAAAAATTTGTCCCATGAGTAGCTAGATATTCGCTCGCTAAGTACGCCGTTTATCATCTCATGGCCACTAATAGAAGCAGATTTTTTCAGGCCTCTTATTCTACTTTCTGCGTTTAACTGCTTTATCTCATGGCGGCAAACAATGATGTCGATGGGGTCTTCAGCACGAGTAAGCGCAGCACTAATTCTTCTGGGGTTGAACTCATCATCGGAGTCTAAGAACGTTAGCCACTTCCCACTGGCTTCTTCAAGGCCTCTGTTCCTTGCCCCGGGGAGTCCTCGATTTGGTTCCCCTAAAATTAGTTTTAGGCGTTCATCTTTGAACTCAGAGGAAAGCTCTTTGAGAATTTCAGCTGTACTGTCACTTGAACCATCATCAACAACTATCAGTTCCCAGTCATCGAAGTCTTGCGCAAATACGCTCCGGATAGCACGTTCAACAGTGTCTTGTGCGTTGTACGCAGGCATAATTATGGCTACTTCGGGCATCAGAACTCCGTTTGATTCGTCTATCTCAGATGGATCCAAGCGTACCTTGCGCAGTATGTTCGATTATCCCTTCTAGCTAACAAAAAACTCTTAAATGTGCCACGATAAAAGAATGAAGCATCTTCTCGCGCTTACTGACTGGGTTAAAGACGACCTTGAAGCCGTGTTCGACCTGGCAGATCGGCTTAAAAATCTTGATACAGAACCCCTGAAGGGTAAAAGCATCGCCCTGTTCATCCCGCAGGAGTCGGTGTTCTGGCGCTCAATGGCTGAGCATGCCATTGACAGGCTTGGCGCCCACGCCATCATCCTCGACGCAATGGCCCTCGAGCGCAACGAAGATCCACGCGACTTCACCGGCCTGCTGGCCAACTTCGCCTCGGCGATGATGGTTCGTCACGAGAATCTACCGATCGTTCGCACACTAGCCGCGTCGAGCCCGATGCCGGTCATTGTTACGATGAGTGATCGCAACAACCCCACCGAGGTACTCTCCGACATCTATCAGATCCGCAAGCGCCGCCCGGATTGGCGAGAGCTGAACTACGTTTTCGTCGGCCCCGATGGCGCCCACGCGCGTGGTTGGCTCGAGGCGTCCAGGGTCTTCGGTCTGAACCTGCGGCAGTGCTGCCCGCGCGGCTTCCAGACCTCCGGCTCGCTCTTCTGGCAGGACCTACCCAAGGCCATCAAATCCTCCGACGTGGTCATCACCCGCTCGGCTCCACCAAGGCACCGCGCAGAGTTCGTGCCGTTCCGCGTCACAGCCGAGCTGATGGAGACGGCCAGGGACGGCGCCCTGCTGCTGCCGCTGCCCACGTTCACCCGTGGCGACGAGGTCACCGAGGAGGCGCTGGAAGGACCCTGGTATCCGGGCTCCGAATTTAAGAGCTCGATGCTCGAGATCCAGATGGCTATCATCCTGGTCTGCATGGGCTACGTGGAGCTACCTCCTCGCCGCAGCCGCCAGAAGTGGGCCATCGAGGCCACGCATGACGAGGCCCAGGCGAAGCAGATCGAGTCTCGCTACGACACCCCAGACGAGGACACCAAATAATTCAGTATGCTGCAGCGTCCCCAGGGTGGTTGCCCGCGGGGACGCTGCAGTTTTATCTTTGCCGAATTCCCGATATAGTTGCCTGGTCTGCTTAAGACGCGCCACCTTAGCTCAGTCGGTAGAGCGATTCACTCGTAATGAATAGGTCACCAGTTCGATTCTGGTAGGTGGCTCCGCTTGGACGCTCATTTTGATACAAAGTGAGCGTCCTGCTTTTATGCCGTAAAACGTGGCGTTTCGCTTTGTCGGGGTGGTTTTATTGACGTAGGTGGCTTTACCGTTTAGCCGTCTGAGGTGTCGCCGGCATGGCTCAGTTAGTCAGATTTCTAGGCTGGCGGAAGGTTCCGAGAAGCAAGCGCCAAAAAGTATGGTTTCCGCTAAAAAGTGTTGTAGGCGCTAAAAGGTGCGCTGAGCGATAATCAATCCCGAACACACCAGAATTACCAACAACATCACTTGTCAGATACCTCCTAGCGCTAGCCCTGGACAATCCCGTTACCTCACAAAAATTATCTAACACCCTCCCTTTTCCTTTTTCGAAGCCCCGCGATAGACCCGGCGCAACCGCTTCGTAACCTCAATACGCGTACCCAAACAAACCACTCCATCATTCATGCCAACAATCTATTTCGCGCTCAAACTAAATTAGGCACCACACTCCTTTCGCGCTCAATATATGTAAGGTACGCTGAAAGCTGCCGTCTAGACACTGTTGCCAGTAAAATAGAAACCGTCTGGTGTGTTTTGTTCATTTTCTAAGTTGCGGGGGAGAAGCATAATGTCTGCGAAACTGCGTATAACGCCTCCTCTTTACGAGTGGGCGTTGACGCGCAGTAGGAAAACCGTCACTGACCTCGAGAAAATTTTTCCGAAATTGCCTGAATGGATATCTGGCGTTAGCGTTCCTACTTTTAGGGAGGCAGAAAAATTCGCTGCCAAAACTAATACGCCTTTCGCTTTTCTTTTTCTTGATACTCCTCCCGAAGAAGACCTGCCTATAGCCGATATGCGTACGCTTAAAGACTCTGTGATTCACCAGCCTTCCGGGGATCTGCTCGATACTATTTACAACGCGCAACGCACCCAGGATTGGTATCGCGACTACGCCCTAAGCAACGAGGCAGAAAAGTTGTCTTTTGTGGGTTCCGTAGGCGTGAATAATAACGTGAGCGAAGTAGCAGCCGAAATCAGTGATCTCCTTGATTTTGGGTTTGATTCTCGAAAACGAATTGGCAATATGTCCAGTTTGTATCGCTACTTGGTCGACAAGATCGAAGAACTCGGAATCCTGGTGCTTACTAACGGAGTGGTAGGAAACAATACTCATAGAAAACTACGTGTCGAGGAGTTTCGGGGTTTTTCTTTAAGCGATGAGATTGCGCCTCTTATTTTTGTCAATGGAGCCGACGGTTATTCTGCGAGAATCTTTACCCTTTTACATGAACTAGGGCATATCTGGCTTGGCCATAGCGCGTTGTCCGATGCGGATTTATCTCTCAACGATTCCAATAGCGCAAAATCTGAGGAGCGCTGGTGTAACCAACTCGCGGGGGAGATCCTACTTCCTAAGGATGTTCTTGAGGGTATGTGCGCTACCAAGGTCAACGAAGAATCTGTTACTAAACTTGCGCGAGAAGCTGGCTGCAGCGTCCTGGTGGTGCTGCACAGCCTTTTTGATGCCAACTTTCTTAGCTGGAGTCAGTATCAGGAACTATATGGCCGGGAGCTGAGCGCGATAGCTGAAAGAGAAGGCAAGGGGAAGCAGACCGGGGGTGGAGATTTTTATAAAACTCTGCCGCTGCGCAACTCTCCTACTTTTACCCGTGCTGTGATTGTCTCTACTTTAGAGGGAACTACTCTTTATCGGGATGCCTTTCGGATGCTCGGCACAAAAAAGCCTCAAACTTTCCGTAACCTGGCTGAAAAGCTGGCGGTGGGTTAAATGTATGTGCTGGACAGTAATGTTTTTATCGAAGCCAAAAACCGGTATTACGGATTTGATATCGCTCCAGGATTTTGGCAATGGCTAGAGCATAGCTACGCGACCGGGAAAATCTGCAGTATTAAACCGATTTATGATGAGTTAACTACCGGGGGTGACGAACTTGCAGATTGGGTAAAGCTGAAGTCACATAAAGGTATTTTTACTGCTGTCTATGGTGATCAAGTTATCTATGATTTCCTCAGCCAAATTATAACTTGGGCAGAAGAAACGGGGTATAAAACTTCAGCGACACAGGAGTTTGCGGACTGCGCAGATTCATTTTTAATCGCCTTCGCTGCAGTCCACGGGTATACGGTAGTAACTCATGAGCGTCCAGCACCTAACTCCAGAAATAAAATAAAAATTCCTGACGTGTGTAAAGCGTTTGGCGTAAAATACTGCGACACCTTTACTATGTTCCGTTCAACCGGCGCTCAGCTGGTACTTAGATAGTTGTCGCGAGGGAGATTATCGCGACCTCGAAAAAGTAGCCGAACGCTTTCAGCAAATAAATCGCAGCTCCCATGCCGCGTAGACCGAGAAATTTATGGCCTCTTGCCTCTTGTAATCTCTCGGTCTGGTAGCGCTAGGAAACAATATTTTTTTGCTTTTTCCGTTTACCCATTTGAGTAAACGGGAATCCTGGGGAGAGAGACTTTATTGCAGTTTTTGGTTCATCTTTTTGACTTCGGAGCGAGCCACTAGCCAATTGAACAACCAAATCAGCAGATAGATAAGCACTATTGCGAGAATTACCCCGAGCATATCGAAGCTCGATCCCCACCATTTAAGGTAGCTGCCAGCTACAATCCCGCAGATGAGGATGATCCCGAAATGCATCGCGGTATTGAGGATAAGCGGGCGGGTTTCGTTACGGTAAAGTAACCCCGCGAAGCTAGCAATGATGCCGTAGGTTGCATAAATAAGCCGCTCAATTAGTGCTGCCACGTTTTCGTTTCCAAAACTGTTTAAGAATTCTGGAGTTCCAGGGCAATAGCTAGAGGAATAAAGAGAAGAGAAAATAAGTTCAATACTGGTGCCGATAGTGATCCCAATGCAAGCCCCTGCCAGGGTGAGACCAACTATTTTTTTAGTTTTCATGGTTTTTATCCTTCGTGTGATTTAAAGGTTTTCTGCGGAGATTAGATTCCGAGTTTGGATTTGAAAGCTGGAAGTTGCCGGCGGGAAACGTAATAGCGAGAGCCATCTTTTAGCTGCACACTGATCGTTCCCGAGAAAGAAAGATCAAGTTTTTTGATCAAGGCAATATTGACAATCTCCGATTGCGAAATACGTACGAAATCGTCTGCAGCTAGAGATTCTTCGAGTTCATACATTCGGGCTTTAATCCGCCAATCACCGTTACTGGTGTGGGCAAACACTGCCTTCTTTTTAGTGAAGAACGCGAGTATCGCGCGCACTTCCAACACCGTGGCATCATTACCGCTTGTCCCGATGAGGCGGCGAAGCGGGCGTTCGACTGCGGGGGAGGAAGAGCTATCTAGGTTACCGGAAGCAAGCCTTTGAATCGCTTGCACCTCAGCATCGACCTCCCGCGCCGTTACCGTCACGATAGTTTCGGTTACGGTGGGATCAATCGTGAGCGTGAATTTCATTCCGTTCTGACTCCTTTCTCCTTTCCTCTCGCACTTACAGGTAATATTGCGTAAAACCAGGGTGCTTAAGTATCTGTTACTTACAGTTAAAAGCCTCGTTGCCGGCAGTACAAGTAATCTGAATTAAGCGGTATAAAATCCGCGCCAAGCGGACAGATTTCGAGGCTCCCGCCCGCCCTCTGAACTGTCCAAGGTTTTGTTCCGTTTGAGTACATGGGAAAATCTGGATTATGCCTGAGAAATTTGATCAGGATGCGAAGGATCGTGTGGTTCGTCTTGTTGAGGATCGGGTTCTTGCGGAGAATTTGTCCTTGCGGGAAGCGTGTCAGGTGGTTGCACCAAGGCTTGGTGTTTCCTGGCATACTGCTCGCCAGTGGGTGCAGCGCTCTCGTCGGGAGGGTCGTGTTCACCGTTTAGAGGAGGACGTGATTGTTGAGAATGCTAGGTTGCGGCGTGAGAATCAGCAGCTGCGTGATACGAACGAGTTACTCAAAGCAGCGTCGGCTTTTTTCGCGTCAGAACTCGACCCGCAACGTCGGAAATGATCGCTTTCATTGACCGGTACAGGGATCGTTTTTCGGTTGAGTTCATTTGCGCGACGTTGAATACTCATCGTGAGGGTGGTTTCATTACCTCTCGTGGTTATCGGCAATCCAAATCTCGTGGGGTAAGTGCTCGTGCTTTGCGTGATGTGGTTGTTATTGAGCGGGTTAAACAGATACACCGTGGTAATTACAGTATTTATGGGGTAGGTAAGATGTGGCATGCTCTTCGCCGTGAATCAGGATTGGTCGTGAGCAAACAGCTCGCCTGATGCCTCTAGCAGGTTTGAGAGGGAAGATGAATGGCAAATGCCCGATAACTTACCCGGAAAGCAAGTAGGTAAGATACCCGTCCTGATTTGGTGAAGCGAGGCTTTAGAGCGCCATCCCCGAATCGTTTGTGGGTAGCAAAATATTACTTATGTTCGCACAGTCAAGGGATTTGTGTATGCGGCGTTCGTAACTGACGTGTTTTCCCGCAAGATTGTTGGTTGGGCGCTATCGGAGTGGGTGTCATGGTGGAACGAACACCGCCTCCACCAAGCGCTAGGCTACCGCACACCCAGAGAAATCGAGACCGAATATTGGGGAAAACACAAACACCAAGTAATAATAGGAAACAAGGCAAACGCCTAGGAACAAAACCAGGACACTTCAGCTTGCATCCAGGCCATCCGCTTTGCACCCGAAACTGCATCTCTACACCCAAAACCCTTCTTGTGTCGAAATGAGCGTCTAAACATCCACGAACCCGTTTTTGACGGGGTTTAGTTAGAACTATTCGTCTCCACTCAGTCTTGTCGCTCTGGTAAGCAATTTCACGATGGAAACAGCGGTTTCAGGGCTCAATTTTGCCTTTGTCCTGGATTGGGCTAATGTTCATATCCGCTTCGAAACCGAGCGCTCGTCAAGAGGGTTCGGGTCGGCTCTGGCGGGTCGACTGAAACGGAGCGAAAATAACAAAATTTCGATTTGACTTGGTGGTTTCGGCCGCGTAACGTTGATCGAGTCGCCTGGAAAGGAAACGGACCGGGTGGCAACCAAAACTACACATCGGGTTTGACTTGCAGGGTTCTGTCTGTTAAGCTGTTCCGGCTAGGTTTCGGCCTTTTGCTGGATCGGTTTCGGCTGGTCTTGTTTTTGGGTTTTGCCTGGTGTTTGGAGCTGCCTTTTCTTGTTGGCTGGTTTTTGCTGGTTGGTGGGTTTTGTGT